>NZ_BCRJ01000187.1 GCF_001552535.1 Nocardioides jensenii JCM 1364 = NBRC 14755 | reverse complement strand
TTGGCCGGGGGAGACCAGGTCGCCGTCCTCGACGAGCCACTCGACCACGGTGCCGCCGTGCGTCGCGGTGACCTCGACGCGGTCACGCAGGCTGGCGACCGCGCCGATGCGGGCGCGCTCGTCGAGCTCGACGGCGTCGGCCGCCTCGGCGTCGCGGTGGAAGGTGCCCTTGGACGGGCTGACCACCATGCGCCAGGTCGGGTTGGTGTCGATCTGGGAGGCCTCGCCGTGCTTCTCGCAGAACGCACGGGCGTCGTCGAGCTGGTCAGGAGTCTTGAGGGCGAACGTCTCGACGCCCTTCATCGCGCGCCGGGCGATGCCGGTCAGGGTGCCGGCCGGAGGCATCTCGAGGATGCCGGTGACACCGAGGTCGAGCATGGTGTCCATGCAGAGGTCCCAGCGCACGGGCTGGCTGATCTGCTTGACGATGCGGGCCAGCACCTGGCGACCGTCGTGGACGACCTGCCCGTCGGCGTTCGAGATCACCGCCGTCCGCGGGTCGTGGGTGGAGACCGACCG
>NZ_BCRJ01000186.1 GCF_001552535.1 Nocardioides jensenii JCM 1364 = NBRC 14755 | reverse complement strand
GGAGGGTGCACGACCGTGGATGGAGTGCATGCCGTAGGTGTCGAGGTAGTAGGGGAAGCGGGAGGAGCAGCCGATGCCGGAGATGAACACGACGTTCTCGCGGCGGATGGAGAGTTCGGGCAGGAAGTTCTGGACGGCTTTGAGGACGGCGTAGTCACCGCAGCCGGGGCACCAGCGGACCTCTTGGTCGGAGGTGAAGTCCTTGCCGGTCTGCTTCTCCTGGGTAGTGGGTACGCCGTCAGTGCCGGAACGCAGCCCCGGGAACGGCAAATCTTCGGTGGTGGTGCGGGCCTGTGTCATGACCGGGTCATCCTTTCGAGTGCCGGTGCGTCAGGGCACGGGTGTCCGTCTTGGCCGCCCGCCGGGAGATCCGAGTGTGGTGAAGAACGCGCTGTTGAGCGCGATGAAGGCGGACTGCTCGTCGGGTACGTCGTCCTCGTAGAAGATGGCTTCGACCGGGCACACCGGTTCACATGCTCCGCAGTCGACGCATTCGTCGGGGTGGACGTAGAGCATGGTGCGCCCTTCATATATGCAGTCGACTGGGCACTCGTCAACGCATGCCTTGTCCTTCACATCCACACAGGACGAGCCGATGACATAGGTCATGGTCAGATCGCTCCCTGGGCCGCGGCGGCGTCAAGGTCGACGGTG
>NZ_BCRJ01000185.1 GCF_001552535.1 Nocardioides jensenii JCM 1364 = NBRC 14755 | reverse complement strand
ACGAAGACGAAGAAGACGAAGAACCGCAAGAACAAGAAGGCCAAGCAGGCCCGGAAGGCAGCCAGGGCTGCGGCCGCCGCCGGCCTGAGCGGAACGGTCACGGCAGGTGCCGGTAGGAGCGGCCAGTCCGCGGATGCCGCGACTGCGGGTGCGGGTGCGGGTGTGTTTGGTGTGGTGGGGCGGTTGGAGCGTGGTGATCAGCCGGTCAGTGCGGCGATGGTTGCGGAGTGGGCGGGGCGTTCGGACACCGGGGTGGTGGTGCGGCCGGTGATTGATCTGGCTGATCATCAGGCGGTGGATGCCTATGAGATCCCGGACCGGCTCAAGGTGCAGGTTGATGCGATCGCGAAGTGTTGCGTGTTTCCCTACTGCACTCGTCCGGCTCAGGGGTGCGATCACGACCACAACGTGCCTCATGGTCAGGATGGGGCGACGTGTTCGTGCAATCTGGCTCCGTTGTGTCGGCGGCATCACCGGCTCAAGACGTTGACTGCGTGGCGCTACCAGGTCCTCGAGGTCGGGGCGTGGGTGTGGACCTCGCCGCACGGGCACCGGTTCCTGCGTGATCACACCGGCACCACCGAGGTCACTCGTCCCGGTGACGTGGCCGAGCACGACGGCTGCCTCCACAGCCCGACGAACGACACCGGCCCACCCGACGACACC
>NZ_BCRJ01000184.1 GCF_001552535.1 Nocardioides jensenii JCM 1364 = NBRC 14755 | reverse complement strand
TCACCTCGCTGATGTTGTTCGGCGCCTACCTCGAACGGGCTCCGAAGCAGCGTGGCCTCCGTCTGGCCCATCAGGCGTTCTCGCTGGCCATCGAAGGATCTGAGTCACCGCGCGAAACCCTCATGCGCCTGATCTGGATCTTGGATGCCGGGCTGCCGACTCCGGTGTGCAATCGCACTGTCTTCGCGGTCGGGAAGCAGGTCCGCATCCTGGCCAAGCCTGATCTGCTGTCCCCCGAGCTCGGCGTGGCCGGCGAGTACGACGGCCACCACCATCAGGAGACGCATCGGCGCCGCAAGGACATCGGACGCGAGGGCCGACTCCGCGATCATGGTCTGGAGTACTTCACCTTCATCGCCGGCGAGCTGCACGACCGTCAGGCAGCGGTCCGGCGAATGCACGCGACCGTCGATCGGGCCGAGCGTTCGGCACTCCCCCGTCTCTGGACGCTCGACAGCATTCTCACCACCTGGACCCTCGACGAACGCCTGGCGCTGCGCGAGTCCATGCTCCCCAGTGAGGTGCGTGCGCGGCTGGCGCACGACCGACCCACCGCACCGCCCGCACCCGGCACCGGCGGCTCGCGCACGAGTTGAGTGCACGATTTGTGTCGAGTTCGGGCGGATTCTCGACACGGATCGTGCACTCAACGCGTCCGGGCGGGCGGCCGGCGTACGGGACGGCCGGGCGGCGTGGCGGCGGGGCCGTCGAGCAGCGGG
>NZ_BCRJ01000183.1 GCF_001552535.1 Nocardioides jensenii JCM 1364 = NBRC 14755 | reverse complement strand
ATCGCGACCGGGTTGGCCACCGCCCGCGAAGACCTCTCCGTCTTCGTGGTCACCGGCGACGGTGACGCGCTGTCCATCGGCGGCAACCACCTCATCCACGCCCTGCGCCGCAACGTGAACATGACCATCTTGTTGTTCAACAACCGCATCTACGGCCTCACCAAGGGCCAGTACTCCCCGACCTCCGAGGTCGGCAAGGTCACCAAGTCGACTCCAGTGGGCTCCCTGGACCACCCCTTCAACCCCGTCTCCCTGGCCCTAGGCGCCGAGGGCGCGTTCGTGGCCCGCACCATCGACTCCGACCGCTTGCACCTCACCTCGGTACTCTCCGCCGCCGCCGCCCACCGCGGCACCTCGTTCGTCGAGATCTACCAGAACTGCCCGATCTTCAACGACGGCGCCTTCGACGCCATCAAGAACCCCGACACCAAGGCCGACGCGATCATCCCGCTCGTGCACGGCGAACCGATCACCTTCGGCGCCCGCGACGAGACCACCGGCCTCGGCGACAAAGCCCTGGTCCGCGCCGCCTCCGGCGGCGTCGAGGTCGTCCCCACCACATCCGTGGCCACCGACCAGGTACTGATCCACGACGCCCACAACCCCGACCCCTCCACCGCCTTCGCCATCAGCCGGCTCACCGACTCCGGCTACCTCAACCAATCCCCCATCGGCATCTTCCGCCAAGTCGAACGCCCCACCTACGACGACCAAGCCCGCGACCAGATCCGCACCGCCTCCGAAGCC
>NZ_BCRJ01000182.1 GCF_001552535.1 Nocardioides jensenii JCM 1364 = NBRC 14755 | reverse complement strand
TGGCCAGGGCGGGCAGGGCGGGCGAAGCAGCCAAGGTGGCCAGGGCGGGCGCCGTGGCGACTGGTCCCGCCCCGCCGAGGACCAACGCCCCCGCACCCAGGACCAGGCCCGCTACGACGGACCCCCGATCCCCGACGAGATCACCGGACGCGAACTCGACCGATCCGTGGCCGCCCAGCTCAAAGGCCTTCCCGAGAAACTCGCCAACCGCGTCGCCCGCCACCTGGCCGCAGCCGGCCTGCTCATCGACACCGACCCCACCACCGCCTACCAACACACCCTCGCCGCCCGCGCCCGTGCATCGCGCCTGGCCGTGGTCCGTGAAGCCTGCGGCGAAGCCGCCTACGCCGCCGGCGAGTACGCCGAAGCACTCGCCGAACTCCGCGCCGCCAAGCGCATCAACGGCGCCACCGCCTACCTGCCCATCATGGCCGACTGCGAACGCGCCCTGGGCCGCCCCGAACGCGCACTCGCCCTGGCCAAAAGCCCCGCCGTGGCCAACTTCACCCCCGAAGCCAAAGCCGAAATGACCATCGTCGAAGCCGGCGCCCGCCGCGACCTAGGCGAATTCGACGCAGCACTACGCACCCTCGAATACGCACCCCTGAACACCAACACCCGCGCACCCTGGGTCGTCAGACTCCGCTACACCTACGCCGACACCCTCCAAGCAGCCGGCCGCACCAACGACGCACTCGAATGGTTCCACCGCACCGAAGCCATCGACGGCGACGAACTCACCGACGCCGCCACCCGCGCCCAACAACTCACCACCTGACCCACCCGCCGT
>NZ_BCRJ01000181.1 GCF_001552535.1 Nocardioides jensenii JCM 1364 = NBRC 14755 | reverse complement strand
AAAGGTGTTTGTGATGGGTGAGGTGTCGTCGGTCGAGGACCGTGATGTGGTGCGTGGGCGTGTGGTGGATGAGTTGGTGGAGCCTTATGCGCTGTCGCAGGAGAAGGTGTCGAGTTTTCAGTCGGATGGGTGGGTGCATCTGCCGGGGTTGTTGTCGGCGGAGCAGGCTGGTGCCATCTATGAGGGTTTGAAGTCGTTTGGTGACCTCGAGGTCGGTGCTGATGAGGAGTGGTTGACGACTGCTGAGTATCAGCAGGTGTTGCGGATGCAGGATGGGATGGCGTGGAAGGATGAGTTCTTTCATGGTGTGGCGACGTCGCGGAGGTTTGCGGACACGGCGTTGAAGTTGATGGGTGCGGTGGAGGCCAAGTTCATTTTGGACATGGCGTTCATCAAGCCGGCGGAGAAGGGTCTGCCTACTGCGTTTCACCAGGATTGGCCGTACTGGCCTTTTGATCGTCAGGGTGCGTTGACGATTTGGGTGGCGTTGGTGGATCTTCCGGTGGAGTCGGGGACGCTTCAGTTCTTGGAGGGTTCGCATCGGGCGGGTCCGTTGGGTCAGTACAACCGGGTGGCTGGCGATGACATTCGTCTGGATTACCCGTCGCTGGAGTCGGACTTCCCGCGGGTGGGTGGTGCGGCGTTGAAGGCTGGTGATGCGACGGTGCACATGGACATGACGGTGCATGGTGCTGGTCCGAATGAGACGGATCGGGAGCGTGCGGCGTACACGGCTCGGTATCTGACGACGAGTGCGCGGTTCACCGGGATTCCGCATCGTCACTTCGATTCGTTCGGGATGTCGTCTGGTGATGAGTTCGGCAAGGTTGATGCCTTCCCGACCGTCCGCCTGGAG
>NZ_BCRJ01000180.1 GCF_001552535.1 Nocardioides jensenii JCM 1364 = NBRC 14755 | reverse complement strand
CTGGTGGGGTTGGTGGGAGTGGGTCTTCCACAGGTGCCTGTGGACGGTAATAGTGGGTCTGACCTGCGGGAATAGTTCTCCACAGATTGGTCTGGGCCTCTTGTGGTCGAACCGGTGTTCGACAAGAATTGGGGCCATGACCACGACCGCTGACACCCCGCTCCCGGGCACCACCCCCGGTGCTGAGCACGGTTACGTTGCGGGCGCCACGCGCGGGTCGGTGATCGGTCAGGAGTTGCCCGGCAATGGTGATGCGGCGGCGGTGTTGGCCGATGCGGTCTCGTGTCGTCGGGTTGCTGATGATGCGGAGCGGGTGTTGTTGGTGCGGGCCGCGCAGTGGGCCGATGTCCATCCCGCTGCTGAGCCGGGTGGGGCGGCGTTCGGTGAGGTGGCTGGGGAGTCGTTGCCGTTGGTGCACTGGGCCGCGCCGGCGGAGTTCGCGGCTGCGTTGGGGTTGTCCACGGGTGCGGGGGAGTCGTTGATCCTGGATGCGTTGGAGTTGCGGCACCGGTGTGAGTTGACCTGGGCCCGGGTGCTGGCGGGGGAGGTGAGTGCGTGGCGGGCGCGTCGGGTGGCGGGGACCACGATCGGTCATCCCGATGACGTCGCGGCCTATGTGGATGAGGCGGTGGTCTCGATCGTGCACAAGGTTGGTTCCACCAAGCTGGACAAGTTGTTGGATGAGGCGTTGCTGCGGTTGCATCCGCAGGATCGGGAGCGGGAACGTCGGGCGGGGTTGGATCAGCGTCAGGTGCGGATGCTCGACGGTGTCAGTGCTGGTGGGGTTGCCTCGATCTTGATTCAGGCGGATCTGAAGGATGCCTTGGACTTCAACGACACCGTCACCGCGTTGGCTGTCGCATTGGCTGAGGGTGGGTGTGGGGAGTCGGTGGATGTGCGGCGGGCGTTGGCGGTGGGGATCTTGGCCGATCCTGCCCAGGCCCTCGCCCTGTTGACCGGTACGCAGGTGCCGGTGGGTCGGCGTAAGCAGATGACGATCGTGGTGCACCTGGCCGCCGAGGCGGTGGCTGCGACCCAGGTCTGCACCTGC
>NZ_BCRJ01000179.1 GCF_001552535.1 Nocardioides jensenii JCM 1364 = NBRC 14755 | reverse complement strand
AGCCTCCTCGGCCGCGTCCTCGGCCGCGTCGTCCAGCGCGGTCTCGGCCGGCGGGCCGACACTGGGCGCGACGTCGTCCCCGCGTCCGGTGGTCATCGTTGCGATCAGTCCTCGCCGAACCCGGCGACGACGTCACGCAGCGCGCCCAGCTGGGCGGTGATGGCGTCGCGACGCTTGGTCATGCGGTCGACCTCGGCCCGCACCGCAGCGAGCTCGCGGTCGGCGTCGGCCTGTCCGGTCGCGGTCAGGCTCTCGGCCTGGCTGCGAGCCGAGGCGACGATCTGCTCGGCCTCACGGCGAGCGCGGGTGAGCAGGGCGTCGGACTCGGACTGAGCCTGCTTGCGGTGGGTCGTGGCCTGGGTGCTGGCCTCGGTGGCGCGCTCCTCGGCGGCGACGGCGCGCTGCTCGGCCTCCTCGACGAGGCGGCGAGTCTCGGCGGTGGCGTTCGAGTGGTGGTCGGCCGCCTCCTTGGCCAGCCGCTCCTTCTCGACGGCCAGGGTGCGTCGGGCCTCCTGCACCTCACGGTCGGCGGCGGCGCGGGACTTCTCCGCCTCGCGGGCAGCGCTGACCTTGGCGTCGTTGCTCTCCTGCTGGGCAGCCAGACGCAGCTGATCAGCCTCGCGCTTGGCGGCGGCCCGCAGGTCGTTGGCCTCGGTTCGGGCCAGGGCACGCTCCTGCTCGGCGTCGGCGATGAGGCGGGTGCGCTGCTCGTCGAGCTCGGTGAGCTGGACGGTGCGCATGTCCTCGGCCTCCCGGGTGGCGTCGGAGCGGATCGCCTTGGCGTCCTTGGTGGCCTGGGCGCGGATCTCGGTGGCCTCGCGGATCGCCTGGAGACGGATGTCCTCGGCCTCCTCCTCGGCCAGACGCAGCAGCTCGTTGGCACGACCACCGAGGCCGGCGTACGAGGGCGCCTCGACCTCGGAGACCTGCTTGCGCAGGCCGGCGAGCTCGGACTCCAGCTCGATGACGCGCTTCTCGGAAGCCCCGAGGCTGTTGCCCAGGCCGGCCTTCTCATTGCTCAACTGGGACAGCAGGGAGTCGACGGCGTCCTTGTCGTAGCCGTTGCGGCGCACGACGGGCAACTGGGGGAGCCGGCTCTGGCTGGCCTGCGTGGACGAGACGAGGCTGCCGGAGGGCTGGGCCGCCGGGCGGGACGGAGCGACCGGGGCAGCCTGCTGCTGGGCGGCAGGCGCGGCGGGC
>NZ_BCRJ01000178.1 GCF_001552535.1 Nocardioides jensenii JCM 1364 = NBRC 14755 | reverse complement strand
TGACTGTTGCGGTTTGGCGTTGCTGATTCTGAGTCGTGCCGGCGGGTGTGCTGGTGGGGACGAGCCGTCCTCGGGCCGGGTCAGCCGGTCATCGGTGCTGCTTGGTGGAGCTTGGTCAGGTTGAGGACTGCGGCTGCGAGGTTCAGTTCGGCGGTGACGGCTTGGATGCCTCGTCGGGCGAAGCGGCGGAGTTTGGTTTTGTCCTTGAGGTGTCCGATGACGGGTTCGACGGTGGCGGATCTGCGTTTGTACTGTGCCGCGTTCTGAGGGTTCCGTAGCCGGTATTGCATGGCTGCCTTCGCGTCCAGATCCGGTGGGGGTGGCCCGGTGGTGGGGTTGTCGCGTTGTTCGCGGGCCAGATCACGATGCTTGCCGGGTGCGATCAACCGGTCCGGACCATCGGCGTCGAGGTTGGTGTCGGTGAAGTAGCCGGCGTCAGCCAGGACGAGTTCGATGTTCTTGCCCAATGCCTTGGCGTTGGTCGTGGCGGCGTTCAGGGTGGGTGTGTAGCAGTTGGTGTCGTTGGCGTCTTGGGAGATGTGGATGCCGAGGATGAGGTGGTCATCGGTGACCGCGATTTGGGCGTTGTAGCCCTGCACGGAACCACCTCCGGATCCTTCGGTCATCAACCGTGAGTCGGGGTCGGTGGTGTTCACGACGCGGCCGGTGCCGCCGTGGGAACGGGAACGTGCTTCTCGTCGGTCTCGTTCCCGTTCCGCGGTGCCACGTAGGTCCAGGGGACCCTGCTCGACCTGCTCGAGTGCGGCGGCGAGATTCTTCTCGATCCGCTTCATCGCACGCCGAGCCTCTGCTCGGGTCCGGGCCGCCGCGGCACCCCCGATGCCTTCCACCTCGCCGATGCGACGCTGTTCACGCCCCAACCTGGCCCGCTGGGCGAGCACAGGATCGACCCCGTTCGGGACCCGGCCCTGCCGGATTTCCCCAGCCTCGATCGCCGCCAGATAGGACTCGGCACGGGCACGGTCTGCTTGGTCGATCTGATCGTGCTCGGCGTCTTGCCGGTCCAGTTCGGCCAGGGCCTTCTTCAGATTCGCTGCCCGGGCCTTACGGGTCGCCAACTGTGGCGGCAACCCGCCACCCCCGCCACCGTCGGCGTCCTCGGCATCCTCGGCCTCGTCGAGGCTGTCGGCCTCAGCAGTCACTTCGGCGGCCTTGTCACGCAACCACTGGGCCGTCCTGTTCTTCGACCGCGATGCGTTCGCGGCGATCTTGGT
>NZ_BCRJ01000177.1 GCF_001552535.1 Nocardioides jensenii JCM 1364 = NBRC 14755 | reverse complement strand
GGATCCGTGCCGTCGTCGCAACACGGTGGGTCTAGGGGTTCAACATCAGCTGGGTCATGAGCTCTTGCGGGCGAGCGTAGTCGAGGCGTTTGCGGGGACGGTCGTTCATCTGGGCCTCGACGAACTCGAGGTGTTCGACGTCGTGGAGGGCGAGGTCGGTGCCCTTTGGGAAGTACTGGCGCAGCAGGCCGTTGGTGTTCTCGTTCGAGGGCCGGTGCCACGGCGTGTGGGGGTCGGCGAAGAAGATGTCGATGTCGGCGTCCACGGCGACCTTCTTGTGCTGTGAGAGTTCCTTGCCCTGGTCCCAGGTCAGCGACCGGCGAAGGTCGTGGGGAAGTTCGACCAGCCTCCGGGTCAGGGCGGCGGTGACGTGCTCGACGCCACGGCCGTTGGGTAGGTGCAGCAGCATCAGGTAGCCGGTGGCGCGTTCGACCACGGTGCCGATGGCGGAGCCGTTGTTCTTGCCGATGATCAGGTCGCCTTCCCAGTGGCCGGGGATCCGGGTGCCGTCAGGATGGTCGACCGGGGGCCGGTCGTGGATGGAGACCATGTCGGGGATCTGGCCCTGACCGGTGGCCCGGCCGTGCTTGTTAGGCACCCGAATCGCCCGCCCTGAGCGCAACGCGGCGGTGACCTCACGCTTGAGCTCACCGCGAGGCTGGAGATAGATCCACCGGTAGATCGTCTCGTGGTGCACGTTCATCGCCGGCTCGTCGGGATGGTCATGACGCAATCGTCCCGCGATCTGCTCCGGAGAGTATTTCGCCCCCAGATCCTTGACGATGCGTGCCCGCAGCACCGGGTTCGACTCGATCTTCGAGTCCTGCGGCCTGCGGGCATCCTCGAACGTGGCGGCATGGGCCCACTTCGCCAGGTACCGCCCATCGGCGTCCAGATGGGCCTTGACCTCCCGGCCGATGGTCGAGCGGTGCCGCCCCAGATCATCGGCGATCGCACTCATCGAGCGTTGCTGTTTCAGCCCGATCTCGATGTGCACCCGATCCTCAAAGGACAGACGAGAAGCCGTCTGCTTGCGCCGTGGACGGATCCCACCCGCCTCGACCACCCGGTTACGGACCGTGGCCCGGTCGAAGCCGACCAGCTCGCCGACCGCACCCACCCGCAGACCAGAGCACCACGCATCCCACATCGCCTGCTGCCGATCCATCTGCATCCTCGGCGTAAACGGCCTGTGAATCTTCATCATCAACACCTACTCATCATCAGGTGTTGCTACGACGCTGCGGACCC
>NZ_BCRJ01000176.1 GCF_001552535.1 Nocardioides jensenii JCM 1364 = NBRC 14755 | reverse complement strand
CGGCCCGGCGATGTCAGCGAGCCCGCGGCCGGTGAGCCCGCGGCAGGCGACCCCGCGACCGGTGAGCCCTCAGCCGGTGCGCCCGCGGCAGGCGACCCCACGACCGGCGTCGTCGACGACGATCCTCACGCCGGCCTGGTGCGCCGGCGTCGCAAGCGCGGGTGGTTCAAGCGTCACAAGTCGCTGACCGTCCTGCTGTTGGTCGCGCTGGTGCTGCTGGCGATCCTGATCGGCTGGCTGTTCTACCTCAACAACAAGGTCGACGACGTACGCCGTTTCGACGTCGACCTCGGTGAGGGGCGACCGCCGCAGGGCGAGGGCGTCGACTTCCTGCTGATGGGTGTCGACGACCTGGACGGCTCCCGCGACGTGGGCGAGAGCGTCTACGACATGCTCGAGTCCGGCACCTGGAAGCCCGGGATCGCCCGCAGCGACACGATGATGGTGCTGCACCTGGAGGCGGACAAGAAGGCCGCCCAGCTGGTCTCGGTCCCCCGCGACTCCTACGTCGACATCCCCGGCCACGGGAAGTCCAAGATCAACGCCGCGTTCTCGTGGGGCGGCCCGGAGCTGGCCGCGAAGACCGTGGAGCAGAACCTCGGCATCCGGCTCGACCACCTGGTGATCATCGACTTCGACGGGTTCAAGGACGTCACCGCGGCGATCGGCGGGGTCAACGTGTTCGTCCCCGAGACGCTGACCGATCCGCGGTCGAACTCAGTCGACTGGGAGCGAGGGTTCCATCACCTCGAGGGCGACGAGGCGCTGCACTACGTGCGCACCCGCTACAGCCTGCCCGACGGCGACTTCGGGCGGATCCATCGGCAACAGAACTTCCTGCGCACCGTGCTCGACAAGCTGACCTCGCGCGGCGTACTCCTCAACCCGATCAAGGTCACCCGGCTGGCCAACACCCTCGCCGGCCTGCTGATGGTCGACGACGGCCTGACCAACGCCGAGTTCCGCGACCTGGCCCTGGCCGGACGGCACCTGCGCAGCAACGCGTTGCGCTTCCTGACCATCCCCAACTCCGGCAGCGCGATGGTCGGCGACGCCAGTGTGGTCAAGGTCCGCCTGCCGCTGGCCCGAAAGATGTTCGACGCGATCGAGCAGGACCAGTTCGAGTCCTGGTACGCCAAGCACGAGGTCAGCGAGCTGCCGCCGAGCAACCAGGTGAAGTGATCGGCGGGCCGGTCAAAATCACAGGCTCCCCTGTGAAACTGCCCGATCAACAGGAAGTTTCATGCGGATCGGTCAGTTTCACAGGGC
>NZ_BCRJ01000175.1 GCF_001552535.1 Nocardioides jensenii JCM 1364 = NBRC 14755 | reverse complement strand
GGGACTGCTGCACGGATAGGTGACAACTGATCTGTCTAACCCGCTGGGTTGGCTGGAAGGATGTTCACCGTGACCAAGCCCTACCCCAAAGAGTTCCGCGATGACGTTGTCCGTGTCGCCAGGAGCCGTGAGCCCGGTGTCGAGCTCTCCCAGGTAGCCAAGGACTTCGGGGTCCACTTCACCACCCTGTACACGTGGATGAAGAAGGCCGACATCGAGGACGGCGAACTGCCTGGCACGACACAAGTCCAGTCGGCTGAACTGCGCGACGCCAAGAAGCGGATCCGTCTTCTGGAGCAGGAGAACGAAGTACTTCGCCGTGCTGCGGCGTATCTGTCCCAGGCGAACCTGCCGGGAAAATGATGTACCCGCTCGTTCGTGAGTTGGCCGTAGACGGTGTCCCCGTCGCGGTGACGTGTCGGGTGCTCGAACTCGCTCGCCAGCCCTACTACCGGTGGCTCAAGACCCCGGTCGCCGATGCCGAACTGAACGAGGCCTACCGCGCCAACGCCTTGTTCGATGCCCACCGCGACGACCCCGAGTTTGGCTACCGCTACCTGGTCGATGAGGCCCGCGACGTCGGCCAATCGATGGCGGCACGCACTGCGTGGCGGATCTGCTCAGACAACCGCTGGTGGTCCGCGTTCGGCAAGAAGCGCGGTAAGAACGGTCAGAAGCCCGGGCCGCCGGTCCACGACGACCTGTGCGCCGTCACCGATGCGAAGGGTCGGACCAGGCACGAGTTCAAGGCGGAAGAGCCCAACGAATTATGGATCGGCGACATCACCGAGCACTGGACCAACGAGGGCAAGCTCTACCTCTGTGCGTTCAAGGACGTCTACTCCAACCGGATCGTGGGGTACTCGATCGACTCGAGGATGAAGTCCCGTCTGGCAGTGGCTGCCCTCAACAACGCTGTCGCCCGCCGTGGTGACGTGGCCGGCTGTGTGGTCCACACCGACCGCGGATCTCAGTTCCGTAGCCGGAAGTTCGTCCATGCTCTGGGTCGCCACGCCATGGTCGGCTCGATGGGCCGAGTTGGGGCAGCCGGGGACAACGCAGCCATGGAGAGCTTCTTCGCGCTCCTGCAGAAGAACGTCTTGGATCGCCGCGCCTGGGAAACCCGAGAAGACCTCCGGATCGCCATCGTTACCTGGATCGAACGGACCTACCACCGACGCCGTAGACAAGACCGCCTCGGCCGCTTGACCCCCATCGAGTTCGAGACAATCATGACCACGCCAGCCAGTCAGGCTGCGTGACTAACCACTGTCACCTGATCGTGCAGCAGA
>NZ_BCRJ01000174.1 GCF_001552535.1 Nocardioides jensenii JCM 1364 = NBRC 14755 | reverse complement strand
TTGGGACTGCTGCACGATCAGGTGACAGGTTGGGTCACGCAGCCTGAGTAGCTGGCGTGGTCATGATGGTCTCGAACTCTATGGGGGTCAACCGTCCGAGAGTGGCTTGGCGTCGGCGTCGGTGATAGGTCCGCTCGATCCAGGTCACGATCGCGATTCGCAGCTCCTCACGAGTCGCCCATCCGCGGCGGTCCAGGACGTTCTTCTGCAGTAGCGCGAAGAAGCTCTCCATGGCCGCGTTGTCCCCGGCCGCACCGACGCGGCCCATGGACCCGACCAGGTCGTGACGGTTGAGGGCGTGGACAAACTTGCGGGACCGGAACTGGCTACCGCGGTCGCTGTGGACCACGCAGCCTGCGACATTGCCACGACGGGCGACAGCGTTGTTGAGCGCCGCAACCGCGAGCCGGGACTTCATCCGAGAATCGATGGAGTAGCCCACAATCCGGTTGGAGTGCACATCCTTGATCGCGCACAGGTAGAGCTTGCCCTCGCCCGTCCAGTGCTCGGTGATGTCGGTGAGCCACAGCTCGTTGAGGGCAGCGGCGGTGAACTCATGCCGAGTCACGCCGTGCTTGTCGACCACCGCGCACAGGTCGTCGTGGACCGACGGACCGGGCTTCTTGACCTTGCCACGTTTGGGTTTGCCGAACGCCGACCACCAGCCCAACTGCGAACAGATCCGCCACGCGGTCCGCTCGGCCATCGACTCACCGGCTTCCCTGGCCTCATCGACCAGGAACCGGTAGCCGAACTCCGGATCATCCTTGTGGGCGTCGAACAACGCGTTGGCGCGATAGGCCTCGGCCAGTTCGGCGTCGGTGACCGGGTCGGCGAGCCAGCGGTAGTACGGCTGGCGCGCGATCTTCAATACCCGACACGTCACCGTGACGGGGATCCCGTCGCCGGCCAACTCGAGGACGAGCGGGTACATCATTTTCCCGGCAGGTTCGCCTGCGACAAGTACGCAGCGGCACGGCGCAGGACCTCGTTCTCCTGCTCCAACAGCCGCAGCCGCTTGCGCAGCTCGCGATTCTCAGCGTTCTCACTCGCGCTGACGCCCGGCTTCACGCCGTCCTCGACGTCGGCCTTCTTCAACCACGAATACAAAGTGGTGAAGTGGATCCCGAAGTCCTTCGCGACCTGAGAGAGCTCAACACCAGGCTCACGGTTCCTCGCGACACGAACGACGTCGTCGCGGAACTCTTGGGGGTAGGGCTTGGACACGGTGAACATCCTTCCAGCCCAACCACTCGGTTAGGCAGATCGGTTGTCACCTGTCCGTGCAGCAGTCCC
>NZ_BCRJ01000173.1 GCF_001552535.1 Nocardioides jensenii JCM 1364 = NBRC 14755 | reverse complement strand
TCCTGGGCGTCAGGCTTGGCGGGGGCAGAAGTCGCGGCGGCAGACTTGAGCTGCTCGCCGTACTCCTTCTTGAATCGGTTCGCCACCGGGGGCTCGATGGTCGAGGACGCAGACTTGACGAACTCCCCCATCTCCTTCAGCTTCTCGAGAACAAACTTGCTCTCGACGCCGAATTCCTTGGCGAGTTCGTGTACTCGGGGCTTGGCCACGCTTCTCCTTCTGGCCCGAGCCCCGACGCTGCCTGATGCAGGAGGAGGTGATTCGGACCGTTAGTGGTTGTGCAAACTCATCGGGAAGTACTCATCGAGTGCTCATGAGCTGCTGCTCCAGTTCCTGTTGGTCGATCACGGTGTGGTGTCTGTGCTCGGGTCGATCATCGTGCGCAGTGTGGTCACATCGAGCCCGCCCGCGAACCGGAGGGCCCGGGGGAAAGCACGTCTGCGAACTGCCAGGTCAAGGCACGCGATCGTGGGGTGCAGGTGTGCACCTCGACCGTGGGCCGTGCCGTCTGGATCGGGCACCACGGCGGGGCCGTGGGCATCCGATCCGGCGACAACCCGAATCAACTCAAGCGCGGTGGCCCGCTCACGGCACCCCACGCACATACGCACAGGGCGTGGGCGCGCGGAAGTGCTGCCAGTCGTAACCACCACCGAAGAGTCTAGCCGGTGGCACGCCCAACGCCGAACCGGTATCGGTGCGCCGGTGTTCGGGGGCTTTGGTGCAGGTCCCCGGTGCGCCGGGGAAACCTGCACATCCCACGGCAGATGTCGCGTGGGAAGCCAGGGAACTCCGTGGGAAGTAGCCTGAACTGCATGAGTGACCTGCAGTGCGCCAGCCGGATCGTCCTGGCCCGGCACGGCGAGGCGGAGTACGAGTCGCCCGGGCTCCCCGACGACGGGGGGTCGCTGAGCACGCTCGGCCGGCGGCAGTCGGCCGAACTGGCCACCGCACTCGGTCACCGCAAGGTCGCCCACGTCTACACGAGCACCCAGGCCCGCGCCGTCCAGACCGGTGAGATCGTCGCCGCTGCCCTCGGTGTCTCGGTGACCACGCGACGCGGCCTGGTCGAGTACGGCGAGGGCACGCTCACCGACGATGCCGCATTCACCGAGATCTACCGACGCTGGACCGACGGCGACCTCGACGTCCGCGTGCCGGGCGCAGAGACGGGCGCCGAGGGCATCGAACGACTCCGCTCGACACTGTCCGACATCGCCGACCAGCACCGCGGCGAGGACGTGCTCGTGATCACCCACGGCGGGCTGCTCCGCATGGGCGTGCCCGCGCTCGTGCGACTGGACGGCCACGAGGCTCGCCCCCTCGGCAACGGCGAGTTCATCGAGGTCGACATCGACTCCGACGGCTGGGTCTGCCGGGCCTGGCCGGGGACATCGACCTAGGAGATTCTCCGGCACCTGG
>NZ_BCRJ01000172.1 GCF_001552535.1 Nocardioides jensenii JCM 1364 = NBRC 14755 | reverse complement strand
AGCTTGTCAAGATTTCTGTGTAAGTGATCGGTCCCTCGTGGTTGATTTCTCTTACAGGTAGGGGTTGATGCGGTCGGGGTATGCGATCGCGAGCTGGCCCAGGGCTTGCTTCCAGTTCGTCACGATCTGGCCCTCGACCAGACGCGGCTTGGCTTTGCGTTGCGCGGCCGGCTTGCCGCGTTCCTTCGCCCGTTCACGGGCTCGCTTGTCTTCGATGTTGCAGATCGCCAGCCATAGCAGCTTCACCACGGCCTCGTCGTTGGGGAAGTGGCCGCGGTTCTTGGTGACTTTCCTGAGTTGGTAGTTCAGCGACTCGATGCTGTTGGTCGTGTAGATCACCCGACGCAGCTCTGGTGGGAAGGCCAGGAATGGGATGAACCGCTCCCACGCCGCGTCCCAGGTCGCCACGCAGTGCGGGTACTTCTTGCCCCAGACCGAGTTCTGGAAAGCCGCGAACGCGTCACGGGAGGCCTTGTCATTCGACGCGGTGTACATCGGCTTCAACGCCGCGGCGACGGCCTTGCGGTCGCTGTAGGACACGAACCTCATTGACGCCCGGATCAGATGAACCACGCAGGTCTGGACGGTCGCGTTCTGCCAGGTCGCCTCGATCGCTTCGGGCAGCCCGCTCAGGCCGTCGCAGCACACGATGAGGACGTCACGCACGCCGCGGTTGGCGAGCTCGGCGCACACGCCGGCCCAGAACTTCGCGCCCTCGTTGGTCTGGATCCAGATCCCCAGGACGTGCTTGATGCCGTCCATGTCCACCCCGACAGCAATGTGGGCGGCCTTGTTGATCACGTGCGCGCCGTCGCGCACCTTGACCACGATCGCATCCAGGTAGATCACCGGGTAGAACGCATCCAACGGCCTGGCCTGCCACTCCAGGATCTCCTCGGCGACCGCGTCGGTGATGTTCGAGATCGTCTCGTGTGAGAGCTCGGTCCCGATCGTCGAGGCAAGGTGGTGGCCGATGTCGCGCACGGTCATCCCGCCCGCGTAAAGGCTGATGATCATCTCGTCGAGCCCTGAAAGGCGCCGTGAGCCCTTCGGGACCAGCGTTGGGGTGAACGACCCGTCGCGGTCGCGCGGGATCGCCAGCTCGACGTCGCCGGTCTGGGTGGCGACCGTCTTCGGGGTCGTCCCGTTCCTCGAGTTCGACACTGCCGACGCTTCGGGGGCACCTTTCTCGTAGCCCAGATGCGAGGTGAGTTCGGCTTGGAGCCCGCGTTCGAGGGTCGCCTTGATCAGCCCCGGGATGAACCCGCCATCACCGGTCAGCTCGATGTCGCCGGAGTCGATCTTGGCGAACAGCTCATCCAATGCCCCCGACGCAGCCAATTCAGCGGCGGCCTTCGACCCGGGCATGTCAGCACGATCAGCACGCCTCGCAGCGGCCGCCTTCTTGTAGTCCGGTCGCCCGGTTCCTTCGGTCACAGCACTCATCATCGTTCCTTTGCTGAGACCAACCCCATACACAGACCATCTGACA
>NZ_BCRJ01000171.1 GCF_001552535.1 Nocardioides jensenii JCM 1364 = NBRC 14755 | reverse complement strand
ATGAGTTGCCCTGTGTCAACGTCCGCCGGTTCAGGCGACCTTCGGAGCGTGTTGGTTGAGAGTGCGTTGGAGTGCGTTGTGTTGGTCGGGGTCGTAGGCGAGGCCGTCTTGCCAGCAGCGCCAGATGATGTTTGCCCAGGCGCGGCCGAGGATGCGGACGGCGTGGGGGTGGTCCTTTCCTCGGGCCCGGGCGCGGTTGTAGAGGTCGGCGGCCCAGGGGTTGGCGTGTCGGGAGTCGCTGGCGAAGTCGCAGATGGCGTCGCGCAGTTGGCTGTCGGCGGACCATCTGAAGGTGACGGCCTTGACCTTGCCGGACTGTCTGGTCGAGGGTGCGACGCCGGCCAGGCAGGCCAGGGAGTCGGCGGTGGGGAATCGGCCGCGGGCGTCACCGAGTTCGGCGAGCAGCCGTGCGGCGCGGAGCATGCCGGCGCGGGGCAGCGACTTCACGATGTGCGCGTCGGGGTGGACGTCAAGCTGGTCGGCGATGGAGTCCTCGAGAGCATCGATCTGGGTGTTCAGGGCACGCAACACCGCGACGAACGAGGTGACCACCGCGGCGTGCGCGGCGGCGTCGGGTCCGGTGGTGCCGCGGGGTGCGGCCAACAGTCGGGTGTGCAGGACCTCGGGGGCGACCCTGCCGGAGTAGCCCTGCTTGCCCAGCCAGGTGCCGAGCCGGGCTGGGGTGAGCCAGTCGGCCTGGGCTTGGCTGGTGAACCGTTCGATGAAGGTCAGGCTGATCGCGGAGTCGAGCGCCGCGAACAGGCCCACCACACCGGGAAACACGATCTGCAGGTGGGCGCGGAGTTGGTTGGCGGCCGCGACGCGATGCTGGACAAGGTCGCGTCGGGCCCGCACGCTGCTGCGCAGTGCGGTGGTCGCTGGGGTGGAGCGGGTCAGCGGGGCGAGGCGACGCCGGTCGGTACGGACCACGTCGGCCAGCACGTAGGCGTCGTGCCTGTCGTCCTTGTTGCCGGCCGACCCGTAACGCGAGCGCAGATTCTTGACTTGGTTCGGGACGATGACCAGTACGACCAGTTCGGCGGCCAGAAGGGCCTCGACGACGGGGCCGTCGCCGCGTTCGATGCCAACCTCGCTCACGCCGGCACCCAGCAGACGGCGGATCAACCGCTTCAGGCCGGCGGCAGTGTGCTCGACCATGAACCGGTCCAGCACTTCCCCGTCGGCGTCGACGATGCAGACCGCGTGGTCGTCCTTGGCCCAGTCGAGGCCCGCGCAGACTCGCGCGGATGCAGCTATCGGGGTGAGACTCATGTTGGTTTCCTGACTGTTGCAGCAGTTGGAAGCCACCCGGTGGCCCCGGGACCCCGCAGCCGGTCGCTCACTGATCGGCGCTCTCCGGCGCATAGCCCTGTAGCCGGTCTGGGTGTCCTGGGCCACCGGACCCCGCAGAACTCATGCTGGACCTCGAAGGTCGAGCACCGTTGGCGGTGGCCCGGTGGGGACCAGGGGTGCATCAGCAGCCCATCTAGAACCACTGACCTGAGGAAGGTAGACCAGTGAG
>NZ_BCRJ01000170.1 GCF_001552535.1 Nocardioides jensenii JCM 1364 = NBRC 14755 | reverse complement strand
GCCGTAACTATTCAGGTCCTCGGCGCGCCTGATTGGTGAGTTGATGGTGGGCAGGCACGGTAGAAGCAGTCCGTGACTGCGTCTTCCCCCATTGGCAGGTCCACGTGTCGGAGTTTTCATCTGAGGCTGAGGCTGAGGCTGAGGCTGTGATCGCCTCGCTGCGCGAGCAGATCGCGCAGCGGGATCGGGCACTGGCCGAGCGGGATGCGGTGATCGCCTCGCTGTTGGGGCGGGTCGAGGCCCTTGAGGCCCGGTTGGGGAAGAACTCCTCGAACTCCTCGAAGCCGCCGTCTTCGGACAATCGGTTCACCAAGCCGCCGCCGCGGTCCTTGCGGAAGAAGTCGGGTCGGTCCCCGGGCAAGCAGCCCGGGGAGCCCGGTGCCCGGTTGGAGCCGTGTCCCGACCCTGACGTGCGGCGGATCCACGACCCGATCAGGTGTGAGGACTGTGGCGCCGACCTGGCCGATGCTGAGGTGGTCGGCGCGCAGTCTCGGCAGGTCTTCGACCTGCCGCCGATCCACCTCGAGGTGGTCGAGCACGTAACTCGGACTCGACGTTGTGGTTGTGGGCACCTGAGCACGGCAGCCTTCCCCACCGCCGCGACCGCCCCGACCTGTTACGGGCCAGGGCTGGCTGCGGTGGGCACCTACCTGCTGGCTCGCCAGCATCTGCCGGTGGCCCGGGCCGCGGAACTGCTGGCCGACTGCTTCGGCGCCGAGGTCTCCACCGGTTGGCTGGCCGGGCTGCTGCCAGGGGCCCAGACCCGGCTGGCCGGGTTCACCCGCCTGACCCGCGAACAACTCCGGACGGCGCCGGTGGTCCACTTCGACGAGACCGGTGCCCGAGTCGCCGGGAATCTGTGGTGGGTCCATGTCGCCTGCACCGAGAGTCTGACCGCCTATCACCGAGCCTCCGGGCGGGGCAAGGACTCGATGGACCTCGGCGAGGTGCTCCCCAGATTCGACGGGATCGGCATCCACGACGGACTGAACTCCTACCTCGGCTACCCCCAGATGGGTCACGGCCTGTGCAACGCCCACCACCTGCGCGAACTGGTCGCCCTGACCGAGGCCAACCAACGCAACGGCACCGACGAGATCACCTGGCCCCAAGCGATGATCGACCTGCTGGTCGACATCAACAACGCCGTCAACCACGCCAAGACCGCCGGCAAGAACGAACTGTCACCGCGACGGCTGGCCAGCTACCGCCGCCGATACCGGGCACTGATCGCCCAAGGTTGGAAAACTCACCCGCCACCGCCACCCACCGGGAAACAGGGCCGACCGAAACTCGGCACCGCCGGCTCCCTGCTCCGACGGCTCGACATCTACCAAGACGACGTCCTGCGGTTCGCCACCGACTTCGATGTCCCCTTCGACAACAACCAAGCAGAGCGTGACATCCGGATGATCCGACTCCAGCAGAAGATCTCCGGCACCTGGCGCAGCAACGCCGGCGCCGACGCATTCCTCGCCGTCCGCTCCTACATATCGACCGCCCGCAAACAAGGGCGCAACGCTCTCACCATCCTCACCGACATGTTCGACGGCAACACCTGGCTACCCGCACCCACCTGAATAGTTACGG
>NZ_BCRJ01000169.1 GCF_001552535.1 Nocardioides jensenii JCM 1364 = NBRC 14755 | reverse complement strand
GGCGGGTTCATGCGGTCGTCGCAACACCTCGAGTTTGAGGAGTTGCGACGACCGTGTCGTTTTCAGAGGAATTGGTTCGGCTGATGAGGCTGGTCGATAGCGGGATTCCGGTCCCGGCGGCAGCTGTTGCGGTGGGAATTTCCAAGGGCCGTGCTTATGAGTTGCTCAAGGCTGCCGGCCGTGGGCGTGGCCCGAAGACCACGATCAGTGACGAGCATCGTCGGGTGGTGATCGGCGAGTTCGACCGGACCGGGAGCATCAACCAAGCCGCGATCCGGAGTGGATTGAGCCACAACGCGGCGCGTCGGATCTTGGTCGCCGCGGGTCTGGTGGCGGCGGTCCCCGTCGCGGTGGGCAAGCCGGACGCGAAGGCACGATTCCTGGAGTTGATCAAAGAGGGCTGGTCGGCCACCCGTGCTTCCCGTGAGGTCGGTGTGCACCCGCGCACCGCACGGGATTGGCGTAGGGGGATCAAGAAGACCGGCAACACGCGGGTACACCCCGACGGGACGGTCGTGGACTACGGCCGCAGAACCCGATATCTGAAGACTATGACCCAAGCCCGATCCGATGTGCCCAATCAGCGCCCGGTACCTGTCAGCGCAGGACCGGGTGGCGATCGCTGACGGTCTGGTCAACAAAGTCACGATGACCGCGATCGCGGCCGGGATTGGCAAGAACGTCTCGACGGTCTCGCGTGAGGTCGCTCGGCACAGCGTCGAGGGCGTCTATTTGCCTCACCGGGCGCACCGTGATGCCGCCGTGGCGCGTGGCCGTGCGAAGGACTCGAAGCTGCTCACCAACCAGCGGCTACGCGCTGAGGTCGAACAGGGTTTGGAGCGGAAGTTGTCGCCTGAACAGATCTCGAACAGGCTCAGGCGGGACCATCCCGACGACGAGAGCATGCGCGTGAGCCACGAGACGATCTACCAGGCGCTGTACTTCCAGGCCCGCGGCGGGTTGAAGCGCGAGGTCCAGACCGCGCTGCGTAGTGGGAGGACTCGCCGCAAACCACACCGCCAACCCGGGCAACGCACCCACCGGTTCGTCGATGAGATGGTCATGATCAGCCAGCGTCCGGCCGAGGTCGATGATCGTGCCGTTCCGGGGCACTGGGAGGGCGATCTGATCATGGGCGCGGGCAACCAGTCCGCGATCGGGACACTGGTCGAGCGGACCACCCGCTACACGATGCTGCTGCACCTGCCAGGTGGCCACAACGCCGAAGCCGTGCGCGATGAACTCCTCAAGACGATGAAGACACTGCCCGAACATTTACGGGGCTCGCTGACCTGGGACCAGGGCTGCGAGATGGCCGGACACAAGCAGTTCAGCCTCGCCGCGAACATGGCCGTCTACTTCTGTGACCCGGCATCGCCGTGGCAGCGTGGCACGAACGAGAACACCAACGGCCTACTACGTCAGTACTTCCCCAAAGGCACCGACCTGTCGGTCCACGGCGCCGAGGACCTCGAGCACGTCGCCCAGGAACTCAACGGCCGCCCACGCAAAACACTCGGCTGGGAAACCCCAGCCGAGCGCTTGCGTGATCTACTCACCACCTAAGAAATCAGGCGGTGTTGCGACGACCCCTTGAATTCGCC
>NZ_BCRJ01000168.1 GCF_001552535.1 Nocardioides jensenii JCM 1364 = NBRC 14755 | reverse complement strand
CAGGGACTGACATGGAGGTTCGTTTGTCAAGGGGGCAGGGCGAGGCGCCGCGCCCCTGGGTTGGGGTGCGGTGCCTCGTTCTCGCCGTCTGGCTGGGGGTGCTTGGCGTGTCTTCGACGCGTTGCCGGTCTGATATGCGTGGGTTGGTTACTCACATGACGGGGCGTTCGCGTGGAGCTGTGTGCACGTCTCTATCGTCGAGCGTGGGCCCTGTTGGGGGCTGCTCATAGTCTCTGCGTGGATGGCTCCGGCGCTGCCAGCACTGATCAGTCTTTCGGCGAGGGTCCTAGGGGGTTTGGTTAGTCCATGACGGCCAGGGACCAGCACCAGCCGGCCAGTTCGCGGGCGATCGCGGTGTTGGCGACCACGGCCTTCTTGCCCCGGGCGTCGAAGCGTGCCCAGCGACGGTGCAGTCGTCGGTTGCCCTCGTCGGCGCGGGCCGCGGCAGCCGGGGTGGCCTGCTCCCACCGGGCCCTCATCGTCTTGCCCGCGACGTAGGCCCTGCGGTGGTGCCAGGCCGCCTCGACCAGCAGACGCCGGGCGTGGCCATTGCCGGTGCGGGTGATCGGGCCACGTGAGATCGCGCCACCCGAGGAGCTCTCGCTGGGCACCAGGCCCACGAAGGCGCCGAGCGAGTTGCCGGTGAAGCGATGCCAGTCACCGATCTCGACCGCGAGCGCGAACGAGGTCAACACTGCGACCCCACGCAGGCAGGCGAGCCGGCGGACCAGGTCGACCTGTTCGCACTCGGCGGCCATCTGCTCGATCTGGGCGTCCAACCGCGAGCGCCGGGCCAAAGCGGCCACCACCGTCTCGTAGTTGTCCTCGAACGCCAGCCGGGTGCCGACCTGGTCGAACCGCAGTCCCTGCAGCCACCGGTCGTGCCGGCCGGTCCAGGGCCGGCCGTCGTAGTAGACCAGCCCGTGGCGCAGCAGCAGACCGTTGAGACGGTGCTTGGCCTGGGTCAGGCTGCGGCGGCAGTCCTCTCGGGCCCGGACCAGGTCACGGGCCGACTCGTCGGCCACACTGGGCACCACCACCGCGGTGATCTCATCCATCCGCAGCAACCGGGCAAGGTGCAGGGCGTCCTTCTTGTCGGTCTTGACCCGGTCCCCGGCCGGACGCTGCAGCTTCGACGGTGCCGCCACCTCACACCGGATCCCGGCCGCGCTCAGCATCCGGGACAGGTCGAACCCGGTCGGGCCCGCCTCGTAGGTCACCGCCACCGGGCCCGGCAGTGCGCCGATCCAGGAACGGATGTGGTCATGGGCTGGACTCAGTCGTGTCTGGATCAACTCGCCCGTGACGCCGTCGATTGCCGCTGCCGCGACCGATCGGGCGTGCACGTCGAGCCCAACACTCGTACGCTCGGTAAACACCGGAGGCCTCCTACACATGTCGGATAGGCCGGACCAGGCAGTCCCTGGCCCGGTAACCCACGAATCTGTGTCAGCGAGGTCTCCGGCCACAACCCCCCGGCATTCCTCGATCACAGCCGATGCGCTGGCGCGCCCGGCGGTGTCACACGTGGAGCACGCGCAGCGAAGCGAGCATGAACGACATTGACACCAACCAAGCGCCGGCACACCATCACAAAGCGAGGAACGCCCAACCCCGGCCGCGAAACCAACGAGCAAACCCGATGGGTTCACTCATACCGTCTAT
>NZ_BCRJ01000167.1 GCF_001552535.1 Nocardioides jensenii JCM 1364 = NBRC 14755 | reverse complement strand
CGTGTGATCATCCGGTTCGCCGGGGACTCCGGCGATGGGATGCAGCTCACTGGTGACCGGTTCACCCAGGAGTCGGCGGCGTTCGGCAACGACTTGGTGACGCTGCCGAACTTCCCGGCCGAGATCCGGGCCCCTCAGGGCACCATCCCGGGTGTCTCCTCGTTCCAGGTGCACTTCGCCGACCACGACATCCTCACCGCGGGGGATTCACCTGACGTGCTGGTGGCGATGAACCCGGCCGCGTTGAAGGCGAACCTGGGTGACCTGAACAAGGGCGCGGCGATCATCGTGGACACCCACGACTTCACCAAGCGCAACCTGGCCAAGGCCGGCTATGCCGAGAACCCGCTCGAGGACGACTCCCCCGAGTCGGAGTTGGCCGGCTTCGACGTCCACCGGGTGGACCTGACCGGCATGACCGTCGAGGCGGTCAAGGAGTTCGGCCTCTCCCGCAAGGACGCCGCCCGGGCCAAGAACATGTTCGCCCTCGGCCTGCTGTCGTGGATGTACGGGCGCCCCACCGAGACCACCATCGAGTTCTTGTCCAAGAAGTTCGCCAAGGTCCCCGACATCAGGGATGCCAACATCACCGCGTTCAAGATGGGCTGGAACTTCGGTGAGACCACCGAGACCTTCATCGTCCAGTACGAGGTCAAGCCCGCCGCGATGGCACCGGGGGTCTACCGCAACATCACCGGCAATCTCGCCCTGTCCTACGGCCTGGTCGCAGCGTCGGTGCAGTCCGGGCTCCCGGTCTTCCTCGGCTCCTACCCGATCACCCCGGCCTCCGACATCCTCCACGAGCTCTCCAAGCACAAGAGCTTCGGGATCACCACCTTCCAGGCCGAGGACGAGATCGCCGGCGTCGGCGCCGCCATCGGCGCCTCCTTCGCCGGACACCTCGGCGTCACCACCACCTCCGGCCCCGGCGTCGCACTCAAGGGCGAGGCCATCGGCCTCGCGGTGATGACCGAGCTCCCCCTGCTGGTGGTCAACGTCCAACGCGGCGGGCCCTCGACCGGGCTGCCCACCAAGACCGAACAGTCCGACCTGCTCCAAGCCATGTTCGGCCGCAACGGCGAAGCACCGGTGCCGATCGTGGCCCCCCAGTCACCCGGTGACTGCTTCAACGCCGCCCTCGAGGCCGCCCGGATCGCGATCACCTACCGCACCCCCGTCATGCTGCTCAGTGACGGCTACCTGGCCAACGGCTCCGAACCGTGGCAGATCCCCGACATCACCGACCTGCCGGTCATCGAACCGAACTTCGCCACCGGCCCCAACGCAACCAGCACCGCCGCCGACGGCACCACCACCGAGGTGTTCCACCCCTACAAGCGTGACGAGGACACCCTGGCCCGCCCCTGGGCGATCCCCGGCACGCCGGGCCTCGAGCACCGCATCGGCGGCCTGGAAAAGGAAGGCAGCACCACCGGCACCGGCAACATCTCCTACGACCCCACCAACCACGACCTGATGGTCCGCACCCGGCAGGCCAAGATCGACGCCATCGCCGACTCCCTACCCCCACTCGAGGTCGATGACCCCACCGGCGACGCCAAGGTCCTGGTCCTCGGCTGGGGCTCCACCTATGGCCCCATCGGGGCCGGCGTACGCCGAGTCCGCAAGGCCGGCTACCACGTCGCCCAGACCCACCTGCGCCACCTCAACCCCTTCCCCAAGGACCTCGGCGACATCCTTGCCCGCTACGACAAGGTCCTGGTCCCCGAGATGAACCTCGGCCAGCTCTCCCTGCTGCTGCGGGCGAAGTATCTCGTCGACGCGATCGGCTACAACCAGGTCCGCGGCCTCCCCCTCAAAGCAGCCGAGCTCGCCGGCGTCATCGGCGACCTGATCGCCCAGGCCGAAGGCAT
>NZ_BCRJ01000166.1 GCF_001552535.1 Nocardioides jensenii JCM 1364 = NBRC 14755 | reverse complement strand
GCGCGGCGGGGGAGGAGGTGGCATCCGCCCTCCCCGCGGGCGGGCGCAGGTGCTGTGAGGTCGTTCAGACCTTGCGTCAGATGGCCGCTCATGGGTTGCGATTCGCTGGCACGGGTCATGTCGCACTGCGTGCCCCTGAGGACGCGAGACGATCGCTACCGATTGACTCGCGTCTCGAGAAACTGAACGGCTCCTGATCGGCGCCGGCGAACGCAGGCATGATCATGGGCGGACTCCGGTTAGGCCCGACTCGTGCACACTGGCCGACGTGGAAAGACTCAGTAGCAAGCAGGTCTATGTCGACCCGTGGTTGTCGGTGCGGCGAGACGAAGTGCGTCGTTCGGACGGCTCAAGTGGCGTCTACAGCGTGGTCGACACTGTCGACTGTTCGCTGGTCATTCCCCTCGAGGGAGATCGAGTGCAGTTGGTCGAGCAGGACCGCTACCCCGTGGCTGGTCGGCTCTGGGAGTTCCCATCAGGCAGCGCCAATCCGCTCGATGCGGACACAAGCGCGGCTGCGTCGCGCGAACTGCGTGAAGAGACGGGGCTTGCCACTACCACGCTGCACCGACTCGGCGTCCTCGACACAATGCCTAGCACGCTGAACCAGAAGTGCACGGTGTTCCTGGCGACCGGCCTCACTCAAGAGAGCCCGCAGCGGGATCCCGAGGAACAGGACATGCGCTCGGCCTGGTTCACGAGGTCCGAGGTAGAGCGCCTCATCACCTCGGGTGGCATCTCCGACGCGAAGTCAATCGCGGCCTACGCCCTGTTGCTCCTGCGAGAGGCCATGTCTCGACCGGGTCGATGAGGCGCCTGGCCAACATCCGCTCATTCCGCTGCCCCCGTGCACTTTTGCCCGCGACCCGGCCACGCCCCCTGGTCCGACAAAGTTCGCCCGCCTGAGACCCGTCGATCTTCCCTGCATCTCGCCAGGGAGTCAGGTCTGTGCATCACGGCCAACGACGAGGTCGACGCCGGCCGCGTGCAGTCGTTCGGCTCCGTGCTCGGTGATGGTCAGGGCCCGGGAGCTCGGTCGGCGGATCACCCACGCGTCGTCGAGCAAGGTTGTGGCGATCATGGCCCCGAGCGTGCCGGCGATGTGGTCGCGTTGTTCGGTCCAGTCGCGACAGGGACGGATGGTAGGTCGGCGGGAGCGGGCGCTTGCCTCGACGTCGAGACCGAAGTGGTCAGCCAGCGCTTTGGTCCCTTCGGGGGTGACAGCGCTCATGGGGGGAGTGATCCACTCGATGGCGACCATGCGTTGCGCGAGAGCGACTCCGAGTTGACCCGCCAGGTGGTCATAACACGTGCGAGCGAGCCGGACTCGACGCTGCTCGCGGGAGAGGCGTAGTGACGTGACCGTCGGAAGGCCTGGTTCGCTCAGCTGCTCGAGCGCGTGCGCGATGCGAGAGTTCGCCAGTTGGTAGTGCCGGTAGCGGCCCTGTCGCCTGACCGTCACCACGCCTGCTTCGCTCAGGATCGCGAGGTGTTGGCTGGCCGTCGCCGAGCTCACGCCCGCGGCGCCGGCAAGCTGCCCAGCGGAGTGGGGCTCCCCGTCGAACAGGGCGTAGATCATCGCGGCCCGGGCCGGCGATCCGATGGCCCGTCCGATGTGTGCGAGGTTCCCAAGCATGTCTCCAGTGTGACCCGCCCACGTCTCGGCAGTTCACGAGAGACCGCGCCTCACCGTCACGTCGACGGGTGACCCATCGCGCTGACTGGGAGCACTCCTCGTCGAGCGCGGATCGAGCGTCACACCCCGAGCAGAAGGCCCTCATCGCCGCCGATTTGACCGCTACCCGGTGCTGGCCTAATGTTTCACCTGTCGCCGAGAGCGACCGGGATCCAGAACCTTCTGGTCGAGGCCCGGTCCCACCAGGCGGCCATCCCATCTCGAGTCCCTTTTCGAGCTGACTGAGTGTGCGCCACGATGCGGCCTCGGACGGTTCGGAGCAGGTGTGCAGAAGGTGGATCGGAACGAATCGGCCAGTTTGACAGGCCAACTCAA
>NZ_BCRJ01000165.1 GCF_001552535.1 Nocardioides jensenii JCM 1364 = NBRC 14755 | reverse complement strand
GTGTCAAGGGCCAGTAGGAACTGCCCAGTGGCGGTCATGAGACCTGCCCGTTGACGGTCACGAGATCTGCCCGGTGGTGGCCATGGGATCTGCCCAAGGGGGTTGCGGCCACCACCGACCAGGACGCTCAGCTCAACGGGCTCACCCCCTGACCGGCGAGTGCCTGGGTGAGTCGGACTGACTCACCTGAGGTCTGGCAGACGTGGGCGTGGTGCAGCAGCCGGTCGACGGTGGCGGTGGCCAGCGTCTTGGGCATCAGCTCGTCGAACCCGGACGGGTGCAGGTTCGAGCTGATCGCGACTGACCGCTTCTCATACGCGGCGTCGACGAGCCGGTAGAGCCCCTCGGCGGCGTCCGCGGCGACCGGCAACAGGCCGATGTCGTCGACGATGACGAGGTCGGCGCGCAGGACCCGGGCGATGGCCTTGGTCACCGTGTCGTCCGCGCGGTGACGACGCAGCAGCACGCCGAGGTCTTCCAGGGTGAACCAGGCGACCTTCAGGCCCTGCTCGACGGCCCGCTGACCGAGCGCCTCGAGCAGGAACGTCTTCCCGGTCCCCGACGGGCCGCACACGACGAGGTTCTCGCGCCGGTGCACCCATTCCAGGGTCCGCAGCGCCTGCTGGGTCGGTGCCGGGATCGAGGAGATCTCGGGCTGCCAGGCGTCGAAGGTCTTCCCGGTCGGGAACCCCGCCGCGGCTCGTCTGGTGGCGAGTGCGGAGCGCTCCCGGCCGGCGACCTCCTCGGCGAACAGCGCCTTGAGGACCTCAGCGGGCTCCCACCGTTGGGCCTTCGCGGTCGCGACGACCTCGGGTGCGTGGCGACGGATGTGGGGCAGTCGCAGCCGACGCAGCAGGTCTTCCAGCTCGGCCGGCAATGGTGGCGCGGACGCTGTCGTCCTGGTCGTCATCGGGTCACCTCATCCCCGGCGTCATCGGCGGCGTGCTGGCCCAGCCGCGCCCAAGCGGCGGTGCCCTGGGTCAGCGAGGAGTCCTCGCTGGCACGGTGCTCACCCGAACCCGGGCGCCGGGCTCCTCGTCCGTGGTGGTGGTCCAGGATCGAGGACAGGTCGGCCTCGGCGAACCGGCCGTGCACCGCGGCATGGCCGAGCGCCCAGTCGACCTCGACGGGGTCGAACAACTTGGCCAGTGCGAGCGCTTCGCTCATCTTCACGCGCATCCGTGGCGTGCCTGCGGCGGCGGCCTCGGTCAGCCACAACGCGGCGCCCTCGCCCAGATCGAGGAACTCGGCCTCGGCGGCGGTCCGGGGCCGCGGGCGACGCTCCAGCGGCCCCTCCGGCTGGGGCGGGAAGTGCTCCTCACTGATCTTCGGCGTGCCAGGCGTGGCCCGGTGGTGGCGGGCGACCTCGACCGGCCCGTCGTGGTCGACGTGGGTGATGACGACCTGCTCATCGGCGCCGCGGCCGTGCACACGAACCCACACCATCGCCCCCAGCAGGGTGTGTGGGACCGAGTACTGGCCGGACTCGAACGTCACCATCGGCGTGTTCGCGGGCACCGCCCTGGTGGTGCCGAACGCGACCGTGTGCGGCATCGTCGGGACCGGGTGCAGCCGGGCCCGTTCCTCGGCGAGCATCTCGACCGGTGGCCGCTTGGTGATCCGGTGGGGCCGGGTGTTGACCTTCTCGCAGAACGCCTCGCAGGCCGCCTCGAGCTCAGCGAACGAGGCGTAGGCCTCACGCAGGTTGGTGTCCTTGGGGACGAGGTCGGCCTTGCTGATCTTCACCGACGACTCGGTGCCCCCCTTGGACGCCGGATCCGCCGGCACGCAAGTGTGCACCACGACCGAGTAGTGCTCGGCGAACGCGACCAGCTGTGGATTGCGGACCGGGATCCCGGCGATGTGCTCGACCGTGACGGTCTTCTCGTTGTCGGTCAACACGTATGTCGGCACACCACCCAGCCGCCGGAAGGCGACGTCCAGGGCGGCGAACACGCTCGGCATCGTCTTGTCGCGGATCGGAAGCACGACCCGGAAGCGTGACCAGGCCAGCCACGCGACGAACAGCACCGTCTTCACGCCATCGACGACGGGGCCGTCGCCGTAGTCGTACTGCAGCCACATCCCCGGCTCGGTCACCCAGGGCCGGTGCACCCTCACCCGGCCCGCCCGATAGGCCTGCTTGACGGTTGCGACCGCGCGGCGGGTGGTGCGCTCCGAGCCGGTGTAGCCCAGCGCGACCAGCTTCTCGTGGGCCACGTCGGCGCGGACCTTGCCCTGGGACCGCTCGACCCACTCCTCGACCTTGGGCAGGTACTCATCGATCAACTGCGGGCGGGCCGCGGCCCGGTCCAGCACGCCGCCGGCGGCACGGCGCTCGACGTAGTGCTTGACCGTGTGGTGGG
This sequence comes from Nocardioides jensenii JCM 1364 = NBRC 14755, assembly GCF_001552535.1. Taxonomy (GTDB): domain Bacteria; phylum Actinomycetota; class Actinomycetes; order Propionibacteriales; family Nocardioidaceae; genus Nocardioides; species Nocardioides jensenii. The sequence continues at coordinate 281 of NZ_BCRJ01000165.1, read as the reverse complement.
AGCAGCCGACCAGCTCCCCGGCATCGCGCAACGACCCGGTCAGGTCGTAGGCATCCAAGATTTCCATGATCTCCTCGGCAGACTTCAACTCATCCCTTCCTCGGGGCGATGGCGACTTCAAGCACCGCTCATCGCACCCGAGGAAGGGGCCTCAACCGCGGAACGCGGCGAGGCAGACGACGTCGTGTCGGGCAGATCCCATGACCGTCAGCGGGCAGTTCTCATGTCCGCCAGCGGGCAGCTTCGTGGCCGTCTCCGGGCAGTTTCTCGTGGCCGCCGAC
>NZ_BCRJ01000164.1 GCF_001552535.1 Nocardioides jensenii JCM 1364 = NBRC 14755 | reverse complement strand
GCAGGCCCAGGAGGCACGGGTCGCCGCGCAGTCGCAGGAGCAGGCTGCCCTCTCGGAGGCGACCTCCGTGGCCGCCGAGAAGGACTCGCTGATCCGCGAGCTCGCCGACCTCCAGAACGTCTCGGTCTCGCTGGCCGCCCAGCGCCAGTCCGACCTCGAGGCCGCCGCTCAGCAACGTGCGGCCCTGGCCGCGCAGCAGGCCGCCGAGGACGACGCGCCGACCACCGCCCCCGCCGACGACCAGCCGGCCCCGGGATCCGGGGACGCCCCGACCACGGGCACCCCGGCGACCGGTGACCCGACGCCGGATCCGCAGCCCGACCCCGAGCCGAGTGATCCGCCCACCGACGAGCCGACGACGCCGGCCCCGGACCCCGAGCCGGAGCCCGACCCGACGCCTCCGCCGCCCTCCACCTCGGGGGCCCAGCGGGCCATCAACTTCGCCCGTGCCCAGATCGGTGAGCCCTACGTGTGGGCCGCCGCCGGCCCCAACTCGTGGGACTGCTCCGGTCTGACCATGAAGGCCTGGGCCGCCGGCGGGAAGTACCTCCCGCACTACTCGGTGGGGCAGTACAGCACCGCCACGGCGATCAGCTCCTCACAGCTCAAGCCCGGCGACCTGGTCTTCTGGGGCTCCTCGAGCAGCCCGTCGTCGATCTACCACGTGGCGTTGTACGTCGGGAACGGCCAGATGATCCACGCACCGAGAACCGGCCGTGATGTCACGCAGGAGTCGATGTACTACTGGATTCCGCCGAACTTCTTCGCTCGGCCCTGACCGCGAGGGCGTCCTCACGGCCCACCTCACCGGTACGGTGACGCCATGGCCACCGAGACGCCCGAGACCACCGAGACCGCGCCGGACGAGACCGCCGGCTACACCCAACCCGAGATCGACGTCGCCGGTCTGACCCGGTTGCTCGACGGCCGGTACGCCGAGATGCGCGACCTGGTCCGCAAGAACCTGGTCAAGAGCGCCGACGTGCTCGAGCAGGCCGAGACGCTCGACATCCCCGCCTTCAAGGACCTGGTCAAGGACGTCGTGGTCGAGGTCGCCGCGACCGGGCAGACCGCGGTCGCGTTCCCGTCCGAGTACGGCGGCTCCGACGACACAGGTGCCGCCATCGCCGCCTTCGAGACGATGGCCTTCGGCGACCTGTCGGTGCTGATCAAGATGGGTGTCCAGTTCGGGCTCTTCGGCGGGGCGATCCAGCAGCTCGGCACCAAGCACCACCACGACGCCTACCTGACCGCGGTCATCAGCGGAGAGCTGATGGGCTGCTTCGCGATGACCGAGGCCGGTCACGGTTCCAACGTGCAGGCGCTCGGCACCGTGGCGACCTACGACGTCGAGACGCAGGAGTTCGTGATCACGACGCCTCATGACTCCGCCCACAAGGACTACATCGGCAACGCCGGTCGACACGGGGAGCTGGCGGTGGTCTTCGCCCAGCTCGAGATCGGCGGCACGTCCGAGGGTGTGCACGCGTTCGTCGTACCGATCCGGGTCGACGGCGAGCCCGCGCCCGGCGTACGCATCGAGGACTGTGGCCGCAAGATGGGCCTCAACGGCGTCGACAACGGTCGGTTGTGGTTCGACGGGGTCCGGGTGCCCCGCACCGCACTGCTCAACCGGTTTGCCGACGTCACCCCGACCGGTGTCTACGAGTCACCGATCGAGAACCCGAACAAGCGGTTCTTCACCATGCTCGGCACGCTCGTGCTGGGCCGGGTCTGCGTCGGCGGGGCCGGCATCAATGCGTCGAAGGTGGCCCTGGCCATCGCCGTGAAGTACGCCGCACGCCGCCGCCAGTTCGACACCGCGCCGGACCAGCCCGAGCAGCTGCTGCTCGACTACGGGCAGCACCAGCGCCGGCTGTTCCCCCTGCTGGCCCGCACCTATGCGCTCCACTTCGCCCAGGAGGTGCTGGCCAGCCGCTGCCACGACGTGTTCTCCGGGGTCGTGGACGACGAGGCGGACCGTCGCGCGCTCGAGTCGCGTGCCGCCGGCACCAAGGCTCTCGGCACCTGGCACGGCACCCGCACCATCCAGGAGTGCCGTGAGGCCTGCGGTGGCGCCGGCTACATCTCGAAGAACCGGTTCGAGGCGCTCAAGGCCGACACCGACGTCTTCACCACGTTCGAGGGTGACAACCATGTGCTGCTGCAGCTGGTCGCCAAGGGCCTGCTGACCGGCTATGCCAGCGACTTCTCCGACCTCGACCAGCTCGGCATGGTGAAGTTCGTGGCCGGGACGGCCGTGGACACCGTTCTCGAGCGCACCAACGTGCACAAGCTGCTCGAGCGGGTCAAGGACCTCCTGCCCGGAGGAGACGAGTGGGACCAGGAGGCCGGACTGCTCGACCCGAACTTCCAGGAGGCGATGTTCCGGTTCCGCGAGGAGCACATGCTCAGTGGCGTCGCGCGTCGCCTCAAGCGGGGCGTGGACGAGGGGATGGACGCCGGCGAGGTCTTCTCGCGCGTGCAGGACCACGTGATCGCCACCGCCCGCGCCCACGTCGAACGACTCGTTCTCGACGCGTTCGTCGAGAAGGTGGTCGAGATGCCCGCCGGCGACAACAAGGTGGCGATGGGGCTGATGGTCGACCTCTACGCGCTGACCACGATCGAGGCCGACCGTGCCTGGTTCATGGAGCACGGCCGGCTCACCACGCAGCGGTCGAAGGCGATCAGCCGTGAGATCAACGCCCTGTGCCGCAAGGTGCGTCCGGTGGCCGTCGATCTCGTCGACGCGTTCGGGATCCCTCCCGAGGTGATGCGCGCCGAGGAGCTGCTCACCTGGGGCGACTGACGCTCGCGGGGTGGTGCCCGTACGAAACTGGTGGTGCCCGTACGAAACTGCCCGATTGACGTGAAGCTTCACGTCAATCGGGCAGTTTCACAGGCGGGCCTGGGC
>NZ_BCRJ01000163.1 GCF_001552535.1 Nocardioides jensenii JCM 1364 = NBRC 14755 | reverse complement strand
ACCGCGTCGGGTCCGGCTGCGTCGAAGGCCGCCTCGAAGGTGTCGGCCACAGCCGGCGGCGCCGCGGCGACGGGCGCTGCGGGAGAGATCTGGGAAGAGGCCGCGACCTGCTTCCGCGCGTGGGCCGACGGCGACACGGGGGAGGGTGGGCTCTCGGGCCTGGTGCGGGTGATGACCCCGGTGCTGTGGCACGTGGTGAGGTCCTACCGGCTGCCGCACGAGTTGGCCGAGGACGTCGTACAGACCACGTGGCTGGCGCTCGTACGCCGGCGCGACGCGATCGAGGACCCGGTCGCGATCGGCGGCTGGCTGACCACGACGGCGCGTCGTGAAGCCTGGCGGGTGTCGAAGCAGAAGAACCAGGCGATCCCGGTCGAGGACGAGGAGATCACCTTCCGGTTGCCCCGGCAGCGTTCGGCGGAGTCGGTCGCGGTCGAGGCCGATGAAGGTGACCGGCTGTGGCACGTGGTCGACGGGCTGCCCGAACGATGTCGGCGGCTGTTGCGGATCGTGGCCTTCGAGAACCGGCCCGACTACACCCGGCTGGCGCAGACCCTGGACATGCCGGTGGGCAGCATCGGACCCACGAGAAGCAGGTGCCTGGCCAAGTTGCGGGTCGCCTTGATCCAGAACGACGGAACGGAAGCAGGACGATGAGCAACGACTACAGCCGGGACGGTCTTCTCCAACTGGTGCGCGACGTGTGGACCGAGCACGACCCGGTGCCGGAGGGACTCGTCGACCGCATGCAGGCGGCGGTCGAGGCCGAGCTTGCGATCGCCGGCACCGACCTCGACTTCGAGCTGCTGGTGCTGGTCTCCGACGAGCAGATGCTGGCCGGTGCCCGCGGCACCGCCACCTACACCCTGCGCTTCAGCAGCGGTGACGTCGACCTGCTGGTTCGAGCCGTCGGAGACGCCGAGGGGCGCACCCGTCTCGACGGCTGGGTCTCTCCGGCCGGTCCCCTGACGGTGCGCGCGACCCCGGTGCCCGACACGGGCGCCAGCTGGGAGGCCGAGAGCGACGACACCGGTCGCTTCGAGTTCACCGACCTGCCGACCGGCATGGTGCGCCTGCACCTGACCCCGCGCGACGCGGCCCTGAAACCCTTCGCCACCCCGGCCTTCGAGATCTGAGGACGACCATGCAGCAGAAGAGCTCCGACGAACCCGAGCGCCCCGAGCGTCCGCAAAGGCCTCTCGATCGCGAGCCCGAGCCGCCGCCCAAGTGGAAGATCGCGCCAGTCGACGGGAGGGTCCTCGACCCGGCCACCGCTCTGGTGGTCAAGGGGGTGCAGCCCCGTTCGACGGTGTACGTCGGTCCACGGCTGACCGTCTCCTACGGCAAGGACTACGCCGAGACCCTCGATGTCCTCCGGGACGTGGCCGATGACCTCGGGTGGGACGTCGAGCCCGACGACGACGGGCAGCGCGAGGCGTTGCGCTTCGGCGTACGCCGACTCCGGCTCAACGTTGCCTCGCGCAAGGCCACCCTCGCCCCCGACGGGTGGATCCTGCTCCAGCAGGCCCGGGCCAAGTACGGCGTCGAGCGGTTGCACGGAGTCGGACTCGACCACGTCATCTCGGTGGCGACGGTGGGGTCCAACCCGTTCCACGACGGCAATCCGTTCCACGACGGCAATCCGTTCCACGACGGCAATCCGTTCCACGACGGCAATCCGTTCCACGACGGGAACCCCGCCCGGGGCGGGGGCTCCTACGCGGTCTCGACCTACGGTCTTCCGGGCAGCGGCGGCCGCCAGCCCATCGCCTACGTCGGTCCGCGCCCGCACCGTTGTTCCGACGCCGAGCTCGAGGAGCGACGACCCGTGGTGGCGGTGCTCGACACCGGTTGTGCGCCGCACCCGTGGCTGGACCTCGTGGTCAACACGAGCGTGGGGCTCGACGGTCAGCCCATCGGCCATGTCGACCCTGCGACGGCGCCCGATCTCATGGGCGATCTGGTCGGTCCCCTCGACGGATCCATCGACACCCTGTCCGGTCACGGCACGTTCATCTGCGGCCTGGTGCACCAGGCATGTCCGGACGCCGACATCCTGTCGTGGCGCATCGTCTCCTCCGAGGGACCGATCGTCGAGTCCGACCTCGTCCTGGCCCTGTCCCAGATCGCCGAGCTGGCCCGCCGTCACCGTGAGGGCGAACCAGGTGGGCAACGCATCGACATCCTCAACCTGTCGATGGGCTACTACCACGAGACGCCCGAGGACGCGCTGTTCGATCCGACGATGCACGACATCCTCGAGGACCTCGGCCGCAGCGGTGTGATCGTGGTCTGTTCGGCCGGCAACGACGCGACCAGCCGCCCACTCTTCCCTGCCGCCTTCACGCCGTGGCACGACGGCAACGGGCCCTATCAGCCCGACCCGGACGTCGTGCCCGTGGTGTCCGTGGGGGCGCTCAACCCCAACCAGCGAACCGATGCGCTCTTCAGCAATGCCGGGCCGTGGGTGCGGGCCCACGTGCCCGGCGCTGCCGTCATGTCGACGATGCCGGGCTTCCAGGGCGGCTTCCAGGCGGTGGCCGCCACCACGGCGTACGGCCGACCCCGCGAGTCGATCGATCCTGATGACTTCCGCGGCGGCTTCGCCGTCTGGAGCGGCACGTCCTTCTCGGCCCCGCTGCTCGCGGGCATCCTCGCGGCGAACCTCCAGGGCGAGCTCGAGCGTCCCGGCCAGCCGGTGAGCCCCGAGACGGCTGTGAAGCGAGCCTGGTCCGTGGTGGAGAAGTGCACGGGTATCACGCAATGATGGATGCGTGGTCTCGAGCGAGGAGCTGCACCAGCGAGGGGTAGCTGCCATGAACCGGGGGATGTTTCCCCGGGCCAGGCAGTGCTTCGAGCACGCCCGGGACCTGGCCGACGACGACGACCTGCTGGCGCGTATCGACCTCAGTCTCGCGCTCGTTCACGGGGAGACGGGAGAGCCGGCACAGGCACTCGAGCTGTTGCGTGACGTGGCCGCCCGGCGGGGAATCGAGAGTGAGACCCGTGGCCTCGTGCACAGCCAGATCGGGCTGGTCCACATGTTGCGCGGTGACAACGAGGTTGCCCTGACGTGGTTCGAGTCAGCGATCGCCTCCTTGTCCGACGACGTACCCCTGGGACGCGCGCACCTCAACCGCGGCGGAGTCTTCCTCCAGCAGGGGCGAAATGCAGAGGCGATGCGCGACTTCGAGCGCGCGCAGGAACGGTTCGCCGCTGCGGGCGACGACTACCTCGCGGCGAAGGCAGCGCACAACCTGGGCTACATCCAGCTCCTGGCCGGAGAGCTGGCCGCCGCACTTCGCAGCATGAACGCGGCCTACGAGGTGCTGGCGCCCGAAGGGCCGGTGGTGCGCGCGACCTGTGAGCAGGATCGGGCCGAGGTGCTGCTGGCCGCCGGCCTGGTCACCGAGGGACGCTCTGCCCTGGTCGAGGCGGCCAAGGCCTACTCCAGCCGCCGGCTGCACCAGCGTCGAGGTGACGCGATGTTGGCCCTGGCCCGCACCCTGGTGCTGGCCGATCCTGCGGATGCGCTGTCGTCGGCGCGGCTGGCGGGCCGGCTCTACGACCGGGTCGGCAGCACCGCCTGGCGGGTGCGGGCCGACGCCGTCGCCCTGGCCGCCGAGGTCGAGCTGGGGCGGCAGGGG
>NZ_BCRJ01000162.1 GCF_001552535.1 Nocardioides jensenii JCM 1364 = NBRC 14755 | reverse complement strand
GGCCTCGACCAGGCCGACGGTGCGCAGCCGGGCGTCGATGTAGGCAGGCACCTGGTCGGCGCGCAGCCCCGCGGCGAGTGCCGGCTCCAGGCCGGCCGAGTGCGCGTGGCCCCCGGTCGGCAACCTGCCGTCGGTGAGGAGCAGCGCGCCGAGCTCAGCACTCACGGGCGCCACTCAGAACAACGAGTAGCGCTGGGCGAGGGGCAACTCGTCGACGGGCTGCGGGCGGACCAGCTCGCCGTCGATGGTGATCGCGAACGTCTCGGGGTCGACGTCGAGTGCGGGCAGCGCGGTGTTGTTGGGCATGTCGGCCTTGGTGAGATGCCGGGTCGGGCGTACGCCGGTCAGCTGGCGTCGCAGTCCCAGCCTGTCGCGCAGTCCGTTGTCGACTGCGAGGGGTGAGACGAACGACGTGGACAGGTGTGGTGCCGAACCGGGCGAGGCGGCCATGGCAGGGCGCATGAACACCGGCTGGGGTGTCGGGATCGCCGCGTTGACGTCGCCCATGGGCGCCCACACGATCGCGCCGCCCTTGATCACCGCGGTGGGCCGGATGCCGAAGAAGACCGGGTCCCACAGCACCAGGTCAGCCATCTTGCCGCCCTCGACCGAGCCGATCTCGTGGTCGACGCCGTGTGCCACCGCGGGGCAGATCGTGTATTTCGCGACGTACCGCCGGGCCCTCTCGTTGTCGGCCGGCATCGAGGTGCCGAGCGACCCGCGCTGCGCCTTCATGACGTGGGCGACCTGCCAGGTGCGTGAGATGAGCTCGCCGATGCGGCCCATCGCCTGGGCGTCGGACGACGTGATCGAGATGGCACCCATGTCCTGCAGGATGTCTTCGGCGGCCATCGTCGTACCGCGAATGCGCGACTCGGCGAACGCGAGGTCCTCGGGCACGCGCGGGTTGAGGTGGTGCGCGACCATCAGCATGTCGAGGTGCTCGGCCTCGGTGTTGACGGTGTGCGGCAGGGTCGGGTTGGTCGAGGCGGGCAGCACGTTGGGCTCGCTGGCCATCACGATGATGTCGGGGGCGTGCCCGCCGCCGGCGCCCTCGGAGTGGAAGAGGTGGATGCCCCGTCCGGCGATGGCGTCGAGGGTGTGCTGCACGTAGCCGGTCTCGTTGAGGCTGTCGGCGTGCAGGGCGACCTGGAGGCCGAACGCGTCTGCGGCCCGCAGTGAGGCGTCGATGGCCGCGGGGGTGGCGCCCCAGTCCTCGTGCACCTTGTAGCCGCCGGCACCGCTGAGCGCCTCCTGCTCGAGGGCGGCCGCGCTGACCGTGTTGCCCTTGCCGAAGAGCAGCACGTTGAGCGGGATGTGGTCGAACGCGCGGTGCATCATCGCCAACGACCATGCGCCCGGTGTGACGGTGGTGGCCTTCGACCCCTCGGTGGGGCCGGTGCCGCCGCCGACGACCGTGGTGGTCCCGGTGGCCAGGGCCTCCAGCATCTCGGTCTCGTTGAGGTAGTGCACGTGGGTGTCGATGGCCCCGGCGGTGAGGATCTTGCCCTCGCCGGCGATCACGTCGGTGCTCGGACCGATGTGCAGGTCGGGGTGGACGTTGTCCATGATGTCGGGGTTGCCGGACTTGCCGACCGCGACGATGCGACCGTCTCGTATGCCGACGTCGCCACGCACGATGCCGCCGTGGTCGAGCACGACCACGTTGGTGATCACCAGGTCGAGGGCGCCCTCGTCGCGGGTGGTCAGGCCCTGGCCCATCGACTCGCGGATGCTCTTGCCGCCACCGAAGACCGACTCGTCACCACCGAAGGTGAGGTCCTGCTCGACCTGGATCCACAGGTCGGTGTCACCCAGCCGGATCTGGTCGCCGACGGTCGGGCCGTAGAGCTGGACGTATTCGCGGCGATCGATCCGGCTCACGGTGTCTCCTCGTCGTCATCGCTCTCGGACTGCTCGCTGCCGGGCTCGGGATGTGGCGGCTCGTCGCTGAGGCGTACGCCGAGCCCGCCGGCCCGGCTCGGCCTGTCGACCGGTGTTCCGGGTGTGCCGAACGGCACGACCGGCTTCGGCTCGCGCGCGTGGGTCGGCAGCTCCCCGTCGAGGTCGCGGATCTGCAGACCTGGGACGGTGCCGGTGCCGCCCAGCGCGATCACGTCGACCGTGCGGCTCACCCCGGGCTCGAAGCGGATCGACGTACCGGCGGGGACGTCGAGGCGGAAGCCCTGGGTCTGGTCGCGGTCGAAGGTCAGCGCCGGGTTGGTGTCGGGCAGGTGGATGTGGGAGCCCACCTGGATCGGCCGGTCGCCGTCGTTGACGATCACGATCGTGCGTTGCTCGCGGCCGCTGCTGAGCTCGAGCGGCTCCGCCGAGACGCGTACTTCGCCGGGGATCACTGGATCGGCTCCGTGATCGTGACCAGCTTGCGCCCGTCGGGGAAGGTCGCCTCGACCTGCACGTCGCGGATCATCTCCGGAACGCCCTCCATCACCTCGTCGCGTGTCAGCACGTGGCGGCCGTCGCTCATCAGGTCGGCCACCCGGGCGCCCTCGCGGGCACGCTCCATCACCCAGCAGGCCAGCAGGGCCGTGGCCTCGGGATGGTTGAGAAGGACGCCGCGTTCGCGTCGGTCGCGGGCCACCATGCCGGCCACGCTGAGCAACAGCTTGTCGATGTCGGAGGGAGTCAGGTGCACGCGCGGTCCTCCTGTGTTGCTGGTCCTGCGAAGTTAGCACGCAGCGCCGGCGGTGGGGAGCCCGGTTGAGTGATCAGCGTGCGAGGGACTCGGCCCGTTCCTTCAACCCCTGCGCGTGCCTGCGGAAGCCGTCGGCGACGCGGCCGGGGCCGGCGTACTTCACCATCGGGCCGGTGAACTGCTCGACCGTGTCGTACGTCGTGGGGCCGCCGGGTCGTTGGGTGAGGCGCTGGAGGCGGGTGCCCTTCACGAGGCCGAGCTTCGCGGGCCAGCCCTCGAAGACGTAGGCCAGCGTGGCCCTTGTCGTGCCCTCACGGTCGGTTCTGGGCGGCTCGAGCACGCTGATCCGTTCGGGGGAGCGGGTGCCCTTGCCGTTGGCCCACCGCACGTGGAGCACGATCGGCTGGCCGACGCGTGGCTCGGCGCAGTCGGCGCGGACGACGAACGGGTTCCACTCGGGGTACGACGCGGTGTCGAGCATGACGCGCCACACGACGTCGAGGGGCGCATCGATCTCGACCGATGCCTCAGGGTTGCGGGGCATGTCAGCGGTAGTTGGTGAACTGCACCGCGAAGTCGAGGTCCTGGCTCTTCACCAGCTGCTGCACTGCCTGCAGGTCGTCGCGCTTCTTGGAGGAGACGCGCAGCTCGTCGCCCTGGATCTGCGCCTTGACGCCCTTGGGGCCCTCGTCGCGGATCAGCTTGGTGATCTTCTTCGCGTCCTCGGAGGTGATGCCCTCCTTGAGGGTGATTGAGATCTTGGAGACCTGGCCCGACTGCCGTACGTCGCCGGTGTCGAGGATCTTGAGCGACTGGTTGCGCTTGACCAACTTGCCCTGGAAGACGTCGAGCACGGCGGTGGCGCGGTCGTCGGCCGAGGCGGTGATCTCGATCGCCTGCTCGCCCTGCCACTCGATGGTGGCGCCGGTGCCCTTGAAGTCGTAGCGGGTGGCCACCTCGCGGGCGGCCTGCCCGAGCGCGTTGTCGACCTCCTGGCGGTCGATCTTGCTGACGATGTCGAACGACGAGTCGGCCATCACTTCTCCTCTGTTGGCCGTCGGCCGGAGTGGGTCGGCGGCATTTTTCGTCTGTGAGTGTGCTGCGCTATTCTTTCGTCTTGCTGCCTCCCGGCCAAGTCGGGGGTGGCATGGCAGATTGCCCGAGCGGCCAATGGGAGCGGACTGTAAATCCGTCGGCTTACGCCTTCGAAGGTTCGAATCCTTCATCTGCCACAGGTGCAACGAAGGGCCCGTGACCAGCGCAAGCAGGTCACGGGCCCTTCGTCATTCCGCCCGGCGGCGTCGCTCCAGGCGCTCCTGGGCCTCGGCCACGAACTCGAGACAGGGCGCGTCGACGTCCGGGTGCTTCTCACGCAGGTGGAAGATCCAGCGGTCCATGGCGGCCATGAACCCGTTGTCGTCGCCGGGGCGGTAGGTCGCCCACTTGCGGTGCCCCTTGGCGGTGCATTCGGTGCAGGTGATCTTGTAGACGAACTGGTCGTCGTCATCGAGGTCGATCTTCACCCGTGCGAGAGGGCCGGCTTGTGCGGCGGCCTTCCTCTCACGAGCTGCCCGGCTGGCGACCATGGTGTGCCCTCTCGTTGCGAAAGATGGAGCCTACGCCGGGTCGCCGCGTGCTGCCCGTCCGTTCCTGCCCGATCAACGGGAAGTATCGCGTCGATCGGCCAGTTTCAGGCCCGCCTGTGAAACTGCCGACTTCCGCAGGGCGAGGGAGTCGAGGCGGCGCTGGTCGATCGGCGACGTACGACGGTCCAGCCGGCCGCTCAGCACCGACGTGGCCCGCGCCGCGTCACCGGCGTTGACCAGGCACAGCAACATCGTCTCCTCGATCACGTCGCGCTGGGCCGCGGAGCCGCCGACCTTGACCAGCACCGGCAGTACGTCGGCGATCAGGGCGGCTGCCTCGGCCCACCGCGCCTCGACGGCGGCCCCGAGGGCGTCGCAGACCGTGGAGACGATCGTGCGAACGGTGTTGTCCCGGGAGCGCCGGCAGTGATGCCCCAGGTCGGCAAGGCGACGACAGTCGCCGGCCGCGGCCAGCGCGATCGCCGCGTGCAGCGCCACGAACGGTGTCTGCGGCTTCGCCAGCAGGGCGTGGTCGAGCGCCTCGAGGACCGGCTCGATCGGCGGCGGTGCGGCCTCGCCGGCGAACGCCGAGCCGGCTCTGTCGGGCAGCCCGGTGGCGACCGCCGCGTCCCAGTCGCTGGTCGTCACCCGCCACCGCCACAGCAGCGACGCCGAGTCGATCAGGGACCGGACGCCGGACACGGTCGGCGGCGCGAGCTGTGAGTAGTAGCGACGACGTACGGCCTCGGTGTCGCCGAGCGCCAGCTCGTGCAGGGCGGCGTGCCAGGAGAAGTGCGCGCCGTGGCTGGCCGACCGGCCGCTCTCGGTGACCCAGTGGTCGAGCCACACCCGACCGGTCTCGTGCTGGCCGGTCTCGTAGAGCACGTGCGTCTGCGCGTGCACGGCATGGCCCGAGGACGGCTCGCACGACAGGGCGCTCTCCGCGAGCAGTCCGGCCTCCTCGAAGCGGGCCTGGTCCTGGCGGGTGAAGGCGAGCAGCGAGATGTACCACCAGTGGTCGCCGTAGGCCGGGGCGAGGCCGTCGACGAGGTCCCACGCCTCCTGCTGCACGTCGGTGACGCCGGAGAACGCGATCGTCGGCACGGCCGCCGAGACCGCCAGCACGTCGCGCGGGTGCTCGGCGATGTGCGCCATCAACGCCTGCGCGCCGGTGCGGCGTACGTCCTTGACCCGCAGGCCGACCACGTCGACGAGGCTGCGCTCGCGGTCGTCGCCGCGCCTGCGCACCGCACGCCGGG
>NZ_BCRJ01000161.1 GCF_001552535.1 Nocardioides jensenii JCM 1364 = NBRC 14755 | reverse complement strand
CTCCGGTAAGTTTTGTCAGGTTGCCCCGGGGCTTGGTCGTGAGGCTGGGTGCGGTGCGCGCTTGATCCTTGAGAACTCAACAGTGTGTCAAAAGTCGACGAATTAGTTTGATAACCCGTCTGGTTTTGATCTGGCTTTGGTCAGTGATGGATCGGCGGTTCCTTTGGTAAGACAACGATGATTCCGACAATTTTTGTCGGCGTCTCGTCTCTTGCCGGGAGATAACATCTGAGAGATTTGGGTGGCTGCCTTTGGTGGTTGCCCTGTTTGATTTCAACGGAGAGTTTGATCCTGGCTCAGGACGAACGCTGGCGGCGTGCTTAACACATGCAAGTCGAGCGGTAAGGCTCCTTCGGGAGTACACGAGCGGCGAACGGGTGAGTAACACGTGAGCAATCTGCCCTTCACTTTGGGATAACTACCGGAAACGGTGGCTAATACCGAATACGACCACCTCCGGCATCGGATGGTGGTGGAAAGTTCTGGCGGTGAAGGATGAGCTCGCGGCCTATCAGCTTGTTGGTGAGGTAATGGCTCACCAAGGCTTCGACGGGTAGCCGGCCTGAGAGGGTGACCGGCCACACTGGGACTGAGACACGGCCCAGACTCCTACGGGAGGCAGCAGTGGGGAATATTGGACAATGGGCGAAAGCCTGATCCAGCAACGCCGCGTGAGGGATGACGGCCTTCGGGTTGTAAACCTCTTTCAGCGGGGACGAAGCGAAAGTGACGGTACCCGCAGAAGAAGCACCGGCCAACTACGTGCCAGCAGCCGCGGTAATACGTAGGGTGCGAGCGTTGTCCGGAATTATTGGGCGTAAAGGGCTCGTAGGCGGTTTGTCACGTCGGGAGTGAAAACCAGGTGCTTAACACCTGGCCTGCTTCCGATACGGGCAGACTAGAGGTATGCAGGGGAGAACGGAATTCCTGGTGTAGCGGTGAAATGCGCAGATATCAGGAGGAACACCGGTGGCGAAGGCGGTTCTCTGGGCATTACCTGACGCTGAGGAGCGAAAGTGTGGGGAGCGAACAGGATTAGATACCCTGGTAGTCCACACCGTAAACGTTGGGCGCTAGGTGTGGGACTCATTCCACGAGTTCCGTGCCGCAGCTAACGCATTAAGCGCCCCGCCTGGGGAGTACGGCCGCAAGGCTAAAACTCAAAGGAATTGACGGGGGCCCGCACAAGCGGCGGAGCATGCGGATTAATTCGATGCAACGCGAAGAACCTTACCTGGGTTTGACATATGCCGGAAAGCTCTAGAGATAGAGCCCCTTTTAGTCGGTATACAGGTGGTGCATGGCTGTCGTCAGCTCGTGTCGTGAGATGTTGGGTTAAGTCCCGCAACGAGCGCAACCCTCGTCTTATGTTGCCAGCACGTAATGGTGGGGACTCATAAGAGACTGCCGGGGTCAACTCGGAGGAAGGTGGGGATGACGTCAAGTCATCATGCCCCTTATGTCCAGGGCTTCACGCATGCTACAATGGCCGGTACAAAGGGCTGCGATACCGCAAGGTGGAGCGAATCCCAAAAAGCCGGTCTCAGTTCGGATTGGGGTCTGCAACTCGACCCCATGAAGTCGGAGTCGCTAGTAATCGCAGATCAGCAACGCTGCGGTGAATACGTTCCCGGGCCTTGTACACACCGCCCGTCACGTCACGAAAGTCGGCAACACCCGAAGCCGGTGGCCCAACCCTTGTGGAGGGAGCCGTCGAAGGTGGGGCTGGCGATTGGGACGAAGTCGTAACAAGGTAGCCGTACCGGAAGGTGCGGCTGGATCACCTCCTTTCTAAGGAGCTGTTTGGCAGGCTGGTTTTCTGGTCTGTCCAAGTCGTCTGTTTCGTGGCCGAATGTGTCACGGCAGGCAACGCTCACTAGTGGAACGTCGATTATTTGGTGGTGCTCTTTTGAGTGCTCGTCAGTACTGCTCCTTTGGGGGCGTGGAACCTCGAGTGTGATGAAGAGTTCGAGCCTGACACACTGTTGGGTCCTGAGGGATCGAGTCTTGACTCGTTTTCTCGTGGGCCGTCACCCCGCTGAACCGCCTGGTTGTTTGATCAGGTAGGCAGGGATCTTGGTGATGGTGCCGCCCGTATCTTGAGAACTACACAGTGGACGCGAGCATCTTTGTAGCAAGACAAGCTACTAAGGGCACATGGTGGATGCCTTGGCACCAAGAGCCGATGAAGGACGTAGGAACCTGCGATAAGCCCCGGGAAGTTGGTAACCAAGCTGTGATCCGGGGATTTCCGAATGGGGAAACCCAGCTGGAGTCATGTCCAGTTACCTCTGTCTGAACACATAGGACAGTTGGAGGGAACACCGGGAAGTGAAACATCTCAGTACCGGTAGGAAGAGAAAACAAAAGTGATTCCGAGAGTAGTGGCGAGCGAAATCGGAAGAGGCCAAACTCGTGCAGTGTGATAGCCGGCAGGCGTTGCTGTTCGAGGGTTGTGGGGCCGTCACGTCGGATCTGCCGATCCGACACAGAGTTAGAAACCATCGTTGAAGTCGAAATGGACTGGAAAGTCCTGGCGTAGAGGGTGATACCCCCGTACACGTAAGACGATGGCTCTGAGACGTCACCCCAAGTAACACGGAACCCCTGAAATTCCGTGTGAATCTGGCGGGACCACCCGTTAAGCCTAAATACTCCTTGGTGACCGATAGCGGACAAGTACCGTGAGGGAAAGGTGAAAAGTACCCCTGGCGGGGAGTGAAATAGTACCTGAAACCATGTGCCTACAAACCGTTGGAGCGGGGATTCGTCCCTGTGACAGCGTGCCTTTTGAAGAATGAGCCTGCGAGTTTGCGTTGTGTTGCGAGGTTAACCCGTGTGGGGAAGCCGTAGCGAAAGCGAGTCCGAATAGGGCGTTTGAGTAGCACGATCAAGACCCGAAGCGAAGTGATCTATCCATGGGCAGGTTGAAGCGCGGGTAAGACCGCGTGGAGGACCGAACCCACTTAGGTTGAAAACTGAGGGGATGACCTGTGGATAGGGGTGAAAGGCCAATCAAACTTCGTGATAGCTGGTTCTCCCCGAAATGCATTTAGGTGCAGCGTCGCGTGTTTCTTGCTGGAGGTAGAGCACTGGATAGCCGATGGGCCCTACAAGGTTACTGACGTTAACCAAACTCCGAATGCCAGTAAGTGAGAGCGCGGCAGTGAGACTGCGGGGGATAAGCTCCGTAGTCGAGAGGGAAACAGCCCAGACCATCAGCTAAGGTCCCTAAGCGATAACTAAGTGGAAAAGGATGTGGAGTCGCACAGACAACCAGGAGGTTGGCTTGGAAGCAGCCACCCTTGAAAGAGTGCGTAATAGCTCACTGGTCAAGTGATTCCGCGCCGACAATGTAGCGGGGCTCAAGTTATCCACCGAAGCTATGGCATTCATGCGTAAGACAGGCCTTTGTGGTCCAGTTGCATGGATGGGTAGGGGAGCGTCGTGTGGGCAGTGAAGCGGCGGAGTGATCCAGCCGTGGAGGCCACACGAGTGAGAATGCAGGCATGAGTAGCGAATGACTGGCGAGAAACCAGTCCGCCGAATGATCAAGGGTTCCAGGGTCAAGCTAATCTGCCCTGGGTAAGTCGGGACCTAAGGCGAGGCCGACAGGCGTAGTCGATGGACAACGGGTTGATATTCCCGTACCGGCAAAATAGCGCCCATGACGAACCTAGTGATGCTAAGTGCCCGAAACCACCGGGATCCTTCGGGACGATGGTGGCAGAGCGCACGACCCGAACTAGTAGTAGTCAAGCGATGGGGTGACGCAGGAAGGTAGTCCAACCGTGGCGATGGTTGCCCACGGCTAAGGGTGTAGGGCGAACGGTAGGCAAATCCGCCGTTCATGTGCCTGAGACCTGATGGGGAGTCCGTATGGACGAAGTGGATGATCCTATGCTGTCGAGAAAAACCTCTAGCGAGCTATGCGCCGCCCGTACCCCAAACCGACTCAGGTGATCAGGTAGAGAATACCAAGGCGATCGAGTGAACCACGGTTAAGGAACTCGGCAAAATACCCCCGTAACTTCGGGAGAAGGGGGGCCGGATTCGTTATGGGACTTGCTCCCAGAAGCGTTGATGGCCGCAGAGACCAGGCCCAAGCGACTGTTTACTAAAAACACAGGTCCGTGCGAAGTCGTAAGACGATGTATACGGACTGACTCCTGCCCGGTGCTGGAAGGTTAAGGGGACCTGTTAGATCTTCGGATCGAAGCGGAGAACTTAAGCCCCAGTAAACGGCGGTGGTAACTATAACCATCCTAAGGTAGCGAAATTCCTTGTCGGGTAAGTTCCGACCTGCACGAATGGAGTAACGACTTGGGCGCTGTCTCAACCGTGGACTCGGCGAAATTGCAGTACGAGTAAAGATGCTCGTTACGCGCGGCAGGACGGAAAGACCCCGGGACCTTTACTATAGTTTGGTATTGGTGTTTGGTTCGGCTTGTGTAGGATAGGTGGGAGACTATGAAACTCAGACGCCAGTTTGGGTGGAGTCAACGTTGAAATACCACTCTGGTCGTACTAGATATCTAACCTAGGTCCATTATCTGGATCAGGGACAGTGCCTGATGGGTAGTTTAACTGGGGCGGTTGCCTCCTAAAATGTAACGGAGGCGCTCAAAGGTTCCCTCAGCCTGGTTGGCAATCAGGTTTCGAGTGTAAGTGCACAAGGGAGCTTGACTGTGAGAGTGACAACTCGAGCAGGGACGAAAGTCGGAACTAGTGATCCGGCGCTGGCATGTGGAAGCGGCGTCGCTCAACGGATAAAAGGTACCCCGGGGATAACAGGCTGATCTTCCCCAAGAGTCCATATCGACGGGATGGTTTGGCACCTCGATGTCGGCTCGTCGCATCCTGGGGCTGGAGTAGGTCCCAAGGGTTGGGCTGTTCGCCCATTAAAGCGGCACGCGAGCTGGGTTTAGAACGTCGTGAGACAGTTCGGTCCCTATCCGCCGCGCGCGCAGGAAACTTGAGAAAGGCTGTCCCTAGTACGAGAGGACCGGGATGGACGAACCTCTGGTGTGCCAGTTGTTCCGCCAGGAGCACGGCTGGTTAGCTACGTTCGGAAGTGATAACCGCTGAATGCATCTAAGCGGGAAGCACGTTTCAAGATGAGGTTTCCCACCGGGTTAACCGGGTAAGGTCCCCAGTAGACTACTGGGTTGATAGGCCGGAGGTGTACAGCAGTAATGCCTAGCCGACCGGTACTAATAGACCGAGGGCTTGTCCCTCAAAGATGTTGCGCGTCCACTGTGTGGTTCCCGAGTTACGGTCGGGAACCAGCTTGATAAGTCACGAGACTTATATGAAGTTGGTTTGATCTAACTCCATAGAGTTTCGGCGGCCATAGCGAAGGGGAAACACCCGGCTCCATTCCGAACCCGGAAGTTAAGCCCTTCAGCGCCGATGGTACTGCAACCGGGAGGTTGTGGGAGAGTAGGACGTCGCCGGACATTACTTAGTAGAGGCCACCTCGTTCGCGAGGTGGCCTCTACGCATTTGTCCACCTAACCTTGGGTCCACCCCGTGGGTTGGTCACCGCCGAAAGGATCCCGTCATGGCTGAGAATGCCCCGCGCCGCAACAGCTCCCGCCGACCCACCACCGGTGGCTCATCGCGCAGCAGTGACACCCGTGGTGGCCAGAAGAGCCGCGGAAGCCAAGG
>NZ_BCRJ01000160.1 GCF_001552535.1 Nocardioides jensenii JCM 1364 = NBRC 14755 | reverse complement strand
GCCCTCGGCGTGGTCGGCGCCGCGCTCGGCATGAACGCGGCGGCGACCGCCCGGGCCAGCCTCTACGACGACGCGCAGACCGTGGCCGCCGCCTCGCTCAAGCTGTTGCCCGTCGACCCCGCCGACGCGACCGGCTGGTTGCTGGCCTCCGCGGCCACCATCGAGGCAGTCGTCGAACGGGCCCTGGCCACCACGGGCCCCGACGACCTTCCTGCCCTGACTGCACCCATGGTCGAGCTGTGGTCGCTCGACCACCACCACTCCACGAGGAGGATCTTTGTTTCCTGACACATCGACACCCGCCCCCGCGCGACCCCTGCGCCTCGGCGTCGCCGGGCCGGTCGGCACCGGCAAGAGCACGATCATCGCGACCCTGTGCCGCGGGTTGTCCGCGCAGCTCGAGATCGCGGTGGTCACCAACGACATCTACACCGACGAGGACGCCCGTCAGCTGCGCGCGGCCGGCGTCCTGCCCGTCGAACGCATCCGGGCGGTCGAGACCGGGGCCTGCCCGCACACCGCGATCCGCGACGACGTGACCGCCAACCTGCTGGCCGTCGAGGACCTCGAGCACGACTTCGCGCCCCTGGACCTGGTGATCGTCGAGAGTGGCGGCGACAACCTGACCGCCACCTTCAGCCCCGCGCTGGTCGACGCCCAGATCTTCTGCCTCGACGTGGCCGGCGGCGGGGACGTGGCACGCAAGGGCGGCCCCGGCATCGAGCGCGCGGACCTCCTGGTGATCAACAAGACCGACCTGGCGCCGTACGTCGGGGTCGACGCGGAGCAGATGGTCGCCGATGCCGGTGCCGTGCGCGACGGCCTCCCGGTGCTGCCGGTGAGCCAGCACGACCAGTCGTCGGTCGATGCCTTGTGTGCCTGGGTCAGCGCGCTGGCCGTCGCACACCAGCAGGGCCAACACGTGCCGCAGGACCCCGGCCCGATGGCTCCGCACTTCCATGCCCCCGACCACGACCACACGCACGGGTGACCACTGACGCGCCGCTCCGGATCCTCGTGGAGCGCACTCCCACCCACCACCGGATCACCCGGCTCGACGCCAGCAGGTACGTCCGCCCGCGGGCCGTGCACACCGAGCCGGACCGGGTCCGGGTGGCACTGGTGGCCGCCTGCGCGAGCCTGCTCTCCGGCGATCACGTGCGCCTCGAGATCGAGGTTGGCCCGGGCGCGCACCTCGAGCTGGTCGAGCCGTCCGCCACCGTCGCCTACAACGCCCGCGGCGGCTCGTGCACGTGGTCGGCGACGATCCGGGTGGCCGAGGGCGGCAGCCTGGTCTGGGGCGGCGCACCGTTCGTGGTGTCGCACGGCGCGGAGGTGGAACGCGGCACCACGATCGAGCTGGGCGACGGCGCCGCGATGCTGCACCACGAGACCCTGGTGCTCGGACGCAGCGCGGAGGACGGCGGCAGTGTCCGCTCGACACTGCGCGCGACGTACGACGGCCGACCGTTGCTGGTGGAGGACGTCGACCTGAGTGACCCGGTGCTGCGTTCGGCGCCCGGCGTGCTCGGCGGCCACCGCGTGGTCGCGACGACCACGTTGCTCGGTCTGTGTCCCGAGGCGTCGCTCGCCGAGCACGAGACCTTGCTCGCCGGGCCCGGTGCACTCGCCCGGTCGGTGGCCGATCAGGCCCACGTGGCCGAAGCGGTGCTGGCACCGACCTGGCAGCGCTGGCAGGCCGACCTGATTGCGAGAACCACGTCGCGGAACATCACAGCCACCGGGTGACTGCGATGTTCCGCGTGGAGGCAGCGGCGCTCAGACTGCCCGGAGCGACGGGACGGTCAGCGCGCCCTCGGCCGCACGCACCCACACGTTCTGGCCGGCCTCGAGGCCGAGGTGACGCGCATGCGACCGGGTGAGTACGACGGTCACCTCCTCACCGTTGTCCGTCAGCACCTGGACCCGGGCCTCGAACCCCACCCGCAGGGAGCGTGACACCACGGCCTGGACCGCGTCACCGTGCTGCGGCATGGCCGCGATCTCGACGTCGTGCGGCCGGATCAGCTGACCGTTCAACGTGGTGACCTCGCCGAGGAAGCTCATCACGAAGTCGTTGGCCGGCTCGTCGTAGAGCTGGTCGGGGGTGCCGATCTGCTCCACCCGACCCTCGTTGATGACCACGATCTCGTCGGCGACCTCGAGGGCCTCCTCCTGGTCGTGGGTGACGAAGACCGTGGTCACGTTCACCTCGTCGTGGAGGCGCCGCAACCAGTCGCGCAGCTCCTTGCGCACCTTCGCGTCGAGCGCGCCGAACGGCTCGTCGAGCAGCAGCACGGTCGGTTCCACGGCCAGCGCCCGGGCCAGCGCCAGCCGCTGTCGCTGACCACCGGAGAGCTGCGACGGCAGCCGGTGAGCGAACTGCGAGAGGTGCACCAGCTTGAGCAGCTCGTCGACCTTCGCGGCCACCTCAGCCTTGGGTCGCTTGCGGATCTCGAGACCGAAGGCCACGTTCTTGGCCACCGTCATGTGCTTGAAGACCGCGTAGTGCTGGAAGACGAAGCCGACGTTGCGCTTCTGGGGAGGCAACCGGGTCGCGTCGGCGCCCTCGATGTTGATCGTCCCGGAGTCGGCGGTGTCGAGGCCGGCGATGATGCGCAGCAGGGTCGACTTGCCGCCTCCCGACGGCCCGAGGAGGGCGGTGAGCTGACCCGTCGGCAGCGAGACGTTGATGTCCTCGAGTGCGACGAAGTCGCCGTACTTCTTGTTGATTCCGGTGATGTCGATACTCATGAGCGTTCCTCCGGTCGACGGATGAAGGTGACCACGACCAGCGCGAGCACGGCGGCGAGCACCAGCACGAAGGCTGCCGCGTAGGCCGTCGACTCGTCGTAGTTGCCGTAGCGGTTCTGGATGAGGAGAGTGGCGGTCTCGCCGCGGAACTCGGCGCCGGGGCTGACGATCTTGACCGCGCCGAACTCGCCGAGGGATCGGGCCAGGCTGAGCACGACGCCGTACGCCACGGCCCACTTGATGCTGGGCAGGGTGATCCGGCGGAAGCTCTGCCAGGCGTTGGCACCGAGGCTGCTGGCCGCCATCTCGGCGTCCGTGCCGATCTCTTCGAGCACCGGGATGATCTCGCGGATCACCAACGGCAGACTGACGAACGCCGTGGCCATGATCAGGCCCGGTGTCGAGCCGATGACGAAGATGCCCACGGACTCGAGGGCACTCCCGAACCAGCCGGAGCCGGTCGAGTAGGCCAGCACGAGCGCGAGCCCCACGACCACCGGCGAGACCGACATCGGCAGGTCGACGAGCACCGACAGCACCCGCTTGCCCGGGAAGTCGTAGCGCACCAGGAGCAGCGAGATGCCGACCCCGAACACGGTGTTGATCAGCACTGCCCAGAAGGCGCAGGTGACGGTGAGCCCGAAGGCGTAGGTCACGCTCGGATCCTGCAGTCGCTCGAGGAAGGCCCCGAAGCCGCCGGCCGCGTCGGGCTCCACCGGCGCGAACGTCCGCTTGACGACCTCGCTGAGCGGCCAGACCACGAGCACGAACAGGTAGGCGATGACGAAGAAGCGCAACCCGTAGGTCACGACGCTTTTGTGCTGTCGGATCTCCTTGGTCTCAGCCACGACGTGCCACCCTCCTGGAGATGATGTCGAGGGCCACGATCACCACGACCGCCACCAGCAGGAGAAGTACGGCGACCGCGGCCGCCCCCGCCTGGTTGTCGCCCTCGAGGAACTTCAGGATCTTCAGCGAGGCGACCTCGGTCTGATACGGCGTGTTGCCCGAGATCAGGACCAGGGAGCCGAACTCCGAGATGGCGCGGGCGAAGCCCAGCGAGGAACCGGCGGTGATCGCCGGCACCAGGCTCGGCAGGATCACCCGTCGGAACGTGGTGAACCGGGAGGCACCCAACGAGGCGGCTGCCTCCTCGGCCTCGACCTCGATCTCCATCAACACCGGTTGAACGGTCCGTACGACGAACGGCAAGGTCACGAACAACAGCGCCAGGAAGATGCCCTCGCGGGTGTTGACGATGTTGAACCCGACCGGGCTCTCGGGACCGTAGAGGCTCAACAGCACCAGACCGGCCACGATCGTGGGCAGCGCGAAGGGGATGTCGATGACGACGTCGAGCAGCCGCTTGCCGACGAAGTCGTCCCGCACGAGGACCCAGGCCACGATGGTGCCGATGACGGCGTTGACGACGGTGACCAGCAGCGCCTCGACCACCGTGAGGCGCAGGGCGGCGAAGGTCTGGGGATCGGTCAGGGTCCCCGCGAAGGCGGTCCAGCCTCCTGCCGCGGCTGCACCCACCACGGCAGAGAGCGGGAGCAGCACCAGGATGCTGAACCAGACCAGGCTCAGACCCAGTCCGATCCCTGAGGCCGTGCTGAGCCGGAACAACCCACCGGAGGGCCGGCGCGTGCGCGCCGGCCCCACGGGTGGAGCAACTGTGGTGCTCACTTCTTCGTGGCCTCGGCGTACAGCTTGTCGAAGCGCAGCTTCTTGCCGTCCTTGCCGAACCACTCGGCACTGACCTTCGACCAGCCACCGAGGTCATCGATGGTGGCCAGCTTCGACGGAACCGGGAACGGGTCGGACGGGTCGTTGGCGCCCTGGACCTCGATGCCACTGATGTCCAGGTCTCCGACGGGGCGGAACCCCTTCTTCACGAACTCGGTCTGGCCCTCGTCGCTGAGCACGAAGTCGAGCCAGTCGGTGGCGACTTCGTCGGCGTCCTTGAGCACCGCACCAGGGTTGTCGATGCGGAACGTGGCGTCGGGAACGATGTAGTCGAGCTGCTCACTGTTCTGCTTGGCCAGGATGGCCTCGTTCTCGTAGGTGATCAGCACGTTGCCGACGCCCTTCTTGAACGCCTCGGTGGCCTCGCGACCACTGGCCGCCCAGGTCACCACGTTGCCGAAGACCTTCTTCAGGTAGGTGTCGGCCGCGGCCTCGGACATGCCCTGCGCCTTGGCGTAGCTGTAGAGCGCGAGCACGTTCCAGCGCGCCGAGCCGGAGGAGGCCGGATCCGCGGTGATCACCTTCACGTCGCTGCGGGTCAGATCCCCGAAGTCCTTGATCCCCAGAGGGTTGCCCTTCTCGACCGCGATCACCGCGACCGAGGAGGAGACGATGCCCTTGTTCGGGCCCTGGTTCCAGTCCTCGGCGATGAGGCCGGCGTCGACCAGGCGGGTCACGTCGCCCTCGAGCGAGAAGTGGACGTAGTCGACGTCCTTGCCGTTGTTGTCCAGCACCTTGCGGCTCTGGTCCCCCGAGGCGCCGTACGACCCGGAGAACGTGGCGTCCTTGCCGGCGTCGGTCTCCTGGAACTTGTCGGCGATTGCGTCGTTGGCCGCCTCGGGCACAGCGAAGCCGACGATGTTGACGGTGTTGGCGTCTCCGCTGCCACCCGCACTGCTGCACCCTGACAAGGCCAGCACCCCGACGACCGAGGCGATCGCCGCAACCTTGAACTTGTTCTTCATCGCGTCTCTTTCCCGCCCACCCGAGAGGCGTTCATCTGGATAATGTTCAGAAGTTTACGCGACTTACGTGAAATGGTCTGCATTGAGCCCGCCATGGGAAACCGAGAACCTTCGCCACGCCTCCCCGGACCACTCAGGGAGACGTGCCGTGCGACCCGGGAGTGCGGACTAAGGTGGGTGGCGGCAGGCATGACAACGCATTGCGCCGTGAGATTTCTGGAACGTGTTTCAGTTTTGGCATACTTTGGGTACGCCGTCACTCCGCGGGCCACGACAGCAGGAAGTAGGTAGGTCAGGTGACCAAGCAGGTCCGGCAGCTCGAC
>NZ_BCRJ01000159.1 GCF_001552535.1 Nocardioides jensenii JCM 1364 = NBRC 14755 | reverse complement strand
GACGCGGGCCGCGAGCCGGCCGAAGCCGGCCACCGGGTGGAACCGGGCGGGGTCCCCGAGCGCGCGGTCGGCCGCGAACCCCAGGAGCAGGCCCAGGGCACGCGGCACGGATCGCTTCATCGGCATGACTCCGACCGGATCAGATCGACGCGGCGAGCTCGCGGCGCTCGGCCCGGGCCGTCGCGACCGTGTCGAGGCGGCCGACGAGCCCGGTCAGCACGACACCGATGACGCCCCAGATCGTGGCCAGGGTGAACAGTGACGACAGGCGGAAGTACCACAGCGTGTCGGCCGGGAAGTCACCCAGCTCGTTGACGGTCGGCATCGCGATCGCAGCGAGTACGACGACCGCGAGGTAGGCGCCCGCGCCGATCACGACACTGGCGTAGACGCTGACCCTGCCGAGCAGGTGCCTGGCCAGGAAGGTGGCGGCCACCGCAGCCAGCACCGAGATGGCCAGGAAGATGAAGTAGTAGCCGGTGCGCTCGCCGATCGTGTCGCCCGACCCGACGGCCGGGGGAGCAGCGGGATACTTGAGGAACGGCACCAGCGCGAAGGACACGAAGCCGACCGCGGTGACCAGAGCCGTCGAGGCGGCGGGGCGCAGTCGACCGATCCGGCCGATCGCGGCGGCGGAGATGAGCGCGATCAGCCCGCCCAGCGCCGTACCGACGATGAGGGTCCCGGTGAGCAGGCCCCAGGTGCGCTGGTTGCCTCGGGAGACCTCGGCCTCCTCGCCGTGGCTGTGCTCATGCGCTGCGCCGCCCGCCTCTTCGGCGTCGTGCTCGTGGGCAGTGCCTTCGTCGTGGCCGTGTTCCTCGGGCGCCTCGGCTTCATCAGCCGAGCCCGCCTCCTCGAGGGCGATCGCCTTCTCGACGTGCGGTTCGCCGACCTGGTGGGCGACGAGGAAGCCGAAGATGCCGGCGATGAATCCGGCGAGGAGTCCCCGGATCAGGATGTTGCGTGCGGTCATGGGCGTTCCGTTCGGTGCGATGCCGGACGACGTCATGCGCCGGGGTCGTCGGAACGACCACGAACGCACGACGTGGCGAAGTGAGGTCCCGCTGAACCTGGGACGTCAGGGTGTGGATCAGTGGCAGGGGTAGCCGAGCAGGTGGCGGCCGTCGTGGACCCACTCGTGGATCGCGGTGCCGGAGATCAGCGAGGTGGCGCCTTGGTCGGTGCTGATGAAGAAGAGCGCGAGCAGCGCCACGAGACCGAAGAAGAGCGCCCACGGGGCGATCTGGGCCAGCGGGATCGAGGGGAGCTCGATCGTGTCGGGGCCGGCCGTGGAGATGGCGGGGGTTGCGTCAGACATGTGTCCTCCTGAGGGATGGTGCGTCCCTTGACTGGTGGGGAATCCGCTGGACCCTCGGGTCTGACTCCACCGCCCTCGATGCTGCCGGAGCGGTGTCACAGTAGCGCGACTGTGCCGGAGTTTCACCGGCTTCCTCGAGCCCAACGGGACTCACACTAGAGCATCGGCGACCTGATCGAAACAGCCCGCCGAAGGGTGGACCCGACCTGGCGTCAGGGCAGCTCGATCGCCAGCACTGACAGCAGTTTGCGCGTGGGCTCGGGAGCGCGCACGGCGATGCGGATCCACGAGTCGTCCAGGCCGGGGAAGGTGTCGGCCCGGCGTACGGCGAACCCGGCGGAGCGCAGTCGTTGCCGAAGACCTGAGTCGACCCGGGCCAGCACGAACGGCGCGTTCGAGGCGAGGTGGTCGACGCCCAGCTCGGTCAGCCCGTCGGTGAGGACCTTGCGGCGTACGACGATCTGCCGTGCGCGTTCGGCCGCCTCCGACGCGGCGTCGTCACTGCAGCAGGCCACCATCGCCGCGGCCGCCGTCGACGAGACGGACCACGGCACCTGATGGGCACGCAGGTCACCGATGACCGGGGCCTCGGCGAGCACGTAGCCCGCGCGCACCCCCGGGATCGACCACAGCTTGGTGAGGCTGCGTACGACGACCAGTCCCGGTGTCGTGGCGCCGGCGAGGGACTCGGTCTCACCGGGCACCGCATCCATGAACGCCTCGTCGACCACGACCAGGCGCCCCGGTCGCAGCAGTGCACGGATGGTCGCCGCGGGGTGGAGCGCGCCGGTCGGGTTCGTCGGGTTGCCGATCACGACGAGGTCGGCGTCGTCGGGCACCCGGGTGGGGTCCAGGCGGAAACCGTCGTCCGGGTCACAGGGCACGTGCGTGGGTCGGTGGCCGGCCATCGTCAGCGCGACGTCGGGCTCGGTGAACTGCGGGTGCACCACGACCGGGTGTCGCCACGCGCGCACCCGGGCGATCAACGAGAACGCCTCGGCGGCTCCGGCGGTGGCCAGCACCTCGCTGTCTCGCCGACCGTGTCGGCGGGCGATCGCGTGCTCGGCCGCGGTTGCGGAGGGGTAGGCACCGATGTCGTCGAGACTGGCGAGGAGTGCCTCGTGCAGCCAGGCCGGCCGTTGGCCGTCGTACACGTTGACCGCGAAGTCGACCATGCCCTCCCCGGCCTCGGTGTCACCGTGGTGCCGCAACGGCTGGTCGCACTTCGGTGGTCGAGTGGGGCGTTCGCCATGTTCCGGTGGTCGAGTGGGGCGTTCGCCATGTTGCGGTGGTCGAGCAGCGCGTTCGCCATGTTGCGGTGGTCGAGTAGGGCGCTCGCCATGTTGCGGTGGTCGAGCAGGGCGCTCGCCATGTTGCGGTGGTCGAGCAGCGCGTTCGCCATGTTGCGGTGGTCGAGTAGGGCGCTCTGCGCCCGTATCGAGACCCGGCTGCTCAGTCACCCCGGCGAGGCCGCCGGTGTCCTCCGCGTACGCGAGCGCTGCGTCTGCGAAGCGTTGCGCCAGTTGCGGATGCCCGGCCCAGTGCGTGTGCAGGTAGGACGCGTGCACGGTGTCGGAGGCGAACCCGATCGGCTGGTCGTCGACGCTCCAGGCCGGTACGGCGGAGGCGATCGGGGTGACGGTGGTCCGGTGGAACTCGTGACCGGTGACCACCTCGCCGGGTCGACCGAGCAGGGTCGCGACAGGGGACTCGGCGCGGCGATAGGACAGCGTCAGACGTGGTGTCATCCGCGCGTCTGCGGGCAGCGCGCCGACCATCGCAGCCTGGTCGACCGTGTGGCACAGGTAGAGCAGCCCGGCGCACTCGGCGACCGTGGGCATGCCCGACGCGATCGCCGCCGACAGGTCGCGCAGCAACGGCAGGTTGGCGCTCAGCCCGGCGGCGTGGACCTCGGGGAACCCGCCGCCCAGATAGATGCCGGCTGCACCCGTGGGCAGACCGTCGTCGTGGAGTGGGTCGAAGGTCACGACGTCGCATCCGGCGGCGCGCAGCAGCTCCTCGGTCTCGGCGTAGCGGAACGTGAACGCCCGGCCGCCCGCCATCGCGATCACCGGACGGGTCCCGGAACCGCTTCGTGAGACGTCGGGCGGGACATCATCCGAAGCGGTCGACGGAGGTGTCGACGCGTGTGAGGTCCGGAGAGCCTCGGCAGCGTCCCACGGCACGGCGTCGAGGGCGCACGCCCTGTCGGCGATGGCGAGCACGGCGTCGAGGTCGATGCGCTCGGTGATCCGGTCGGTCAACCGCTCAAGGGTTGCTGCGGCCTCGTCGCGCTCGTCGGCCGGCACCAGCCCGAGGTGTCGTGAGGGGGCGACGATGCCGTCGTCGCGGTGGAGCACGCCGAGCACCGGCAGGTCGATCGAGCGGCGTACCTCGTCGGCATGCCGCACCGACCCGGCCTTGTTGAGGATGACCCCGGCGATCTCGACCGAGGAGTCGTAGGACGCCATGCCTTGAACGACGGCACCGATCGAACGCGACGCGTGGGAGATGTCCACGACGAGGACGATGGGGGACTTCGTCACCGTTGCGACGTGGGCGGTCGAGGCGAAGCCGTCGCCGCCGATCTGGCCGTCGTACAACCCCATGACGCCCTCGATCACCGCGACGTCGGCGCCGTGCGCGCCATTGAGCAGCAGCGGCACCAGCAGGTCCTCGCCGACCAGGTGCGGGTCGAGGTTGCGGCCCGGGCGGCCGGTGGCCAGCGAGTGGTAGCCCGGGTCGATGTAGTCGGGCCCGACCTTGTGGCCGCTGATCGTCAGCCCACGGCGCGAGAGTGCCGACATCAGGCCGGTGGCGATGGTGGTCTTGCCGTGCCCCGACGCGGGCGCAGCGATGACCAGCCGAGGCAGGGCAGTCACCGGTCGATCACCATTCGATGCCCCGCTGGCCCTTCTGGCCGCGGTCCATCTGGTGCTTGACCTTGGTCATCTCGGTGACCAGGTCGGCCGCCTCGACCAGCTTCGGATGCGCACGGCGGCCGGTGATCACGACGTACTGCCGGCCCGGCCGGTTGACCAGCGTCTCGACGACGTCGTCGACGTCGACCCAACCCCACTCCATCGGATAGGTGAACTCGTCGAGCACGTAGAGGTCGTGGCGCTCCTCCGCGATGCGGCGCTTGACCTCGGCCCACCCCTCGGCAGCGTCGCGGGCGTGGTCCTCGGCGGTGCCCTCCTTGCGGCTCCACGACCAGCCCGAGCCCATCTTGTGCCACTCGACGGGCCCGCCCTCGCCGGTCTCGGTGTGCAGGTCGCCGAGCCGTTCGAGGACGGTCTGCTCGCCGATGCGCCACTTGGCGGATTTCACGAACTGGAAGACGCCGACGTCCCACCCCTGGTTCCAGGAGCGGATCGCCAGGCCGAACGCGGCGGTCGACTTGCCCTTGCCGTCGCCGGTGTTGACCATCAGCAGCGGCTGGTTGCGGCGCTGCGCGGTGGTCAGCCCGTCGTCGGGCACGTGCGCGGGGACTCCCTTGGCCATCAGGCTGCCCCTTCGTTCGAGCCGCCCGTGAGCTGCGACCCGCCCGCGTCGAGACGGCCCCGCACGGCGCCCGTGAGCGCGGTCGCACTGACCTCGCCGACCGGCACGTGCTCGGCCATCAGGTCGGTGGCCAGGGCGCCGGCCAGTCCCATCCGGAAGCGGCCGACCTCGCAGTCGATGACCAGGGAGGCGGTGCCCTGCGCGGCCAGGTGCACGGCGACCTGCCGCGAGCGTCGTACGGCGTCCGCACCGGAGGTGGCACGTCCGTCGGTGACCACCACGAGCAGCGAACGGCGACGCGGGTCACGGATCTTCTCGAGGCGCAGCACGTCGGCCGCCTTGAGCAGGCCCTCCGCCAGCGGTGTACGCCCACCGGCAGGGAGCTGTTCGAGCCGGGCCGCTGCGATGTCGACCGAGTTCGTGGGTGGCAGGGCGAGGTCGGCCTCGTTGCCGCGGAAGGTGATCAGGCCGACCTTGTCCCGGCGCTGGTAGGCGTCGAGGAGCAGCGAGAGGATCGCGGTCTTGACCTGCTCCATGCGCTTCTTCGCCGCCATCGAGCCGGACGCGTCGACGCAGAAGAGGATCAGGTTCGACTCGTGGCCCTCCTTGGTCGCCACCCGCAGGTCGCCGGCCCGGAAGGTCAGCGCTCCCTCGACCCGTCCGCGGATCACCTGATGGGGTGCGGCCGCGCGAATCGTCTCGGTGAGGTGGATCGAACCGCCCTGCCCGGTCGTCTTCGTCGCACCGATCCGACGGCCGGCCGAGGTCACCGCGCGGCTGCGCCGGCCGGACTCACCGGTGCCGGTCCCGCTGACCGTGAACAGCTTCGGCCGGTACGGCGTGTGGGTGCGCGCGATCTCCTCGGCAACCGGGACGTCCTGCGCGCCAGCCTCGTCGGTCGAGGAGGGCGCGCGGCCTCCTTCGTTGGTCGAGGAGGGCGCGCCAGCGCCCGTCTCGAGACCATCGTCGCCCGCGTTGTCGTCGTCTGGCCCGTCGTCGTCTGGCCCGTCGTCGCCTGGCCCGTCGTCGCCCGGCCCGCCGTCGCCCGGCCCGCCGTCGCCCGGCCCGTCGTCATCGGGGCC
>NZ_BCRJ01000158.1 GCF_001552535.1 Nocardioides jensenii JCM 1364 = NBRC 14755 | reverse complement strand
CGGGCGCCGACGCCGGGCCAGCGTCCGGGTCGCCGCCGGGTGCGGAGACCGCTGCCGCGCCGGTGGGCACGGAGGCGGGCTCGGTGTCCGCGTCGGGTTCAGGCTCGGCTCCGACCTTCGTCTTCAGGCAGTCGACGAACTGGCCGAGCAGCTTGTCGCTGATGTCCTGGATGACGCCGCGGCCGAACTGCGCGGGCTTGCCGGTGATGTTGAGGTCGGTGACCACCTCGACGCGGGTCTCGCCGGGGCCGCCCTCGCTCATCGTGGCGACGACGTCGGCGCCGGCGGTACCGTTGCCGCGCTTGTCCTTGCCCATCGCCTTGATCTTCATGACACCAGCCGACTCGTCCTTCTCCGTGAACGAGCCAGACCCGTTGTAGACCAGGGCGATCGGGCCCAGCTTCACCTTGCAGCTGCCGGTGAAGGAGTCACCCTCGAACGACGTGACCGTGGCACCCGGGAAGCACCCGGCCACCGACTCGATGTCGTTGAAGGCGGCCCAGGTCTCGGCCTTCGAGGCGGGAACGGTGAACTCGTGGGTCAGCTGCACGGGCTCACGCTCCCGCAGCCGCGAGCACGGCCCGCCTGGTCAGCACCGTGGCCAGGTGTCGTCGGTAGTCGGCGTCGCCGTTGAGGTCCGACGGCGGGTTGGTGCCCTCCGCGGCGGACTCGGCTGCCCGGCGTACCGCCTCGTCGGTGGCCGGCTGCCCCACCAGCGCCTGCTCGACCGTGGTCGCCCGCAGCGGCGTCGATCCCATGTTGGTCAGGCCGATCCGGGCCTCGGCGATGGTGCCGCCCTCGGCGCGCACGGTTGCGGCCACCGCGACGATCGGCCACTGGTGCGCCACCCGCACGAACTTCTCGTAGTGGGCGCCCCACCCGGTGTGCTTGGGAATGCGGACGGAGGTGAGGATCTCGTCGTCGCCGATCGCGGTGGTCATGAAGTCCTCGAAGAAGTCAGCGGCCGAGACCCGACGCTCTCCCCCGCTGCCGGTGATCACGAACTCCGCGTCCAGCGCCAGCACCGGCGCCCCGAGGTCGCCGGCCGGGTCGGCGTGCGCGAGGGCGCCGCCGAAGGTGCCGCGGTGCCGGACCTGGGCGTCGGCCAGGTGCTCGACGGCCTTGGTGATCAACGCCGCGTGCTCGGCGACCAGCGGGTTCGTGCCGACATCGGAGTGGGTGGTCATCGCGCCGATCACGAGGGCGTCGCCGTCCTCGGTCACGCCGCGGAGCGACTCGATGCGGCCGAGGTCGATCACGAACTCGGGGGCGTTGAGGCGCATCCGCAGCACCGGCAGCAGGCTCTGCCCGCCGGCGATGATCTTGGCGTCGTCGCCGTGCTCGGCGAGCGCGACCAACGCGTCCTCGACGGTCGTGGGTGCGAGGTAGTCGAACTGTGCCGGAATCATTCGGGGGCTCCGTCCGCGATGGCTGTGTCTCCGCTGTCGTCGAAGTGCGGGGCGGCCGCCTCGGTCGTTGCACCGCCGTCACCGCCCCCGCCGTCGTTGATCGCCTTCCACACCCGCTCGGGCGTGCAGGGCATGCGTACGTCGTTGACGCCGAACTGGCGGATCGCGTCGACCACGGCGTTGACCACCGCCGGTGTCGAGGCGATCGTGCCGGCCTCGCCGACGCCCTTGGTGCCGAGCGTGTTGGTCAGCGACGGCGTGGTGGTGTGGTCGACGTCGAAGCTGATCGTGTCGGCCGCGGTCGGCACCAGGTAGTCGACGAACGAGGCCGAGACCAGCGTGCCGGAGTCGTCGTACACCGCCTCCTCCCACAGCGCCTGCGCGATGCCCTGCACCAGGCCTCCGTGCACCTGGCCGGCCACGATCAGCGGGTTGATCACGTTGCCGATGTCGTCGACGCAGGTGTACTTGCGCATCTTGACCGCACCGGTCTCGGTGTCGACCTCCATCGCGCACAGGTGCGTGCCGTGGGGATAGTTGAAGTTCACCGGGTCGTACGTCGCGTCGCAGTCCAGACTCGGCTCCACCCCGTCCGGCAGGTTGTGCGCCGCGAAGGTCGCCAGCGCCACCTCGGCCATCGCCATCCCCTGGTCGGTGCCGCGGACGCCGAACCGCCCGGCCTTGAACTCGAGGTCGTCGGCGCTTGCCTCGAGAAGGTGGGCCGCGATCGGCCTGGCCTTCTCGATCACCTTGTCGGCCGCCCTGACCAGCGCCTCACCGCCCACGACGAGCGACCTGGATCCGTAGGTGTCGAGGCCCTTGGGCGCGACCTGGGTGTCGCCGTGCAGCACCTCGACGTCCTCGAACGGGACCCCGAGCCGGTCGGCCACGATCTGGCTGAACGCGGTCTCGTGACCTTGGCCGTGAGCGCTCGCGCCCGTGATCACCTCGACCTTGCCGGTGGCCAGCATGCGCACGGTGGCGTGCTCCCAACCCCCGGCCCCGTAGTCGAGGCTCCCCAGCACCCGGCTCGGTGCCAGGCCGCACATCTCGGTGAACGTGGAGACGCCGATGCCCAGCTGCACCGGGTCCTTCGCCTCGCGTCTCCGTTGCTGCTCGGCGCGGAGTTCGTCGTACCCGAAGTGCTCCTTGGCCAGCGCCGTGGCGGCCTCGTAGTTGCCGGAGTCGTACTCGAGCCCGGCCACGGTGGTGAACGGGAACTCCTCGTGCTTGATCCAGTTCTTCTCGCGGATCTCGAGTGGATCGACGCCCAGCCCGGCGGCCAGCTCGGTCATCATCCGCTCGATGCCGAACGTCGCCTCCGGTCGGCCGGCGCCCCGGTAGGCGTCGGTCCAGGCCTTGTTGGTGAGCACGGTCTGCACCTGGAAGTGGTAGGCCGGGAACTTGTAGATCGCGTTGAACATGAACGCGCCGAGCACCGGCACACCGCCGCCGACGAGCGAGACGTGCGAGCCGAGGTCGGCCAACAGCTCGACCTTGAAGCCGGTGACCGTGCCGTCCTTCTCAGCGCTCAAGGTGAGCTTCTGCCACTGGTCGCGGCCGTGGTGGGCGGCCATCATCGACTCGGAGCGAGTCTCGGTGAACTTCACCGGCTTGCCCAGGCGGCGGGCCAGCACCATGGTGATGAACTCCTCCGGCGTGGTCTGCAGCTTGCCGCCGAAGCCACCGCCGACGTCGGGTGCGATGACCCGCACCTTCGACTCCGAGACCCCGAGTACGGCGGCCAGCAGGAACCGCAGGATGTGCGGGATCTGGGTCGCGCTCCACATCGTGATCTGCTCGCCGGTCGGGTCGACCACGGTGGAGCGAGGCTCCATGAACGCCGGGATCAGCCGCTGCTGGCGATATTCGCGCTCGATCACGATGCCGTCTTCGCGTGCCTTGGCGATGGCCTCGTCGACGTTGCCGCCGGTGCCCGCATCGGCGGAGTCGAAGACCCACAACGCCGACTTGTTCGTGCCGAGGTCGGGGTGGGCCAGCACCTTGTCCTCCGCCGACTCCTTCAGGTCGAGCGCGGCCGGCAGCTCCTCGTAGTCGACGTCGACCAGCTCGGCGGCATCCCTGGCCTCGGCGGCGCTCCTGGCCACGACGACCGCGACGATCTCGCCGGCGAAGGTGGCCCGGTCGATCGCGACCGGCGGGTGCGGAGGCGTGACCTGGTCGGGTGTGATCGGCCAGGCATTCGGTAGCGACCCCTGCTCCTCGCCCAGATCCTTGCCGGTAACCACGGTCACCACGTTGGGGGCCTTCTTGGCCTCCTCGGTGTCGATGTTGACGATCTTCGCGTGGGCGAACGGGCTGCGCACCATGGCCAGGTGCAGCATGCCCGGAAGCGTGATGTTGTCGGTCCAACGGGTACGGCCGGTGATCAGCCGCTGGTCCTCCTTGCGGCGCCGGTCGCGGCCGATCTCCATCTGTGGCTCTTCGGTGACGGTCATTTGCCGACCTCCTGCCCGGACGCGGTCTGCACGGCTCGCACGATGTTGTGGTAGCCGGTGCACCGGCACAGGTTGCCCTCGATGCCCTCACGGATCTGCTTCTCGTCGGGCTTCGGGTTGTCGTTGAGCAGGTCGATCGACTGCATGATCATGCCCGGCGTACAGAAGCCACACTGGAGGGCGTGGCACTCGTGGAACGCGGCCTGCATCGGGTGCAGCTCGCCGTCCGTGGCGAGGCCCTCGATGGTGGTGACCTCGTGGCCGTCGGCCTGCACGGCCAGGACGTTGCACGACTTCACACTGCGCCCGTCGAGGTGCACGGTGCAGGCCCCGCAGTTGCTGGTGTCGCACCCGATCACGGTGCCGGTCTTGCCGAGCTTCTCGCGGAGGTACTGCACCAGCAGCATCCGCGGCTCGACGTCATCGGAGACCTGTGCTCCGTCGACGGTGACTTCGATCCTGGCCATGGACGACTCCTCGCAGACGTGCGCGCTGTGACCCGGCTCACGCTAGGCAGTCGAGGTTGGCGAAAGGTTGGATACTCCCTGACGTTTCGGTCCTCTGGTCGGGATAGTCCCTGACGTTTCCGGTCACGCGTGACCGGAACGTCAGGGACTATCCCGAAATGGCGGCGCGAACGTCAGGGACTATCGGGAGGATGAGGCGGCGGCGAGGCGGCCCTTGAGCAGTGGCCGTAGCGGGTGCTGAGCCTCACCCAGCGCGGTCAGGCAGCGCTCCACGACCTCGGTGTCGTACGGCGCCAGCTCGGTGTAGCGCACCACCGCGGAGGGCACGGGGTCGGCCATCAGCGCCTCACGCACGGCGACCGCGAGGTAGTCGGCGTACTCCCCCAGGCCCGGGGAGTCCGTGCCCGGCAGCAGGTCGCCGCCGTACGCCGCGACCGCCTCGCGCACCCTGCCCTGGCGCAACAGGCGTACGACGGTCTCCACATCGGTCTGCACGGGCAGTGTCAGGCGATAGGGCCGCGAGGCGAGTTGCCCGCCGACCGCGTGGCGCAGGTGCGACACCTCGGCCTTCAACGTGGACAGGGTGACCGCCTGGTCGCCGTAGAGGAGCGCGTGCAGCTGCTCGAGGGTGAGTCCGTCGGGGTGCAGGGTGAGCAGCGCGAGGATCTCGGTCTGTCGTCGGTTGAGCAGCACCCGCTCTCCGTCGAGGCGCACCTCTGCCGAGCCGAGCAGTCGCAGGCTGAGCCCACAGTCGTCGGGCACGGTCAGCCTGGCCTCACGACCGGGCGACCACTGCGGCATGGCCGATTCGATCAGCCGCGCCATCATGCGCGCGGTCGCCAGCCCGATCGGGTGGCTGCGGTCCCAGGTGGTCGACAGGTCGATCACGCCGATCTGGTCACCGGTGGCCGGGTCGTGCAGCGGCGCCGCCCAGCACACCCAGTTGTGCACGATCGGCGCGAAGTGCTCGGCACTGAACACCATCGACGGTCCACCCGTGCGCAGCGCGAGGTCGAGGGCGTTGGTGCCGACGCTCGCCTCGTCCCACTTGCCGCCGGCCACGAAGTTCACCGCCTCGGCCTTGCGACGCATCACGCGGCCGCCGTACGTCCAGAGGATGCGGGTCTCCGGATCCGTCACGGCGAGGACCAGGTCGCCGTCGTCCGCCGTACGCCGGAGCTCGTCCTCGACGCGCTCGATCGCCGCCTGCAACGGGGACCCGGCCCAGTAGGCCGCGGTGTCCGCCTCGTCGGCCAGCGGGGCCTCGGAGACGTCGGGCCGGACCGAGGACCCGGAGCGGAGCCACGAGTGCAGGATCTCGGGCCGGACCAGCTGCTCGACCCGGTCACCCTGCTCGACGAACGCGGTCCAGGCGCGCACGGCATCGAGCCTGCGGGAGTGCAGTTCTTGACGATCGACGGACATCGACGCTCCTCGGAAGGACTGTCCCGCCACCGTAGCCCAGCCCGTTGCACTTGTGCGCCGATGTCGTCACTTTGCACCCCGCCGAAGGGGTGCGAAGTCACGTGGACGGAGCGTTACTCGCGGGCGTGTGTGGGGGTGGGGTGGGGGTGGGGTGGGGGCGCG
>NZ_BCRJ01000157.1 GCF_001552535.1 Nocardioides jensenii JCM 1364 = NBRC 14755 | reverse complement strand
CGCCGCGCGCCGCGTTCGCCGCCTGGCGCACGGACGCCCGCCATCACCCGAGCCCCAACGCCGGCCCGGTCGAGGCGTCGTTCGCCGGGGCGCTCGGCGTACGGCTCGGTGGCGTGAACACCTACGGTACGCGGGTCGAGGACCGGCACACCCTCGGGAGCGGCCGTGCTCCCGAGGCCACAGACATCGCCAGAGCGGTCCGGCTCGCCGACCGGGTTGATCGGGGTTCGGTCGTCGTCGCGGCCGCCCTGGCGATGGCCCGACGAGGTCACTGACGGCTAGACGCCGCGGCGAACCAGCCAGGCGTCGGCCGCAGCAGGGTCGCTGACCAGCTCGACGTGGGGCGCCGACGCAGCACGTCGTACGACGACCACCGGCACTCCCAACTCGGCCGCGGCCTCCATCTTCGGCCAGGTGAACGAGCCACCGGAGTCCTTGGTGACCACGACATCGGCGGCGTGCTCCCGCATCAGGGCCAGCTCGCCGTCGAGTCGATAGGGACCGCGACTCGTCAGCAGGGTCCACGAGGCCGGCAGCGCGAGGTCGGGCGGGTCCACAACCCGCACCAACGCTGACGATTCGGCCAACGGGCCCACGAAGCGGTCCAGCGACTGCCGGCCCACGGTGAGGAAGGGTCGCTCCCCCAGCGTGGCGGTCAATGCGGCCGCTTCGTCGTGGTCGTCGACCCAGTGCCACGTCTCTGCGCCGGGAGCCTGGGCCCAGCCGGGTCGCTCGAGACGCAGCAGGGGCACGCCGGTCGCCGCGCACGCCGCGACCGCGTTGCGGGTCATGCCCTCCGCGAAGGGGTGTGTGGCATCGACGACGGCCGTGATCTTCTCGTCGCGAAGGTGGGCGACCAGGCCGTCGACGCCCCCGAAGCCACCGATGCGCACGGGTCCGACGGGCAGCCGCGGACGCGCCACCCGCCCGGCCAGCGACGAGGTGAAGGTGACGCCGCGTTGTTCGAGCAGGAGCGCGAGCTCACGCGCCTCGCCGGTGCCGCCGAGGAGCAGGACGTTCATCGCGACGCTCCCGGGGGCAGGATCGCGAGGTCGGCCGGTGCACCGCGCTCGACCAGCTCGAGGAGGGCGTCGACGTCGAGGTGCTCCTCGACGAGCGCGCCGAGCAGGTCGAGCCGGGCCTCCCGCTGCTCGGGGAAGCTCACGTCGGAGGGCTGCCACTCACGCCCCGCGGCGCTCGCTGCGGCGGCGAGGAAGGCGCGCCGAAACTCGTCGCCCTCGAGGCTGCCGTGCCACATCGTGCCGAACACGGCCCCCGCCCGCGCACCACCGAGGAACTCCTCGCCGGAGCCCCGGCTGATGCGGCCGTGGTGGATCTCGTAGCCGTTCGTCTTCGCACCCAGTTGCTCACCGGTCGGCAGCCGCAGCGCCTTCTCCTCGGCGAACGTCGTGGCCACGTCGAGCAGGCCCAGGCCCTCGACGTCGGCGGCGGCCACGCCCTCCACCCCCGTCGGGTCGGTGATCCGACGCCCGAGCATCTGGAAGCCACCACAGATGCCGAGGACCGGCTTGCCTGCCGCCGCGTGGTCGAGGATCGCGCGGTCCAGCCCACGCGACCGAAGCCAGGCCAGGTCGGAGATCGTCGCGCGGGTGCCGGGCAGCACGACGAGGTCGGCGTCGGCCATCGCCCGTGGGTCGCTGACGAAGACCACGTCGAGACCCGGCTCGATGCCGAGTGCGTCGACGTCGGTGAAGTTCGAGACCCTGGGCAGCCTGACCACTGCCACCTTCATGGCTGCAGCGCCGTCCGGCGTACGACGTCCCTCGAGGTCGAGTGCGTCCTCAGAGTCCAACCAGAGATGGGGATTCCACGGCAACGTGCCATACACGCGCCGCCCGGTGAGTGCCTCGAGCTGGTCGAGACCGGGGGTCAGGAGAGTGGCGTCGCCCCGGAACTTGTTGACCACGAACCCCGCGACCAACGCCTGGTCGGCCGGCTCCAGCAGCGCGACGGTGCCGAACATCGCGGCGAACACACCACCCCGGTCGATGTCACCGACCACCACGGTCGGGATCGACGCGTGCCGGGCCAACCCCATGTTCACGTAGTCGCTCTCGCGCAGGTTGATCTCGGTCGGGCTGCCCGCGCCCTCGGCGATCACCACGTCGTAGCGTGAGGACAGGTCGTCGAAGGCGTCGTACGCCGCGTGCGCGAGGTGGCGTCGTCCGTCCACGAAGTCGCGGCTGGAGATCTCGCCGGCAGGCTGACCCATCACCACGACATGGCTGCGGCGGTCGCCCCCGGGCTTGAGGAGAACCGGGTTCATCGCCGCCTCGGGCTCGGCCCCGGCGGCCAACGACTGGATCCACTGGGCCCGTCCGATCTCGGCGCCGTCGCCGCAGACCATGGAGTTGTTCGACATGTTCTGCGACTTGAACGGCGCCACCTTCAGACCCCGTCGCATCAGTGCGCGGCACAGCCCGGTGGTCACGATGCTCTTGCCGGCGTCGGAGGTGGTGCCGGCGACGAGAAGGGCACCACGAGTCATGCCCGAACCCTATCGGCGCCGGGACCCGCGCGAGTCAGCGCGGCCAGACCCCGGACGAGCCGCGGCGATGGCTGGCCATCAGGTGGGTGTCGACGATGCCGACCGCCTCCATCAGTGCATACATCGTGGTCGGCCCGACGTGGGCGAACCCCTTCTTCTTCAACGCCTTCGAGAGCGCCAGCGACTCGGGCGACTGGGTGGGCACGTCGGCGTACGTCGTCGGCTCCGGGGTCTCGGACGGCTGGAAGGACCAGACGAAGTCGACCAGCCCACCCTCGTCGCGCAACGCGAGCGTGGCCCGGGCATTGGTGATCGTGGCGTCGACCTTGCGCCGGTTGCGCACGATGCCGACGTCGGCCATCAGGCGCTCGCGGTCGGAGTCGTCGTACGCCGCGACCTTCTCGGCGTCGAACCCGTCGAAGGCGGCGCGAAAGCTCGTCCGCTTGCGCAGGATCGTGGCCCACGACAGCCCCGACTGGAACGCCTCGAGGCTGATCCGCTCGAAGAGCGCGCTCTCCTCGCGGATCGGCATGCCCCACTCGGTGTCGTAGTAGTCGCGCATCATCGGATCGGTCGCCGCCCAGGTCGGCCTGGCCAGTCCGTCGTCACCCATCACCGTCATGGAGGTCAGTCTGCCAGCGGTGACGAACTGCGGCAGTTCGTCTGGTCCGGACCGCCTCGCCCGCTCATCGCGTGGCCGATCGTGACGAGCTGCCGCAGCTCGGCAGGTCAGGCCGTCAGGCGCGGGGTTCGACGTACACCGTCCCACCGAGCTCGATGAACTCCTCGGACTTCTCCTTCATGCCCACCTCGGGGTCGAGGCCGGGCTCGAGTGCCGACCCGAACCGCTCACGCACGTCCTGGCTGATCTTCATCGAGCAGAACTTCGGGCCGCACATGGAGCAGAAGTGCGCGGTCTTGCTGGCCTCGGCCGGCAGGGTCTCGTCGTGGAAGGCCTCCGCCGTGTGCGGGTCGAGCGAGAGCGCGAACTGGTCACGCCAGCGGAACTCGAAGCGGGCCTTGCTGAGCTCGTCGTCCCAGTCACGGGCCCGCGGGTGGCCCTTGGCCACGTCCGCGGCATGCGCGGACAGCTTGTAGGTGATCACGCCGGTCTTCACGTCGTCGCGGTTCGGCAGGCCGAGGTGCTCCTTGGGGGTGACGTAGCAGAGCATCGCGGTGCCGTGCATCGCGATGGTGGCCGCACCGATGGCGCTGGTGATGTGGTCGTAGCCGGGCGCGATGTCGGTGGCCAGCGGGCCGAGGGTGTAGAACGGCGCACCCTTGCACCAGTCCTGCTGCAGCACGACGTTCTCCTCGACCAGGTTGAGCGGCACGTGGCCGGGCCCCTCGACCATCACCTGCACGTCGTACTTCCAGGCGCGCTCGGTGAGCTCGGCCAAGGTGCGCAGCTCGGAGAACTGCGCCTCGTCGTTGGCGTCCGCGGTCGAGCCGGGACGCAGCCCGTCACCGAGGGAGAACGAGACGTCGTACTGCGCGAAGATCTCGCAGAGCTCGTCGAAGTGCGTGTAGAGGAAGTTCTCCTGGTGGTGGGCCAGGCACCAGCCCGCCATGATCGAGCCCCCGCGCGAGACGATGCCGGTGACGCGGTCGGCGGTCATCGGCACGTAGCGCAGCAGCACGCCGGCGTGGACCGTCATGTAGTCGACGCCCTGCTCGCACTGCTCGATGACCGTGTCCCGGAAGATCTCCCAGGTCAGCTTGTCGGCCTCGCCGTTCACCTTCTCGAGTGCCTGGTAGATCGGCACGGTGCCGATCGGGACCGGGCTGTTGCGGACGATCCACTCACGGGTGGTGTGGATGTCGTCGCCGGTGCTGAGGTCCATGACCGTGTCGGCGCCCCAGGTCACCGCCCAGGTCAGCTTGTCGACCTCCTCGGCGATCGAGCTGGTGACCGCGCTGTTGCCGATGTTGGCGTTCACCTTCACCAGGAAGCGCTTGCCGATGATCATCGGCTCGGCCTCGGGGTGGTTGATGTTGGCCGGGATGATCGCCCGCCCGGCCGCGACCTCGCTGCGCACCAGCTCGACGTCGCAGCCCTCACGGATCGCCACGAACTCCATCTCGGGAGTGACGACGCCGTTGCGGGCGTAGTGCATCTGCGTGACATTGTTGCCGGCAATCGCCTTGCGGGATTGGGGATTGTCGCCCTGCCACTCGTCGGCAGCCGCACCACGGCGTACGGCGGAGCGGCCGTTGTCGAGCAGCTGGGTCTCGCGTCCGTCGTAGGCCTCGGTGTCGCCGCGCTCGACGATCCAGTCGGTGCGCAGCCGGGGCAGCCCGACCTCGGGCACGGAGCCTGGCCCTTCGGTGGCGTAGCGGTCGAAGGTCTCACCGTTGGTCAGGTGCACGCGGGTCTGCGGCACCCGGATGTCGGGCCGCGGGCCGGTGACGTGGATGCGGCTGTGGGCGTCGTGGACGGTCATGAGGTCTCCTCGTGTCGGTGGTGCAGGGGGGTCAGGTGTGCGATCGGGCCGCGACCGCGGCCCAGCTCCCAGCGACGGCTGAGCGCCAGCTGGGAGGAGGTGTACGCCGCTGCGCGACGGATGGCGGCCGGGATCGGCAGCCCGCGGGCGAGCAGCGCGGCGAGGGCGGCGCTGAACGTGCAGCCGGTGCCGTGGTCGTTGGTGGTGGGCAGGGCCGGGTGGGTGATCGGCACGGGGTCCGCACCCGGTAGTGCCAGCCAGTCGGTGCAGACGAGTCCGGTCTCGGTCTCGGCCACACCGGGGTCGGGCGCCCATGCGACGCCGCCGGTCAGGACCACCGCCGGCCCCAGGGCGGCCAGCTTGGCGGCCAGCTGCCCCGGCGCGCCGTCGCAGCCGAGCAGCGCCCGTGCCTCGTCGAGGTTCGGCGTGATCACGGTCGCGACCGGCAGCAGATGCTCCACGTACGCCGTCTGCACCGCCCGGTCGCCGAGGACGGCGCCACTGGTGGCGACCAGCACGGGGTCCACCACCAGGAGCAGGTGGCCCAACCGCTCGGCGACCAGACGGACCGTCTCGGGAGAGCCGAGCATGCCGGTCTTCGCTGCGGCCAACGGCAGGTCGTCGAGCACCGCGTCCAACTGTGCCGCCACCACGTCGAACGGCGGAACGTGGATGGCGTGCACGCCGGTGGTGTCCTGGGCGGTCACCGCGGTGACCACGCAGGCACCATGTGTGCCGTGGGCGGCGAACGTGGCCAGGTCCGCGGCCAGCCCGGCCGCTCCGCCGGAGTCGGTGCCGGCCACCGAGAGCACGACGGCCGGGGTCATCCGACCACCTCCAGCAGGCGCGCGACAGTGGCGGCCGGGTCGACGGCACGCATGATCTCGCCCATCACAGCGACGCCGCGGGCCCCGACGGTGCGAGCCGCAGCGGCGTTCTCGGAGGTGATGCCGCCGAGCGCGTAGACCGGCACGCCG
>NZ_BCRJ01000156.1 GCF_001552535.1 Nocardioides jensenii JCM 1364 = NBRC 14755 | reverse complement strand
TGGCGCCGGAACATCTCCACTGATGCGACCCACACCTCTAGGGTCGGATGTGTGAGCACAGTGACGATCCGCGAGGTCGACGTCCACGACGAGACCGCACTTCGCGAGTGGTGGGAGATCGGGCACGCGGCCAGCGCCGAACGCCCCTTCGACGCCTGGCCGGCCTGGGAGGTCAGCCGGGTCGCCCTGCCGATGCCGCGCACGGACCAGACGGTCACCCTGCTTGTTGCGTACGACGAGGTCCCGCCGATGAGCACGGGCGCGGAGTCGGTCGGGGGCCCAGCAGTCGGCGCGGCGATGATCCCGGAGCGGCTCCTTGACAACACCCACGTGGTCGACGTCGGTGTCTACGTCCACCCAGAGCACCGCCGCCGTGGCGTCGGCTCCCTGTTGGTGGCCGACGTGGAACAACGAGCTCGGCGCCGCGGCCGGTCCGCGGTCACGTGCAGCGTCTTCGCGCCGGTCGACCGCGAGAGCCCGGGGTCCTTGTTCGCCACCGCCCGGGGCTACCCGGTGGCCAGTGCGGAGGAGATCAAGCTGGTCGACCTCGCCGCGGCTCCCGGGACGTGGACTGCGCTCCAGGCCGACGTCGATGCCGCGCTGGGTGGCTACTCGGTCATCGCCTTCGAGGGAGCGTGCCCCGAGGAGCGCGTGCAAGGCTTCGCCGACGTGCTCTCCAGGTTTCTGGGCGAGATCCCGACCGGCGACCTCGACCTCGAGAGCGTGACGTGGACGCCCGAACGGATCCGGCAGGGGGAGCAGGACCGGGCCACGGCGGGCCGGGTCAACGTCACGGCCCTGGCGCTCACGCCCGAACGGGAGGTGTGCGGCTTCTCCGACGTCCGGCTCAGCACAGCCGATCCGCGGCTCGGAGGTGTCGGCGGCACGCTGGTGCTCCAGGAGCATCGGGGGCACCGGCTCGGCCTGGCGCTGAAGCTGGCCACTCATCGACTCGTGATGGCGACCTTTCCCGAGTGCACCCACATCGAGACCGGCAACGCGGGCGTCAACGCGCCGATGAACGCGGTCAACGAGCTCATGGGCTACCGCGTGGTCGAGCGCTGCCTCGACGTGCAGAAGCGGCTGGCCCCGGCATGAGCAGAGACCTCGAGATCGTCGGGGTCGATCCGTTCGACGACGACGCGTTCGATGCCTGGTACGCGACGTACGCCGCAGCGGATGCCCACGGGCGCGGCGAGTTCGCGGCCACCTGGCGCCTGGCCGAGCTGCGCGCCCAGGCCCGGGCGGTCCAGGACCACCAGGAGATCGCGTGGTGGGCGGGGCTGCTCGAGGGACGGACCGTGGTCGCCGGCAGCTCCGGCTGACCCACAACGACAACCGCGACCTCGCGTCGGTGGAGGTCTTCACGGACCCGGAGCACCGCAACCGCGGCCACGGCTCGACCATGCTGGCAAGGCTCGAGCAGGAGGCCGCCGCCGCGGGCCGCACCCGCC
The DNA here is from genome assembly GCF_001552535.1 of Nocardioides jensenii JCM 1364 = NBRC 14755. Lineage (GTDB taxonomy): Bacteria > Actinomycetota > Actinomycetes > Propionibacteriales > Nocardioidaceae > Nocardioides > Nocardioides jensenii. The sequence continues at coordinate 5,097 of NZ_BCRJ01000156.1, read as the reverse complement.
TGCTCGCCGAGTGCGCCTACCCGATCACCGCGCCGCAGGACGGCGCCGGGCACCCGTACGCCGACTTCCTGCGTCACCGTGGCTTCACGTTCGGGATCGGTGACGTGCAGCGACACCTTGACCTGCCGGTGCCGGGACGGCTCCTCGACGAGCTGATCGCCTCCGCCGAGCCTCACCGTCCGACGTACGTCTTCCGGTCGTTCGCCGGCCGGATCCCCGAGGGGCTCCTGGCCGAGTACGCCGCCCTCTGCGGAGCCCTGATGACCGAGGCGCCCACCGGTGACCTGGTCCTCGAGCCGGCCAACGTCGACGTGGACGCGTTCCGCGCCGAGCAGGAGGTGCTGACCCGTCAGGGGCGGACCCGCTACGGCACGGTCGCGATCGCGGAGGACGGCACGCTGGCCGGCTACACCGACATCGTGGTCAGCGACCACGACCGCGGCCGTGGCTACCAGTGGGGCACGCTGGTGTGGTCGGCGCACCGTGGTCACCGGCTCGGCCTCGCCCTCAAGGCGCGCAACCTCGTCTCCCTGCAGCGCCGGCGCCCCGACGTCCACGTCGTCCGCACCTGGAACGCGGAGGTCAACGACCACATGGTCGGCGTCAACGACCTGCTCGGCTTCAGCCCGGTCGAGCGGCTGGGGGAGTTTCAGAAGGATCCCGGTGCGTCATGATGGGGACATGAGCGGAAGGGGAGGCCTGCACCAGGCCGCAATGGCGCTGGCCGTCGTCAGCGTGCTGACCACGGTGGGCGCCGGCGTGACTGCCGGTGTCGCGGCGACCCGTGGTGACGACTCCAACGGATCGGGAACCCTGGTCCGCGGCTCGGGCGACCCGAGCGAGACCGAGACCGAGCCCTCGCAGGAGCCTGCCTTCGACTACGCAGGCTGGCAGGAGGTCAGCGGCATCCCCGGCGACTCGGGCGACTCAGCCCTCTACCGGCTGCCGGCGACCGGCTGGAAGACCTACGCCGCCGACTACGCGGTCAGCTTCCGCGACCGGAACGAGAAGGCCTATGCCAGCGGACACGCCCTGGCCAACTACTACGGCAACCGGTGCAAGGAGAGCGGCAAGCGGATGGCCGGCGGCTGGGTCGTGCTGGCCGACACGGAGCCCTCGGGCGACCTGAAGACGATCGCCGAGGACGCCGTACGCCGGTGGGCCCGTGGCTACGCGACCAATGCGAGCGGTACGACGGCCGACATGACCGAGCCCACCCCGAAGGACGTCACGCTCAACGACGGCACCGAGGCGGCCCGGGCCACGATCGAGATCGACATGAGCATCTTCGGCGGCGTGTGCCTGCCGAACCGGGCCGAGGTGGCGGTGACGACCATCGACACGCCCGACGGGGCGAAGACGCTGGTGCAGGCCCGCTACGTCTCCGCGGTCGGGATCACCGACCGGCAGTGGCAGGGCATCGCCCAGTCGCTGGAGCAGTGAGCGCGCCAGCCTGAGCGCGCAGCCCACCAGGGCCCGGGTCAGAGCTTGCGGAGCCGCACGTAGCGCACCGAGTGGTCGCCGTCCTTGCGCAGCACCAACGTGGCCCGGGAGCGGGTGGGCAGCACGTTCTGCACCAGGTTGGGGCCGTTGATGGTCTCCCAGATGCGGGTCGCCTCCGCGACCGCCTCGTACTCGGTGAGGCTGGCGTAGCGGGTGAAGTAGGACGCCGGGTCCCGGAACGCGGTCTCGCGCAGCCGCTGGAAGCGCTGGATGTACCAGTGCCGGATGTCGGTGGTGGCGGCGTCGACGAACACGCTGAAGTCGAAGAAGTCACTGACTGCCAGGCCGGTGCGACCGTCGTCACGCACCCGGGCCGGCTGGAGCACGTTGAGGCCCTCGATGATCACGATGTCGGGGCGACGGATCACGATCTTCTCGTCGGGCACCACGTCGTAGGTCAGGTGGGAGTAGATCGGTGCTTCGACCTCGTCCTTGCCGGACTTGATGTCGACCACGAAACGCAGCAGCGCCTTGCGGTCGTAGGACTCCGGGAACCCCTTGCGCAGCAGCAGTCCGCGACGCTGGAGCTCGGCGTTGGGCATCAGGAACCCGTCGGTGGTGACCAGCGCCACGGAGGGGTGCTCGGGCCAGTGCGCCAGCATCTGCTGCAGCACACGGGCCGTGGTGGACTTGCCCACGGCCACCGATCCGGCGAGCCCGATCACGAACGGCGTCCGCGGTGGGGTGGGCCGGGCCAGGAACTCCTGCTGGCTGCGGTGCAGCTTGCCGGCGGCCTCGACGTACATGCTGAGCAGGCGGGAGAGCGGCAGATAGACCTGTTGCACCTCGTCGAGGTCCAGCTCGTCACCGAGCCCCCGGACCCGGTCGATCTCCTCGGGGGAGAGTGGCTGGTGCGTGTTCTCGGCCAGCGCCGCCCACGCATCGCGCGCGAGCTCGATGTAGGGAGAGGTCTCGCGGGCCTGCTCGCGGCTCTCGGAGCCTGCCGGTGAGGACATGGCCGACATTGTTGCAGTTGGAACGAGTCCGGCTCCGGGCGGATAGACTTCGGCCCATGTGTGGAATCGTTGGGTACGTCGGCAGCAAGCAGGCGCAGCATGTGGTGATCGAGGGCCTGCGCAGGCTCGAATACCGTGGGTACGACTCCGCGGGGATCGCGTTGGTGCACTCCGTCGACGGCCGCGGGGCGATCGCGTCGGACAAGAAGTCGGGCAAGCTGGCCAACCTCGACAAGGCGATCACCGAGTCGCCCCTCCCCGAGTCGACCACCGGCATCGGGCACACCCGGTGGGCCACGCACGGCGCTCCCAACGACACCAACGCGCACCCGCACCTGGGCCGGGACTCCCGCCTCGCGCTGGTGCACAACGGCATCATCGAGAACTTCGCCGAGCTGCGCGCCGAGCTCGAGGCCGAGGGCCACACACTGCTCTCCGAGACCGACACCGAGGTGGCCGCGCACCTGGTCGAGCGTGAGCTCACCGACGGCGTCGACCTGACCGTGGCCATGCAGCGTGCCTGCCAGCGGCTCCAGGGCGCGTTCACGCTGGTCGCCGTCGACGCCCGCGACCCCGACCGGGTGGTCGCCGCCCGCCGCAACAGCCCCCTGGTCGTCGGCCTGGGTGAGGGCGAGAACTTCCTCGGCTCCGACGTGGCTGCCTTCATCGAGCACACCCGTGAGGCGATGGAGCTCGGCCAGGACCAGGTCGTCACCATCACCCGTGAGGGTGTCGAGGTGACCGGCTTCGACGGCTCGCCGGCGCAGGGCACCCGCTACCACGTCGACTGGGACCTCTCCTCGGCGGAGAAGGACGGCCACGACTGGTTCATGCGCAAGGAGATCCACGAGCAGCCCCGCGCCGTCGCCGACTCCCTGCTCGGTCGCCGCGGCACCGACGGGCTGCTCCAGCTCGACGAGGTGCGCCTCTCCGACGACGACCTGCGCGACATCGACAAGATCATCATCATCGCCTGCGGCACCTCGTTCTACGCCGGCATGGTCGCCAAGTACGCCATCGAGCACTGGTGCCGCATCCCGTGCGAGGTCGAGCTGGCCTCCGAGTTCCGCTACCGCGACCCGATCCTGACCCAGTCGACGCTGGTCGTGGCGATCTCGCAGTCCGGCGAGACCGCCGACACGCTGCAGGCGATCCGTCACGCCCGACTCCAGCGCTCCAAGGTGCTGGCCATCTGCAACACCAACGGCTCCACGATCCCGCGTGAGTCCGACGCCGTGATCTACACCCACGCCGGCCCCGAGATCGGCGTCGCCTCGACCAAGGGCTTCCTGACCCAGCTCGTGGCCTGCTACCTGCTCGCGCTCTACCTCGCCCAGGTCAAGGGCACCCGCTTCGGTGACGAGATCAACGAGGTGATGGACCAGCTCGACGAGATCCCCGCCAAGATCCAGGCGGTGCTCGACGCCGAGGCCGGCATCTACGAGCTCGCCGCCAAGTACGTCGGCACCAAGTCAGTGCTGTTCCTGGGCCGCCACGCCGGCTACCCGGTCGCCCTCGAGGGCGCGCTGAAGCTCAAGGAGCTCGCCTACATCCACGCCGAGGGTTTCGCTGCCGGCGAGCTCAAGCACGGCCCGATCGCGCTGATCGAGGAGGACCTGCCGGTGCTGTGCGTCGTCCCGCCGCGGGGCCGCGACCAGCTGCACGACAAGATGATCAGCGGCATCCAGGAGGTGCGGGCCCGCGGGGCACGCACGATCTGTCTGGCCGAGGAGGGCGACACCGCCATCGTGCCCTACGCCGACGTGCTGATCACGCTGCCGAAGGTGCCCACCCTGCTCCAGCCGCTGGTCGCGACCGTGCCGCTGCAGCTGTTCGCGTGCGAGCTGGCCACCCAGATGGGTCACGACGTCGACCAGCCGCGCAACCTGGCCAAGTCGGTCACGGTGGAATGATCGCCGCCCGATGATCGTCGGAGTCGGCATCGACGTGGTCGAGATCGAGCGCTTCATCCTCTCGATCGAGCGCACCCCCCGACTGCGAGACAAGCTCTTCACACCGTCCGAGGCCGTGCTGCACCCGCAGTCCCTGGCCGCCCGGTTCGCGGCCAAGGAGGCGCTGGCCAAGGCGCTCGGCGCCCCGGCCGGTCTGGGCTGGCACGACGCCGAGGTGATCTCCGAGTCGTCGGGGAGGCCGCGTTTCGAGATGCGCGGCACCGTGAAGTCGGCTGCCGACGGCCTCGGCGCCTCCTCGGTGCACCTGTCCCTGAGCCACGACGGGGGCATCGCCTCCGCGTTCGTCGTACTCGAGGGCTGAGTGCGCACTCGGTGACCGGTCGTTAGGTTGGCGGTATGCGTCAGGCACACACCGTCGAAGAGGTCCGCGCGGCCGAGGCCACACTGCTGGCCGAGTTGCCCCAGGGCGCGTTGATGGCGAGGGCCGCAGCGGGCCTGGCCACCGTGGTCATCGACCTGCTCGGCGGTGCCTATGGTCGCCGCGTTCTGCTGCTGGTCGGCTCCGGCGACAACGGCGGCGATGCGTTGTACGCCGGCGCGAGGTTGGCCCGTCGCGGTTGCACGGTCGAGGCGGTGCTCCTCTCCGAGCGGGTGCACCGCGGCGGTCTCGCGGCGCTGCGTCGCGCCGGTGGGCAGACCCGCGAACCGGGTGGTGCCGGCGCCCG
>NZ_BCRJ01000155.1 GCF_001552535.1 Nocardioides jensenii JCM 1364 = NBRC 14755 | reverse complement strand
CCAATCCTGATCGGGTCTCTTGGACAGAACTACGTGCATCGGTGAGATCGACCGATGCCACGTCGACGCAGCGCAACAACCATTGCCGAACCGTCTCTACACGGTCGCCATCGATCCTCATTATCAAGAGGGCAGTCGCGGGCACTCCAGGCTCATCTCTCCAGCTCAAGTTGCACAGCCCCAAATGCCGCGAGTGGATCGCGGCGACCACTTTGAGGAGGCCGGGTACGCCGGCGCTCGCGTGGAGATCCACGGCGAAGGAGACGAGCATGCGGGCGGCTCCGTGAGGGTCATTGTGACCTGACAAGGCCATGGTCACCGGCCCGGCCCGTACAGCCCGAACTTCAGCTCAGGATCACCCGGTGTCCAGGTGTTCGTGAACTGGGCACGTCGACCGAGCTCGGCTGACCGCTCGACGAGGTTGCGGCCGAGCTCCAGTTGGGAGCGCTCCCAACCCGCGAGCGCCGCGACGACGTCATCGATCTGGCGCAGTGCCTGCACCAGGGTCCACCCATTCTCAGCCGCCTTGGCGGTCCCGGCCCCGGCATGGGGTCGCGCGACGGATGCGGCATCTCCGATGATCGCGATCCGTCCTGCGACCATGTGCGGCGATTCAATGTCATAGATGGCCTGCAGGAACGGCTGACGCGTCGAGCACACCATTTGTGCCATGGTCGGCGGCAACTCTGCAGTTGCGGCCTCGCGCATCGCAGTTAAATGCTCTCCCTTGACCATGCCAGGCTGAAGTGCCATCGGGCGGCTGGTCCCATCAGACGCCGTCATCAGCACGGCAAGGTCCTCGTCCGCGACGTTGCGGTACCAGACGTAATTGACCAAGGGGTTCGTCGACTGGCCCGCGGCTGCCGGGATCGGGTAGGAGACGATGTGGCTGTTGGGAACAATGCCATAGGTGATGGAGGCCGGCAGCACGTAGCGGGACGGGACCCCAAGTTCGTCAGCCTCGATGATTCCTCGCCATCCGACATAGCCCGCATAGTTCCGCTTCACCTCACCGAAGAGCAGGGTTCGCGCCGCGGAGCCGATGCCATCTGCGCAGACAACGAGATCCGCCTCGACCGTCCGCCCTGAGGCGAAGGTCACTCTCGCCCCGGCCTCGTCCTGATCCAGAGCGACCATCAACTCATTCAGTCGATAGTTGTCGCGTCCCACGGAATCGACAAGGTGCCGGTAGAGCGTTGTCCAGGACGTGAAGCGGTAGTCGCTCGGCTCCTCGAACAGGATCTCGTCACCGGGCCCGTACACCCGAGCGATCTCGGCCGTACACGTGAAGTCATCGATGTTCAGGCCACGGTGGTCGACCAGGTGGCGAACGGTCGAGTCATGAACCACGATGCCGGCACCTGCGCCGTCGAGCATCATGTGCGAGCGCTCGAACACCGTCACCGCCCACCCTTCACGTTTCAGCAGAGCAGCGGCGGTGAGTCCTCCGAGTGAGCCGCCCACCACGATGGCCGTCCGCGTTTCGAGCGAGCCTGATTGCTTGTTCATGAGACAAACCATCCCCGCGGCACGGTTGGCGGGACAATGGAAATTCTCACAGCAACCAACCATTCTGTTGTGAAGCCGAAGCAGGCCACTCGGGCGGTCAGCATGATCTGCTTGATCCGCACGAGAGGAGGAGACCGCAACCATGCGCAGCAGCGCTTACTGGATCTCCGCGTCCCAATCCGCCGAGAGCCGATGGGCTGAGACGCTCAGCCAGATCTCGCACGCGGTGAACGCCGGTGCCACCGAACGCGAAGTGGGCGACATGATCGCCAAGGCCAGCACCCTCCTGACCGGCGTCGATCGTGCAGCAGTCGCCTTGGCGGACCTTGACGGTCAGGGCCTGCGCCTGGTGGGCGCACACGGCCTCACCACGGACTACATCGACTACCTGGACCAAGAACGTCCTCTGCACTTCAAGGCCAACCCCGAACTTGAGAGCGCCGGCCCCTCCATACGCGGGTTCAAGAGCGGACGCGCAGTCGCCATTCCTGACATCGCGATCGACCCGGCGTTCGAGCCCTGGCGAAAACTCGCCAGCAGCGAGGGCTTCCGCTCACTCCTTGCTGTGCCACTCATCGCGTCGGGTGAGTCCCTCGGGGTTCTCACGTGCTATTGCAATGACCCCGGTTTGCTCGAGCAATCGCAGTCAGAGCTCATCGAGTCCTTGGCCGTGCATGCCGCCATCGTGCTCGAGAGCTTTCAACTCCGTCGCAGCCAGGAGCGCTCCATCGAAGAGCTGACTGACGCACTGGACGTGCTGCGACGCGACCGTGAGCTCCACACCACCTTGATGAATCTGGTTCTGGACGGTTCCAGCGCTTCGGAGATCATCGACGTCGCAAGCGATGTCCTGGGCATGCATGTGGAACTCACCGACTCCGCGGCCGACCCAGCCCGGTCGGTCAGGTTGGGATCTGTCGCCAATGCCCCGGACTCATGGCTGGTGGCTCCCACGATTTTGGAACCCAGTGAACGCCTCGCCCTCGAATCCGTGAGTCTGGTCGTCGCGCTGGAGCAGCAGCGTCAGATCTCCATTTTCGAGGCAGAGGCCCGGAACAAGCTCGACCTGCTCGGCGACATCCTGGATCTCCACCCGGAATCCGACACGACCGAGTTGTTGGACCGCGCTCTGCGGCACGGCTTTGAGCTGCAACGCCCGCACCGGATCGTCGTGCTTGCCCCGGACACGCCGGTCCAAGGTGGAGCGCGGCGCCTTGCCCAGCTTGCACACCACCTGGCGCCCGCGACCCGCCCATTGGGCCTCATGTCGTATCGCAACCAAGCGGCCGTGCTCCTGCTTCCCGACACGTCGGACTATGCCGACTTCGCCGACCGGGTGCATGCCGCAAGCCAACGAGAACTCGGATCCACAACCTGCTCGACGGTGGTGGGCGCCCTGTGCGCCGACCTCCACGAATACGGATCAGCGCTGCGCACGGCCAGCGCGACGCTGGAGCTCCGCCAACGATCGGGCTCGCGCGGTCAGATCGCCGAGCTGGGCCAGTTGGGCACCCTCCAGTTCCTTCTTCGAGGGGCCCCAGCAGAGTTGGTCTCCTTCAGTGAGGGCATCCTTGCTCCGTTGACTGAGGGGAGCGCCCAAGGCTCAGACCTGCTTGAGACGCTGAAGTCCTACCTGGCCAACCGTCAGCGCGCCGGTGCGACGGCGCGCGCGTTGCACGTGCACGCGAACACCATCAGCAACCGACTGGAGCGCATCGGTCGGCTGACTGGTGGCTCCGTCGACGACGCAGAACACCTCCTGAACCTCAAGCTCGCGTTGCTGGTCCACGACGTGACCCGCACGTAACCCAAGGTCAGTCCGACTGGACCTCATAACGCTTCTGCAGTTCGCGGTACTCCGCCTCGCGCATCATCGCGCCGAAGTCGTGATGAGACACCATGGAGTACTTGGCGGCTGCCGAGACACCGCCCTGGCGCATGTCCTTGAAGAGGTCCGTGAGCAGTGCTGTGGCGGCGTACAACGCGTGCAGTGCGTCGATGCGAACCTGGATGCCAACCTCGAGACACACCTCGTCGGTGAGCTCCTTCTCGAGTGGTGAGCCGGGCAAGGCGGATCCGACAAGGGGCAGACCAACGACATCATGCAGCTTCGCCCAATCCTCGAGCGTGAACTGCTCGCCCGGACTGTTCGGCATGATCATGTGGGCGCCGGCTTCGGCGAACGCCTCTGCCCGGCGGAAGATGTCATCGGTTGCTCGGGCATCGGTGCGCGCTATGACCATCGTTCGTTCTTGGCGACATCCCTCGACAGCAGCAGCAATGTTCGCCGCGGAGCCCGCCACGGATGTGAGGTGCGGGGGTTCGCCGGGATAGAACGGGCAGCGTTTCGGGCTGGCTTGATCCTCCAACATGAGGGCACTCGCACCTGCCGCCTCGAACCGTTCCGCAACCCGTGCGACGGTCAATGGCCCGCCGTACCCGTTGTCGAGGTCAGCCATGATCGCAAGGTCGCCGGCCTGCGCAACATGGTTGACCGAGCGAAGATTGTCGTCTGCCGTGTAGAGGTCCATGTCAGGTAGGCCCATCGTGGCGGCTACACCCAGGCCAGAGGTGAGTACGGCGTTCCATCCGGTCGTAGTCGCTATCCGGGCAGACAGCCCGTCCCACACCGTAGGAACATGGATCACAGCACCTTCGGCGACCAGGTCGCGCAAGGCCCTGTTCGCGGCACGTGTCACGGGATCACCACCGGCTTGATGTCTGCGTACGTGCCCATGCGATGGAGGGCGTCGGTGGCATTCTCGAGCGAGTACTGAGACGTGGTCATCTTGCTGAAATCGTACTTGCCGGCCGTGCGCCTCACGAATTCGAGGGCCTTCCAGTAATGGGAAATGTCAGCCGACCACGCCCCCATGATGTTGACCTGCTTCCCGGTCAGGTATCCGGGCCGTATCGGCACCTCTGTACCGGGCTCGTCCATGGGTCCGGTGACAACGTATCGGCCGTCAACCCTGACCATCTGGAGTCCCTCGAGGAGAGCAGTGCGGGCACCGCACAGCTCGATGACCGCGTCCGATCCCTTGCCGCCGGTCAGTTCCATCACGGCCTCGACACGTGCATCCGGATCCGGCACGTCGGCCACGGACACCACGTCTGTTGCGCCGTACTCGGTGGCCAGCTCAAGGCGGTCGTCCGGTCCCCCGATCACAATGATCTGACCGGCTCCGGCATGGTGAGCCATTGCGGTGGCGAACAGCCCGAGCGGGCCGGACCCTTGGATGACCATGGACTGCCAGGGCTCCAGACGCCCGAGACGGTCAAAGCTGTGCACTACTGTCCGGAGTGCGCAACTCGATGCCGAGGCGATGGGTGAACTGACCTCATCCGGGATGCGCACCCGGCCAGACTTCGGAAAGACGTGCAAGTACTCCGAGAAACCGCCGAAGAGGTGCGGCGGCTGGTCGGACGACGTGAACGTGTACATGTCCCGGTCACGACACAAGGCGGGCTGGTGGAAGAGGGTGCAGTAGTCGCAGTGGCCACAGTTCGAGTGCACGAAGACGATACGATCGCCGAGCTCCAGTGTGGCTCCCATGGAGTCGACCCGCTCACCTTCGCCGAAGGCGACGATTCTCCCGGCGAACTCGTGTCCAGGGATCAGCGGCAGCGTCAGGGGCAGCGCGCCGCCCATGCGGCCGGCCCACAACTTGTAGTCGGACCCGCAGACCGTCGCTGCTTCCATTCTGACAAGGAGAGCCCCGGGCGCCAGACTGGTCGGCAGCGGATACTCCCGGATCTCCAGCGGAGCGTTGAAGTCGGCAAGCACGGCTGCCCGACTGGTCTTCGGCAGATCCTCGACAGCGGATGCGATGGTCATGACGGTGAGTTTCTCGATTCGATGGTGGTAGCGGATCACCGCTTCTGGAACTTCATTCGACTGCACAGGTGGGGGCAAAGGTCACCCGACCTCGCCCCCGCCTGATGGTGGTCACTTCTTGGCAGCGCAGGCCAGAATCGCGTCGACGTAGTCGCTGTCGGCCTCCTCGGCCTTGACGTCCGCGGTCAGCTCCTCATAGAAGGCCTCGGCCTTCTCCTTGTCCACTCCAGCGTCGGTCGCGGACTTCAGCCAGGCATCGAGCCCGGCAGTCCCGGTTTTCGCAGCCCAGACCGCGACGTTCTCATCGCTCCAGGCGGTGACGTTGACGCCGGCCTCCTTGAGTTTGGTGCAGGCCGTGGCTCCCTCCTCGACCGCGATCACGGGAGCTTGTTCGTACAGTTCCTGTCCGGCCTGCACGAATGCGTCTTGAACGTCCTCGGGCCAGGACTTGAACTTCGACTCGCTGACGGCGAGGACTGTGAGTGCTGGCACTCCGGTGCCGGGCGCGGTCATTTCGGTGGTCACGTCCGGCAAGCCCAGACTGAGCGCAGCATCCATCGTGGTGCCGGAGTATGCCTCGAGGAGACCACGCTCCAGGGACTCGATTGAGTCGTTGAGCGGAATGGCTGCGACTTCACTGCCTGCCGCTTCCAGCGCCAGTGCCTGCAGGCCGACGGAACGTACCTTGAGTCCGTCGAGGTCATCCATGTTCTGGACAGGTTTGTTCGAGCCGAGCACGCTGGACGGCGTACCGAGGAAGTTCAGCACGTGGATCCCGTTCTTGCTGAACTCGTTGGAGAAGTCGTCGTTGTCCTCATACAGCTTCCGTAGCGCCTCCGAGTAGGCCGCCGGGTTCACGCTGACGAATGGAATGCCCGCTGCCTGCGAGAGGGGCATCTGGGCTGGGTTGTACGCCGGCGCCCAATAGGCCATGTCGACGCGTCCGTCCTGCATGCCTGGCATCACTTCCTCGCCCCCCAGGAGGGAAGCCGAGTAGTGAGTCTTGAACTCCACCTGACCGTCGGTCAGTTCGACGACCCGGTCCATCATCCACTCCGCCTGAAGAGAGTGGATGGCAGAGTCACCGATGTGGCTTGCGTACTGAACTGTTACCTTGTCTCCCGAGCCACCTGAGCTGCATGCCGCGACACCCGGAAGGCACAGCGCAACCGCGCCCGCAACTGCAGCAAGTCTCGTCTTGAGAGTCACCATTCTACTGCTCCTTTTTCCAGTTCACCGGACGGGGATCGTCGGCGATCTACTGATCCGAGATCAAGATGTTGCTCGGGACCACGGGGGTCGTGTTCGAGTTCGTCAGCT
>NZ_BCRJ01000154.1 GCF_001552535.1 Nocardioides jensenii JCM 1364 = NBRC 14755 | reverse complement strand
CGAGCCTGTGAATTTGACCCGCTGATCTCCGCGAAGACCTCTGCCACCCGATGGCGGAGGTCTTCGTGCGTCCCGGTGTTGTCGATGACGTGAGTGGCGATGGCCAGCCGGTCCTCGGCGTCGGCCTGGGCCGCGATGCGCGACGTGGCCTCGGCCTCGGTCCAACCACGATCGCGGACCATGCGCTCGACCTGTACGTCGACGGGCGCGTGCACCACGATCACCGCGTCGAAGGTGTCGGCCCGGCCGCTCTCGGCCAGCAGCGGGATGTCGTGGACCACCACGTCGTCGGGTCCGGCGGCGGACTCGAGCTCGACGATCCGCTCGAAGACGAGTGGGTGCACGATCGCCTCGAGGCGCTTGCGTGCCGCCTCGTCGCCGAAGACGAGCGCTCCCATCGCCGGTCGGTCGAGGTCTCCGTCAGGCGTCAGCAGACCCTGGCCGAACTCGGCCACGACGGCGGCCAGCCCCGGCGTACCCCTCTCGACGACCTCGCGGGCGAGCGCGTCGGCGTCGATGATCACCGCGCCCTGCTCGGCCAGCAGCGACGAGACCGTGCTCTTGCCGGAGGCGATACCGCCGGTCAGTCCAACTCTCATGCCGAGAACACTAGTCGTGGACCTCGAGCAGGAGACGCAGCAGGCGGTCGAGCTCGGCGCGGTCTTCCGCGGGCAGGACGGAGAGATAGTCCTTCGCCGCCGCGGCTCGGGCCCGGTCGATCACCACGCACATCTCGTCTCCTGTCTCGGTGACCCGCACGCAGGTGGCCCGTCGATCACGGGGATCGGGACTGCGTTCGACGAGTCCGCGTGACTCCAGTGCATCCACGACCTCGGTCGCCGAGCGAGCCGCGATCCGGAGTCTCTCGGCGATCACCGAGAGCCGTGGGTCGTCGAGCTCGCGGACCAACCGGAGCGCACGCGCCTGACCGGGTGCGATGTCCCAGGCAGCCATCGCGCGCCCGTAGCGCCGACGCAGTGCCCTCGCCGCTGCCTGGAGCAGATCGCCCGTGTTCTCACCCATGGGCAAACCATAGCCGGTTGGACCACAACCCTCATAGTGAGGTATCCTCAGCATCATGAATTGATCCACAGAAAGGGGCCCACATGGACACCCCCACAATCCCCGACTCCGACGGCCGCAACGGCCGTCGCGCGACGCGTCCGAATCCGGCCGACCAGCGCCAGCTCCAGGAGTCCCCCGTCTCACTGGGCCGCATCGCCCGACTGTTCGCTCCCTACCGCACACGACTCGTGCTCATCGTCGGCCTGATCATCACCAGCTCCCTGATCGGTCTTGCCCAACCGTTCCTCGTTCGCCACGCCATCGACGTCGCACTCCCCCGACAGGACGTCGACCTGCTGCTCTGGCTGGTCGGGGGCATGATCGGAGTCGCCGTCGCCAGCGCCGCCATCGGCGTCGTCCAGACCTGGCAGTCGACCGCGGTAGGACAGCAGGTCATGCACCGGCTGCGCACCGACCTGTTCGCCCACCTGCAGCGCCAGTCCGTCGGCTTCTTCACCCGCACCCGCGGTGGCGAGGTCCAGTCCCGTCTGACCCACGACATCAGCGGCATGCAGTCCGTGGTCACCTCCACGGCCACCTCCATCGCCGCGAACGTCACCGTCGTGATCGGTACGGCGGTCGCGATGGCTGCCCTCAGTTGGCGTCTCGCCCTGCTCTCCCTGGTCGTGCTGCCCCCGGCGATCTGGCTGACCCGTCAGGTCGCACGCATGCGCCACACGATCACCGCGGAACGTCAGCGCCGCCTGGCCGACCTGCACGTCCAGGTCGAGGAAAGCCTCTCGGTCAGCGGTGTGCTGCTCAGCAAGACCCTCGGCGCAGCGCCGGCGATGACCCACAGATTCGAGGAGACCTCCACTGACCTGGTCGGGCTCGAGATCCGCTCTCGCCTCGCCGGCCGCTGGCGGATGGCCACGATGAACATCATCTTCGCCACCATCCCTGCGCTCATCTATCTGGCCGCCGGACTGCCCGCGACGGCGAGCGGCATGACGATCGGCACCCTGGTCGCCTTCACTGCACTCCAGGGCACACTGTTCCGTCCACTGATGGCGCTGCTCAACGTCGGCGTCGACATCACCGCGTCACTCGCCCTGTTCAGCCGGATCTTCGAGTACCAGGACCTCCCGGTCGAGATCGACGACCCCGTCGATCCGGCCGACGTACGCCGGGAGCAGGTGCGCGGTGACGTCCGCTTCGAGGCCATCTCCTTCGCGTACGACGACTCTGCGCCCGTGCTCGACGGCATCGACCTGGCCGTGCCCGAAGGCACCACGCTGGCGCTCGTGGGCGAGACCGGCAGCGGCAAGAGCACCCTGGCCTCGCTGGTTGCCCGCCTCCACGATCCGACCTCGGGGCGGGTCACCATCGACGGCAACGACATCCGGGACCTGCGACTGACCGACCTCGCCGACCTGGTCGGAGTGGTCACCCAGGAGACCTACCTGTTGCACGCGTCGGTGAAGGATAACCTGCTGCACGCCCGGCCGGACGCGACCGACGAGCAGATCGAGGAGGCCTGCCGCGCCGCACGCATCCACCACGTCATCGTCGCGCTCCCCCGGGGCTACGACACCGTCGTCGGTGCCCGCGGGCACCGGTTCTCCGGCGGGGAGAAGCAGCGCCTGGCGATCGCCCGCACCCTGCTGCGCAACCCGCGCATCCTGGTGCTGGACGAGGCCACCAGCGCCCTCGACAACGAGACCGAGCGGACCATCCAGTCCGCCCTCGACGAGGTGAGCCGCGGTCGCACCACGATCACCATCGCGCACCGACTCTCGACGGTCCGCAACGCCGACCAGATTGCCGTGCTCGACAACGGGCGGATTGTCGAGCTCGGCACGCACGACGAGCTCCTGGTCGCTGGCGGCCGGTACGCCGCCCTGGTGCGGGGCGGCCCGGCCACCGAGCCCGTGGCCGCCTGAGGCGCCGCACCAGGGGTCCGTTCCGGATCCGACATGAGTGCGACACGCCGTGCAGACGGCGTGTCGCACTCACGTGCCTGCCCGAACGGACCCCTGGTCGGCCGGGCCAGGTGGAACTCGGCACGGTGTGGGCACCCCCGCCGAGCTAACGGCCGTGGACAGACCCACCGGGTGGGAGTCGGTGCCGCGATGATGGAGGCATGACGCGCAGCGAGTTGAACAAGGGGTCGCGGGTGGCCCTGCTCGTGCCCGGCTCACTGGTGTACGTCGACCTGGTGATGTCGCTCCTCGCTGTCGGCGTCTTCCCGGTCCCCCTCGACCCGCGCCTGACCCCGACGGAACGCGAGCGGGTCCTGGCCGGCGTACGCCCCGATCTGGTCGTGGAGACCGACGACCAGGTCAACGCCCTGCTGGCCCGACTGGGTGGTGGGTCACGCGGCCTCCCGCGGGCCCGGCCGATGCACGTGACCAGTGGCACCACCGGCACGCCGAAGGGCGTGCACAGCGGGCTGCTCGACGACGCGGAGGCGGCGGCGCTGGTCGACGAGGAGCGCGAGCTGTGGGGCTTCCGTGCCGACGACGTCAATCTCGTGCTCAGTCCGCTCTACCACTCGGCGCCGTTGCGCTTCGCGATGGGAACGATCCTCGCCGGTGGCCGCGTGGTGGTCCCCGGTCCCTTCGATCCCGAGCTCATCACGCGCGCCATCCGCGACGAGCGGCCGACCACGATGTTCTGCGTTCCGGCCCACCTGCAACGGCTCTTCGCACACTGGGACGACGTCGGGGTGCCCGACCTGAGCTGCTTCCGGCTGGTCGCGCACGCGGGCGCGCCCTGCCCGCCGGCGGTCAAACACCGGCTCATCGACCTGTTCCCGCCCCACTCCACGTGGGAGTTCTACGGCTCCACCGAAGGTCAGTTCACCGCCTGTCGCAGCGAGGAGTGGCTCGAGCATCCCGGCACGGTCGGTCGGGCCAGGCCGGGCCGGACCCTGTCGGTCGATGAGAAGGGCGTGATCTGGTGCACCGTTCCGCCGCACGCCGGATTCACCTACTTCGAGGCTCCTGAGAAGACCGCCGAGGCCTGGCGAGACGGCCCCGGAGGCCCCGCCTTCACCGTCGGCGACCTGGGTCGGCTCGGTGACGACGGCTACCTCTACCTGGACGGACGGCGCGAGGACCTGATCATCTCCGGCGGCGTCAACGTCTACCCGGTCGAGGTGGAGAACGTGCTGGGTGCACTCGACGGTGTCGACGACGTCGCGGTCTTCGGCGAGCCCGACGACCAGTGGGGGCAACGTGTGGTCGCCGCCGTGGTCGGTACGACGACCGCGGGTGACCTCGACGCCTTCGCCCGCGAGCACCTGGCGCCGCCGAAGCGCCCCAAGGAGTACCGCTTCCTCGAGGCGCTCCCCCGCACCCTCACCGGCAAGGTGCGCCGCACCGAGCTGGCCTCCGACGCCGGTTGAGTAGGTCGCACAGCCACCGACTCGACACCTGTCACGCGGTGGCTTCGTCCTGACGCGAGCTGAACAGCCGGCGGTAGCGCTGCGGATTGACCCCGCGCGCCCGGGTGAAGTGGTGACGCAGGGTGGCCGCGTTGCCGAAGCCCACCTCGGCCGCGATCCAGTCGACGGAGTGGTCAGTGAGCTCGAGCAGCTCCTCGGCGGCGACCAGGCGCTGGGCGGTGACCCACGCGTGCGGGGTCGTGCCGGTCTCGTCACGGAACCGTCGGGCGAAGGTGCGGGGCGACATGTGGTTGCGCGAAGCGAGCGCGTCGACGGAGAGGTCCTCGGCCAGGTTCTCCAGGATCCAGGTCAGCAGCGGGCCCAGCGTCTCCGCGACGCAGTCGGGGACGGCGCGCGCGATGAACTGGGCCTGGCCACCGTCGCGGTGCGGCGGCACGACCATCCGCCGGGCGGCGGTCGCGGCAACCTTCGCACCGAACTGCTGCCGCATCAGGTGCAGGGCCGCGTCGAGTCCGGCGGCCGACCCCGCGCCGGTCACGATGGTTCCGTCCTGCACGTAGAGCACGTCGGGGTCGACCCGCGCCTGCGGAAACGCCTCCGCGAACACCTTGACGTGGCGCCAGTGCGTCGTACACCTCCGGCCGTCGAGGAGCCCGGCCTCGCCGAGCACGAAGGCGCCGGTGCAGTGCGCGAAGACGAAGGCGCCGCGGGCGTGTGCGCGAGCGACGAGGTCGGCGACCTCCGGTGAGGGCTCGAGGAAGTCGCGCTTGGGAGCCACGCAGATCAGGTCGGCGTCCTCGGCGGCGTCCAGCCCCTGTTCGACGTACAGGTCGTAGCCGGAGGCGCCGCTGACCCGCCCGGGCCGGGGCGTGACGACCACGAAGTCGAAGACCGGATTGTCGTCCTCGGGGTGGTAGGGCTCGGCCCACACCTCACACATCGCGCCGAGCCCGAACGGCTCGGCTCCATCCTGTACGACGACCGCCACCTTGTGCATGAGGTCGAGAATGCCCCGACCTTGGCAGAAAATCAATGGGGAATGTCATTACTGCCACTCGTGGCAGGATCTCGAGCGAGCCAGAATTGATGCCATGAACCTCTTCCTGGCAATCCTCCTGATCGCGGCCTCGACGGCTTACCTCGTCTACCTGGCCGCCTACATCCACCACGACGGCTACGGGAGCCGGGCCGCATCAGGTCTCCCCCGCAGTCACCACCGCGACATGTTCGACCGCGGAGCCCGCGTGTGAGCCCACCGACGACTCGACCCGAGAAATGGCCGAAGGGCCCGGACATCTGACGATGTCCGGGCCCTTCGTGGTTGTTCAGTGAATCAGTTGCCGCCGCCGGTGAGCTTCTCGCGAAGCGCCTGCAGTGCCTCGTCGGAAGCCAGCGAACCGCTGGTCTCCGCCTCGGGGGCTGCCGACTCGGTGTCGGTGCCACCACCACTGGAGTACGAGGTGGCCTCGCCGGCCTCGGCCTCCGCGACCTTGGCATCGGCCTGCTGCTTGACGTGGGCCTCCCAGCGGGCGTGCGCCTTGGCGTACTGCTCTTCCCAGGTCGCGCGCTGCTCGTCGTAGCCCTCGAGCCACTCGCCGGTCTCCGGGTCGAAGCCCTCGGGGTAGATGTAGTTGCCCTGCTCGTCGTAGGACGCGGTCATGCCGTAGAGCGTCGGGTCGAACTCCTCGGCCTCGGTGGCCGTGACGGTCTCGTTGGCCTGCTTGAGGGACAGCGAGATCCGGCGACGCTCGAGGTCGATGTCGATGATCTTGACCATGACGTCGTCGTTGACCTGGACGACCTGCTCCGGGATCTCCACGTGGCGCTCGGCCAGCTCGGAGATGTGGACCAGGCCCTCGATGCCCTCTTCGACGCGCACGAACGAACCGAACGGAACCAGCTTGGTGACCTTGCCGGGCACGATCTGGCCGATCTGGTGGGTCCGGGCGAAGTGCTGCCACGGGTCTTCCTGCGTGGCCTTGAGCGACAGCGAGACGCGCTCGCGGTCCATGTCGACGTCGAGCACCTCGACGGTGACCTCGTCGCCCACGGTGACGACCTCGGACGGGTGGTCGATGTGCTTCCAGGACAGCTCGGAGACGTGGACGAGACCGTCGACGCCGCCGAGGTCCACGAACGCACCGAAGTTGACGATCGAGGAGACGACGCCCTTGCGGATCTGGCCCTTCTGGAGCTGGGTCAGGAAGCCCTGGCGAACCTCGGACTGGGTCTGCTCGAGCCACGCGCGACGCGACAGGACCACGTTGTTGCGGTTCTTGTCGAGCTCGATGATCTTCGCCTCGAGCGTCTGACCGACGTACGGCTGCAGGTCGCGGACGCGACGCATCTCGACGAGCGAGGCGGGCAGGAAGCCGCGCAGGCCGATGTCGAGGATGAGACCACCCTTGACGACCTCGATGACGGTGCCCTCGACGACGCCGTCCTCTTCCTTGACCTGCTCGATGGTGCCCCAGGCGCGTTCGTACTGTGCGCGCTTCTTGGACAGGATCAGCCGGCCTTCCTTGTCCTCCTTCTGGAGAACCAGGGCCTCGACCTCGTCACCGACGGCGACGACCTCGGACGGGTCGACATCGTGCTTGATGGAAAGCTCGCGGGAGGGGATGACACCCTCGGTCTTGTAGCCGATGTCGAGCAGGACCTCGTCGCGGTCCACCTTGACGATGGTGCCGGAGACGATGTCGCCGTCGTTGAAGTACTTGATGGTCGCGTCGATTGCCGCGAGGAAGTCCTCTTCAGAACCGATGTCGTTGACCGCAACCTGGGGCGCGTCGTAATCGGGAAGAGTAGAGATGGTGCTCGTCATAAGGGAAGTGATTCCTTGGATGGATGATGGTCGTGCGGGCACGCGACAGGCCGGTTTCACTACCGATTCAGCACGGCCGGGCACCGATCCCTTGAAACGTGGGCGGTACACCGGGCGATAGCGAGCGAGAGTCCACTCCGTCCGGGACGCAGGCAGACCTGAGGCGCAACCTAAAGATTACGTGCCCGTAGCACGCCACGTCCAACCGGGGTGTGCCCTCCCCCGCCACACGCATCCGTCCCGACGACTAGTCCTTCTGGGTCATTTACCCAATTCCGGGTACGCCGCAGGCCCCGCGAACCTACTATCGCGGCGAAGGTACGGGCACTCGCCCTCTCCAAAATCTTTGCTCCACTGACCGGGTCCAGGAGTCTCCGCATGGGATATCGCGCACGCATCGCTGCGTTGCTGTCGTTGACGACAGCATCGCTCTACTCCGTTCTGCTCTTCCAACCGCCCGCGCAGGCCGACCCGCTGCCGGCGCCGTACGACGGCAAGGCGCACGGCGACATCGTCTCTGTTGACGCCGACGTCGCCGCGTTCGACCTCGCCAAGGTCGTCCTGGGACACGCCGACGCCGACGCCGACAGCAGCGCGGCGTCCGACAACACCAACGCCACGAGTCGCAACCTCGACGTCATGGTCGCTGGTCTGCCCCTGGCGATCGAGGGAGCTGAGTCTCACGCGCCGGTGAGCGAGTCGGACACGTTCAGCACCATTCCGCTCGCGATCCCGGGGCTCTTGAGCCTCGGCGTCCTCAACGGCGCCACCGCAGCGAACTACGTCTCGGGCACCGCCTGCGCACCCGGGACCCCGGAGCGCGTGCTGTCCCGCTCGTCGACCAACTTGATATCGGCAACGGTCGCGGAGGTTCCCCTCGGCCTCGGCAGCCTCGCCGTGGCACAGGTCGGCGCGTCGAGCACCACCGCGACGACCAAGCTGGTCGACGACGGCACGGGCGCCTCGAGCATGGTCTCCGAGACCACCTCCGAGATCGGCGACATCCGACTGCTGGGCAATCTGGTGACCGTGCACGTGGCCGACCCGGTCGTGCTGAGCACCAAGTCCGACGGCGCCACAGGCGTCGCCACCTACAGTGACCCGACGGTCACCGTCACGGTCGCCGGCCAGCCCGCAGTGACCCTCAACGACATCGACGGCGGGACGTTCACCACCAACGGTCTGAACGTGCTCGGCCTTGCCACGGCTGATGTCACCATCAGCCTGGTCGACTTCGTCGGCGACACCACGCCGGACGCGACCGGGGCGGCAAGTCTCGATGCCGTGGTGACCGCGAACGTGAACCTGTCGTTGTTGACCGCGGTTGAGCTCGCCGACGTGACCCTGCGGGTCTCGCCCATGTCAGCCACGGCCACCGCTCCCGCTGGTGGCGTCGAGTGCGGCGCGCTCGA
>NZ_BCRJ01000153.1 GCF_001552535.1 Nocardioides jensenii JCM 1364 = NBRC 14755 | reverse complement strand
AGTTCGAACGACCCAGGCAATACGACCACACAGGATCCCGGTAGCACCGGCGGCAGTGGCACCAACACCGACATTCCTGGCGCCGGCACTGGTGGCGCCAACCAGGGCGGAAGCAACAACCCCGAAGACGACATTCCAAACACCGGCACTCCCGCCGATGAGCCGGCTGAGCAGTTGTGGACCAGAGCTGAGGCTCTCGTCGCCTGCACCAACGAGGTGCTCAAAGGCGTGACCAACCCGCTTGGACTTGACCTCACGCAACTGCTTACGACGCTGAACCTGATGGATGACCGCGACCAATGCGTCACATCGCTGGCAAACACGCCGAAGTGACCGCCTGAGCATCGAGAACGGCCCGGACTCCTCACGGAGTTCGGGCCGTTTTCCATGTGCCGTTCGTCATCGGCACGCGGCAGCGCGTGACGCGTGTGCGGCCCGTGTGCACCGGATCGCAGTCGGCTCCTGCAAGCGGGACGGTGCACAGGCGCAGAGGACCAAGGAACAGGTGACTCGACCCGGCAACGCCGAGCTCGGGCGCAGCGACGGCAGCGAAACGGACCGCGCGACAGGTGAGTGAGGCGCTCTGCGCGCGGTTCACGCTCAGATCCGCCCGGCAGCCGGCCACTTACCTGTCCTGTGGTCCGGGAGGCCCGACGGAAGGCCCGGAAGGTCGGAAGGCCGGAAGTCCAGCGGTCCGGCGGCGATGAGTCGCGACGAACCTCAGCGGCGGAGCAGGCGTGCGGCCTCGGCGGCCCAGTAGGTCAGGACGACGTCCGCACCGGCCCGGCGGATCGAGAGCAGGGTCTCCAGGATCGCCGGCTCCCGCTCGATCCAGCCGTTCGCGGCGGCGGCCTCGACCATGGAGTACTCCCCCGAGATGTTGTAGGCCACCACCGGCACGTCGACCGCGTCGCGCACCCGGCGGATCACGTCGAGGTAGGCGAGGGCGGGCTTGACCATGACCAGGTCGGCGCCCTCCTCGATGTCGAGCAAGGCCTCGCGCACGCCCTCGACGGCGTTGCCGGAGTCCTGCTGGTAGGTGCGTCGGTCACCCTGCAACGAGGAGCCGACGGCCTCACGGAACGGACCGTAGAACGCGGAGGCGTATTTCGCGGAGTAGGCCAGGATCGCCACGTCGGCGGCACCGGCCTCGTCGAGCGCGGAGCGGATCACCCGCACCTGACCGTCCATCATGCCGCTCGGGCCGACCATGTCGACCCCGGCGGCGGCATGCGCGCGCGCCATCTCGGCGTACACCTCGAGCGTGGCGTCGTTGTCCACGCGGCCCTCCGCATCGAGCACACCGCAGTGCCCGTGGGAGGTGAACTCGTCGAGGCACAGGTCGCTCATCACGGTGAGCGCGTCGCCGACCTCGGCCGCGACGTCGGCGATCGCCACGTTGAGGATGCCGCCCGGGTCGAGTGCCCCCGAGCCGGTCGCGTCCTTCGCCGAGGGGACGCCGAACAGCATGATGCCGCCCAGCCCCAGCTCGGCGGCCTCCGCCGCGGCCGCCTTCAGCGACGACCGGGTGTGCTGCACGACGCCCGGCATCGAGGAGATCGGCACCGGCTCGGTGGCGTCCTCACGCACGAAGGCGGGCAGCACCAGCTGGCGCGCCTCGAGAGAGGTCTCCGCGACCATCGCGCGCAGTGCCGGCGTACGACGCAGGCGGCGGGGTCGGACTGTCGGAAACTCCATCGGTGACTCCTCGGCGTTCGTGGCCTGGCCGGATGCCGTGCGATGCGGCTGTCAGGACGACCCCCAGCGTAGGACGTCCCGCACGACGTCCTGCGTGGCGGCGGCCGGGGCAACCGCAACGCAGGACGTCAGGCGATGATCAGCTGGTGGTGGCCCGGCGACGGGTCGACGGCTTGCGGTCGGACGGCTTGGTCACCGGCTGACCCGACTCGATCAGCGACGCCCGACGGGTGGCACCGAAGTCGGCGAGGGCGTCGACGAGCACCTCGACCGACGGCTCGCTCGCCATCACGTCGACGCGCAGGCCGTGTTCCTCGGCGGTCTTGGCCGTGGCCGGACCGATCACCGCGATGATCGTGGAGGGGTGCGGCTTGCCGGCGATGCCGACCAGGTTGCGCACCGTCGAGGACGAGGTGAACACGACCGCGTCGAACTTGCCCGACTTGATCGCGTCCCGCGTCGGCGCCGGCGGCGGCGTGGCCCGCACCGTGCGGTAGGCGGTGACGTCGTCGCACTCCCAGCCCAGGTCGATGAGACCGGCCACGAGGTTCTCGGTGGCGATGTCGGCACGGGGCAGGAAGACCCGGTTGATCGGGTCGAGCACGTCGTCGTACGGCGGCCAGTCCTCGAGCAGGCCGGCAGCGGACTGCTGGCCCGAGGGCACGAGGTCGGCGCGCAGGCCCCACGCGGCGATCGCGGCAGCGGTCTTGTCGCCGACCGCGGCGATCTTGAGGCCCGAGAAGGCACGCGCGTCCAGGCCGTACTCCTCGAACTTCTCGCGCACGGCCCGGACCGCGTTGACCGAGGTGAACGCGATCCACTCGTAGCGACCCTCGACCAGACCACGAACGGCCTTGTCCATCTGCTGCGGGTTGCGCGGCGGCTCGACGGAGATGGTCGGCACCTCTTCGGGAACGGCACCGTAGCCACGCAGCCGTGCGGTCAGGCTGCCGGCCTGCTCCTTGGTGCGAGGCACCAGCGCGCGCCAGCCGAACAGCGGCTTGGTCTCGAACCAGGACAGCGTCTCGCGCAGGTTGACCACGTCGCCGACCACGGTGATCGCCGGCGGGGCGATCTTGGCGGCCCGGGCGTCGGCCGCGATCCGCTCCAGCGTCGAGGTGACGGTGGCCTGGGTGGTGGTCGTCCCGGACTGGGTCATCGCGACCGGCGTCGTCCCCGGGCGACCCGCCTCGATCAGCGCCTTGGCGATGTCACCGATCGAGCCGACCGCGGAGAGCAGCACCAGGGTGCGGTTGTCGGCGTACCGGCTCCAGTCGATCTTGTCGCCACAGGTGACCACGGCGACCTCGCGGTTGTTGCGCGTGGTCAGCGGCACGCCGGCGTACGCCGGGACAGCGGTGGCCGACGAGACGCCGGGCACGATCTCGAAGCCGATGTCATTCTTCGCGCAGGCCTGCGCCTCCTCGGGGCCGGAGGCGTAGAGGAACGGGTCGCCGTTCATCAGGCGGACGACGCGCACCCCGCGCTTGGCGTGCTTGACCACGACCTTGGCGCGGTTCGCGTGGGTCAGGGGCTGGCCGTCGGGGCCGAAGCCACCGTCGACGAACTCCGGGCCGGCGACATCCTCGAGCGTCTCGTTGCCGTCGTCGTCGACGAGCACCCGTGGCTCGGGGATGCCGAGCACGGTGCGCACGAGGGCGGCGTGCTCGGGCAGCTCGGTGACGACGACCTCGGCGTCGCGGAGCAGCTCGACCGCCCGCACGGTCAACAGGTCGGGGTCACCGGGGCCACTGCCCACGAATGCCACCCACCCGCGTGCCTGCGAAGGGATCATTGACGAGCCCTGCACGGATGCGGGGGCCGGCGTGGTCTTGATCTTTCGTCCAGTCATGCCTGCTGCCTTCTACCTGGTGTGTCGATCAGTTCTGCTGCGCCTTCTTCGAGCATCCCGGCGGCCAACCGGGTGCCCACTCCTGCCGCATCAGCGAGTGGGCCACTCGCCGACCTGCGGATGTCGATCGTGCCGTCGTGGGACAACGCCACGGCGCGGATCCAGACCTCGTGTCCGTCCTGCCCGTCGTCGACCACTTCGGCCAGTGCTCCCACCGGGGCCGAGCATCCGGCTTCCAGCGTGCTGAGCACCGCCCGCTCCGCCTCGACTGCGGCTCGGGTGAACCGGTCGTCGAGGTGCTCGCGCAATCCTGCTGCCAGCTCCGTGTCGGTGGTGCGGCACTCCACGGCGAGTGCTCCTTGTCCCGGGGCCGGCAACATCTGGATCGGATCGATGGCCTCGGTGACCAGTTCGAGCCGCCCGATGCGAGCCAACCCGGCACGGGCCAGGATCACGCCGTCGACCTCTCCCGAGGTGACCTTGCCGACCCGGGTGTCGATGTTCCCGCGAAGTCCGACGATCTCCAAACCGAGGCCCAGGGCGCCGAGCTGGGAGGCCCGTCGGGGCGACCCTGTGGCCACCACGGACCCGGGGGGAAGCTCACCGAGGGTGAGCCCGTCGCGGGCGACGAGGACGTCGCGCGGGTCCTCACGCGGGGGTACGGCGCCCAGCGTGATGCCCTCTGCGGGCGCGGTGGGGATGTCCTTGAGCGAGTGGACGGCCACGTCGACCCGGCCGTCGAGGAGTGCGTCGCGCAGGGCGCTGACGAAGACGCCGGTGCCACCCAGTGAGGCGAGTGGTGCCCGACTGACGTCACCTTCGGTGGTGATCTCGACCAGCTCGACCTCGACGCCGAGGCGTTCGCGGATCATCTCGGCCACGTGACCGCACTGGGTGCGGGCCAGCAGCGAGGCGCGGGTGCCGATCTTGAGGGTGTTCTTCATGCGGGACGCTCCGGCCTGGTGACCGCATCGACGGCCTCCGGGTCGAGGGCGAAGAGCTCGCGCAGGGCGGCGGCGTAGGACACCGCACCGGTCTCGTTCGCGAGCTCCTTCACCCGGGTGGTGGGCTGGTGAAGCAGCTTGTCGGCCACGCGACGGACCGCCATCTCGACCTCGGCCCGGGAGGACGAGTCGAGGTCGGGCAGTCGGGTCAGGAGCCGTTCGATCTCGGCGTCGACGACGTCGGTGGCCATGCTGCGCAGGGCGACCACAGTCGGTGTGACGCTGGCCTTGCGGCGCGCCGTCACGAACGCGGCGACCTCCTGGCCGACGATCTCGCGCACGCCGATGACCTCGAGAGCGCCCTCGGTCTCGGCGAGGTCGGAGGCCAACCGGCGCAGGTCGATGACCGAGATCCCGGGGAGGTCGGCGACCGCCGGATCGACGTCGTGGGGCAGGGCCAGGTCGAGGAAGACCATCGGGTTCGGGTTGCCTGCCCGGGCCGCCGCGACCTGGGCCGCCGAGACCACCTGACCGGTGGCGCCGGTGCAGGAGACCACGAGGTCGGCCTCGGCCAGCTCGGTGGCGATCTCGGACAACGGCAGCGACCGGGCGCCGTACTCGGCGGCGAGGCGGTCGGCGTTGCCTTCGGTGCGGTTGAGCACGGAGATGTCGGCGGCACCGAGACGGGCCACGGTGGCGACCGAGAGTCCGGCCATGGCGCCGGCGCCGATCACGACCACGCGCTTGCCGGCGACACTGTCGCCCTCGGCTGTGGCCAGGTCGAGGGCCGCGGTCACCATGGAGGGCGCAGCACGGTCGATGTCGGTCTCGGCGTGCGAGCGCTTGCCGACTCGCAGCGCCTGCTGGAACAGCACGTTGAGCGCCGGGCCGACCGTGCCGGACTCCTGGCCGAAGCGCAGGGCCTCGCGGGCCTGACCGAGGATCTGGCCCTCGCCGACGACCATCGAGTCGAGCCCGGAGGCGACGTGGAAGAGGTGGGAGACGGCCCCGTCGTCGTAGTGGACGTAGAGGCAGGAGAGCAGGTCGTTGTCGAGGGCCAGGCCGGCACCGCGGTCGCACAGGAGACGCGAGATCTCCTCGACGCTGCCGTGGAACCGCTCGACCTCGGAGTAGACCTCGAGCCGGTTGCAGGTGGCCAGCACGGTGGCTTCGGCCACGTGATCCACACCGATCACGTCGGCCAGCAGCTTGGCCACGCCGTCCTCGTCGAGCGCGAGTCGTTCGAGCAGGTCCACCGGAGCGGTCCGGTGGGAGATTCCGACCACGAGAATGCTCACGCGATCACCTCCTGGTCAGGTGTTGGGCCCAGTTCCCCGTCGGGAGCCGCCTTGCGCTGCTCGTGGTAGGCGAGGATCTGGAGTTCGATCGACAGGTCGACCTTGCGTACGTCGACACCGTCCGGCACCGACAGCACGGTCGGGGCGAAATTGAGGATGCTGGTCACACCGGCCGCGACCATCCGGTCGGCGACGTCCTGGGCAGCGACTGCCGGGGTGGCGATGACGCCGATCGAGACGGCCTCGGCCGCGACGATCTGCTCCAGGTCGTCGAACGGTCGCACCTCGAGGCCGGCCACGGCCTCGGCGTGGCGCTCCGGTGCGGCGTCCAGCAGGGCCACCACCCGGAACCCGCGGGAACGGAATCCGGAGTAGTTGGCCAGGGCGTTGCCGAGGTTGCCGATGCCGACGATGACGACCGGCCAGTCCTGGGTCACCCCGATCTCGCGGGCGATCTGGTAGCGCAGGTAGTCGACGTCGTAGCCGACCCCGCGGGTGCCGTAGGAGCCGAGGTAGGAGAGGTCCTTGCGCAGCTTCGCGCTGTTCACGCCGGTGGCGGCGGCGAGGTCCTCACTGGAGCACGTGCCGATGCCGCGCTCGACGAGCGTGGTGAGCGCCCGGAGGTAGATCGGCAACCGGGCCACCGTGGCCTCGGGGATCTCACGGCCTCCGACTCGGGCGACGCCGTCGACAGGCGCAGCCCCATGGGGGCTGCCGGCGGCGGGCGTCCGTGCGGTCAATTGTCTCGTCTCCAGGGCGCCGCGAGGCACGATTCATCACCCCGGTGGAATGCGGGGCGGTGTTCCTCGCGACTCGATCACTTTAGGAGTTTGTGAACGGAAGAACAAAACGAGTCCGACCCTCGGCTACCACAGGTGAGATGGCTCACCTCAGCGGGGTGCCGCTCAACTGCCCAGTGCGCGCCGCAGTCGGGTCTCGTCGACCCGCCAGAAGTCGTGCTGCCTGCCGTCGACGAACGTCACCGGAACCTCGTCGGTGAACCTCGCCTGCGTCTCGGGGTCGGCATCGATGTCGACCTCGTCGTACGTCTCACCCAGCTCGACGCAGACCCGCTCGATCACGAGTCGGGCCTCGTCGCACAGGTGACAGCCCGCCCGGGAATAGAGCCGGACCCGGGGCTCAGTCACCGGTCTGCTCGTCGGCGGGCTCCTCGAACAGCGCGACGCGTCGCCGCGCGGCTGCACGAAGCCGGCCCTTCTGCACCTTGCCGGTCACGGTGTAGGGCAACTCGTCGACCACGTGCACCACCGACGGCTGCTTGAAGCGGGCCAGCTGGCGGCCACACGCGTCGAGTACGGCGGCCCGCACCCGCTCGTCGTCCGCGGATCCGTCGGACACGACGTAGGCGACCACGGCTTCACCGGTGCGGTCGTCATCAGCGCCGATCACCGCGGAGGCCCTGACCTCGGGCACCTCGTTGATGACGTCCTCGACCTCGGAGGGGTAGACGTTGAACCCGGAGACGATGACCAGGTCCTTGCGGCGGTCGACCAGCAACAGGTCGCCGTCGGGGTCGACGATGCCGACGTCGCCGGTGGGCCACCAGCCGTCGTCGGCGGGCCCCTCCCGACCGTCGGGCCAGTAACCGCTGAAGAGGTTGTCGCCGCGGATCTCGATGTCACCGGGGTCCCCGCTCTCGACGGGGCCGCCGTCCTCGTCGCGCAACCGGATCTCGATGCCGGGCAACGGGGCACCGACCGAGCCCGCCTCGGCCTTCTTGCTGCACAGGGTGGAGGTCACCACCGGCGCGGCCTCGGTCAGCCCGTAGCCCTGGTGGACCACGACGCCTGCCCTGTCCACGAAGTCGTCGATCACTTCGGCGGCCAAGGGCGCGGAGCCGGAGAGCACCAGTCGCACCGGCCCGAGCCTCTCGGCAAGGTCGTCCATGGGCAGCCAGTGCGCGAAGACCGGCGGCGCGACCGGGACCACGCTGATCGCCTCGTCCTCGATCAGGTCGAGGGTGCCACCGGGGTCGAAGCCGTCGGCCAGCACGACCCGGGCCCGCAACCGCAGCGCGCCACCGAGGACCGCATTGAGACCGTAGACGTGGAAGAGCGGGAGCACCCCGAGGACGACGTCGTCGGCGGCCAGCATCGGCGGCTCGACTGCCGCGATCTGCTCCACGTTGGCCAGCAGCGCCCGATGGCTGAGCATGGCCGCGCGGGGACGGCCCGAGGTGCCGCTGGTGTAGAGGAGAGCCGCGAGGGTCTCGGCGTCCTGGAGCGGGGGCAGCGACCGACCGTGGCTGGCGGCGAGCTGGTCGTAGGAGCGCTCCCCCGGGTTGAGTGTCGTGCCGACCGCGACCAGACGGGGCCGGGGCACGTCGGCCAGCTGGTCCGGGTCGATGCCCTCGAATTCGCCGTTGCGGGCCCGCTCGACGATCTCGAGGGCCTCGCGCACGACGGTCACGGTGTCGGGGTCGGCCACCACGATGCGGGCGCCGGAGTCGGCCAGCATGCGGGCCAGCTCGTTGGCGGTCGAGCGCGGGTTGACCGGTACGACGACCAGCTGCGCACGCAGCGCGCCGAGGTAGGAGGTGATGAACTCGATGCGGTTGCCGAGCACCAGCATGACGCGGTAGCCGGCGACCGCCCCCTCGGTCCCGAACCCGGTGGCGACCCGGTCGACCTCGTCGTCGAGCTCGGCCCACGACACCCGACGACCACCGGCGGCCTCCACCACGGCAGTCACGTCGGGAATCTCGCGGGCTGCCGCGGTCAGAAGGTCGGCGACGGAGTTCGTCATGCGCAGATCCTTCCACATGGGAGATGGCTAGGCTTGCGGTGTGACAGACAAGCGCACCGCCTCCCGGAGGATCGACCTCAAGCAGCGCTCGACGATGGCCGGGGAGGCCGCGGCGGCAGCCACCGAGGTGGAGTCTGCTCTCGATGTCCCCCACGACCCCACCTCTGCGGCGTTCTTCGACGTCGACAACACGATCATGCAGGGCGCGAGCATCTTCCACCTGGCCAAGGGTCTGCACCGCCGGAAGTTCTTCACCACCCGCGACATCCTCGGGGCGGCGTACAAGCAGGCCTACTTCCGCATCGTCGGCGTCGAGGACCCCGAGCACGTCGCCGAGGCCCGCAACTCGGCACTCAGCTTCATCGCGGGGCACACCGTCACCGAGCTCGAGGAGCTCAGCGACGAGATCTTCGACGAGGCGATGGCGCACCGCATCTGGCCCGGCACCCGCGCCCAGGCACAGCTCCACCTCGACCAGGGGCAGCGCGTGTGGCTGGTGACCGCGGCGCCGATCGAGATCGCCCAGGTGATCGCGCGGCGCCTCGGCCTGACCGGCGCGATGGGCACGGTCGCCGAGCACGTCGACGGCGTCTACACCGGGCAGCTGGTCGGCGACATGCTGCACGGCCCGGCCAAGGCCGAGGCGATCAGGGCGCTGGCCGTCCGCGAGAGCCTCGACCTGTCCCGTTGCTCGGCGTACAGCGACTCCTCCAACGATCTGCCGATGCTGGGGTTGGTCGGCGACCCGGTGGCGATCAACCCCGACGCCAAGTTGCGCGCGCACGCGCGCGGGCAGGGCTGGCGGATTCGCGACTACCGGACCGGGCGCAAGGCGGCCCGCGCCGGCCTGTTCGTCGGCGCCGTCGCGGGC
>NZ_BCRJ01000152.1 GCF_001552535.1 Nocardioides jensenii JCM 1364 = NBRC 14755 | reverse complement strand
CCAGGTGCCGGAACATCTCCATCGATGAGGGGACCGACGCGTGGATCAGCTGGATCAGAGCGAGAGGCGCGCGCGTACGACGTCCGCGAGCTGGTTCGCCACCGACGAGGCCTGGTCTTCCGTGGGCGCCTCGACCATCACCCGCACGAGCGCTTCGGTGCCCGAGGGGCGCAACAGCACGCGGCCGGTCTCACCCAGCTCGGCCTCGGCCTCGGCGACGGCAGCGGCCAGCACGGCGTCGTCATCGGCCCGCGCCTTGTCGACACCGGAGACGTTGACCAGCACCTGGGGCAGGCGGGTCATCACGGCCGCCAGATCGGCCAGGCTCTTGCCGGTGTCGGCCATCCGCTCGAGCACGTGGAGCGCGGTCAGGATGCCGTCGCCGGTGGTGGCGTGCTCGCTCATGATCACGTGGCCGGACTGCTCGCCGCCGAGACCGTAGCCGCCGGCCTTCATCGCCTCGAGCACGTAGCGGTCGCCGACCTTGGTCTGGCGCACCTGCACACCGTTGGCCTTCATCGCCTGCACGAAGCCGAGGTTGCTCATCACGGTGGCGACCACGACGTCGTTGGGCAGTCGCCCGGCATCACGCAGGGACAGGCCGAGCACGGCGAGGAGCTGGTCCCCGTCGACGATCTCGCCCGCTGCATCGACCGCGAGACAGCGGTCTGCGTCGCCGTCGAGGGCGAACCCGACGTCCGCGCCGTCCTTGATCACGGCCTCGCGCAGCGACTCCAGGTGGGTCGATCCGCAGTCGTCGTTGATGTTGAGACCGTCTGGTTGGGCGTGGATCGCGGTCACGTCGGCGCCGGCGTCGGCCAGCGCCTTCGGGCCGGCTTCCGCAGCGGCTCCCTCGGCGCAGTCGAGCACCACCCGGAGACCGGTGAGCGGGCGGGTCGTCGTACGCACGAGGTGGGCGCAGTAGTCGGCCACCGCGGCGTCGTACGTCGACACCCGGCCGACGGCGCCACCGGTGGGTCGCTCCCACGGCTCGCGCAGGCGCTGCTCGATGGCGATCTCGACCGCGTCGTCGAGCTTGACCCCGCCGCGGGCCAGGAACTTGATGCCGTTGTCGGGCATCGGGTTGTGCGACGCGCTCAGCATCACGCCGAGGTCGGCGTTCAACGAGCCGGTCAGGTGGGCGACGCCGGGTGTCGGCAGCACTCCGAGCAGGAGCACGTCGATGCCGGCAGAGGCGAGGCCGGCCACGACCGCCGCCTCCAGGAACTGCCCGGAAATGCGCGTGTCCCGACCCACCACGGCCACGGGGCGGTGCCCCGAGAACTCGCCGCGGTCGGCCAGGACGTGTGCAGCTGCCACGGAGAGGTCCAGGGCCAGCTCAGCGGTCAGATGACCGTTTGCCAGACCCCGGACCCCGTCCGTGCCGAACAGCTTTGGTGCCATCGCTCAAGACTCCTGGTCGCGTCGCTTGCCGGGGTGCATGGCAAGGCAGAGGAAGGACGACGGCCCGGGACGGGCCGTCGTCCGACGATAACGCCGCCAGCTGCCCGGCAAGCGTCGCGAGGTCAGCGCTTGGAGAACTGCGGTGCCTTACGGGCCTTCTTGAGACCGGCCTTCTTGCGCTCGATGACGCGGGCGTCACGCGTGAGCAGCCCGGCCTTCTTGAGCGACGGGCGGTTGGCCTCGACGTCGATGGCGTTCAGGGCGCGGGCCACACCGAGGCGCAGGGCGCCGGCCTGACCGGTGATGCCACCGCCGTGGATGCGGGCGATGACGTCGAAGCGACCCTCGAGCTCGAGGTTCGCGAACGGCTCGTTGACAACCTGCTGGTGCAGCTTGTTCGGGAAGTACGAGTCGAGCTCGCGACCGTTGACGGTCCACTGGCCGGTGCCGGGCACGAGGCGGACGCGGGCGACGGCCTCCTTGCGGCGGCCGGTGGCGTTGGCCGGGGCGATGGTCGCGGGACGCAGCGGGGCGTCGGCGGACGGAGCGGACTCCGAGGAGTACGCCACGCCTTCTTCGTTGGTCTCGAAGGTCTCTTCGACCTCGGCGGTCTCAGCCTGGTTCTCAGTCACGTTGATGTCCTTGTCTGCAATCACTGGGAGATCTGCGTGATCTCGAACGGCTTGGCCTGCTGGGCCGCGTGCGGGTGCTCGGGGCCGGAGTAGACCTTGAGCTTCTTCAGCATCTGGCGGCCGAGGCGGTTCTTGGGGAGCATGCCCCAGACCGCGTTCTCGATGGCCTTGCGGGCGTCCTTCTCGAGGAGGTCACCGATCGGCGTGGTGCTCAGGCCGCCCGGGAAGCCGGAGTGACGGTAGACCATCTTGTCGGTCTTCTTCTTGCCGGACAGGGCGACCTTCTCCGCGTTCACGATGATCACGAAGTCGCCCATGTCCATGTGGGGAGCGAAGTTCGCCTTGTGCTTGCCGCGGAGCAGCGTCGCGGCCTGGACGGCGAGGCGGCCGAGGACAACGTCCTGGGCGTCGATGACAAGCCATTCGCGCTGGATGTCAGCGGGCTTGGGGCTGTACGTACGCACGTAAGTAGCCTTTTCGTTCGTTGGGCCCGGACAGAGGTCCTGTCCGAGTGGTGGAGCTGCCTCTTCTGACGAACACTGCCCGGTTCCATTCCGTCCGGGTCTGCACCCCATGAGGGCGCGGCAGGAGAAGCGACAGTCAAGAGTAGGCGGCGCCCTCCCCCACGGTCAAAACGAGAGCCCACTGACGCCCACCCCGAGGTTACCGGCGGGTCAGGACCAGCATGGGGACACCGCGTTAGCGTGGAGAGCGCCGACGCAATAGGTTGGCAACCGACAAACAGACGAGAGTCCACGACACTCTTTCACTGACAGGAGCCGACGTGACCGACGTACCGGCCGCCGCTGCCAACGAGGCAGCCTCGCTCACCGTCCGCGACAACCGCACGGGCAGCGAATACGAAGTACCCATCACCGACGGCACCGTCAAGGCAGCCGATCTGGGCAAGATCCGCGTTTCGGAGGAAGAGCCGGGCCTGGCGGTCTACGACCCCGGCTTCGTCAACACCGCATCGTGCCGCAGCGCGGTCACGTTCATCGACGGCGAGAAGGGCATCCTCGAGTACCGCGGCTACCCGATCGAGCAGCTGGCCGAGAAGTCGAACTTCCTCGAGGTCGCCTACCTGCTGATCAACGGCGAGCTGCCCACCAAGGAGCAGTACGACAACTGGGAACACGAGATCACGTACCACACGTTCGTGCATGAGAACGTCAAGTCGTTCATGCACGGCTTCCGGTACGACGCGCACCCGATGGGCATGCTGATGGCATCCGTGGGTGCGCTTTCCACGTTCTACCCCGACGCGCGCAACATCACCGACCCCGAGAACCGGCACATGCAGATCGTCCGCATGATCGCCAAGATGCCGACGCTGGGCGCCTGGTCCTTCCGCCACGCCCAGGGCAAGCCGTTCGTCTACCCGGACAACGACCTGAGCTACACCGAGAACTTCCTCTCGATGCTCTTCAAGATGAGCGAGAAGAAGTTCGAGGCCGACCCGCGCCTGGTCAAGGCGCTCGACGTGCTGTTCATCCTGCACGCCGACCACGAGCAGAACTGCTCGACCAACGCGGTGCGGTCGGTCGGCTCGAGCCAGGTCGACCCCTACTCGGCCGTCTCGGCCGGCGTCTCGGCCCTCTACGGCCCGCTCCACGGCGGCGCCAACGAGGCCGTGCTGCGCATGCTGCGCCGCATCGGGACGAAGGAGAACATCCCCGCGTTCATCGAGGGGGTCAAGGCCGGCAACGAGAAGCTGATGGGCTTCGGCCACCGGGTCTACAAGAACTTCGACCCGCGCGCCACGATCATCAAGAAGGCCTGCGACGACGTCTTCGAGGTCACCGGGGTCAACCCGCTCCTCGAGATCGCCAAGGAGCTGGAGAAGATCGCGCTCGAGGACGAGTACTTCGTCAAGCGCAAGCTCTACCCGAACGTCGACTTCTACTCGGGCCTGATCTACGAGGCCTTCCAGTTCCCGCCGGAGATGTTCACGGTGCTGTTCGCGATCGGCCGTACGCCGGGCTGGCTGGCCCAGTGGCTCGAGCTGGTCCAGGACAAGGAGCAGAAGATCGCACGTCCGAAGCAGATCTACACCGGCGACCGGCAGCTCGAGTTCGTCGCGGCCTCCGAGCGCTGGAAGTGATCTGACCCAGCACCCCGACCCGGGCCCCGAACGCCGGCTTCACGCCGCGCGTCCGGGGCCCGTGGTCTGTGTCGGCGCGGTTGCCGTCCTCGGCGTCGCGTTCGTGGTCTGGAACCTCGCCGCGTCTGGCACCGCCCTGTGTGCGCCGCACTCCCTGCTGCAGGGCCATGCCGAGTACGGCGCCCGGCCCGTCGACCACGACACGGCCGGGGCCGCCCTGCTGGCCACTCTGGCCACGGGACTGGGTGCCACGTTCACCGACGAAGTCCGTGCGGCATGGACCCAGTGTCACGGCATCGTGGCCTCGACCATGCTGGCCGACCAAGCGGCGGTCGCCTGACCCCCGGGGAGCCCGGTGAGTCTTGTCCGTCGGGTAAGAATGTGGTCATGACTCCCGTGCGACTCATTGCCCGCCCACTGCTCGCCACCACGTTCTTCTTCGGCGCCACCAACGCACTGAAGAACTCCGAGGCGATCGCCGCCAAGGCCGCCAAGGTCACCGACCGGGTCGTGCCGCTCGCCCAGCGGGTCGCGCCGGGTGCCCCGGTGCCGACGAACCCGCAGACGCTCGTGCGCCTCAACGCGGGCATCCAGCTGGCCGCGGCCGCTGCCCTGGCGCTGGGCAAGGCTCCGCGACTCTCGTCGACCGTGCTGGCCGCCAGCCTGGTGCCCACCACCATCGCCGGTCACCCGTTCTGGGAGGAGACCGAGCCGGCCGCGAAGAACCAGCAGCGCCTGCAGTTCTTCAAGAACGCCGGCGTGCTCGGCGGCCTGCTGCTGGCCGGCGTCGACACCGAGGGCAAGCCGGGCGTGGCCTGGCGGGCCCGCAACGCGGCCACCACCGCCCGCAAGGACGCCCGCCGACTGGCCAAGGACGTACGCCGCGAGGCCAAGCTGGCCAAGGCCCAGATCTCCTGACCGTGTCGCGGACGCCCTGCGAACCGGTTGTTCCGACGACCGGGACGCGGGGCGTCGGGCTCAGGCAGGGTCGCTGACGACCTTCCGCTCGAGGGTGCGCACCGATGGCAGCAGGGTGGCCAGCAGTGAGCTGCCACCCATGATCAGTGCCACCGCGACCAGCCACCGGTCCATGCCGACCAGGACGCTGATCGGCCCGGTCACCACCAGACCGAGGGGTCGGGCCACGAATGAGCCCACCATGTCGAAGGCGTAGACCCGCGCCAGCTTGTCCTCGGGGATGTTCTGCTGGATCGAGAGGTCCCAGTTGACGCTGAAGAGCTCCAGGCCGAATCCGTGCAGTGCCGCGCCGGCGAGCAGCACGTAGAGGTTGTCCGAGAGCGCCATCGCGAGCGGGAACGCCGCGGTCAGGGACAACATCCAGGTGCCGGCGTACAGGCCACGACGAGGCCGCCACCGCAACGAGACCAGTCCGCCGAGGATGAAACCGGTCATCAGCGCGGAGAGCGCCCAGCCCCAGGCAGCCTCGCTCCAGGTGTCCTTGACCACGATGGGGCCGAGCACGCCCTGCACGCCGCCGTAGAACAGGTGGTAGAGCAGGGCTTGGCCGATCAGCAGCCACAGCCAGGTGTGCCGGAAGACCTCCGCCGCCCCGTCACGCAGCTCGCCCACCAGGGACGGCCGCCGGCCCGCACCCGAGACCACGCGCGGCACCCGGATCATGCTGAAGCAGATGGCCGCGACCAGGAACGTCGTCGCGTCGACCGCGATCGCCCACCCCGGGCCGAAGGCGGCGACCAGGACGCCGGCGACCGCGAAGCCGAGCACCTGGGCGGCCTGGGAGCAGAGTCGCCGCAGCGCCACCGCACTGGCCAGGTGCTCCTCCGGGACGGTCTGCCGGGTCATCGCCTGCGAGGAGGGGCCGCTCAGCGCCCCGAGGCAGCCGTTGAGCACACCGATGACCGCCACCATCGGGACGCTCGCCCAGCCGGCGACCAGGGTGACCGCCATCAACGCCTGCGTGGCCGAGGTGGCCGTTGCCGAGCCCTGCATCATCACCTGGCGGGGCAACCTGTCCCCCAGGACACCGCCGAAGAGCAGCGTGACCACCTCGGCCGCGGCGAAGGCCGCGACGACCAGGCCCAGCTGGGTCGCGCTTCCGCCCAGCTCCAGGACGGCGAACGCGAGGGCCACCGGGGTGATGGCGTTGCCGAACGCGCTGATCGTGGTGCCGGCGATCAAGGACCGGTAGGCGCCCGAGGACAGCGCTCCACGGAGTCGTGAGGGGCGTAGTCGGGTCGCGTTCTCGGTCACGCAGTGAAGATACTTCGCTGACGAACTATTCGTCAACGAAATAAGTTGGCTAGGCTGGGGGCATGCCCGCACTCCCCGAGGATGCAGCCGACCGTCACGTCGCCCGGTGGCGTGGCCACTGGGTGCTCGAGAACCAGCCGTACGACGACACTGTCGAGGCCGTCGTGACCCGCATGGGCTCGATCATGCGCCACCTGCGCGACCACAAGAAGTCGGCCGCGGTCAGTGTCGGCCTCGAGTCGCACGAGTACGAGACGCTGCACGCCCTGATGATCCGGGACACCCCGGGCACCGCGTCCCCGACGACCCTCGCCGACGAGCTCGGTCTCTCCCCGGCCGGGATGTCGGGGCGCCTCGAGAGCATGGAACGGTCCGGCTACGTGCGTCGTACGACCGATCCGGGCGACCGACGTCGGCTCGGCGTGGAGGCAACCGCCGAGGGCATCGACCTGTGGCGCCGCACGATGGCCGCGCGCGGCTCCGAGGAGGAGCGGATCCTCGGATCGCTGACTGCCCGGGAGCAGGCAACGCTGAGCCGACTCCTCAAGCGGATCGCTCTCGACATCGAGGCCGGGCCGACGGTCGCCGACGGTCAGCGGACGCGCTCGACCCGACCCTCGTCCCAGACCGGCCCGTCGGACTCGTAGACCGAGCCGTCCTGGCCGTAGACCAGGAACCGGTCGAACCCGCGCGCGAACCAACGGTCGTGGGTGACCGCGACGACCGTGCCCTCGAACGCCTCGAGCCCCTCCTCGAGGGCCTCGGCGGACTGGACGTCGAGATTGTCGGTCGGCTCGTCGAGCAGCAGCAGGGTGGCTCCTGACAGCTCCAGCAAGAGGATCTGGAAGCGCGCCTGCTGGCCACCCGAGAGGGAATCGAAGCGCTGCTCGGCCGCGTGGGCCAGCTCGTAGCGGTCCAGCACCCGGGAGGCCTGCTCCCGGCCCATCCCCTGACGGCCCCGGCCGTCGGCCTGTGCCTCGCCCCGGTGCAGGATCTCCACCAGGGTGCGCCCGACCAGCTCCGGGTGCTCGTGGGTCTGCACGAACCACCCGGGGCGCACCCGGGCACCGAGTTTGGCCTTGCCCCGATGGCGAACCGGTGCCACGGCAACCTCGCCGACCGGGCGGTGCTCGACGTCGGGGTCGGTGCCACCGGCGGCGAGCAACCGCAGGAAGTGTGACTTGCCCGAGCCGTTGGAGCCCAGCACGGCCACACGCTCGCCGTACCAGACCTCGAGGTCGAAGGGCTGCATCAGCCCGGACAGCTCCAGCCCCTCGCAGACGACCGCACGCTTGCCGGTGCGACCACCCTTGAGTCGCATCGTCACCTGCTGCTCGCGCGGCTGCTCCGTCGGCGGCCCGGCCTCCTCGAACTTGCGCAACCGGGTCTGGGCCGCGCGGTACTGCGAGGACATGCCGTCGTTGTACTCGGCCTTGATCTTGAGCCTGAGCACGAGCGCCTTGATCTTGGCGTGCTCCTCGTCCCAGCGCCGTCGCAGCTCCTCGAAGCGGGCGAACCGGTCCCGTCGCGCCTCGTGGTACGACGCGAAGCCGCCCGGGTGGGTCCAGACCCGGTTGCCGGCCGACCCGAGCTCGACCGTCACGACCCGCGTGGCGGTGTTGTCGAGCAGCTCACGGTCGTGGCTGATGAACAGGATCGTCTTCTCCGACTCGGCGATCCGCCGCTCGAGCCAGATCTTGCCCGGCACGTCGAGGAAGTTGTCGGGCTCGTCGAGCAGCAGCACCTGGTCGGGGCCGCGCAGCAGGTACTCGAGCACCAGTCGCTTCTGTTCGCCGCCGCTGAGCGTGGACAGGTCGCGATACTTCGCCCGGTCGTAGGGCAGCCCGAGCGCGGCCGTCGTGCAGACGTCCCAGATCACCTCGATGTCGTATCCGCCGGCGTCGGTGAAGTCGGAGAGCGCGGTGGCGTAGCGCATCTGCGTCTTCTCGTCGTCGACCTCCATAAGCGCCCGCTCGCACTCGTCCACATCGGCGGCCGCGGACCGCACTCTCGGAGGCGCGACCGACAGCAGCAGGTCGGCCACGGTCGGCGCCTCGGCCAGTCCCGCGTTGACCATCTGGCGCATCACCCCGAGGCCGCCGGTGCGGGTCACCGCGCCGGCGTGCGGGATCAGCTCGCCGGTGACGATGCGCAGCAGGGTGGTCTTGCCGGCCCCGTTGGCGCCGACCAGGGCCACCTTGGCTCCCTCACCCACCCGGAACGAGACGTCGTCGAGGAGCACCCGGCCGTCCGGGAGCTCGTACCTGACACCGGAAACGTCGACGTGGCCCACGGGGCGTGATTGTCCACGCCCCGCGGCCCACGCCGCAATCGGTTATCCCGCCGAGAACGTACGCCGTCCGGCGGCACCTGCGCGGGTGCTCTCAGCCGAGCGACATCGTGGCCGGGTCGAAGGCGTCGAGGAGTGCGTAGTCGATGCGGGTCGGGCCGGCGTCGGTGACCAGCTGCGCGCCACCGCACTTCTCGGAGGCCAGGTCGGCCAGTGCCACACCGTCGACGAGGATGCGCCGCACGGTCATCTCGGGCGCCCCCTTCGGCAGGGTGCAGCCGAGCTCGACCTGGTCGGCGTTCGGCAGGGCCACGGTGCCGGCCAGGATGCTGGTGATGTTGGCGCTCGGGTCGTCGGCGAGGACGCGGGAGGAGTCGAGCACCGGCGTGGTGCGGTCGGACCGGTAGCCGCCGATGACGTATTCGCACATCGTGACCTCGCCCTCGGCCTCGCCGAAGTCGGCCTTGCCGAACTCGATCGTCGCGGCGCAGCCGAGACTGTCGGTGGCCGTGATCTCGTGCGCGGAATCGACGATCTGGTCCAGGGTCTTCTGGTCGCCGGCCACCACGTCGATCGTGTTGCCGCCGAGACTGACCCGCTCGCCGACTCCGTCGCCCGCCACGAGGGCCTCCTTGGGCTCCCCGGCCAGGAACGTGACGCCCTGCGGGCAGCTGGCCTGATCGGCGACGTCGGGCTCGAAGTCGGCCTGGTAGCCGTCGCGGGCGACGTTGCCGGCCGGCGGGTTCGGTGCGCCGGGAATGCACAGGTCGTACGCCGACCCGTCGCGCCAGTCCCCGGGCACGGCGACCTCGACGTTGCGCCACGACTCCCAGCGCCACCCGTCGGGAATCGCCGGCAGGTCGGCCGCGGGATCCTCCACGGAGGTGCCGTCGCTCGGGTCGGTGACCGCGGAGCCGTTCTCGCGGGCACTGGTGTCAGGGTCGTCGTGGTTGACCAGGGTCAGGCCGAGCGGGATCGCGGCCACCACGGCTGCGGCGAGCACGGCGCCGCCGACGGCCCTGCGCC
>NZ_BCRJ01000151.1 GCF_001552535.1 Nocardioides jensenii JCM 1364 = NBRC 14755 | reverse complement strand
GTGGTGCCGGAACATCTCCGATGATGCCGCGCTCCGAACGCACCTGAAAGCACGTTCAGGTGCGTTCAGGCTGGCTTCAGCCCCGTCTTGACAGGCTCCTCTCATCGCTTCAACCGACGAGAGGACAGTCCGATGACTGACAACCAGACCGAGACCACTGCCGCCCCTGCCACGAAGCGCAGGTGGCGTAGCCGCCGGGTGCTGATCCCTGCCGTCGCCGCGATCGCCGTGGTGGGCGTCGGGGGCGTGGTCTGGGCCAGTGCGGCCGACGACGACCTGAGTGGCAGCCAGCGTGACCGGGCCTCGCAGGCCGCGGTCGAGGCGGCCGGCGGTGGCAGCATCACCGAGGCCGAGGAGGACGACGGCTTCTACGAGGTCGAGGTCACCCGCACGGACGGCACCGAGGTCGACGTGCGGCTCGACCAGGACTACGGCGTGGTCGGCACGGAGACCGACGGCCCGGACGACGATCGGTACGACGACCGCGATGACGCTGACGACCGCGACGACGGCCGGCACGACGACCGCGACGACGCTGGTGACCGCGACGCCGACGACCAGCCGTTGACCGCGGGGGAGAACACCGCAGCCGAGAAGGCGGCTCTGGCAGAGACCGGCAAGGGCACGGTCACCGACGTGGATCGTGACGACGACGGCGGAGCCGGCCGCTACGAGGTCGAGGTGACCAAGGCCGACGGCACCGAATGGAGCGTGCGGCTCGACCGGGACTTCGCGGTCCTGAGCAGCCACCGCGACGACTGAGCGACCCGAGAGTGCGCCCGCACCCGGTACAGCGGACCGGGTGCGGGCGTCACGCACCCGGGATGACACGCTGGCCGGGTGGAGCTCGACTCGCTGCTGACATCCTGGATCGTCGAGGCACTGGGCGTGTCCGGTCGCACCGCCTCGCCCTTGCTGGTGGCCAAGGGTGTGTGGGCCCGCCACGAGGAGGACCTGAGGTCGACCGGTGACCTGTTGTTCACCTGGCAGGTCGACCTGCGCGCGGCGGCCGAGGCGATGGTCGCCGACGGGAGACTCACGGTCGAGCCGGACGGGCGGTGGACCCTGCCGGAGGGCACCGCCGTCCCGCTCGTGGCACGCCGCACCTGGGGGGAGGGCGAGATCGCGACGGTCGTCGAGGGCTATGTGGAGATGCTGCGCGCCGAGCACGAGGGTCGGCCCGTGCATCGCCGGGAGGTCGTCGCCGACCTCACCGTCCGGACCGGCCGCAGTGGGGACCAGCTCGAACGAATGCTGTCCAACATCTCCGCGGTGGTCCAGGAGCACGGCATCGCGCCACTGGCGAGCTGCGCGCCGCGGTCGAACGTGCCGGTCGGCGTACGCCCCGCGGTGGCAGCGGCCCTGGACCTCTGACGACGGGTCGGCCCACGACGCGACCCGAACGCGTCGATCAGCGCCGGCCACCGCCCAGCAGTCCACCGAGCACGTCGGTGATGATCTTGCCGGCACCCCCGGACGACCCGCCTACCGCACCCTTGAGCACCTGCTCCAGCACGCTGCCGAGCACCGACTGGTCCTGGGTCTTCGACGGCGCGGCGCCCTTCGAGGTCATCCGTGAGGCCAGCCAGGACAGTACGATCGGGGCCAGGATCGGCAGCAGCTTCTTGACCAGGCTCGACGACGCGCCGGTGCTGCCGAGCTGATTGATCACCTGCTCTTTCTGGGAGCCGAAGATGTGGGAGGCGATCTTCTCGCCGTCTGCGACATCGACCCGTGACGGGTCGGTGGGGTCCCGGTCCTCGTGCTGGCCGAGCGCACCCAGGAGCGACCGGGCGCCGTCGGGGTCCTGCGCGTTCGCGTCGAGGCCACCCAGCAAGGCCGGCAGCACGGCCCGTGCCGCCTGCTCCACGGCGGCCGGGTCCTCGCCGAGGTCCGCGCTGATCTGGGCCAGGGGAAGGGAGGCGAGGAGCTCGTCGATGTCTGACATGGGGGCAACCTACTGCGCGAGGCCGCAGGTTGACCACGGCTGCGCGACGCTACCGCGTGTCCTACCCGGGATGGGAGGGCCGCGAACCTACCCTCAGAGGCGGGCGCGCCGTGTGGTCACGACGCGCAACTTCCCCCCAACCACCGCAACGAGCAAGGGTTTCGGATGGCTAACAGCCTCATCGGTCGCGACATGGCCGTGGATCTCGGGACAGCCAACACGCTGGTCTATGTCCGTGGCAAGGGCGTGTTGCTCGACGAACCCTCCG
Organism: Nocardioides jensenii JCM 1364 = NBRC 14755; assembly: GCF_001552535.1. Lineage (GTDB taxonomy): Bacteria > Actinomycetota > Actinomycetes > Propionibacteriales > Nocardioidaceae > Nocardioides > Nocardioides jensenii. The sequence continues at coordinate 7,660 of NZ_BCRJ01000151.1, read as the reverse complement.
TGGTCGCGCTCAACTCGACCAGCGGAGAGATTCTCGCGGTGGGCCACGAGGCGAAGCGGATGATCGGCCGTACGCCGGACAACATCACCGCGATCCGCCCGCTGAAGGACGGCGTGATCGCCGACTTCGACGCCACCGAGCAGATGCTGCGCTTCTTCATCCAGCAGGTGCACCGCCGCCGCTACTTCGCCAAGCCCCGCCTGGTGATCTGCGTCCCGAGCGGCATCACCGCGGTCGAGCAGCGTGCGGTCAAGGAGGCCGGCTACCAGGCCGGCGCCCGCCGGGTCTACATCGTCGAGGAGCCGATGGCCGCCGCGATCGGCGCAGGGCTCCCGGTCCACGAGGCCACCGGCAACATGGTCGTCGACGTCGGCGGGGGCACCACGGAGGTCGCCGTCATCTCCCTGGGCGGCATCGTGACCAGCCTGAGCATCCGCACCGCCGGCGACGACCTCGACCAGGCCATCATCGCGTGGATGAAGAAGGAGTACTCCCTGATGCTGGGGGAGCGCACCGCCGAAGAGATCAAGATGACGCTCGGGTCGGCCTTCCCGCTGCCCAAGGAACCCGAGGCCGAGGTTCGCGGCCGCGACATGATCTCCGGGCTGCCCCGCACCGTGGTGGTCTCCAGCGCCGAGGTCCGCCAGGCTCTCGAGGAGCCGCTGCACAACATCGTCGACGCCGTGCGCACCACCCTCGACCAGACTCCGCCCGAGCTGGCCGGGGACATCATGGATCGCGGCATCGTGCTCACCGGCGGCGGTGCCCTGCTGCGCGGGCTCGACGAACGCATCCGTCACGAGACCGGCATGCCGGTCCACGTGGCCGACGAACCGCTGAGCTCGGTCGCCCTGGGTGCCGGCAAGTGCGTGGAGGAGTTCGAAGCCCTGCAGCAGGTGCTCGTCACCGACCAGCGGCGGTTCTGATGGAGCACCGCTGGAAGGGATCCGACGGACGCGAGAAGGACAACCGTCCGTCGCGTTCGGTGCTGATCGCCCTGCTGCTGGCCTGCGCCACGATGATCACGCTCGATGCCCATGGTGGCCAGGACTCCCCGGTCGAGCCGGCCCGCCGGGTCGCCGGTGAGGCCTTCGGTCCGGTCGAGACGTTCACCGCCGACGTGGTGCGGCCGTTCGCGGCGATCCCCGACTACTTCGGCACCCGCAAGAACCTCCGCAAGGAGGTCTCCGCGCTCGAGGCCGAGAATGCCGAGCTGCGCCGCAGCGTCGAGACCTCCGGACTCGACCGCAACCGCCTGGCCGAGTACGACGGCCTGACCCGGGCGGCCTCCGACGCGGGCCACGACTTGGTGCCCGCGCACGTGATCGCAGTCGGCGCCGGCCAGTCGTTCTCACACACCGTGACCATCGACGCCGGCACCGATGCCGGACTGCACGCCGACATGACCGTCCTCAACAACGACGGACTCGTGGGCCGGGTGGTCCGCGTGACCCGCACCACCGCCACGGTCGTGCTCATCGTCGACGCCGAGTCCGTGGTGGGTGGCCGGTTGGCCTCCAGCATGGAGATCGGGTTCCTCAGCGGACGCGGCGTCATCGACGGCACCGGTCGACTCGACCTCGACCTGATGGACGACTCCGTGGTCGCCAACGCCGGCGACGTGGTCACCACCTGGGGTAGCAAGGCCGGCACGCCGTACGTCGGCGGCATCCCGATCGGCCGCGTGGTCTCGGTGATCAACAGCCCGCGTGAGACCTCGCGTCGCGCCGTGATCGAGCCCTTCGTCGACTTCACCTCACTCGACCTGGTCGGGGTCGTCGTCCCACGCGGCGCGACGTCCGACCGCGACGTCGTCCGCGCCGGCGAGGGAGACGACTGACATGACCGCCCTTCGTGCCCTGGTCGCGCTCGCCGTGGTGGCGCTGGCGACCGTGCTGCAGGTCAGCCTCTTCCCGCACTTCGCCTGGGACGGCATCGTGCCCAACCTCGCCCTGCTCGTGGTCGTCGGAGCCGCGCTGGTCCGGGGTCCGCAGTTCGCGGCGACCCTGGGCTTCGTGGCCGGCGTCCTGATCGACCTGGCCCCACCGGCCGATCACATCGCCGGGCGCTGGGCGCTGGCCCTGGTCGTCGTCGGCTACCTGGCCGGTAGGGCCCGACAGGACACCCGGCCGACCGCGATCGCCACCGTGCTGACCGTGGCCGCCGCATCGTTCGTGGGCACCTCGATCTTCGCGCTCTCCGGGCTGCTGCTCCACGACCCGGTGGTCGGCGTGGGCGAGATGCTCGAGGTGATCCTGGTCGCGCTGGTGTGGGACGTCCTGCTCACCCCGTTCGTGCTGCCGCCGGTGATGCTGCTCTTCCACCGCCTCGAACCGGCACAGGTGGCCTACAGATGAGCCCGTCGGCCCGATCGGGACAGCGCAGCCGCCTGCGGCTCATCGTCATCCAGGCCTTGGTCCTGAGCCTGTTCGTCACTCTCTTCGCCCGGCTCTGGTACCTCCAGGTCGCGGCCGGTGAGGTCTACCAGGCCAAGGCCGCCTCGCAGTCGATCCGCGAGATCGTGCTGCAGCCCGACCGAGGACTGATCGTCGACGCCCAGGGCCGCCCGCTGGTGGCCAACCGCAGCTCGTGGGTGATCTCGCTCGACCGCACCACGCTCGGCAAGCTGCCCGACGACGAGCAGAGCCAGCTGGTCCGCCGCGTCGCCCGGGCCACCGGCATGAAGCCCAAGGGCATCCGGGCGCGTCTCCTCAACTGCGGCGACGCCGACGCGGTGGTCGGCACCTGCTGGAACGGCTCGCCCTACCAGCCGGTGCCGATCGCCGACGATGTCGAGACCGAGGTCGCGCTGCTGATCAAGGAGCAGGCCGAGGACTACCCCGGCGTGCTCGCCCAGCAGCAGTCCGTGCGCGCCTACCCACAGCCCTACGGGGTCAACGCCGCCCACATCCTCGGCTACCTCAGCCCGATCACCGAGGGCGAGCTCGACGAGGCCGAGACCGCGGACGACACGTCGGTCAACGGTGCTTCACGGGTCGGCCGCGCCGGCGTCGAGAAGGAGTACGACGCCTACCTGCGCGGCATGCCCGGCTACCAGCGCGTCGAGGTCAACTCGATGGGCGGCGTGATGAAGGAGCACAGCCTCGACGCCGGCACCCCGGGCGACACGCTGGTCACCTCCATCGACGCCAAGGTGCAGGCGGTCGCCGAGCAGCAGCTCGCCGAGACGATCAAGACCGCGCGCAAGACGTTCGACGAGGTGTCCGGCAAGAACTACGTCGCCGACTCCGGTGCCGTGGTCGTGATGGAGGCCAAGACCGGCCGCCTGGTCGCGATGGCCAGCCAGCCCACGTACGACCCGTCGGTGTGGGTCAACGGCATCACCCAGAAGCAGCTCTCCCGGCTCTACTCCGAGCAGGCCGGCACCCCGTTGCTGTCGCGGGCGACCCAGGGCCAGTTCGCGCCCGGGTCGACCTGGAAGCCGATGATGACCGCCGGTGCCCTGACCAACGGCTACACCACCGACACCCGGCTCAACTGCTCCTCCGGGTTCCAGGTGGGCAACCGCACCTTCAAGAACTACGAGTCCGGCGCCTACGGGTTCATCGGCTTCGACAAGGCCCTCGAGGTCTCCTGCAACACCTTCTTCTACCGCGTGGGCTATGACTTCTGGCGCCGCTTAGGCTCCGATGTCTCCGACGTGAACGCCAAGGACCCCCTGGTCGAGGAGGCGAAGGAGTTCGGCTTCGGCTCCCGCACCGGGCTCGATCTTCCGGGGGAGGCCTCGGGGCGCATCGCCGACCGCACGTGGAAGCGCGCCTACTTCGAGTCGCAGAAGGACTACTACTGCGGCATCGAGAAGAACCCGCCCAAGGACGCCAGCGCGTTCCTGCGCCAGTTCGCCCACGAGTTCTGCGTCGAGGGCTACGCCTACCGGGCCGGTGACGCGGTCAACTTCGCGATCGGCCAGGGCGACACCATCGTCACGCCGCTCCAGCTGGCCCGGGCCTACGCGGCGATCTCCAACGGCGGAACGCTGTGGAAGCCCCGGGTGGGCAAGGCGATCGTCGACCCCGAGGGCAACCTCGTCCGTCGCATCCAGCCCGAGAAACAGGGCCAGGTCAAGGTCCCCCAGAGCGTGCTCGGCTACATCGACGACGCGCTCAAGGGCGTGACCCGGCAGGGCACCATGGCGTGGCGGATGGGCGGCTTCCCGCTCGACGACGTGCCGATCCGGTCCAAGACCGGTTCCGCCGAGGTCTACGGCAAGCAGTCGACCTCGTGGGTCGCGTCATACTCCGGTGACTACGTCGTGGTGATGATGGTCTCCCAGGGCGGCACCGGGTCGGGCACCTCGGGCCCGGCAGTCCGCAAGATCTGGGAGACCCTCTACGGCATCGACGGTGAGACCGTGACGCCCGGTCGGGCCGCGATTCCAGGCGTGGTGGCCGGCAAGTCGCTGCCGATCTTCGCCGAGGACGGCTCGGTGCTCCCACCGAAGACCCAGGCAACGAAGAAGAAGAAGAAGTCATGAACCCGCGTCGCGCCCCCGGTCTCGACTGGATCCTGATGGCCGCCTCCCTGGCACTGGTGGCTCTGGGCTCGATCCTGGTCTGGTCGGCCACGTCCCACAGCGACGGTGACCCCACGGCGTACCTGAGGAAGCAGCTGGTCAACGTCGCGATCGGTGTCGTGCTGATGGTCATGGTGCTGGCCACCGACCATCGCTGGGTGCGGATCGTGGCACCGTTGATCTACCTCGCCTCGGTGCTCGGGCTCGTGCTCGTGCTGGTGATGGGCAGCACGGTCAACGGCTCCCGGTCGTGGCTGATGCTCGGCGGCATGTCGATCCAGCCGTCCGAGTTCGCCAAGCTGGCCGTGGTGATCGGCATGGCGCTGCTCGTGGCCGAGCGTTCCGAGGGCTCGTGGCGGCGCCGGATCGGCACCGTCGACGTGGTCGGCATGCTCGCCATCGCGGCGGTGCCCGCTGCGCTGATCCTGCTCCAGCCCGACCTCGGCACGATGCTCGTGCTGACCGCCACGGTCTTCGGCGTGCTGGCCATCTCGGGCGCCCCGCGCCGCTGGCTGGGCGGGCTCCTCGGCGCCGGTGTGATGGTGGCGTGGGTGGCGGTGGCGGCCGGGTTCCTCAAGGACTACCAGATCGACCGCTTCATGGCCTTCACGAACCCCGAGCTCGACCCGCGGGGCGCCGGCTACAACGTGGAGCAGGCGCGCATCGCGATCGGCAACGGAGGAGTCTTCGGTCAGGGGCTCTTCGACGGCTCGCAGACCCGGTCCGGGTTCGTGCCCGAGCAGCACACCGACTTCATCTTCACCGTGGCCGGTGAGGAGCTCGGCCTGCTGGGAGCCGGGGTGCTGATCGCGCTGCTCGGCGTGGTCGTGTGGCGCACCCTCGCCATCGCCCTGCACGCGGAGGACATGTTCGGCCGGGTGGCCGCCGCCGGCATCGCCTGCTGGATCGGCTTCCAGGCGTTCCAGAACATCGGCATGTGTCTGGGCATCATGCCGGTCACCGGTGTGCCCCTGCCGTTCGTGTCCTACGGCGGCTCGTCGATGTTCGCCGGCATGCTCGCCCTGGGGCTGCTCCAGAACATCCACCTGCGGTCGTCGTCCTCGTTGCCCACACGCTTCGTGGCCCCGCGCACCCTCGTCTCCCGCTGAGTTCGTCGTACCGTCGCGAACCGCGTGCTCTTGATGCACGGACTGGCAATGCTTGATGCGCGAACCGGCGGTTTCTGCGCTCAGCGCGGGGCCATCCGGGTGCGTCAGGGGCTGATCGGCCGAGGGGTGCCCTTGACCCCGGCTCGTCGGGCGACGGCCACAGCCGTCAAGGTCGAGTGCACCTCGAACTTGTGCAGGATGCTCTGGACGTGTGAGCGGACGGTGTTCGCCGCGATGCCCAACCGTAGGGCGATCTCCTTGCGGCAGAGACCGTCGACCAGGCAGCGCAGGACGTCGAGCTCGCGTTCGGAGAGCCGTCGGATCGCGGTGTCGTCGTCGGCCTCCCCGGTGCCCCGGGCCGGCAGTGATGCGCAGACGGTGGTCAGGAGACGCCCGGGTACGCGGGTCTGGCCGTCGGCCACCGCACGGATCGCCTCGACCAGGCTCTCGGCGGAGTCCAGCACGTCAGGGAAGGCCAGGAAGGCGCCCATGGCCGCGACGAGCAACACTGTCCCGTGCGCCAACCGGCTCGTTCCTGCCGCGTCCGAGGCCGACTTCAGGTGCACTGCCACTCGTGTTCCCCTTCCCAGTCCGAGGGCTAGAGAGCACCGACGAGGACGTGCTCGGTCAGCGGTGCTAGTACATCTGGGGGAGGTGACGGGCGTGCTGGCGTACGCAATTCTGAGCATGCGCCCGGCGGGAATTGGGGCCAGTCTGGAGACGGTGCCCATTCCCGACCAGAACAGGCGACGCCCATGTCCCGACACTCAGCTCGCCGTCCACTCCGTCTCGTGGCAGTCTTCGCGCTCGTCGTGGCCGCCACGCTGACCGGTGTGGTGTCGCAGTCTGCCGTCGGCGGCCAGGCGAAGGGCTCCCTCGTGGTCGTGGCGGTCAACGACGCCGGCACGGGCCTCGCCGGTGCCGTGCAGGGGCGCCCCTTCTCCGTCGTCGTGGAGGCGCGCAACCTCCAGGGCGTCCCCTTGCCCGTCACCAGGGCGATCACCGTCGTCCTGTCGGAGCAGTCCGGCCCGGGCACGCTGTCCGGGAGGCTGAGCGGGGTGATCTCGAGGGGCGGGTCCCGCACCACGATCACGGCGACCTACTCCGCCTTCGGCAACGGCGTCGTCCTGGGCGTCGCGGTCTCCTCCGGAGTCGACCTGGATCCCGGAGGGACGACGATCGACGTCGCTGCCACGGCCGTACGCGCCACCGGCAGGCCGGGTGCACCGACGACGGTCACCGACCCGGGATGTGCCGTCCCGACGGCCACGGTCCCGGTCTGCGGCTACCTTCAGCTGCCCAACGGCGCCAACGGCCAGATCCTTGTGTCCGTGGGTGCCTGCACCGGCATCCTCGCCTGCATCACCGACCCGACGAACCAGGCCGGGTTGGTCACCGCCGCTGTCGACCTCAAGGACGCGTCGGGCGCGCCGCTCTACACGAAGGTGGCGCCCGCGTCCTTCGTGATCGGCTGCGACAAGTCGCTGTGCGGGAAGGGAGGCGTGGCGAAGTTCCCGCTCCTGGTGGACGTGACGAACCAGGGAGCGTTCGCCCGGGCCCCGCTGTGCCCGGCCAAGGGGCGACTCGGCAACGACCAGACCGTGTGCCTCGACGCGGTGCAGAGCAACCGTGACGGCGCGGGAGACCTCTTCAGCGTGCTCCTCTTCGACTTCGACATCCGCGCCAGCCACCCGTGACTCTCACGTGCCGGTGGGCCACGGCGGAGGCACCCTGACCACCCCGAGTTCCTCCAGGGTCCGCTGGGCCTCGGCCGGGGTCGGCCAGCCGTTGCGCCGCCCGGTCAGCGCGGCGTGACGAGCGGCCACGACCCTGAGGAACCCGCGCTCGTGCGCGAACTCGGTCGCCGAGCTGAGCTCGAGGCCCTCGGCCAGCGCCAGAGCGGCACCGGGGAGGTCGCCGAGCTCCATCAGTGCCGCGGCGCGGATGCGGTACGCCGAGGGCAGCAGCGTCACGGCGCCGAGTGCCCGGGCGGCCGCGATGGCCGCGGCACTCGTGT
>NZ_BCRJ01000150.1 GCF_001552535.1 Nocardioides jensenii JCM 1364 = NBRC 14755 | reverse complement strand
CCGCGGCACTCGTGTCGAGGGCCGGGCCGGGGCGCCCCGCCATGAGGTGCGCCTCTGCGAGCGCGATGTCGGTGTCGGTCACCTCGTGCGGCTCGCCCAAACCGTCCAGCAGCGCGCGGGCGGACAGCAGGAGCGCCTGGCCCTCGGGCCGGCCGTCCCTGGACAGCGCTCGGCCCTGCTCGCGCAGGACGAGTCCGACGAGCTCCTCGTCGCCGACCGCCCGGGCCACCCGCATGACTCCTTCCAACTGCACGGCGACCTCGGCGTACCGGCCCTGGCGGTTGAGCAGATCGGCCCGGTTGTAGGACGCGTTGGCCTCATTGGCCGCGTCGCCGACCTTGGCGAACATCGCCGCCGCCCTGCCGAACATCTCGAGGGCCTCGGCCCAGTCGCCCTGGAGCAGTCTGCGCATCGCGAGGTTGTTCAGCGAGTGCGCCTGACCACCCAGGTCGCCGGTCTCCTCGAACAGTCGCAGGGCGGCTTCACCGTGGTGGTCGAGGTCCGGGGTGCCGGTGAAGAGGTGAACGCTGTGCAACACGAGGTGTGCCTGGGCGCGGGCGTCCGTCTCGTCGGCCAGCAAGGCCACCGCCACGGCTTCCCGTGCGGCGGACTCGGCGGCGCCGTACCGTCCCTGGCTGATCAGCACCACGGCCCGGCGGGCCAGGATCCGGGCTCGATGGGCCGCCGATTCGGGGTCGGGTGAGGCGCCGGCGCTGCGCAGGCCGAGGGTCAGCCTTCGAAGGGCCAGCGAGTGGCGCCCCTGCCGCTGGGCGACCTTGGCCAGCTTGAGCATCAGCAGTGCCGTGCCGGAGGAGGAGTGCCCACTGGCCCAGCCGGCTTGGTGGTAGGCGGTGTCCGCGGCATCCGAACGGCCGCAGAGGAAGAGCGCGTCACCGAGCGCCTCGAGATCGCTGGCCAGTTCCTCGGGCGGGACCTGGCGGCTCCGGCGGCCGGCCTGCGCGGCG
>NZ_BCRJ01000149.1 GCF_001552535.1 Nocardioides jensenii JCM 1364 = NBRC 14755 | reverse complement strand
CCCAGGGCGGTTGAGTACTCGTACACATGTGGCGACGGGCGGAGCGGGGAACGCTGGAGCCATGACCTCCTCACTCGTGCCGCTGGCCGTCTCCAGCTTCCAGACCTTCGGCACCTCCCACCTGCTGATGCTGGCCCTCTTCGCCGCCGGAGTCTGGCCGATCGTGCGGTTGGGCCGCGCGGTCCGGGACGACAAGGTCACCCGGAGCCGTGTGAGTCGTGGCTTCGCGGTCGCGGTCATGGCGTTCACGATCCCGATGCAGCTGGTCGACTTCATGCCGAGCCAGTACTCCTTCAACACCACCCTGCCGCTGCAGCTGTGCGACTTCGCCTGGATGGCAGCAGTGCTGGCACTGCTGACCCACCACCGCTTCTTCGTCGCGTTGGCCTACTTCTGGGGGCTCGTGCTGACCACGCAGGGGCTGCTCACCCCGTGGCTGACCGCTGACTTCCCCAACCCGAAGTACATCGGCTTCTGGGGCATGCACATCCTGATCGTGTGGGCCGCGATCTTCCTGATCTGGGGACTGGGCCTGCGCCCCGCCTGGCGCGACTACGCCACCACTGTCGCCACCACCGCGACCTGGGCGATCAGCGTGTTCACGTTCAACGCTTTCACCGGCACCAACTACGGCTTCCTCAACCACAAGCCCAGCAGCGGCTCCCTGCTCGACTATCTGGGCCCCTGGCCGTCGTACGTCGTCCTCGAGGTGCTGATCGTGGCGGGGGTGTGGGCGCTGATGACCTGGCCGTGGGTCGTCCGCGGTCGTCGTACGGAGTCAGCGGCTAGCATCGCCGCATGCTGAAGCCCACCCAACGCCGTGTCCTGGCCGTCGCGGCTGCCCTGACCCTGTTCTCCCTCACCGCCTGCTCCGACGACGACGGTGACAACAACGACGACACCAGGGCCGGTGACCCGGCCGTCCAGACCTCGGAGTCGCCCGAGACCACGCAGAGCACACCGACCACGCAGAGCACACCGACCGACTCCTCGAGCACTCCGGCAGCGGACGGCCCCTGCACCTACACGGGCGACGGAAGTGCACCCGCCAAGGAGGTGTCACCGCCCGCAGCGAAGCCGAAGAAGAACGGTCAGGTCCGGGTCACCATCGAGACCAGCGCCGGTGACGTGAAGGCGGTCCTCGACGCGAAGACCGCACCCTGCACGGTGAACTCGTTCCTCTCGCTGGCCGACCAGGACTACTTCGACGACACCAGCTGCCACCGGCTCACGACGCAGGGCATCTACGTCCTCCAGTGCGGCGATCCGACCGGCACCGGCTCGGGTGGGCCCGGCTACCAGTTCGACGACGAGCTGAGCGGCAAGGAGACCTACCCAGCCGGCACCCTGGCCATGGCCAACGCCGGACCGGGCACCAACGGATCCCAGTTCTTCCTTGTCTACAAGGACTCCTCCGCGGCCCTGGACCCGGCGTACACCGTCTTCGGCACGGTCGACACCGCGAGCATCAAGATCCTGCAGAAGATCGCCGCCAAGGGCACCGGGACCGGCGGACCCGACGGCCCGCCGAAGGAGCCGGTCACCATCGACGAGGTCGACGACTGACCCGGCGTTGGTCAGTCGGGGAAGCCGACACCGGTGAGCGACTCGGACCTCTGCCACAACGCGTCGGCGAGGTCCGAGTCCTTCGCCATGTCCGAGCGTCCAACGAGGGTCGGCCGGCCCAGCAGCTCACCCGGGCCGTGCGGCCCGACGTAGCTGTTGCCCGGCAGGTCCTCGGTCGCGGCGTACAGCAGCGGCAGCGCACCCCGTGACGGCTTCATCCCGATCAGCGAGTTGCCCAGGCCGCCCAACCGGGTGAACGCCCTGCTCCCCGTGCCCCCGTGGATCCCGGTCGCGGTGTAGCCGGGGTGGGCGCCGGTGGCCCGCACCGGGGAGCCGACAGCGTCCAGGCGGCGCTGCAGCTCGGCGAGGAAGAGCAGGTTCGCGAGCTTCGACTGGGCGTACGCCGCATACGGGGCGTAGCCGCGACGTTCGAAGCCGAGGTCGTCCACGTCGAGGAGCCCGCTGCGGTCCCAGGCTGAGGAGACCACGACGACGCGTTCGGAGAGACGCGGCAGCAGTAGGTTGGTGAGCGCGAAGTGGCCCAGGTGGTTGGTGCCGATCTGGGACTCGAAACCGTCGACCGTGCGCGACCGGGGAACCGCCATGATGCCGGCGTTGTTGACCAGCACGTCGGCGTGATCGAGGTTGCTGGCGAACGCGTGCACCGAGCCGAGGTCGGCGACCTCGAGCCACCGCACCTCCACCCGACCACGCGCGCCGGTTCGGCGTACCCGCTCGGCGCCGAGCTCCCCCTTGGCGGTGTTGCGCACCGCCATCACCACGTCGGCCCCGGCGGTGGCCAGAGCCCGGGTCAGCTCGAGGCCGAGGCCTCCGGTGGCACCGGTGACGACGAAGCGCCGCCCGTCCTGGGCAGGCATCTGCGCCGTCGTCCACGGCGTGCGGCGGTGTCGGGCCATGGGCGGCACCCTATGCGGGGCCGACAGCACACTCGATCCCGACCGGTGGGCTCGGGTCAGAGCCGGTCACGAGTCGGGCGTGAACTCGACGGGTCCGCCGATCTGCACGGTGCGGCTGACGGTGCAGAGCCGGTCCCGCGACATCGCGACCGCGCGAGGTAGGAACTCCCGGGCGGCGTCACCGCCCTCGCCCTCGGGGAAGACCACGTCGAAGGTCACCTTCAGGTTCGTCATGTGGTTGCCCTGATCGTCGCGGATCTTGTCGCCCTCCGCACGTACGTCGAACGAGAGGGCGGCCGCGCGCTTGCCGGTGATCGCGTCGACGTCGATCGCGCTGCAGCCGGCGAGCGCGGCCAGCAGGAGCTCCACGGGAGTGAAGTCCGGGTCGTCCCCGCTGCCGATGGGCAGCACTCCCCCACGACCGTTGGTGGCCTTGTAGCGGCCGTCGCCGATGCGGGTCAGATCGATGCTGCGCAAGGTGTCGGATCCAGTCATGGCCACGAGCCTGCCAGACCCGGCCGGTTTGCGTGTGGTCCCGAGCCGCGCAATGGTGGTGGGGTCATGCCCGCAATCAGCGAAGGAGAGCCCCATGCTCACCCTCACCGAGAACGCCAGCACGATCGTCAAGGACATCGCCAACCAGGGCGGTGAAGAGACCGCAGGACTCCGCATCACCGGCGACAACTCCCCCGAGCAGGCCTTCGCGGTCAACGCCGCGCCAGCGCCCGAGCCGGGAGACCAGACGGTGGAACAGGACGGCGCCACCATCTTCCTCGACGAGCAGGCGGCCGAGGCCCTCGACGACAAGGTGCTCGACGCCGCCGTCGACCAGGAGGGCGGCGTTCAGTTCGCGCTCACCGTGCAGGCCTGAGGCCCGCACCCAGCGGCACCCGCCGAGCCGGCCCGGGTTGACCACGTATGCGTCAACCCGGGCCGGCTCGGCGCATGTCAGAGCCAGCCGTTCTCCTCGGAGACCCGCACCGCGGCCCCACGGTTGTCGGCCCCGGTCTTGCCGATGGCCGCGGAGAGGTGGTTGCGCACCGTGCCCTCGCTGAGGTGCAGCCGCTTGGCCACCACCGCCACCCGGGCACCGTCGCGGGCGGCGCGAAGCACTTCGGTCTCGCGAGGTGTCAACGGTGAGTCCCCGGCGACCAGGGTGTCCGCGGCCAGGGCCGGATCGACCACGCGGAGCCCGGCGTGCACCCGGCGTACGGCGTCGGCCAGCTGACTGGCAGGTGTGTCCTTGACCACGAACCCGGATGCACCGGCCAGCAGTGCCCGCCGCAGATAGCCGGGTCTGCCGAACGTGGTCACGATGAGAACCCTCGTCGCCGGCACCTCGGCGCGCACCTGCTCGGTGGCGCTGATGCCGTCCAGCCCGGGCATCTCGACGTCGAGCAGGGCCACGTCGGGTCGGTGCTCACGGACCGCCTCGAGAACCAGGTCGCCGGCGCCGATCTCGGCGACGATCTCCAGGTCCGGCTCCAGCCCGAGCAGTGCGGAGAGCGCGCCGCGCACCAGCGCCTGGTCGTCGGCGAGCAGGAGACGGATCGGGGTGCTCATCGCGCCATCACCCGCAGGACGAACCCGCCGTCAGCCGGTGCCTCGGTCCAGACGGTGGCACCGACGCCCGAGGCGCGTTCGCGCAGGCCACGCAGGCCGTTGCCGACAGTGTCGCTGATCGGGCCTCGCCCGTCGTCCGCGATCTCGACGCTCGCCGCGTCCAGGGTCACCCGGCAGCTGCGTGCGGCACTGTGCCGGATCACGTTGGTGACTCCCTCGCGCACGGTCCAGGCGAAGAGCTCGCGCAGGTCGCCAGGAACCTGCTCGGCGGAGTTGGGCAGCTCGTGCGCGATCCCCGCGGTGGCCAGCGCATTGCGTGCCCGGGCCAGCTCCCCGGGCAGGGTGAGGTCACGGTAGCCCTCGACGGCACGGCGTACGTCGGACAGGGCGTCGCGGCTGAGTCGTTCGAGGTCGGCCAGCTCCGTGCGGGTGCGGTCGAGGTCGACATCGATCAACCGTTGGGCGAGCTCGGCCTTGACGGTGATCACGGTGAGTGAGTGACCGAGGATGTCGTGCAGGTCGCGGGCGAAGCGATTGCGTTCGTCGGCCACAGCCAGCCTGGCGTTCTCCTCGCGGGCGGCGATCAGGTCGGCGTTGCGGCGGATCACGTTGCGGATTCCCCAGGTGGCCAGCGTTGCCGCGAGGGCACCGAACAACAACCCTCGATCCTCCTGCCAGCCGGGCAGGAACAGACCAGCGGCGTACGCCGACATTCCCAGCGCCAGTGCCACGCCCATCCCAGCCCGTGGCGGCAGGCAGAAGACCGACAGCACGGCGAGGTAGACGACGGTCGTGGCGCCGTGCTGCCCGATCGCGACACAGATGCCCAGGGCCAGGACCACTTCGACGACGAGCAGGGACAGTCCGATGGCGACCGGCTGTCCGGTGCTTCTCAGCAGGCGCCGGGTGCGGATCCACTGGAACGCGACGAGGTAGAGCACCGCGAAGAGCACCAGCGCGACGATCGCCACCCAGCCGGCGGTTTCGTCGCGTCGGTCCAGGGCCACCTCGAACGGGTCGGCCAGGTAGAACAGCCAGATCGCGGCGAACACGGTGCCCCACCGGCCGGGAGCGTCCCTGACCTGCGGGGCCTCACGCGAGTCGAGTGCGCTCATGCTCGTCACCGTAGCCGTCTCAGACGCGAGCGGTGTCCTTGCTCATCCGCCAGGCCGCACCGCCCACGAAGATCGCGAACCACACCACGGCGTTGACCACGGCCACCCAGCCGAGGTCGCCGGTCAGGGGCCAGCGGCTGATCTCGGCGACACCGAACATCGGGGTGAACTCGGCGATCCGGTAGATCGTCGATCCTTCGGTGAGTGGGATGAAGACGTTGCCGAGGAACGAGAAGAGGGCGAGGCCGGGGCCGAGCACCTGCATCGCGTTCTCCCCCGGCACCAGGTAGCCGATGAAGACGCCGAGGGCCGCGAACACGAGGGTGCAGACGAGTGTCAGCACCGCGCACGCGACCCAGATCCCGGCCGGCATGTGCGGCCTGCCCTGCACGATCCCGGCGACGTTGACCACGGTGATCGCCACCGCGCCGAGGACCAGGGCCAGGAGCGCCTTCATCAAGATGTAGACCGCCGGGTGCAGCGGAGTCAGGCGCAACTGGCGAGACCAGCCCACCGAGCGCTCCATCGCCACCATCGCCCCGCCTGAGGCGGCGGTGAGGGCTGCACCGTAGAGCGCCATCGAGACCATGACGTAGGCCGCGACGTTGCCATGACCGGCGTCGTCGTTCCAGTCGGCCTGGCCGCCGAAGGCCAGGAACATGCCGGCGGGGAAGACCAGGGTGAAGATGATGGTGCGCCGGTTGCGGAGCATGCGCCGCAGCTCGATCCCAGGCACGGTCAGGTTGAACCCGCCGTAGGGCGGCACGCGGCGCCGGGTCGGGTCGATCGTGCTGGCGGTGACGGTGGTGCTCATCGTCCTGCTCCTGTCAGTTCGAGGAAGGCGTCTTCGAGTCCCTGCGCGACGATCTCGAGGTCGCGGGCGTCGGTGTTGAGCAGCAGGTGACGGGCCACCGCGTCGCTGTCGCTGGTGTGCACGCGCACCTGGTCGCCCCGCACCTCCACCGACTCGACGCCGGCGACCCGGACGAGGTCGTCGTACGCCTCGCGGGCGCCGGTGAGGGTGGCGCGCAGCATGCGCCCGGAGGCCAGCGCCCGCACCTCGGCGGCGGAACCGTCGGCCACCACCCGCCCCTTGCTGACCAGGACGATGCGGTCGGCGTACTGGTCGGCCTCCTCGAGGTAGTGCGTGGCGAACAGGACGGTGCGCCCGGTGACGGAGTCCTCGCGGATCGACTCCCAGAAGGCCCGCCGCCCCTCGACGTCCATGCCCGTGGTGGGCTCGTCGAGCAGCAGCAGCGCCGGGTCGGAGAGCAGCGCCATCGCGAAGCGCAGGCGCTGTTGCTCACCACCGGAGCACTTGGCGACCTTGCGGTCGGCGATCGCGGTGATGCCGGCCCGGGCGAGGACGTCGTCGACGGGGTGGGTGTCGGCGAAGAGGCTGGCCGTGTAGGCGACGGTCTCGCGCACGGTGAGGTCCTTGAGCAGGCCGCCGGTCTGCATCACGGCGGAGACGAGCCCGCGGGCGATGGCCTGCCGTGGCTCCAGCCCGAAGACCTCGACCGTCCCGCTGGTGGGTCGGGAGAGCCCGAGGATCATGTCGATGGTGGTGGTCTTGCCGGCACCGTTGGGACCGAGGAAGGCGACGATCTCGCCCGGTCGCAGGGTCAGGTCGATGCCGCGCACCGCTTCCACGTCGCCGAAGCGGCGGGTCACGTCGCGCAGGGCGACTGCTGTCAGTGAGGTCATGGGACGAGCCTGACTGCTGTCGGGCTCCGTCACCTCGGCCGTGGATCACGACCGGTGCATGACAAATGTCAGGCGCGGCGGGAATGCGGCAGGGCCCGGGGATCCACCCCGGGCCCTGCGCTCACACGTGGTCGATCAGAGGCCACGAAGCCGGCGACGCTCGCGGCGCGCCTCTTCGCGCGCCAACTCGGCCTCCCACGCCCAGACCGGGTCCTGGGTCGGACGGGTCCGCCCGGCAACGATCCCCTGAGCGATGTACTGCTCCGCCTTCATGTTCTTCGTGTCCTCTCGCGTCGTCATTGACGCTGGTCGTGTGTAACAAGTCCTTCAGGCTGAATGCCTCTTACAGTCTAGAGGTTGAAATCTGCACCAATGACCGTTTGGGGGGTGATCTCAGCCACCACCGGGCGCCCCACGCACCACCTCGTAGGGTGGCCGCTGTGACTTCCTCCGCCGCCCCGTTCCGCAGCCTCCAGCAGACCGAGGCGATTGCTCGTTTCGACCAGCTCGACGTGTCGTCGTACGACGTCCACCTGGACCTGGCTGCCGAGGAGGAGACCTTCGCCTCGCTCACCACGATCCGGTTCACCAGCACGGGCGGTGAGACGTTCCTCGACCTCAAGGCCACGAGGGTCAACCGCATCGTCCTCAACGGATCGGCCCTCGACCCCGACCAGGTGCGACGCGGTCGTGTGGTGCTGCCCACCCAGGCCGGCGAGAACGAGGTCGTCGTCGACGCGGTGATGGCGTTCCGCAACGACGGAGAGGGCCTGCACCGCAGTGTCGATCCCGCGGACGGTCGCCACTACGTCTACGGGATGTCGTTCATGGACGCGGCCCCGTCGATCTTCGCGTGCTTCGACCAGCCCGACCTCAAGGCACCGTTCACGTTCCACGTGCGGGCGCCCCGGGACTGGACGGTCATCGGCAACGCGCCCGGACAGCAGGTGGAGCCCGGCACGTGGGAGTTCGACCGCACTCCCCCGCTGTCGACGTACTTCGTGACCCTGGTGGCCGGGTCCTACCACGTGCTCCACGACGAGCACGCCGGTGTCCCGCTGTCGCTCAGTGCCCGCCGGTCGATCGCCACGGCCCTCGACGCCGACGCCGACGAGCTGTTCACGATGACCAAGCAGTGCTTCGACGAGTTCCACCGGCTCTTCGGCATCCGCTACCCGTTCGGCAACTACCACCAGGCGTTCGTGCCGGAGTTCAATGCCGGTGCCATGGAGAACCCCGGGTGCGTGACGCTGCGCGACCCACTGCTGTTCACCAGCAAGGTCACCCGTGGTGAGCGCATCCAACGGGCCACCACGGTCGCCCACGAGATGGCGCACCAGTGGTTCGGCAACATCACCACACCGAAGTGGTGGGACGACCTGTGGCTCAACGAGTCGTTCGCCGAATACATGGGCAACCGGGTCACGGCCGACGTCACGCAGTACGACGACGCGTGGATCCACAGTGGGTACGCCCGCCGGCAGTGGGGACTCGTCGCCGACCAGAGGCCGAGCACCCACCCGGTCGCCGGCAACGGAGCGTTCGACGCCACCGCGGCGCTGCAGGACTTCGACGGCATCTCCTACGCCAAGGGCTCCACGATCCTCAAGCAGCTCAACGCCACGGTCGGCGACGACGTCTTCTTCGCCGGCGTGATCGACCACTTCGAGCGACACCGCTTCGGCAACGCCACGATGCACGACCTCTTCGCCTCCTGGGAGCGGGCGCTCGACGGCTCCGGCACGTCGTCCGCAGTCGACCTGGGGACGTTCAGCCAGAGCTGGCTGCGCACCTCGGGCGCGGACACCCTCGAGCTCGACCGTGCCGCCGGAGTTGTCCGCCGCACTGCGCCGATGGGACAGCAGTCGGCGCGCAACCACGCGATCCGGGTGGCGACCCCGGGGCCGAACGGCTGGTCCACCAGCCGACTCCTGGTCGACTCCGACGAGGTCCCGGTCACCGTGCCGGGCGATGCGGCGTTCCTGATCGACCCGGCGATGGAGACCTGGGCGCTGCCCATGGTCGACGACGCGTCCGTCGCCGGGTTCGAGCGGCTGCTGCCCACCACCGTCGACGCAACCATCCGCTCCGGGATCTGGAACTCGGTGCGTTCGGCCTTCCACAACGCCCGGATCTCCCCCGAGGTCGTCGTACGCCTGGGCGAGCAGTCGCTGCCGACAGAGACCAATGACGATGCCCTCCGGACCATTCTTCCCTATCTGGTCGGCACGGTCGCCGGCCTGAGCCACGACCCGGCCGCCGCGCGGGCACGACTGCACGCCGCGTGCCTCGCCCTGTTGCGGGCCGCTGCGCCGGGCAGCACGGTGCAGCTGGCGGGTTTCCAGGGCGCGGTCGACTCGTGCGCCGACGTGGGGGTCCTCCGCGGGTGGGTCGACGGCCACGACCTGCCGGCAGGACTCGTGGTCGACGCCGACCTGCGCTGGCGGATCCTGATCCGGTTGGCCGCTCTCGACGCCGTTGGACGCCCCGAGCTCGACGCGGCGCTGGAGGCCGAGCCGACCACCAAGGCCCGCGTCGACCACGCCCGCGCGGTGTCCAGTCGTCCCCACCCTGAAGCGAAGGCCTGGGCGTGGGAGCGGTTCACCGGCCGGGCCCCGGCCACGAACTACGAGCTCATCGCCTGCGGTCTCGGGCTCTGGCGCGACGGTCAGCAGGAGCTCACCGCGCCGTACGTCGACCGCTACCTCGCCGAGCTGCCCGGCGCTGCCGCCGTCCACTCGGGCTGGGTGCTCGGCGACGTGACGAAGTACTTCTTCCCGCTGACCGCGCTCTCCTCGGAGACGCTCGGACAGGCTGACGTACTGCTCGAGAGGGCTGACCTCGACCTGACCGTCCGGCGCAACCTCATCGACATGACCGACGAGCTGCGCCGGCGCCTGGCCATCCGCACCGCCTTCGCTACTTCCTGACGTTCGTGTGCAGAACGGGGTCGCCGACCCGGATGACCCCGGGAGTCACCACCACGGCGTCGACGGCCAGGCAGGGCTCCCCGGCGGCGTTGGCCGGCCGGTAGGCGGCCAGTTCCTTCAGGATCGACGCGTCGGCGGCCGCGGTGACCGGGTGCCGGTTCGGCACCCCACAGCGCCCGATCCGACCGGTCACGTGCACCACCGCTTCGCCCACGGAGACGTCGTGACCGACCCACGTGTCCTCGACCCACGGCTCGTCGGTCTCGACGAGGATCGTGCTGCGGAACCGCTCCGACTGCTCGACCAGCTCCGGGCGCCCCAGACGCCCTGCCAGGTCACGCACCGATGCGGTCCCGAGCATGCTGACCGGAGCGCCGTAGACCACGTCGCCGCGACTCACCCGCGCCAGCTGTGCCGAGCGTCGTGACTGGGCGACCAGCAGCCTGGCCGGCTCGCCGTCGTACGGCGTGACCAGGATCCGGCGGGTCCAGTAGTCGACGGCCACGGGTTCGCCCGAGGGGACGACCGGCCCCGCAGCGCAGCGCCCGTCGGCGAGGGTCACGCGCAGGTCGGTGCCCTCGGCCACGACCGTGGTCGCCATCAGAGGCGCGTCGGCCGTGCGCAGGACGCGTGCGGACTCCCCCTCGATCAGGCACCAGGCTCGGTCACCCACGGGGCCGAGCGCGTCCAGCGTGATCGACTCGCGGGCAACGTGCCGGGTGCCCTTGACCGGGGCGAATCCGAGCCTCGTGACGGTGGTCTCCATGGGTCGAAGGCTACTTCCGGGCGTGGCATGTCGGGGACTGTCGGTGGTGCCTTCTAGGTTCTAGGTGTGCGCATCCTCCACACCTCCGACTGGCATCTCGGGCGTTCCTTCCACCGTGAAGGCATGCTCGGGCACCAGGCTGCGTACGTCGACCACCTGCTCGCGGTCGTCGAGCAGGAGTCGGTCGATCTGGTGGTCGTGGCCGGTGACGTCTATGACCGGGCACTGCCGCCCGTCGATGCGGTGCGTCTGGCCAACGAGACCTTCACCCGGATCGCCCGCTCCCGGGCGAAGCTCGTGGTGACCAGCGGCAACCACGACTCGGCGCACCGTCTCGGCTTCGGGGCCGAGCTGATGGACGCCGCGGGTGTATTCGTCCGCACCAGCGCACTGTCGGTCGGCGCCCCGGTTCTCCTCGACGACGAGCACGGCACGGTCGCGATCTACGGGCTGCCCTACCTCGAGCCCGACCTGGTCCGGGAGCCGTGGGCTCTGGCGGGCCGCAGCCACGAGGCCGCGCTCACCGAGGCGATGCGACGCGTGCACGCCGACCTCCGCACCCGTCCGACGGGCACTCGGTCCGTCGTGATGGCCCATGCGTTCGTCGCCGGGACCCGTCCCGTGGAGCCCAGTGACTCCGAACGCGACATCAGCGTCGGCGGTGTCAGCATCGTCCCGACCGATGTCTTCGAGGGCATCGACTACGTGGCGCTGGGCCATCTCCACGGTCGGCACACCCTCACCGAGTCCATCCGCTACAGCGGATCGCCCCTGGCCTACTCGTTCTCTGAGGCGGGCCACCGCAAGGGCTCGTGGCTGGTCGACCTCGATGCCTCCGGGGTGACCGGCGCCGAGTTCATCGACGCGCCGGTGCCCCGTGCGCTGGCCAAGATCAGTGGCGACCTCGACTCCCTGCTCACGCGCGGCGATCTCGAGGGTCACGCCGACGCCTGGGTGCATGCCACGATCACCGACGACGTGCGCCCCGTCCGCGCGATGGACCGGCTGCGGGAGAGGTTCCCCCACACCCTGGTGCTCTCTTTCGAGCCCGCCGGCGGACGATCGGCCACGCTCCCCTCGGCCCGCCCCGCAGCCGGCAAGTCCGACCACGCCATCGCTGTCGACTTCCTCCGTGAGATGCGCGGTCGCCCGGCCAGTGCGGAGGAGTCGGCACTGCTCCTCGATGCGTGTGACTCCTGTGCGCCCGACCACGACCTCGACGCGGTGGTGGGCTGATGCGCCTGCACCATCTCGAGGTCACCGCGTTCGGCCCCTTCGCCGGCACCGTCCCGGTCGACTTCGACGACCTCTCCTCCGCGGGCCTGTTCCTGCTCACCGGCCCGACGGGCTCCGGCAAGACCTCGATCCTCGACGCCGTCTGCTTCGCCCTGTACGGCGACGTTCCCGGTGACCGCAACCACGCCAAGCGCTTTCGATGTGACACCGCAGAGCCGGGTGTGGCCCCCCGGGTCTCCCTGGAGGCCACCCTGTCCGGGCGACGTTTCCGGATCACGCGCACCCCGGCCTGGGTCCGGCCCAAGAAGCGCGGTTCGGGCCTGACCACCCAGCAGGCCTCCGTGCTCGTGGAAGAGCGGGTCAGCGGTGAGTGGGTGATGTCGTCGACCCGGCTCGACGAGGCCGGCCACCTTCTGACCGGTCTCATCGGGATGAACATGACCCAGTTCTGCCAGGTGGCCATGCTGCCGCAGGGCCGGTTCCAGATGTTCCTGCGTGCGAAGTCCGAAGACCGTCACACGCTGCTCCAACAGCTCTTCAGCACCCAGCGTTTCGAAGACATCGAGCGCTGGGTCCGCGATCACACCCGTTCGCTCCACCGTCAGGGCCACGAGCTCCAACGAGCAGTGTCCCGGGTGGTCAGCCGCATTCTCGAGGCCACCGACGAACGACTCCCCGAGGCCTGGTCGGGCGACGACCTTGCTCCGGTGATGGCCGACGGCTCACTCACCACCTGGGTTGACGCACTGGTCGCCGAGGCTCGCTCCGCCGACCAGTCGGCGGCCGAGGCGGTGGCCGAGTCCACCCGCGCCGAGCGCGAGGCGAGCGTC
>NZ_BCRJ01000148.1 GCF_001552535.1 Nocardioides jensenii JCM 1364 = NBRC 14755 | reverse complement strand
ACACGGTCGGGGCCGTTCGTCGTACCTGTGGGAAAGTTGCGCCGTGACCCTCGTCGACCTCTTCACCGCTCTCGCGATCGCCATCGGCCTGGTCGGGATCCTGATCACCGTCCTCCCGGGCACGCTCTTGATCCTGGCGGCACTGCTGTTCTGGGCCCTCAACGTCGGGGAGCCGACCGGCTGGGTGGTCTTCGCAGTTGCGACCACCGCCCTCGCGGCCGGGACCGTGGTGAAGTTCGCCCTGCCGGGCAAGCACATGAAGCGCGCCGGAGTCCCCAACTCGACCCTGTTCATCGGCGCCGCCGCAGGCATCGTCGGCTTCTTCGTGATCCCCGTGGTCGGCCTCGTGGTGGGCTTCGTGCTCGGGGTGTACGCCGCCGAGGTGCGGCGAGTCGGGCACGACGAGGCACGGCGTACGACGGTCACCGCTCTCAAGGCAGTCGGCCTGTCCATCCTGATCGAGCTGGTCGCAGGGCTGATCGCCGCCGTGGCGTTCGGAGTCGGCGTGATCCTCACGTGACCAGCCTGCTCGCCCTGCTCGGGGCGATCAGCTACGGACTGTCCGACTTCGTCGGTGGACTGACCTCACGGCGTACGTCGCCCTGGGCCGTGGCCTTCGTCGCCTCCGTGACCGGGGGCGTGCTGACCCTGGGTCTCGGACTACTGCTGGGCGGCGAGCCGACCACCGCGCACCTTCTCTGGGGAGCCCTGGGCGGCATCGGCAACGGGTTCGGGACCGCGTTCCTCTACCGAGGGCTGTCCGGCGGCCGGATGGGCGTGGTGGCGCCGATCTCCGGCGTCGGGGCGGCCGTCGTCCCGGTCGTCGTCGGGCTGGCCACGGGCGAGCGTCCGCCCGTGCTGGTCTGGATCGGGATCGTCGCAGCGCTGCCCGGGATCTGGTTGGTGGCCCGGGAGCCGGTGGAGAAGATGGGCGTTCAGCCCGCCGAACGCCAGGTCAGCGCCGTTCTCGACGGAGCGCTGGCCGGCCTGGGGTTCGGTTCCTTGTTCGCAGCACTGGCCCAGATCCCCGACCGGGCCGGCCTGCTCCCGCTGACCGTCAACCAGCTCGTGGCCAGCGCGATGATCGTGGTCGTGGCGACCGCGGTGGGGCGACCCTGGATCCCCCGAGAGCCGGTCGCCCTCGTCGGTGCCGCCAGCGGCGTGCTCGGCGCGGCCGCGACGATCGCCTTCCTGCTGGCCACGCATCACGGCGACCTCACCGTGGCCGCCATCCTCGCCTCGCTCTACCCGGCGTTCACCATCGTGCTCGCCGCCACGGTGTTGCGCGAGCGGATCCACCGGAGCCAGGGCTGCGGACTCGCCCTGTGCGTGCTGGCTGTGGCGCTGGTCGCGGGCGCATCCTGACCGGCCGCCCGACCCCGAGGGCAGCGACCGGCAGGCACGTCAGGCGAGTCAGCCACGGGCCAGCCACGAGGTGTAGCGGCGGGGGCCGGTCATCCAGTCGGTGATCACGTGTGATCCGTCGTGGTGGTCGACCATCCGCACCCCCACCCGCACCTTGGCCGGCAGTCCGATGCAGGAGCGCGCGACACTGAAGCGGGCCGTGTCGGCCGTGTAGTTGAGTCCGACCGTGTGGTCGCAGGCCTTCGGCTCACCGAACGGACGCCAGTTGCGCATGCGCATCAGCTGGTAGTCGGTGCCGTCCTCCAGGCCGGTGAACAGGGCGAACTCGGGACCCGTGCGCGCCGGCTTGGTGTCCAGATAGATCGTCGCGCCGGACGAGCCACCGGTGTTGTGCCGACGCAGGTCGTCGAAGGTGACGATCACACCAAGGCGGGAGACCGCGTGATTTGCGGTGACGCGATGGATGTCACTGAGCGACGCCGTGGCGTCGGCACCGTCGTTGACCGCGGTCGACTCGGCGTTGGCCGCGGGTGTGGGCATCAAGGCGACCGTCGCCAGCGCTGTGGTTGCGAGAAGTCCCGCGAGGCGGTTCGTGAACCTGGTCATGATGGTGCTCCTTCGGTGTGTGGCACTGGCCCCTGTCACGGAGGAGGAGGCCCTTCCACTCCGTCAGATGCATCGCATCACCGAAAGGTTCGCAGGGCCAATCGAGAATCAGCCCTCGGCCAGCCTCTTGATCCGGGCCAGCCGGGCCTCCCACACCTGACCGACGCGCTCGAGCTCTCGGGCCACGTCGCTCAACCGCCCGCCGAGCGCGCGGTGCACCAGCTCCCGACCGTGCTGCTCGGAATCGACCAGCCCGGCGGCGCGCAGCACGTCGAGGTGCTTGACGATCGCCTGCCGCGAGATCGGGAACTCCCGGGCGAGCGCCGACGCGGACGCGGGTGCCTCGCCCAGTCTGGCCAACAGCGCCCACCGGGTGTCGTCACCGAGCGCCGCGAACACCGGCGCCAGCGCCTGGCTCACGCGTTCGCCCCGGTCACGTGGCGACGGGCCAGGTCGAGCTCGGCCTCCCAGCCGGAGGTGTTCTCCTCGACGTGCTTGATCACGTCGGAGCGCGGCTTGCCCAGATCGGCGAACCCGGACTCGACCACGGTGAGCGTGACGCCTCCCTCGGCCCGGTCAGCGACGGTGAACTCCACGCGGGTCCCCGCGTCGGCATCACCGTCGAGCCATGTGACGGCGAGGTGGCGGGGCGGCTCCGAGGCCAAGGTGAGGAGTCGGAACTCCCCGTACTTCGGGTGAACCACGACGTCGGCCTCGCCCTCGCGGCGGACCTCACGATCGGACTCGATCTCCCCTTCGTTGATCCACCAGCCGGGGCGTTCGATCAGGCTCCACACCTTCTCGGCGGTGGCGTCGATGTCGATGCTGCGCTCGATGCGGTCGAGCTCCTGGTCGGTCTGGGTCATGGCCTTCTCCTTCGGGTCGCGAGTTCATGTGCAACTCGATGATTGCATGTCGCCGCCACACATGCAACCCTTCAGTTGCATTCAGGTGATTGTCCGGAAATGACGACAGCCCCCGTCGTACGACGGGGGCTGTTGTGCTGTGACCGATCAGTCGAGGTAGTCGCGCAGCACCTGGGACCGGCTGGGGTGGCGCAGCTTCGACATCGTCTTCGACTCGATCTGGCGGATCCGCTCACGGGTCACGCCGTAGACCTTGCCGATCTCGTCGAGGGTCTTGGGCTGGCCGTCGGTGAGACCGAAGCGCATCGAGACCACGCCTGCCTCGCGCTCGGAGAGCGTGTCGAGCACGGCGTGCAGCTGCTCCTGGAGCAGCGTGAAGCTGACCGCGTCGGCCGGGACGATCGCCTCGGAGTCCTCGATGAGGTCACCGAACTCGGAGTCCCCGTCCTCGCCGAGGGGGGTGTGCAGCGAGATCGGCTCGCGGCCGTACTTCTGGACCTCGATGACCTTCTCCGGGGTCATGTCGAGCTCCTTGGCCAGCTCCTCCGGGGTGGGCTCGCGGCCCAGGTCCTGGAGCATCTGCCGCTGGACGCGAGCCAGCTTGTTGATGACCTCGACCATGTGCACGGGGATGCGGATGGTGCGGGCCTGGTCGGCCATGGCCCGGGTGATCGCCTGACGGATCCACCACGTGGCGTAGGTCGAGAACTTGTAGCCCTTGGTGTAGTCGAACTTCTCGACCGCACGGATCAGGCCGAGGTTGCCCTCCTGGATCAGGTCGAGGAAGAGCATGCCGCGCCCGGTGTAGCGCTTGGCCAACGACACCACCAGACGCAGGTTGGCCTCGAGCAGGTGGTTCTTGGCGCGACGACCGTCGTCGGAGATCCACTCGAGCTCTTCGAGGTCCTTGGGCTTGATCTTGCCGCCCTTGGCCAGCTTCTCCTCGGAGAACAGGCCGGCCTCGATCCGCTTGGCGAGCTCGACCTCCATCTCGGCGTTGAGCAGCGGGACCTTGCCGATCTGCTTCAGGTAGTCCTTGACCGGGTCGGCGGTGGCGCCGGCGACCATGACCTGCTGCTCGGGCTCGTCGGTGTCATCGGCCGCGGAGATCGTGAAGGCCTGCTTCTCGTCCTCCTTGATGGTCGGGTCGGCCTTGACGTCCTTCTCGAACTGCTCGTCGGGCACGTCGGGGAGGATCTTCTTGCCGTCGGGGCCGATCACCGGCGCGGCGGCGGGAACCTCGACCTCGACGACCTCGGTCGCTGCGGCCGTGGCCTTCTTCGGGGCGGCCTTCTTGGCCGGCGCCTTCTGGGCCGTACTCGTCGCGTCGTCCACCGTGGCCGCGGCCTTCTTCGCCGGCGCCTGCTTGGCCGGAGCCTTCTTGGCCGCGGTCTTGGAGGTGGCGGTGGCCTTGCGCGGCGCGCTGGCTGCGACGGCCTTGGCGTGATCGTCGACGTTGACGGCGACGGTGATGCCCTCGGCGCTCAGGTGCACCAGCAGGGCTCGAAGGTGACGCGGCTCGATCGCGGCCGCCTCACTGGCTCGTCGGACCACCTCCGGAGTGAGGGTCCCAGTGGGGGCTGCCTGCTCCAGCAGGCCGACGATCTCGGGGTGAGCCAAAACCTCAGCGGGGAGCAACTTGCGCGAGCTCGAAGACACGAACACCTCTCGGAAACAGCAATTGGGGCGCGGCAAAGCCCGGTAACGTCAAGAGCCGCTCTCGTATTCTGCCACGGAGTCCCAGCATTCCAAGCCTCGGCCCTCCGACAGTGGCATCGGCAGACTCACACCGCTTTCGCGGCGGCCTTCTTCTGCTTCTTGTAGTCGCGCACCTCGGCGAGGCTCTGCTCATCGACGACGTCGGCGACCGAGCGGCGCCCGGGCAGCGCATAGTCGCCTGCCGCCGCCTCCCAGCCCTCGGGTCGTACGTCGAGCTGCTTGGCCAACAACGCCACGAAGATCTGCGCCTTCTGCTTGCCGAACCCGGGAAGCTCCTGCACCCGCTTGAGCAGCTCCTTGCCGGTCGTCGCCTCGACCCAGAGCCGGTCGGTGCGGCCGTCGTACTTCTCGACGACGAGCGCGGCCAGCGCCTGGATGCGGCCGGCCATCGACCCCGGGAACCGGTGCACGGCCGGCGTCGTCGCACACATCTCGGCGAACTCCTGCGGGTCGGCACTCGCGATCTTCTCCGGCTCGAGGTTGCCGAACCGGTCGAGCACCTTCGCCGGGCCTCTGAAGGCATGCTCCATCGGATACTGCTGGTCGAGGAGCATGCCGGTCAGGAGCGCGAAGGGGTCGTCGGTCAGGACCTTGTCTGCAGCCGGGTCGCCGGTGATGTTGATCGCCATGCCCCCATCTTGCCACCGCCTGGCTGTGGAGGACGCCGGCAGCGGAGCACGGGGTGGGGCAGGGTGGGTCCATGGTCGACACCGACACCCGAGCCGAGTTGCGCCTGCTCGTGCACCGGTTCCGACAGCAGACCCGCCGCCGGGTCTTCGCGCCGGTGCTGCACGTCGGGGGCTTCGACGGCGCGAGCCTGGAGTGGAGCCTCGATGAGAGACCCGCGCCCGACGTCGGGCTGCGGGCGGAGATCCTCGCGGCCCTGGTCAGCCGGGCGCGACTCGAGCACGAGCAACCCGTGGTGTGGCTGAGCCGGATGGGGGTCCCGGCCCCGCACGACCTCGACCTGGCCTGGGCGCCGGTGGCCGCACGTGCGATGTCCGAGGCCCGCCTGGCCCCACGGTGCATCGTCGTGGTGACCAAGACCGGCTGGTACGAGCCACTGGGCGACGACCGCGCAACGTGGACCCGGTTGCGCGTGCGCTCCGGGTGAGCAGCGGAGCCGACCCGGGGTCCCGGTGATGCCAGCTCAGTCCTCCCAGGCGTGAACCGGCTCGTTGCTGTGCATCAGCTCGCGATAGTCGACCAGCGTGTGGCGCAACGCGTCGGCGCGGTCCATCGACCCACCGTGACGCCGACAACGCCGGGCGAACCACTCCGCACCGTTGGTGCCCAGCAGACAGCGCTGCTCGATGATGCCGAGCAGGCGGTCCGCCTCCTCCGTCGAGGCGCCCCAGTCGGCCAGCCCCTCATGGGCCAGCGGCAGCAGACGGCGCAGCACCAGCTCGGCCGCCGGGACCTGACCGACACCGGGCCAGTAGACCTGCGCCTCGATGCCCTGGCGCGCCGCGACGTGGAAGTTCTCCTCGGCAGCACTGAACGACATCTGTGACCACAGGGGACGCTCGGCGTGGGCCAGGCTCCGGACCAGCCCGAAGTAGAAGGCGGCATTGGCCATCGTGTCCACGACCGTCGGTCCAGCCGCCAGCACGCGATTCTCGACGCGCAGGTGCGGCACTCCCCCGGCGATGTCGTAGACCGGACGGTTCCATCGGTAGACGGTGCCGTTGTGCAGCCGCAGCTCGGTCAGCTCGGGGACGCCGCCGGCCTCCAGCACGGCCAGAGGATCTTCGTCCTCGGTGACCGGAAGCAGGGCCGGGAAGTAGCGGACGTTCTCCTCGAAGAGGTCGAAGACGGAGGTCACCCACCTTTCGCCGAACCAGACGCGGGGCCGCACCCCCTGGGCCTTCAGCTCCTCGCTGCGTGTGTCGGTGGCCTGCTCGAACAACGGGATCCTGGTCTCGCGCCACAGCTCTTTGCCGAGGAGGTACGGCGAGTTGGCGCCGACCGCGAGCTGCATCGCAGCGATCGCCTGGGATGCGTTCCAATAGGCAGCGAACTCGTCGGGCGTGGTCTGCACGTGCACCTGCGTGCTCGTGCAGGCCGCCTCGGGGACGATCGAGTCGGCCGTCGCCCTGAGCCGCTCCACCCCGTGGATGTCGATCACGATGTCCTCGCCGCGGGCGGCGAGGATCTGGTCGCTGAGCAGCTGGTAGCGAGGGTTGCTGCTCAGCGACGACGGGCTCATGTGCCCCTCGGACAACGTGGGCAGGACGCCGATCATCACCATGTGCGCCCCGACGGCCGCAGCCTTCGACTCGGCATCGTTGAGGCTGACCCGCAGATTCTCCTCGTACGCGGTCAGTCCGCCGTCACGCAGGTGACGTGGAGGCACGTTGATCTCGACGTTGAACTGCCCCAGCTCGGTCTGGAAGTCGGCGTCGGCGATGTTGGCGAGCACTTCCGCGTTCTTCAAGGACGGGTCTCCGGCCTCGTCGACGAGGTTCAGCTCGATCTCGAGACCGGTCATCGGGTCATCGGTGTCGAAGCGGGCCTCGCGCAGCATCCGGGCGAACACATCGAGGCAGGCTCGCACCTTCTCGCGGTGACGGGTTCGATCAGCCCGGGAGAACTCCTGTGCCGCCACTTCTTCGCCCATTCCGGCAGCGTAGTGCCTGCCGGCGGTGCCGCACAGGTCGTTCAGGCGCCGTCAAGGAGCTCCGGAAGCCCGGTGACCGGCTCCCACGACGACGGCGGCAGGGCCTGCTCGAGTGCTTGGCCGAGCAGCCGCACCATCGGATAGTCGGGGTCGATCAGGGCGGCCCTGTCCAGTGCGCACCAGGCCAGTGCCCCGCTGCCGGAGAGCCAGGCCGCGAAGGCCAGCAGAGCCGCCGGCACGAGCTGGAGCTCGTCGGGCGTTCGCCGCACGAGGTCACGCCAGAGGTCGACGTGTCGCTCGGCGGTCTCGCGGCTCATCAGGCCCCACACCACGTCACGCAGGGCGCGGTCCTCACAGGCGACCAGGAGTCGTCCCGCCTGGGCGGCGGTGAAGGTGGTGCCTTCGTCGATGTGGGTGACCACCACCTCCTGCAGCCACCGAGCCTCCGCGGCCGGGACCCGGTCGGCAACCCGTCGGGCAGACCGGAGCACGGCGTCCTCGACGGCCTCCACGGCAGCCGGATCGCTGCCGACCAGGGTGTCGGCCAGCTCCTCACGCGAGGAGAGGGTCACCTTGCCGTCGAGCACGGCCTGCGCGGCGAACGGATGGCTGCGGGCGTCGTACACCACCCCGTCACGCAGCTCGTCGTGCGCGCCGCCCAGCATCGGGAACCATCGGCCGTCGTGGACACGCAACATCTCGACGACGTCGACGCCGTCGTCGATCAGCGCCTCGGCCAGGGCCTCCAAGGCCGCCCGACAGGTGAACACGTCGCCGCCGTAGGCGATCAGCACGGCCCGGGGCACCCGGTGGCGTCGGACCGGATCGAGCAGGCACTCGACCATGTCAGCGATCTCGTCGAGGTCGGTGGGGAGGTCCACGCGGGCGTGGAACGTGGGCTGGTCGGCGCCGAAGGTGAGCATCACCATGGACTGCTCGGGGCGGAACCCGAGCACGTAGGGCACCATCGCGAGGAGGTCCTCGGGGGCGCGTGCGGTCAGGGTGGTCGGGACGGTGGGTGATTTCATGCGGTCAAGGCTGCGCCGACCCGGGGACGCCCTCGGGGCTTCGGAGGGTGGCCTGTGGAACACCCCGACAGCACCCTGCATGTGCACGGTTGGTGGCCCACGAACGATAAGTTTCCCGTCATGGAGGTGGAGTTGTGAGGACCCAGGCGTCGATGCTGCACATCGACCTCGACGCCTTCTTCGCCTCCGTCGAACAACGCGACAAGCCCTCGCTGCGGGGCAAGCCCGTCGTGGTCGGCGGCACCGGTGGCAGGGGCGTGGTGGCCGCCGCCTCCTACGAGGCCCGGGCGTTCGGGGTGCGGTCGGCGATGTCGACCCGCGAGGCGCGAGCGAAGTGCCCGCACGCGGCCTACCTGTCCGGCCGCTTCCACGCCTACCGGGCCACCAGCGCGAAGATCATGGCGGTGCTGCGCGAGACGTCTCCCCTGGTCGAGCCACTCTCGATCGACGAGGCCTTCGTCGACCTCACCGCCAGCGCACTCACGTCGTACGACGTCCCGGAGGTGACCGCGTTCGCCGAACGGCTGCGGCAACGGGTGCACGAGGTCTCCGGGGGCCTGACCGCGAGCGTGGGACTCGGCACCTCGAAGTTCATCGCCAAGGTGGCCAGCGACCTCGACAAGCCGGACGGCCTGGTCGTCGTACCGCCCGGAACGGAGCAGGACCTGCTCCGGCCGATGGGTGTGACGGTGATCCCCGGCGTCGGCCCGGCCACCGCCGAACGGCTGCGTCGCGCGGGCGTGCACACCGTCGCCGAGCTCGAACGGGTCAGCGAGGAGGAGCTCGTCCGACTGGTCGGCAAGGCCCACGGGGCCAGCCTGTGGCGCCTGGCCCGCGCCATCGACGATCGCTCGGTGGAGCCGGCCCGAGAGACCAAGTCGGTCAGCGAGGAGGGCACCTACGAGGACGACCTCACGGACAAAAGGCTGATGGACGGGCTGCTGACCCGACAGGCGGCCAACGTCGCCGCCCGGCTCCGCAAGGACGGCATGTCCGGGCGGACAGTCTCGATCAAGGTGCGGTTGCACGACTTCACCACCCTCAGCCGCTCGAGCACCCTGGGCTCCCCCACCGACAGTGCCCAGGTCGTGGGGCGGGTGGCGCGCTCGCTGCTGGCCGACCTCGATGTCTCCGGCGGGGTGCGCCTGCTCGGGGTCGGTGTCTCCGGGTTGGCCGACTGGGTGCAGGACGACCTCTTCGGACCCGATCCGGAGGAGGAGGACCCGGAGCCGGTGCCCGAGGTGCCGACGGCACGCCATCGCACCTGGCCTCCCGGTCTGGACGTGATCCACGACGACCTCGGCGCGGGCTGGGTCTGGGGATCGGGCAAGGACGTCGTGACGGTCAGGTTCGAGACGGCCGAGACCGGTCCGGGGCCGGTGCGCAGCTTCAAGGTCGACGACCCGGCGCTGGCGAGGTTCGTCCCCGAGCAGGAGTGAGCCGCACCGACCGCCGCGTCCTCAGGTCCGCGGAACTAGAGTCCGGGGCATGCAACCGCCTGTCGCTGCCCGCGTCCCCTCCGAACGCACCCTGCACGGTCACCTCCTCGTCGACGACTACGAGTGGCTCCGGGAGAAGGACAACCCCGAGGTGATCGCGCACCTCGAGGCCGAGAACGCGTGGACCGAAGACCGCACCGCGCACCTGGCCGACCTGCGTCAGTCGATCTTCGACGAGATCAAGGCCCGCACCCTCGAGACCGACCTGTCGGTGCCCACGCGCATGCGTGGCCACTGGTACTACTCCCGCTCCTTCGAGGGCAAGGAGTACGGCGCCTCGTGCCGGATCGTCATCTCCGATCCCGACGACTGGACCCCGCCACGACCGGCCGAGCACGCCACCGCCGACCAGCCGGCCCTGCCCGGCGAGGAGGTCCTGCTCGACCTCAACGAACTGGCCGCGGGGCACGAGTTCTTCTCCCTCGGCGGCTCCTCGGTCACCAACGACGAGAAGCTGCTCGCCTACGCCGTCGACGTGGTCGGCGACGAGCGTTACACGGTCCGGGTGCTGGACCTGGCCACCCGCGAGCTGCTCGCTGACGAGATCACCGGCGCGCTCGGCGGCGCCACCTGGCACCCCGACGGCACCGCGTTCTTCTACACGACCGTCGACGAGAGCTGGCGCGCCGACAAGATCTGGAAGCACACCCTCGGCACCGAGCAGGCCGACGACGAACTCGTCTTCCACGAGACCGATGCCCGCTTCTGGGTCGGCATCGGGCGCACCCGCACCGACCGGTTCCTGATGATCGCCTCCGGGGCCAAGACCACCGCCGAGTTCCGGGTGCTCGACACCACCGTCCCCGATGCCACCTTCGAGGTGTACGCCGAACGCGAGGACGGCGTCGACTACGGACTGGAACACGCGATCATCGGCGGCCGCGACGTGTTCTTGGTGCTGCACAACGGCAACGGCCCCAACTTCGAGCTCGGCATCGCCCCGGTCACCCCGACACCCAAGGCCGGCTGGGAGCCGTTGATCGCCCACGACACGGGGATCCGCATCGAGGACGTCGACGCCTTCGCCGGCCACCTCGTCGTTCACCAGCGCAGCGAGGGGCTCACCCAGCTGCGCATCCTGGAGCTCGATCAGTCCGGCGTCTCCGACGACTACCAGGTGGGCTTCGAGGACGCCGTCCACACGATCGGGTCCGGAGGCAACCCGGAGTTCGACCAGCCCGTCGTACGCCTCGGCTACACGACGATGGCCAAACCCGCCGCCGTCCACAACTACGATGTCCGGACCCGTGAGCTGACCCTGCTCAAGCAGGCGCCGGTGCTCGGCGGCTACGACGCTGCGCACTACGAGGAGCACCGGGTGTGGGCCACGGCCGCGGACGGCGTACGCGTGCCGATCTCGCTGGTCGTGCCGGCCGGTGCGCCACGCGACGGCTCGGTGCCGGTCCTGCTCTACGGGTACGGCGCCTACGAGACGTCGATCGACCCCTACTTCTCGATCGCCCGGCTCTCGATGCTCGACCGCGGGGCCGGCTTCGCGATCGCCCACGTGCGTGGCGGCGGGGAGATGGGCCGGCACTGGTACGACGACGGCAAGCTGATGCACAAGCAGAACACGTTCTCGGACTTCATCGCCTGTGCCCGGCACCTGATCGACGAGGGCTGGACCAGCCCGGACCGCCTCGTGGCCGAGGGCGGCAGCGCCGGTGGCCTGCTGATCGGGGCCGTGGCCAACCAGGCCCCCGAGCTCTTCGCCGGACTGGTGGCGCAGGTGCCGTTCGTGGACGCGCTCACCTCGATGCTCGACTCGTCGCTCCCGTTGACCGTCGTGGAGTACGAGGAGTGGGGCAACCCGGAGGCCGACCCGGCGGTCTACGACTACATGCGCGGCTACTCGCCGTACGACAACGTGGCAGCGGTCGACTATCCGCCGATCCTGGCCGAGACGTCCCTCAACGACACCCGGGTGCTCTACGTGGAGGCGGCCAAGTGGGTGGCCCGCCTGCGCGCCACCGCGACCGGGCGCCGCGACTTCCTGCTGCGCACCGAGATGTCGGCCGGCCACGGTGGTGTCTCGGGGCGCTACAAGTCGTGGAGCGACCGGGCGTTCTCACTGGCCTGGATCCTGGACCGGATGAATCTTGCCCAGGCGGGTACCGGGGCCTCGGCGGAGTCACCTGAGATCCCCTGAGAAGTCCCTGAGAAGTGGGACGGACGGCAACTTTCGGAACTCGCCACACGTCTATCCATGTGTAACCACGAACGGTCCGCTCCGGCGGGAATCTCCCCCGGTCGAGGTTTGTTGGAACAGATGTGTGTGGGGCGGTCTCCCAGCGGCCCCACCTACCAAGGAGGGGTTCACATGGCCAGCAGGACCGCAACGCGCGAGATCGAGGGTCGCGACAGCGTCGGGCTCTACCTTGATGAGATCGCCCGCAACCCGCTGCTGGACGCAGCCACCGAGGTGGAACTCTCCAAGACCATCGAAGCCGGCCTGATGGCCGAGCATCTTCTGGCCGAGGGCCGGATCGGGCGCCGCAAGGGTGGCGCACCGAAGACCGCCAACCAGGAGGAGCTCGAGTGGCTCGCCGAGGAGGGTCGCCGGGCCGTCCAGACGTTCATCAACGCCAACCTGCGGCTCGTGGTCTCGATCGCCCGCAAGTACGGCCGGGCGCAGATGCCGATGCTCGACCTGATCCAGGAGGGCAACACCGGCCTGATCCGCGCGGTCGAGAAGTTCGACTACGCCAAGGGCTACAAGTTCTCCACCTACGCCACCTGGTGGGTGCGCCAGGCGATCACGCGTGGCATCGCCCAGCAGGCTCGCGTCGTACGTCTGCCGGTGCACGTGGTCGAGGAGCTGAACCAGGTGGGCAGCGCCCGCCGCACCCTCGAGCGCCAGCTCGGCCGCGACCCGGAGCCCCACGAGATCGCCCTCGAGCTCGGCATGGACGTCGATCGGGTCATCGACCTGATGCGTTGGGGCCGTGACCATGTCAGTCTCGACACCCCCGTGGACGAGGACGGCGACACCTCGCTGGGCGACCTGATGGCTCAGCAGACCACCCCCAGCCCCGATCTCGAGGTGCTCGACACCGAGAGCCGCGACCGCCTGAACCGTCTGGTCGGTCAGCTCGACGAGCGGGCCGCCGACATCATCCGGTCGCGCTACGGCCTGGTCGACGGTCGCCAGCACAAGCTCGCCGACATCGGCGCCAAGCACGGCATCTCCGCCGAGCGGGTGCGCCAGCTCGAGCGCGAGGCGCTGCAGAAGCTGCGCACGTTCGCCGACCCGGACCTGGCTGCGTGATGAGCCCCCGGTCAGCCGGGCAGGTTCACAGGCTCGCCTGTGATTCTGCCCAGATGACGTGAAGTTTCGCGCCAAACGGGCAGTTTCACAGGCG
>NZ_BCRJ01000147.1 GCF_001552535.1 Nocardioides jensenii JCM 1364 = NBRC 14755 | reverse complement strand
CGGCTGTTCCTGCGGCGGCTCCGGCGTCGCCGGCCGCTCGGGTGCGGGCTCCTCGGCGGGCGCGTCGGCGACGCTCTCGTCTGCCTCGGGCTCGGGGTCGTTGAAGAACGGGAAGGCGTGCGCCTCGGTCGGTACGTCGGCGC
The DNA here is from genome assembly GCF_001552535.1 of Nocardioides jensenii JCM 1364 = NBRC 14755. GTDB lineage: Bacteria > Actinomycetota > Actinomycetes > Propionibacteriales > Nocardioidaceae > Nocardioides > Nocardioides jensenii. The sequence goes on along the minus strand of NZ_BCRJ01000147.1, from coordinate 14,900 downwards.
CGGCCTCGTGTCCCGCATCGGGCACGGACTCCTGTGCTGCCTCGACGTCCGGTGACGGCTGCGTCGCTGGTGCGTCGAACCGCGGGACGTCGGCCTCAGGAACCGGAGCCGCGAAGAACTGCGGAGGACCGGCCTCGGCCGCGGGGGCCTCGGACTGCTGGGCGCCGGCCTCGGCAGTCGGCTGCGCGAAGAACTGCGGTGGAGCGTCCCTCGCCGGCTCCTCGACAACCGGCTCCTCGGCGGTCGGCTCCTCGGCGGTCGGCTCCTGGGCCACGGCCTCGTCCGGAAGGTCATCGGTCAGCGGGTCGAAACCGGGAGCGGCGGCCACCACGGGCATCGCGACACCACCCGTGGAAACCGAGGAGGACGGGGCAGAGGAGGACGGGGCAGAAGAAGACGCGCCCGACTCGGCGGAGACCGTTTCGCCGGGGGCCGACGACTCAGCAACCGGGGGCGCTGGCTCCGCGGCCGCGCTCGAGCCGGAAGCGGCGGGTGCACCGGTGGCGGCGTACGGCGGCTGGTCGACACGTGCGGCACGGACCAGGCCACCACGGATGGCGAAGTCGACGGCGTTGCCGTCCTCTTCGTCCTCGAGCACCAACTGGAGGGAGGCAACCCCGGAGAGAGCCTGCTCCACCCAGGTCGCGGCGGCGCCACCGTCGACCTCGATGGTCTCGCCGCTCTCGAGAGTGACCACGGCGCGTGCGGCACCGCGCAGAACGATGCGGGTCGGGTCCTCGACGGTGCTGACCAGCACGAAGCCGGGCAGGGACCGCAGGCCCGAGGCGATGAGTGCATCGAGCAGCTCGTCGAAGCCGGCGCCGCCGTCGACCAGCTCCCACAGCGCGCCGACGCGCGCCTTCTCGCTCGGCGGCAGGAGCACGCTCGCGTGGTCGCCGAAGATGGAATACCACCCACCCGGGCGGTAGCTGCGGATCGCGTTCTGCTGCACGTCGTTCATGGGAGTGCCCCCAACTTCTCTTCCAGGCTCACTGGTTCGGTGCGCGACATGTGAGGCGTCGCGCTCTCGGCCAATCCCACCACATCGACGACAACAGCGGTCGCGTTGTCCTCGCCACCCGCACTGACCGCGGCCGCCACGAGCGCTTCGGCGGCGTCGCGCGGGTCATCGGTGCCGGCGACGATGCGGTGGATCTCGGCGTCGTCGATCATGCCGCTGACCCCGTCGGAGCAGAGCACCACGCGCTCCGCCGAGGAGAGCGGGAGAACGAAGAAGTCGGGGTCGCGGAAGACCGGCCCGCCCAGGGCTCGGGTGATCACGTGCCGCTCAGGATGGTGGGCTGCCTCGTCGGCGTCGATCTCGCCGGAGTCGAGCAGCTCCTGCACCAGCGAGTGGTCGACCGAGACCTGGTCGAGCCGGCCGTTGTGCAGCTTGTAGATGCGCGAGTCACCGAGGTTGACCAGCAGCCACTTGGCGCCCTCCTCGTCCTCGCACAACACGGCGGCCGCCACCGTGGTGCCGGCGTACCACTCACCGTCGCCGTCGTTGCGGTGCTCCTCGCCATAGGCGTGGATGCGGCGCTGGCACTCGGTCAACGCCGCGGTCACGACTTCAGGCGCCTTCGTGGTGTCGTAGCCGTCGTGGGCCAACCGGGCGAATCCCTCGACCGCGATCGCACTGGCGATGTCTCCGGCCTGGTGGCCACCCATGCCGTCGGCGACGACGAAGACCGGCGACGAGGCGAAGAAGGCGTCTTCGTTGGTCTGCCGCACCCGGCCGACGTCTGTGGCGGCCCCGCAATCGAGATGAACCACGCCCACCTTGCTCCTCACTGTTCGGACCCCACGCCGCGCCCGCTTCCGCAGGGCGGGACCAGTCTGCCAAAGATGCGCCCACCACCGCCTAGTAGCGTGGCAGGGATGGTCGGCAAATCTGCCGCCGGATCGAACCCGGCGTTCCGCTCCCTGGCGGACCAACTGCGCGCGTGGCCCGAAAGTCGTCTCGCGCGGCTGTTGCGCGCCCGCCCCGATCTCGCCACACCCGCTCCTCAGGACTCGTCTCAGCTTGCGTCACGTGCGGCCACCAGGGCCTCAGTGCTCCGCGCGCTCGACCGACTGACCCGGGCCGAGCTCTGGCTGCTTCATGCCCTCGTCTCGGGCGGCGAAACCCCCGGAGACCATGATTCGACTCTCCAGCACCTGCGCGACCTCGCCCTGGTCTGGGAGTCCTCGTCGGGCGACCGCCCGCTCAGTGTGGTCGCCGACCTGCTCCCCCGCGGCGGCGAGTACGACGGGGACGACGTACCCCTGCCCGAGCTGCTGACCAGCGACCGCGACGCGTCGATGACCTCGCGGGCCGCGGCCGGCGCCGCGTTCGACGTCGTACGCCGCGTCGAGCTGCTGCTCGACCACTGGGGCACGAACCCGCCGGCCGTGCTGCGCTCCGGCGGGTTGTCCGTGCGCGACCTGAAGGCGACCGCCCTGTTGCTGCACGTCGACCAGCGCGAGGCGGGCTTCCTGGTCGAGCTGGCCGCCTCGGCCGGGTTGCTGGCGACGATGTCGGACGACGCGGTCGACGCCTGGCTGCCCACCGATGCGTACGACGCCTGGTGCCGACTCTCGTTCGCGCAGCGCTGGACCGAGCTGACCAGGGCCTGGCTGACCAGCCCCCGGATGCCCGCCGCGATCGGGGCCAAGGACAGTGCCGGCAAGGCACTCAACGCACTGGCGCCCGGGCTGGTCGACCCCCACCTCGTGGACACCCGCATGATCAGCCTGGCCCAGCTGGTCGGGTTGCCGCCCGGGCACGTCCTGGCCGTCACCACCGGAGTGCCCTCGTTGGTGGCGCGGGTGCAGTGGCTGCGCCCGCGCCGACCATCCACCCTGCCCCGACTGGTCGCGTGGACCGCCGAGGAGGCCGCCCTGCTCGGCGTCACCGGCCTCGGCGGGCTCTCCTACTTCGGTCGCGCCCTGCTGGCCGGCTCGACCGACGAGGCCGTGGCCGCCCTGGCCCCGCTGCTGCCCGAGCCGCTCGACCACATCCTGATCCAGGGTGACCTGACCGCGATCGCACCCGGCCCCCTGGAGGCGGCGCTGGCCGCGAAGCTCCAGCTGTTGGCCGAGGTCGAGTCACGTGGCGGGGCGACCGTCTACCGGTTCACCTCCCCCTCCGTCCGGCGTGCCCTGGACGCGGGCTGGACCTCCCACGAGATCCACACGTTCCTCGGCTCGGTCTCGCGCACCGACATCCCGCAGCCGCTCACCTACCTGGTCGACGACACCGCCCGCACCTACGGCACGTTGCGCGTCGGCTACGCCGAGGCGTTCCTGCGCACCGACGACGAGGCCGCCCTCGAGTCGATCCTGCGGTTGCGGGGCGCCGCGTCCCTCGGGTTGCGCCGGATCGCGCCGACCGTGTTGATCAGCACCACTCCCATCGACCTGCTCCTCCCCCGCCTGCGCGAGCTCGGCGCCGCCCCGGTGGTCGAGGCCGACGACGGCACGGTCCACGTCGCGCGCCCCGACGTACGCCGGGCCCGCACGCCGCGTCAGCGCGCGAGTGGTCGCGACGCCGCCCGCGACACGGCCCAGGTGACCCATGCGGTCTCGGCGATCCGGGCCGGCGACAAGGCCCGCGAGCTGCGGCCCGAGACCCACGTGGCCACGACCCCGGCCGACTCCCTGACTCTGTTGCGGGCCGCGATCGAGGCGGGGAGCAGCGTCTGGATCGGCTACCTCGACAACCACGGCACTGCCACCGAACGGGTGGTCGACCCGGTGCGCGTCGAGGGCGGTCAGCTCACGGCGTACGACCACCGCAGCGAGGACGAGCGAACCTTCGCCGTCCACCGCATCACGGCCGTGCGGCACGTGACTGGCGTGCAAACGTAGACTGGCGCCGTGGATTTCATCAGGTACGCCGAGTCGGCCGCGAGTCTGCTGAACGCGGACGTCGCCGACGTCGACGACCTCGTGCGCTTCCTGTCCGGCCGTCAGTGGCTGCACGACCAGGTCACCGAGAAGGACGTCGCCCACGTGCGCCGCTTCGTCGCTGACCTGCGCCCGGTGTTCGTGGCCTCCGGCGAGGACGACGTCGCCGGCGTCGTCACCGGACTCAACGAGCTGCTCGACCGGCACCCGGTCACGCCGATGATCTCCGACCACGACCTCGGCAACCTGCACCTGCACGTCGCGAACCGGGCCGCCTCGGTCTCCGAGCTGCTGGTCTCCGAGGCCCTGCTCGGCCTGGCCACCCTGGTCTGCGACCTCGGGCCCTCCCGGCTCGGCGTGTGCGCGGCCACCAAGTGCACCAACGTGTACGTCGACACGTCCCCCAACCAGTCGCGCCGCTACTGCTCGGAGCGTTGTTCCTCCCGGGCGAACGTCGCCGCCTACCGGGCCCGGCAGAAGATCCAGGCCGTCCCCGCTGACTCGGCCGGCTCGGCTGACTCCACCGGCTCGGCTGACTCCACCGGCTCCGGCGTCGAGGCGAACGACGCAGCGGAGAGAAAGGCACTGTGAACGGCCCCCTGATCGTCCAGTCCGACAAGACCCTGTTGTTGGAGATCGACCACCCCGACGCGGCCGAGTGTCGGCGCGCGATCGCGCCCTTCGCCGAGCTCGAGCGCTCCCCCGAGCACGTGCACACCTACCGGCTGACCCCGCTGGGTCTGTGGAACGCGCGGGCCGCCGGCCACGACGCCGAGCAGGTCGTCGACACACTGCTGAAGTACTCCCGCTACCCGGTGCCGCACGCGCTGCTGGTCGATGTCGCCGAAACCATGTCCCGCTTCGGGCGACTGCGGCTCGACAAGCACCCGGTGCACGGGCTCGTGCTCTCCTCCACCGACAAGCCGGTGCTCGAGGAGGTGCTGCGGGCCAAGAAGATCCGGGGCATGGTCGGCGAGCGTGTCGACGGTCCCGAGGGCGATGCGGTCGTCGTACACGGGTCGGAGCGGGGCAACCTGAAGCAGGCGCTGCTCAAGCTGGGCTGGCCGGCCGAGGACTTCGCCGGCTACGTCGACGGCGAGGCGCACCCGATTGCGCTGCGCGAGGAGGGGTGGGTGCTGCGGCCCTACCAGTCCGAGGCGGCCGAGTCGTTCTGGCACGGCGGCTCCGGAGTCGTCGTCCTTCCCTGCGGTGCGGGCAAGACGATCGTCGGCGCGGCCGCGATGGGCTACGCCCAGGCGACCACGTTGATCCTGGTCACCAACACCGTCTCGGCCCGACAGTGGAAGGACGAGCTCGTTCGTCGTACGACGCTGACCGAGGACGAGATCGGCGAGTACTCCGGTGCCGTCAAGGAGATCCGGCCGGTCACGATCGCGACGTACCAGGTGCTCACGCTGCGCCGCAAGGGCGCCTACCCGCACCTCGAGCTGCTCGACGCCCGCGACTGGGGGCTGATCCTCTACGACGAGGTGCACCTGCTGCCGGCGCCGATCTTCCGGATGACCGCCGATCTCCAGGCGCGTCGGCGGCTCGGACTGACCGCGACGCTCGTGCGCGAGGACGGTCGCGAGGGCGACGTGTTCTCCCTGATCGGGCCGAAGCGCTTCGACGCGCCGTGGAAGGACATCGAGTCTCAGGGCTACATCGCCCCCGCCGACTGTGTCGAGGTGCGGGTGACGCTGCCGTCCGCCGAACGACTCGCCTATGCGGTGGCCGAGCCCGAGGAGCGCTACCGTCTCGCCGCCTGCACGCACCACAAGATCGACGTCGTGCGCCAGCTGGTCGAGCAGCACGCCGGCCAACCGACGTTGGTGATCGGTCAGTACATCGACCAGCTCGACGAGCTCGGCGCCGCCCTCGACGCCCCGGTGATCAAGGGCGAGACCACGGTCAAGGAACGGCAGCGACTCTTCGAGGCGTTCCGTTCCGGGGAGATCGGGCTGCTGGTCGTCTCCAAGGTGGCCAACTTCTCCATCGACCTGCCGTCGGCGGAGGTGGCCATCCAGGTGTCCGGGTCGTTCGGGTCTCGTCAGGAGGAGGCCCAGCGTCTGGGACGACTGCTGCGCCCCAAGACCGAGGGCAAGTCGGCGCACTTCTACACGATCGTCTCCCGCGACACCGTCGATGCCGAGTTCGCCCAGAACCGGCAGCGGTTCCTCGCCGAGCAGGGCTACGCCTACCGGATCGTCGACGCCGACGACCTCCCCGCACTGGAAGCCTGATCGCGCTTCTCTGGTGGCCGGGCACCTGGTCGCCGGTCTGCTGACGCCGTGTCCCGAGGCTCCCCGAACCGGTCAGGAGTCGAGCAGGAGTCGCCACGAACGCACGTGGCCGGCGTCGACGTAGGACTTGTACGACGCACCCGGGCGGGTCTGGATGCCGATGTGGAACTGGGTGACACCCGCGCGGGCCAGCCACGGCACGTGCTCGGGGAGCAACCCCTTGCCCGGGAGCATTCGCGCCGCCGCCGCCGGGTCGGCCTGGGCGGTGGCGAGGAGGTCCTCGTAGCCGACGCCCAGTCCTTGAGGTGAGCCCGAGGTGAGCACGGCATCGAGTCCCGGCAACGAGCGGAGCGCACGCCAGGTCCGGCGGGTGTCGAGGCAGGCGTCGATGGCCTCGTGGAAGGTCCACGGCACTCCCGGGAGGGCCTCGGCCACGGCGGTGCACGTGTCCTCGTCGACGTCGAGGTCGGCGTCGAGGAAGCCGAACGCGACACCCTGGGCACCGAGTGCGACGTACTCCTGGGCCAGCCCGACCAGGCGGGTGAACTCGCCGCCCGTGGTGGTGAAGGAGTCGTTGAGGCGCAGCATGACCCGCACCGGGATGTCGGCTTCGCGCAGCACGACCGATGCTGCGGTCAGGTCGGGCGAGAGTCCGTCGGCATCGGAGAGCAGCAGTCGGTCCGCGCCGCCCTCCTGCGCTCCGATCACGTCGCGCTCGCTGCGGATCGCGACTTCGAGGAGAAGGCTCATGCCGGGCAGCCTACGGGCGACCGGCCCGTTCACCCCTGATTGATCGACCCGTCGCCAGTTCGGGGTGACCCGTCGCCAGTTCGGAGTGACCCGTCGCCAGTTCGTGCATCCTGGCCGAACTCACGACGGGTCAGCCCGAACTCACGACGGGTCAGCGGTCGGCGAACTGGACCCAGAGGGTGAAGCTGTCGGCGCGGTAGGTCGAGCTGGACACCTCGATCACCCGGTCGTCGCTCGAGGCCCGGCGCGAGATGCGCAGCACCGGCGATCCGTCCGGGAGCCCGAGCAGCTCGGCCTCCTCGGCAGTGGCCAGGTCGGCACGCACGGAGTCCTCGGCCCAGCCGGGTCGCAGCCCGCGCACGCCGAGCTCGGCGTACAGGCTGACCGGCAGCGCGCGCTGGAGGAACCCGGGCAGTAGCACCTCGGAGAGGTAGGCGTTCTCCACACAGACCGGCTCGCCGTCGGCGTGCCGCAGCCGCTGCCAGTGGATCACCGCGTCACCCTCGGTGATCGCGAGGGCGCGGGCCACTCCGGGGCCGGCCTTCTCGATGCGGGAGATGAGCGTCAACGAGTCGGCCTGCTTGCCACGGCTGGCCATCTCGTCAGTGAAGCCGCGCAGCTCACCGACGCGGGTGCGGGGCTTCTTCACGAAGGTGCCCTTGCCCGGGATCCGCTCGAGGAGTCCCTCGGCAACCAGCGCCTCGATGGCTTGGCGTACCGTCATCCGGGCCACCCCGAACCTGCCGACGAGGTCCCGCTCGGACGGCGCCGGCGAGCCCACCGGGAGCCCGTCGATGAGCTCGCGAAGGTACTCACGCACCGCCACATGCTTGCGCGGTGACGACTCCACCGCGCTCGGGACTGGATTCACCCGACGAGTCTCGCCCGTCCGGATTGCCCGAGTCCGGACAACACCTCACGAATAGCCCGATGGGACTAGCCATCCTGCCTATTCGGTCGCGATTGCCCGCAGCACGTCGAGCTTAGCGGCGCGGCGTGCCGGGAACACCGCGGCCAGTACGCCGAGCACACCCGAGGCGACCACGAAGATGGCCAACAGCCCCCACGGGATCGACAACTCGGTGAGCCCCTGATCGGCCAGCGCCCAGACCAGGGTGGATCCGAAGACGACCCCCATCACCATGCCGAGCAGGGCGCCGAAGACCGCCACCACCACCGATTCGAGCCGGATCATCGTGCGCAGCTGACGACGGCTCAGCCCGACCGCGCGGAGCAGCCCGACCTCGCGGGTCCGCTCGATCACGGACAGGCTCAAAGTGTTGACGACGCCGAGGATCGCGATGATCACCGACAGCCCGAGCAGCCCGTAGATCATGTAGAGGAACTGGTTGATCTGGGTCTTCTGCTCGTCGGCGTACCCCTCAGGGTCCTTGACCGTGACGGTCGGGAGGTCCTTGGTGATCTCGTCGATCTGGTCCTTCAGGGTGTCGGTGGAGGCGCCGTCCTTCTTGGTCACGAAGACCATCGAGTCGAGAGGCACCAGCCCGCCCTTGACCAGGGTGTCCGGAGTGACGAGGTAGTTGCCGGGCACCACGCCGCCGTCGTTGAAGATGGCGACGACGTCCAGTTTCACCTTGCCTGCTTGGAAGTCGAGCGTCACCGGGTCGCCGACCTCGAGGTTCTTGTCCTCGGCCTGGCCCTCGGTGAGGGCCACCTTGCCGGGTCCGAGATCGGCGAGGCTCCCCGACGAGACCGGGATCCGGAAGGCGAACCTGATGTCCTGCGCGCGCATCGCCGCGGCGTACACGGTCTTGCCCTCGACCTTGGGGTAGCCCTGCCGCAGAGCGGCCACGCCGGCGACGGTGTCGAGCTTGCGCACCTGCTGGGCGACATCGGGCGAGAAAGGCTGGCCGACCACGTTGGAGATGATGAACTGCGAGGTCAGCGACTTGCCGATCGCGGCGTCGGTCGAGGCCGAGGCGGAGGCACCGAAGATCGACATCATCGACATCAGGGCGAGGCCGATCATCAGCGCGCTGGCGGTGGCGCCGGTACGACGCGGGTTGCGCAGCGTGTTCTGCGCTGCCAGGTTGCCGACACTGCCGAACAGCTTGCGATAGATGACGCCGAACAAGATGAGCAACGGCCGGCCGAGCAGCGCGCTCATCAGGGCGACGCCGATCAGGATCAGCAGGATGCCGGCGCCGATCAGGATCAGGCCCAGAGTGCCCGAGCCGGCCAGGCCACCGATCATGCCGGCCGCGCCGAGCACGACCAGCACGGTGCCGACGATCATCCGCTTGCGCAGGGTCGACTCGGGCAGGGCGACATCGTCGCGTAGAGCCGCGATCGGCGGTATGCGAGAGGCGCGTACGGCGGGCAGCACGGCCGCGATCGTCGTGACGACCAACCCCACGGCGTAGGACCAGAAGATCGTCCAGCCGGTGACCGGGAAGTCGGCGCCGCCGAGGTCGAGTCCGAACCTGCCGAACAGGAACCGGAGGAACAGGGCGAGCAGGTAGCCCACGCCCAGGCCCAGTGTCGAGCCGACCAGCCCGACCACGACGGCCTCGCTGATCACCGACCGGTTGACCTGACCGCGGGAGGCGCCGAGCGCCCGCAGCAGCGCGAGCTCGCGGCTCCGTTGGGCGACCAGGATCGAGAACGTGTTGATGATCAGGAAGACGCCGACCACCAGGGCGACACCGGCGAAGACCAGCAGGAAGGTCTTCAGGAAGCCCATGATCTGGTCGAGGCTGGCCTTGTTGTCCTCGACCGCGTCGTCGCCGGTGGTGGCCTCGACGTCCTTGGGCAGCACCTTCTGGGCGGCGTCGCGGAGCTCGGTCTGGGAGACGCCGGCAGCGGCGTTCAGCGAGATCGAGGTGTAGACGTTGCGGCCGCCGAAGAACTGCTTCTGCAGGAACTTCGAGTCGAAGATGGTCAGGGTCGCGCCGTTGAGACCGCCCGATCCGAACTCGACGAGGCCGGTCAGCTTGGCCTTCATCGTCGGTGGCGTGGAGCCGGTGGCGAGGGTGACCGTGTCGCCGATGTCGTAGTCGGCCTTCTTCGCGGCGTCGACGTCGATCGCGATCTCGCCGGGGCCATCGGGCAGCTCCCCCTCGGCGGTGACGAGGATCCGGTTGCCGTTCATCGAGGTCGCAGTGGTCGGGTTGAAGGCGAGGCCGGGCGGGCCGCTGCCGCCGACGACCTTGCCGCTCCTGCCGATGATGTAGACCGACTGCAGGACGTTCTGGGGGTGCGCCGACTCGACCTCGGGCAGCCTCTCGAGGTCGGTGACCACTGACGCCGGGATGGTGCGGTTGTCCTGCATCGAGTCGAAGTCGCCGGCGCCCTTGTAGGCGATCTCGACGTCGGCGGTGGAGCCCTCGATGATGTCGTCGAAGGCGCCACCCATCGCATCGGTGAAGATCATCGTGCCGGACACGAACGCGACACCGAGCACGATCGCGAACGCAGAGAGCATCAGCCGGACCTTGCGGGCCAGCAGGTTGCGCCAGGTGACCTTGAACATCGCTGGTCAGGCCTCGAGCTCGCGGGCGGTGAGCTCCTGCATCTTGCCGAGGATCTGCTCCCGGTCGGGGTTGCGCAGCTCGTCGACGATGCGCCCGTCGGCGAGGAAGACGACGCGGTCGGTGTAGGCCGCGGCAACCGGGTCGTGGGAGACCATCACGATGGTCTGGCCGTAGTCGTCGACGCTCGCGCGCAGCAGCCCGAGCACCTCGGCGCCCGACTTGGAGTCGAGGTTGCCGGTGGGCTCGTCGGCGAACATGATGCTCGGCCGGCTGGCCAGTGCCCGCGCCACCGCGACGCGTTGCTGCTGGCCGCCGGAGAGCTCGTTGGGCTTGTGGCTGAGCCGGTCGCCGAGGTCGACGGTGGAGATCACCGTGTCCCACCACTCGGGGTCCGGCTTGCGCCCGGCGATCGCCATCGGGAGCTTGATGTTCTCTTCGGCGGTCAGCGTCGGCACCAGGTTGAAGGACTGGAACACGAAGCCGATCTCGTCACGACGCAGCCGGGTCAGGGCCTTGTCACCCATGCCGGTCAGCTCGTGGTCGCCGATGTGGACGGTGCCGCTGTCGGCCACGTCGAGGGCCGCGCAGCAGTGCATCAGCGTCGACTTGCCCGAACCGCTGGGGCCCATCACCGCGGTGAACTCCCCCGCGCCGATGTCGAGGCTGACGTCGTCGAGCGCCTTGATCAGCGCCTGGCCGGTGCCGTAGGTCTTGGTCAGGTTCGAAACGCGTGCTGCGGGCGCGGCGCCAGTGGTCATGGGCTCCAACCTAGGGGATCCGGCGTCGGCGCTCCCACTACTTTTGGCTGGTTCCGGGGCCAATCAGGGACATCCCGCATGTCGAACATCTGTTCGATGATTCTGCTAGCCTTGCCGGATGAGCGTGGAGTTCCAGGCGAACCTGTTCGACGTCGCCGCCGATCCGGCAGCCGGCAGTCTCGCTCCGGCTCGTCGTACGACGCTCACCCGCGGCGCCTGGGTCGACGTACGACCGAACTGGATCGCCGGCGCCGACGACGTCTTCACCACGCTGGTCAACTCGGTCCCCTGGCGTGCCGAGCGACGCGAGATGTGGGACCGCGTGGTCGACGTACCCCGCCTGGTGCACACGTACGGCGTGGGCGAGCCCTTGCCACACGCGTTGCTCGACTCGGCCCGCGAGAGGTTGAGCGGGCACTACCTGCCCGAGCTGGGTGAGCCGTTCGAGACCGCCGGGTGCTGCTACTACCGCGACGGCCGCGACTCGGTGGCGTGGCACGGCGACACCATCGGCCGCGGCCGACACGAGGACACCATGGTCGCGATCGTGTCGTTCGGCGACCCCCGCAAGCTGATGCTGCGCCCGCGGGGCGGTGGTGGCTCCGTGTCGTTCACGATGGGGCACGGCGACCTGCTCGTGATGGGCGGGTCCTGCCAGCGCACCTGGGAGCACTGCGTCCCGAAGACCGCGCACTCGGGGCCTCGGGTCTCGGTGCAGTTCCGGCCTCTCAACGTGTTCTGAGCACGTCCCGGGTCTCGATCCGCTCGCTGGTGCTCGCCACTCGACCAACACGCTGGAGCCCTGGCACGGCAAGGCCTTGAGTGCACGATCCGTGTCGTCTTCTCGGCCGATCTCGACACGGATCGTGCACTCAAGGACGACTCCAGGCTGCGTGGCCACTCCCCCGCGCAGGAGAGCACCGAGCGATCACCCGGGGGGTCACGTGTCGAGTGTCTCGACCTCGCCGCTGAAGCGTGCGCCGGCGAAGGCCAGCCCGGTCAGCGTCGCGTCGACGGAGGTCTGCGGAACAGTGATGGCCGTGGCCACGGCCACGGTGCAGGCCCCCAGCGTCGTGTCCCACACCGGGCCACACTCCGGGTGGGCGGCCAGGAACGTCTGCGGGTTCGCCGGCCACAGCACGAGGCGCAACATCTTCAGCCCGAGCAGCTGCGAGTGCTGCACCTGCAGCGCCACCCGACCCACCTCACTCCAGGCGAGCGCGAAGGCGAGCTCGGCACTGCCCTCCAACCGCAGGCCACGCTCGTCGAAGACGTAGACGGCTCCGGTCTCCCGCAGGGCCACCGGAGCGAAGGTCATGGCGTTGATGTCCGACTCCACCTGTTGCGCCGAGCCTGCGTCTCGCCCCGCCTTACGCAGGCGCTTCGTGAAGGCCCCACCAGTGGACCCGCTGGCGAAGTTCCAGACCGCCTTGACGAAGGCCTTGGGCGAGGGCTTCACGGACATCACGGGCACCCGGACCGCCGCGCCCGACGGCGGCGTGGGCTCAGTCTCGCTGGGGTTCATGGCAACCGAGCCTACCGATCACCCCGGGACGCGGCCCCACCAACCGGTGCCGTCGATGTCGGCGGGTGGCAGCTCCGGAAGCGATGCTTTCACGGTGTTCACCGCCTCGGCCGAGCCGTGGGCGCGGGCGACCTCGCCCAGGCCACGGGCCAGGTCGAGGGTCGCCTCCGTGCCCTGCTCCGTCGCCGTACCCACGAAGGCGCGCGCCCCTTCATGGCTCGAGCTGACGAACGCGCTCGGCGCGATGCCGAAGGCCGGCGATTGCAGTGGACACTCGTTGGCCACCGTGTGGTGAGCACGTTGCACGTAGACGTGTGGTTCCGCTGCGACGTGCTTGGCGATCGCGATCACTTGGTCGGGATTGACTTCACCCGTGGTCTGCTCTCTCATCCGTTGCGCACGTCCTACCTCGAGGTGCGAGACCTGACCGACCGGGGTTCGAGCGCCTCGTGCGTGGGTACGGTCAGGGCATGGAATCGGGTTCGCGAACGCTCTACCGCGTGACGACCCGGAGCGCCCTCAAGGCCCGGGCCTTGGCGCTGGTGGTGCTGCTGATCGGAGCGGCCACCCTGGTCGGTGCGGTCACGATCTGGACGGGCGACCTCTGGACCGGCCTGATCGGGCGGAAGGAGCTGTCCGACGCCGGCGAATGGGTGCGCACCGACCCGACGACCGCGGTGCGGGTGGTCTGGAGCCTGGGCCTCGGAGTGTGCGGCACCCTGCTGACCGCGGGAGGCATCGCAGTCGTCGTGCAGACCCGCCGCAGTACGACGGGACGCTACGGGCTGGTGGTCGGCAGCGACGGCCTCCGTGTCGAGTCGAGCACCACGCGGTTCACCATGACCTGGCAGCGAATCCAGGACGTGGCGGTAGCCGATGGAGAACGGGCACGGACCCTGGTCATCACGTGCGCGGGAACTGACCTCGCCGACCACCTCGGACCCAAGGAGGTGGCTCGCCGCGAGCGGCAACTGCGTGACCTCCTCCATCCGCGGGTGACCAGGGCGGACCGCGGCGAGGTCGTCCGCCTCAGCCCGCTGAGCGCCCTGGGCGTTCGCGAGTCAGAGTTCCTGGACGACGTACGCCGCCACCTCGCGCGCGACTGACGGTTTTCGCTGGTCGAGTGCCGCCGAGGAACGAGGCGGTGCATCGAGACAAGGCTGGTTCTCCACAGGGCGTCGGATCGTCGTCACGCTCGTCGAGGACGGCGCGTAGCCTTGATGGCGCAGCGCGCGCCCCTTCGGGCACACTGGAGGAGTGATGAGTTTGGATCTCAACACATGGGTCTCAGTCGTCACCATGCTTGGTGTCGGCCTGGCTCTGTGGCGCCACACGTCCTCAACTGGTCGCGGATTCCGTGAGGATCTCAAGAGCGACATCGCCGAACTGCGAGCCGAGCTCACGGGCGACAACGCCGCCCTGCGGGCCGAGCTCAAGGGCGACAACGCCGCGTTGTCCGCCACGGTCGCCGACAACCACGAGAAGGCGATGGCCACGGCCCTCGCCGTGCGCGATGAGCTGAGGTCCGACCTCGGCTCCCAGATCCAGGACGTGCGTGTGGAGTTCCGCGGTCGCATGGACGACCTGCGCGGCGACGTCGGTGGGCTGCGCAGCGAGGTCAGCAAGCTCGAGAGTCGCTTCTACGCCCTCGTCACGCACGCCAATCCCGAGCCGCGCTGAGACCGAGGTCTGCGAAAACTTGTCACCCAGGTGCCAAGTTTGCGGTTGTTCGTCAGTGCGTTGGACGCTTGCCCTTGCCGTGCGGTCGTCGTACTGGGTGAATCGTTGTCACGGGCCGCCTCTCCCTCCCAAGAACTGGCGGCGCCCACGGTCCGAATCGGCCCGCATACCTGATGCCTGACCGGCCAAGGAACGCTCGCGGGCCCGCCTACCCCACTCCACCCGGCCGGCCCGCGGGCGTTCATCTCGCGGCGTGGTCTCGAGATGGGTTCCGAGGAGGCGAGGGACGAACCGTCTCCAGGGCGCTCGTTCAGCAGCAGCGGCGGCGGGCGATCCAGACGACCAGGGCGAGTACGCCGAGGGCGGCCGCGAGCTGCTTGCCGTAGGTCTTGAGCAGGATCGGCAGCACGGTCGCGCCGAGGTCGAGTGCGTCGTCCGAGCCGGAGGAGCCCGAAGATCCGGAGGACTCGGACTGGTGGCGCGACGGCGTAGTCGCCTGTGGGGCGGGCGCGGCCGAGCTCTCCGCGGCGGGCGCCGACGCCGGGCCAGCGTCCGGGTC
>NZ_BCRJ01000146.1 GCF_001552535.1 Nocardioides jensenii JCM 1364 = NBRC 14755 | reverse complement strand
CGCGTGGGCCTCGCGGCCGTCACCGCGCTCGTGGTCCTCGCCGGTGCCGGCGTCGGGCTCCGGCAGGCGCTCGTCGGTGACCCTGCACCGGCGCCGGACCCGGGCCTCAGCTCGACGGCCGCGGCCACCCGGTCACCACTGGTCACCGGAGACATCGACGGTGACGGCCTCGGCGACCTGATGTTCACGCGTTGGCGCCTGAAGAAGCCTCAACAGACCGTCACCATGACCAGCTCGGCGGCCCGCTTCTCCGAGCCGCGGACCACGAAGGCGCCCGAGGGGGACGAGCTCCTCGGAGACTTCGACGGCGATCATCGCCTCGACGTCATCGAGGCGACCTGGCTCAGCAAGACCAGCGCCCGCAGGAACGTCCGCTACTCATTGAGGACCCGGACCGGGGACGGCACCCCGGTCGACGAACGCGTCACGCTCCCCCGCACCGGGAAGTACGTCACGAACGTGATCGGCGACTTCGACGGCGACGGGTTGGACGACATCGCGTTCGCCACTGACCGCTCCCCGGGCGGCATCGAGGTGTGGGTTGCGTTGTCGACCGGCGACGGCTTCGGGGCTCCGAGCTCCTGGGTCAGGGACACCGGGCTGACCGACCTCTTCCACAACTCGCTGCTTCCCGGGGACTACGACGGGGACGGGGACACCGATCTGGCGGTGGAGGCGACGTTCGGACCCAAACAGCAAAAGTCGGGGCTGCACCTGATCAGGTCGGACGGCCGGGGCTTCGGCCAGCCCGGCAAGATCCGCCTGACTCCCCAGAACGGCTTCGGCACCGGAAGCGCGGCCCCGGCCGACGTCGACGGTGACGGCACCGACGAGCTGACCATGCTGCTCGACGCCGACGGGCAGCAGGAGGTCCGGATCCACCGACTGCGCACGGGCCGCTTCGACGCCGGTGAGTCCTGGGTGATCACCCCGCCCGGCATCGTCTACGGATCCTTCGTCGACACGGTCGCCTCTGACGTCAACGGCGACGGACTCGATGACCTGGTGCGCCTGGACCGGTGGAACGAGGAGCCGTGGGTGATCGACGTGCTGATCTCGACCGGCACGAACTACGAGCAGCCGTCCCGCCGGACCGTCTTCGACTGCGCCAACGAATGCAACTGGGCCCAGGCCGACATCATCGGGCCGTTCGAGCTGCAGTGAGCCCGACCCTGTCCCGACGACTGCCGTGGTTCGACTGTGCCTCGGGTGGGCATGGTGACCTCGTGCTCGACGCCATCCCTGGAAGACCTCGATGACCTCCGTGCCCCTCGTCGGGCAGGACTTCGGCCGCTACCACCTCGACCGTCTGCTCGGGCAGGGCGGCATGGGCATGGTGTTCCTCGCCACCGACACCAGGCTGCGCCGCCAGGTCGCGCTGAAGGTGATGTCGGCGAACGTCGCAGGATCCGAGGACTTCCTCGAGCGCTTCCACCGCGAGGCCAACGTCCTGTCCAGGCTGAACTCTCCGCACATCACCCAGATCTTCGAACACGGCGACCACGACGGCGTGCCGTACATCGCCACCCAGTTCCTGCCCGGCGGCGATCTCGGCTCGTTGCTCGGGCGGCGTGGACGGATGCCGGTCCCGATGGCGGCCGCGGTGTGCGCCCAGATTGCCGCCGGACTCGAGGACGCTCACCGGGCCGGGGTTGTCCACCGTGACGTCAAGCCCGCGAACGTCCTCGTCCGCGACCCCGACCATCCGAGCCCGCAGGTCTACCTCTGCGACTTCGGCATCGCGCAGACCGAGCAGGCCGGCCTGACCATGGCCGGCGGCGTCGCCGGCACCTGGGCCTACCTGGCACCCGAGCGTTCCACCGGCGAGCCGGCGACCCCGGCCAGCGACACCTACGCCCTCGCTTGTCTCTTCTGGACGACGCTGACCGGGCGCCCGCCGTACGCCGGCAGCGACGTACAGATCGCCCTGTCCCACCGGACTGCCCCGATCCCCCGGTTCACCAGCGCGGAACCGACGGCAGTGGCGGTGAACGCCTTCATGACTCGCGCCATGGCGAAGGATCCGGCAGAGCGCTTCGCCAGCGCCGCCGAGATGAAGCGGGCGCTCGAGGAGCTGGCCGGAGACTCGTCCGGAGCGATCGACCCGGCTGAGGTCGACGAGCACGTCGTCACCCTTCCGGCACTTGCCCGCACCCGGCGCCGGCGTACGCCGTGGGTCGTCGGTGCGTTGACGATCGCACTGATCGCGGCCGGTGGCCTGTGGTGGAGCCAGTCGCGCCCCGACGACGACCCGGCTGCCGAGCCCCCCACCCGGGCCGAGGGGTCCGAGTCAGAACCGGACGCCGTGCTCGGCGACCTCGACGGCGACGGGTACGGCGACCTCGAGGTCGAGGCCGGAACCGAGGGCGAGGGTCGCGCACTGCTCTTTCGCGGGAACCCTGAGGGCGGTCCGGCGCTCAAGGCCACCGCCTCAACGGTCAACAACGTGCGGGTGCTCGCCGACTTTGACGGCGACGGCCGTGACGACATCGCCGAGTTGAGCACCGACACGGTGATGGTCGCCTTCGCCGCGGGCGGAAAGACCACCATTCGGCTCATGGGCCTCGAGCGGCAATCGGTCGACTACGTCCTGCGCGTCGGCGGCGACTTCGACGGCGACGGCTTGGCCGACCTGGCCGTGGCCACCACGCCTGCCAAATCCGTGGAGGAGGCGTTGAACAGCGCACCCGACAAGCCGACCACCATCCGGGTCTTCCTCAACCGTGGCAAGAAGTTCACCCGCGGAAGAGTGTGGGCCACCGAGCGGGTGACCGCCGAGTCCCAGCACTCCTGGGCGGTGGGCGACTTCGACGGCGACGGCCACGACGACCTGGTCGCCGTGAAGGAACGGGGTGGGGAGTTCCCCGTCGGCGACGACCGTGACCCGACGGACGGCCGCCTGGTGCTGCTCACCTCGAACGGCGCCCGGTTCGCCGCGCTGCCGGCACGCCGAGCCATCCCTGACTCCGCGACGTTGATCGCCATCACGGCGGTGGACTCCGACCATGACGGCACGGACGAGCTGGCCGAACACCACCGTGAGAGCGGCGACGAGCTGCATCTCTGGCGTGCCGGCCCTTCGGGGCTGACCCGGGGCGAGAGCATCACCGACCAGTTGGCCAACGACATGTGGCTGACCCTGGCCACCTCGGACGTCAACGGCGACGGGGTGCCTGACCTGTTGTTCGTGCCCGAAGGCGTCGAGGACGATGCCGAAGAGATCCTTGTCTCGCTCGGCACCTCTTCGGGTTTCGAGAACCCGGTCTACTGGGCAACGTGCCCGAAGTGCCACTACTCGGTGAACGCGCTCGACGCCATCGGCTGACCCCAGAGGACTCTCGTGCAACTCCCCCGCCCCGGCGACCAGTTCGGCCCGTATCGCATCGAGCGCGAGCTGGGTCATGGCGGAATGGGCACGGTTCTGCTGGCCACCGACACCGGACTCGACCGCCGGGTTGCACTGAAGGTGATGTGGCCCCACCACGCCTCGGACGACGCGTTCCGGCAACGCTTTCTGCGAGAGGCCACCACCCTGGCCCGCCTCGACTCGCAGCACATCACCACCATCTACGACCACGGCGTGCACGACGGCGTCCTCTTCATCACTACTCAGTACGTCGAGGGTGGTGACCTCGGGGCCCACCTCGACGAGCGGGGCTCGCTCGCCGCCAAGGACGCGGCACTCATCTGCGCAGAGGTCGCCGGCGCGCTCGACGACGCGCATCGGGCCGGGGTCGTGCACCGCGACGTCAAGCCGGCCAACATCCTGCTGCGATCCGCTGACGCCGCGTCCGGCGCCTACCTCTGCGACTTCGGCATCGCCCAGACCGAGGAGGGCCACGGGCTGACGATGACCGGAGCGCTCTCGGGCACCTGGTCCTGGCTGGCTCCCGAGAGAGTGCACGGCGAGCCGGCCACGCCGGCCAGTGACGTCTACTCACTGGGATGTGTGCTCTGGGCCTGCCTCAACAACGGTGCCGCGCCCTATGCCGGCTCCGACGTCGACGTGGCCGCAGCACACGTCTCCGCCGCCGTCCCTCGACTGCCCGGGGCCGACGCGTCGACCCGGCGCATCAACAACGTGCTGGCCAAGGCGCTGGCCAAGCACCCGAGTGACCGCTTCAAGAGCGCAGGCGCGTTTCGCGAGGCACTCCTCGCCGTCGCCCGGTCGGCCGGGTCATCCGACGACGCTCCGAACGCCGGCGCATCGACTCCGCGCCTCCGGATCATCGCCGGGGTGGCCGCGCTGCTGCTGGTCGGCGCGGCCGCAGTCGGCGTACGACATCTGGTGCGTGACGAACCCCGACCGGAGAGCGATCCCGGGAAGACCTCTGCGGCCGGGGCTGCCCGTGGGGAGCTCGTCCCCGGCGACGCGGACGGAGACGGCGCCAGCGATGTCACGTTCACCTGGGACCGTGGCGCCGGTGACGTCCAGCGCGTCACCCTGGCCGGTACGTCGAAGGGATTCGCGCCGCCCGTGATGACCGACAAGGCGCCGGGTGACGAGTTCCTGGCCGACGTCGACGGCGACGCACGCCTCGACTCGGTGATGGCGACACTGGCCGGGAAGGTCGGCCGGCCCGATCGGCCGCTGAGCCTCGAGGTCACCCTGGGCAACGGTCAGTCCACGACGACGCAGGTGACCATTCCGAGGTCTGGCCGCACCGTCGACTTCGCGCTCGGTGACTTCGACGGGGACGGGCGCGACGACCTGCTCGTCTCCACCGATCCACGCGCCGGCCACACCGAGCTGTGGGTGCTGGCCGCCACCGACGGCGGCTTCGCGGACCCCGTCTCCTGGGCGCGCGGATCCGGCCCGGGCAGCCCGGTCGCAAACCCGCTGGTTCCCGGCGACTACGACGGTGACGGCGACGACGACCTGGCCGTCGAGGCCCGCCTGGAGCCCCTCGCCCATGTCACGCCGGGCGAACGACGAGTCGGCCTGCTCCTGATCAGGTCGACGGGCAGCACGTTCGAGGCGCCCGGCCCCATGCGGCACGTGCCCACGGACGGCGCCGACTACGACGGCAGGATCGCCGGGAACTACACGGCGGCCGACGTCGACGGTGACAGTCGAGACGAGATCGTCGTCACCGTCACCCGGTACGACGACTGGAACGTCGCAACCCGCGTCTATCGGGCCCGGGGCAAGCGTTTCGACGACGGCGTCGGGTGGGGGGCGACCCGCATCATCACGGGGATCTTCGACTACGCGACCACCGCGGCAGACGTGAACCGGGACGGCCGTGACGACCTGCTGCGCGTGATCCGCGGCGACGGCGCGAAATGGCGCGTCGACGTGCTCGTCTCCACGGGCTCGAACTTCGAGCAACCGACCCGAGTCACGGCGTTCGACTGTCTCGAGTCGTGTGAGTACCGGACCTCACACGTCGTGCGGAGCTTCACGAACCTTCCGTGAGCTCCGGCGGCTGAGACCAGGCTCAGCGGTCGTGGACCACGATCGTCTGCTCGCGACCGGGACCGACGCCGACGCCCCAGAACGGCGCACCGCTGAGCTCCTCGAGTGCCTTCACGTAGGTCTGCGCATTCTTGGGCAGGTCCTCGAAGGTACGGCAGCCGGAGATGTCGCTCTTCCACCCCTCGAAGAACTCATAGACCGGCGTCGCGTGGTGGAACTCGGTCTGTGTCATCGGCATCTCGTCGACCCGCTTGCCGTCGATCTCGTAGGCCACGCACACCGGGATGCGGTCCCAGTCGCCGAGGATGTCGAGCTTGGTCAGGAAGAACTCGGTGAGCCCGTTGACCCGCGTGGCGTAGCGAGCGATGACCGCGTCGTACCAGCCGCAACGCCGGGTACGGCCGGTGGAGACACCGATCTCGCCGCCCAGGGTCTGCAGCTTCACGCCGTCGTCGTCGAAGAGCTCGGTCGGGAACGGCCCGGAGCCGACCCGGGTGGTGTAGGCCTTGATCACGCCGATGACGCGGTCGATGCGGGTGGGGCCGACGCCGGCGCCGACGCACACTCCACCGGCGACCGGGTTGCTGCTGGTCACGAACGGGTAGGTGCCGTGGTCGACGTCGAGCATGGTGGCCTGGGCGCCCTCGAAGAGCACGGTCTTGCCGTCGTCGAGCGCATTGTTGAGCAGCAGCGTCGTGTCGGCCACCATCGGCCGCAACCGGTCGGCGTAGGACAGGAGCTCCTCGACGACCGCGTCGGCCTCGATGGCGCGACGGTTGTAGACCTTGGTCAGCAGGTGGTTGCGCACGTCGAGCGCGGCCTCGATCTTCTGCGCCAGGATGCCCTCGTCGAAGAGGTCGGCGACGCGAATGCCGCAGCGGTTGACCTTGTCGGAGTACGCCGGCCCGATGCCGCGCCCCGTCGTACCGATCAGGTTCTTGCCGAGGAAGCGCTCGGAGACCTTGTCGATCGTCGAGTGGTACGACGCGATCACGTGCGCGTTCGCGCTGACCACCAGGTTGGCCACGTCGACGCCACGCTCGATCAGGCCGTCGAGCTCACGGAAGAGCGCTTCCGGGGAGACCACGACACCGTTGGCGATCACGCTGGTGGCGCCCGGAGTCAGGATTCCGCTGGGCAGCAGGTGGGTGGCGTACTTCTCGCCGTCGATCACGATGGTGTGACCGGCGTTGTGGCCGCCGCTGGTGCGGACCACGAAGTCGATGCTGGTGTCCTGCGCGAGCAGGTCAGTCGCCTTGCCCTTGCCTTCGTCGCCCCACTGGGCGCCAAGAACAATGATCGCGGGCATGAGGTGCCCCCTCCTGAACATGGAAACAGCCCGGCCGCAGCGCAGGGGCTGCAACGGGCTCTTGCGACCACACGTTACCAAAGCGACCGGTAGTGTCGCGGATCGTGGAACCCCTCCTTGTGATCACCAATGACGCGGCCGGCACCTCCGACGAGGCGACCCTCGACACCGCCCTCGGCGTGTTGCGCTCCCGGGCCAGCGTCGAGGTGGCCGCCACCTCCAACCCCGGAGAGCTCGACGGCGTGCTCCACCGGGCCGGAACCAGGCGCATCGTCGTGGCCGGCGGTGACGGAAGCATGCACGCGGTGATCGCCGCCCTGCACCGGCGCAACGAGCTCACCGGCAGAGAGATCGGGTTGATCCCCCTCGGCACCGGCAACGACTTCGCGCGGTCCATGGGCATCCCCGTGGACCCGGCCGAGGCCGCGGTCGTCGTACTGGACGGAACGGCGACGCCGACGGACCTGCTCATCGACGAGTTCGGCGACGTCGTGGTCAACAACGTCCACGTCGGGGCCAGCGCCCAGGCCGGTCGGCTCGGGGCCGCGGTGAAGTCGGTGATCGGCAAGGTGGGGCTCGGCAAGGTCGGCTATCCGATCGGTGCCGCCCTGGCGTCGCTGCGACCGCACGTCGTGCGGTTGAAGGTCGAGGTCGACGGTCGGGTGGTCAACGACCTCGACCAGCAGGTGCTGATGGTCGCGGTCGGCAACGGCTCCGACGTCGGCGGCGGCGCGACGCTCAACCCCGGCGCGGAACCCACCGACGGCATGGTCGACGTGATGGTCTCCCGGGCGGTCGGCCGGCTCTCTCGCCTGAGCTTCGCGGCCCTCCTGAGCCGCGGCCAGCACGCCACCCACGACGACGTCGTCACGGCGCGCGGACACACGGTCAGCGTGGCCGGCGAGCAGTTCTGGGCCAGCGCCGACGGCGAGATCCACGGGCCCGAGCGACGCCGCACCTGGCGCGTCGAACCGGGTGCCTACCTGCTGATGGTCCCGCCCGCCGAGCCCCAGGGCGCGCCTGCCTAGATCCAGCCCCGGCGAACCGCCTCGATGCCGGCCTGGAACCGGGTCTCGACGCCGAGCTCGACCAGCAGGTCGGCGATCCGGCGACGCACGGTGCGCAGGCTCAGGCCCAGGGTGCGGGCGATCTGCTCGTCCCGCGCACCACGCGCCAGCTGCTCGAGCAGCATGCGCCGGTTCAGGTCGGCCGTCCGGCCACCCGGCACCACGACGGCGCGGGCCCACAACTCCTCGAACAGCGTGGCGAGGGCTGCCATCATCGCCGGCTGGCGGAGCAGGAGGCGGCGCTCGTTGACGATCCCCCACTCCTCGGGGATCAGGGCACCGACGTCGGCCACGACCGCCATCCGGCTCGGCAGGTCGGCCACCAGCCGCACCTCCTCGCCGGCGTCGAGGCGCTCGAAGAGCGACGCGGGGGCCTCCTCGAGCACCCGGGCGGGATAGATCGCCCGCGAGCGCTGGCCGTTGGCCAGCGCCTCACGCACCGCCACGCTCATCTCCGACTCCTGCGGGAGCAGCCACTGGTCCGGTCGCAGCCACATCAGGCCGCCGGTGGACTCACGCACCCAGGCCTTGAGGATCTCGTGGATCCCCGCGCCCGCACGCAGCTCACTCTCGGGCAGTCCGGGGCCGGCCACCGGGTCGTCGATCAGGCCTCGGATCGAGGGCAGGGAGGCCCGCAGCCGGTCCAGTCGGTCGACCACGTCGCGCAGCTGGTCGGTCTCGACGGTGACCACGTCGTGCAGCAGCTGGGCCGGGGGCGGCACGACCACCACACCATCCTCCAGACGTACGACGCCCGCCCGGGTCAGTCGCTCCACCAGCGCCGGCAACGCGGCCGGTTCCACCGCGAGCGCCCGGGCCACATCCTCCACCGGTCGACCGGAGTGGGGCCGCAGCCGGCGGTAGAGGGAGAGCTCGGGCCCGGCCAGCCCGAGCACCGTGAGCGCATCGAGGCTCCGTGATCGCATGGTGGCAGGTTAGTGCCAGTGTCCACTTCATGACGGGACGTCCGGGGCAATCGGTGCCAAGATGCTCCTTGGCGGGGTAGCCATTCAGGGTCACACCGCGGGGGATGTGACCGTGAATGGGCCCCACCCGCCGACTGCTCCAGCCAGGCGACGCTCCGGTAGCGTTGGGCCCTCAGTCCAGCGCAGATTCTCAGGAGCACACCGATGGCACGTGGCGGAGCACAGAACCCGACCGACTGGGTGACCCGCGCGGCCGACGAGGCCGTGCGTCACGCCGGCGACGGCGCGGAGCTGATCACGGTCGCCTCGGGCGCCAGCCCCTCCGGCCCGATCCACCTGGGCAACCTGCGCGAGTTCCTGACCGTGCACTTCGTCGCCGAGGAGCTCCGCGGCCGGGGCCTCACCGTGCGTCACCTGCACAGCTGGGACGACTACGACCGGTTCCGCAAGGTGCCCGCGGGCGTCGACGAGTCCTGGAACGAGCACATCGGTCGCCCGCTCTCCGCCGTGCCCGACCCGTGGGACTGCCACACCAACTGGGCCGAGCACTTCAAGGCTCCGCTCCAGGAGGCCCTGGCGGCGATGGGCTGCGAGATGGACGAGCTGTCGCAGACCGAGCTCTACCGGGCCGGCACCTACCGCGAACAGATCCTGACCGCGGTGCGCAACCGTGACCGCATCGACGCCGTTCTCGCGCGCTACCGCACCAAGGCCGCGCCGGTCGCCGAGTCCGAGCAGGAGGCCGCGGCACTGGCCGACTCGGTCACCGCCGACGAGGACTCCGAGGTCAGTGAGGGCGTCGACGAGCTGGCCCGCTTCCCGTTCAAGCCCTACTGCCGCGACTGCGGCCGCGACACCACCACGGTCACGTCGTACGACGACGAGTCCACCGACCTGGCCTACACCTGCACCGCCTGCTCGTTCTCCGGCGTCACCAACCTGACCACGCAGGACGAGGGCAAGCTGGTCTGGAAGGTCGACTGGCCGATGCGCTGGGCCTTCGAGGGCGTCGACTTCGAGCCCGCCGGCATCGACCACGCCACCCCCGGTTCGTCGTTCACCGTCGGCAAGGAGCTGGTGAAGGTGATCTACGGAGGCCGCGCGCCGTCGTTCTTCGGCTACTCCTTCGTCGGGGTCGCCGGCATGGCCAAGATGTCGTCGTCCAAGGGCGGCGTGCCCACCGCGGCCGATGCGCTCAAGGTGCTCGAGGCTCCGATCCTGCGCTGGCTCTACGTCCGCCGCCAGCCCAAGCAGGCGTTCAACGTCGAGTTCGGTCCCGACGTCGTGCGGCTCTACGACGAGTGGGACGCGTTGGGCCGCAAGGCCGCCGACCCCGAGAAGCGTGACGCCCAGGTGCTCGCGTTCGAGAGGGCCTCGGCCACCACGAGCGCCGGCCGGCTGCCCACGCCCGAGGTCGTCGTACCCTTCCGCACCCTCGCCTCGGTGGCCGACGTCACCGCCGGCTCCGCCGACCTGATCAGCCAGGTCATCAACAAGGTCGGCAACGAGCACGAGTCGGTCGACCAGCTGCAGCCGCGCCTGGACCGGGCGATGCAGTGGACCACCGACTTCGTGCCGGTCGAGGACCGCACCATCGTCCGCGAGAGTGCGGACGCCGAGCGGCTGGCGTCGCTGTCCGACGACGAGTCACGCTGGATCTCCCTGCTCCTGGAGAATCTGCCCGCCTCGCTCGACCTCGACGAGGTGACCTCGGTGGTCTACGGCGTGCCGAAGCTGGCCCGCGGTCTGGCTCTCGACGATGCCCCGACCGACGAGGTCAAGGCCGACCAGAAGGCGTTCTTCAAGCTGCTCTACAACCTGCTGGTCGACAAGGACCGCGGCCCGCGTCTGCCCACGCTGGTCGTGGCGCTCGGGGCCGACAAGCTCCGATCGCTCCTCACCGCCCCTTAGTGCTCACGCGGGGTGATGGTCGCTCCACACGCGTCGTACGACGTGCGAACCGTCAGCACCACCGCACAAGTGCGCCGAGTCGAGATGCGCTCAGCTCACCAGGAAGACGGCCGGCAGGGCGATCAGCGCGACCAACACCGAGGCAGCGGCAGCCAGCGCCACCTCACGGCTGCGCAACGCCGAGAGGCAGGTGCGGTCCAGCCCGTGGCCCAGCGCGAACATCGCCGCGGCGAGCGCCCCGGACTGCACGAAGCCGGCGACGTCGAGCAGTGGCCCGGGCAGCGGCAGCCAGGTCCGGGCCACGCTGCCGAGGATGAAGACGGCCACGAAGGCGGGCATCAGCGGCGGACGGACGGCACCCTCGACCTCGGCGCCCCGTCGGCGGTCAGCCCAGGTCAGGGCGGTCAGCACCGGCGCCAGCATCAGCACCCGGCCGAGCTTGACCACGACCGCGACCTGGAGTGCGGCCCCGCCGAGCAGCCCGCCGGCGACGACGACCTGACCGACCTCGTGAACCGACCCGCCGGCCCAGGCGCCGGCGCCGACCGGGTCCACTCCGGTGACGACCGCGATTGCCGGGAGCAGCAGCATCGCGGCACTGCCGAAGACCACCACGAGGGCCACGGCAGAGGCGACGTCCTTCTCCTCCGAACGGCGTACGCCTGCCGTCGCGGCCACCGCGGCGGCGCCACAGATGGAGAAGCCGCAGGCGATGAGCAGCCGACGCCCGGGCGGTACGCCGAGTGCGCGGCCGAACAGCAGCCCGCCAGCGATGCCACCCGTGACGACGGCGACGATGACGAGCACCATCGCCCAGCCGAGGTCGAGCACGTCGGAGAGCACCAACTGCAGGCCGAGGAGCGCGACCCCGGTCCGCAGCACCCGGCGCGAGGCCACGGCGAGCCCGGGGGCAACGACCGCCGAGGGCCCACGAACGTTGCCGATCACGACACCCAGCACGATCGCGACCAGAACCGGGCTGAGCTGCGGCACCAGCCGGTGACCCAGCAGTCCGGCAGCGCCACCCGCCACCGCCAGGATCAGGCCGGGCCAGATCGCCGACGGGCGCATCGTCGTGGGTGCCGGCGCACCGGCGGACAGTGCACGAGTCTGAGGTGCGCGGGCCGGGGTCGTCCTGATCGTTGCCACCCTTCGAGGGTCGCCTCCACGCCCCTCCCGCGGTAGCCGTCGTTTCGGCATGCACTCATGCGCCTTGGATATGAGCTGATCCGAGGTCATATCATGCGTGCATGACCACCGATCGCCCCGACCTCACCGCGCTCGAGCTGCTGGTGCGCGTCGGCGAGCTCGGCTCCCTCGGCGCCGCGGCCAGGGCCGTCGACATGGCCCAGCCCAATGCCAGTCGCGCCATCGCCCGACTCGAACGCCAGCTGCGAGTGGTGCTCATCCACCGTTCGGCCACCGGATCGCGGCTGACCACCGAGGGCGGCGTCGTGGCCGAGTGGGCCCGTGAAGCGCTGGCCGGTGTCGACCGCGTCGTGGTCGGGGCCCTCTCCCTCGCCGAGGACCACAAGCCTCACCTGACCGTCGCTGCCAGTCTCACGATCGCGGAGTACCTCGCCCCCGGCTGGCTGGCGCGCCTGCGCAGACTCCACCCCGAGCTCCAGGTCAGCCTCGACGTGGGCAACTCCCACGACGTCCTGGAGGCGGTCGGCTCCGCCCGAGTGCCACTGGGGTTCGTCGAGTCACCGGTCGTGCCACGCACCGTCGGATCGGCGGTCGTCATGCGCGACCGGCTGGTGGTGATCGTGGCACCGGAACACCCCTGGTCGCGGCGCCGACGTCCGATCACCGCTGCCGAACTCGCCGCGACCCGACTGATCCTGCGCGAGGCCGGTTCCGGCACACGGGACACTCTCGAGGCCGCCCTGGCGCGCGAGGGTCACACCCTCAGCGAGTTGGAGATGGAGCTGGCCAGCACCGCCGCCGTGAAGGCCAGCGTCGCGACAGGTGGGGCACCGGCGGTGCTCAGCGAGCTGGCGGTCGTCTCCGAGCTGGCCGGCGGAGCGCTCGTCTCCGTCCCCCTCGACGAGGCGCTCGACCTGGCGCGCCCGCTGCGTGCGGTGTGGCCCCGGTCGACGCGCCCCACAGGCGTGGCCGCGGACGTCGTACGCATCGCCCGCGGCCGTTCCTGATCGTCAGTCCAACAGCTCGTCGTACGCCGTGGGGCTGGAGTCGCGCAGGAACTCCGAGCAGCGGTCCCACTCGGCCTGCTCACCGATCGCACGGGCGCTCTTCGCGAGCAGCGCCAGCGCGCGGAGGAAGCCGCGGTTCGGCGCGTGCTCCCACGGCACCGGGCCGTGGCCCTTCCAGCCGTTGCGCCGCAGCATGTCGAGCGAGCGGTGGTAGCCCACACGCGAATAGGCGTAGACGGTGACGTCGTCCGCGCCCTGCTCGAGCGCCTGCTCGGCCAAGGCGGCCCAGGCGAACGGCGAGTCCGGGTGGCTACGGACGGCGTCGACGGGCGACGTGCCGGCAGCCAGATCCGCGGCGGCCGGGTCTTCGGGGAGGTGTGTGGGCGGGGGTCCTGCCATCAGGTCGATGTGGCTCATGGACGCCAGCCTGCCACGGGCGGGGTCAGGGCTTGAGGTCGAGGCTCTCGGTCGAGGAATGGTTTGTGGGTGCAAGGGTGTTGAATCGAGTCGTGACCGACACCAACACCACTCCGGCCCAGGTCTCCGACGACGCCAGCCCGTGGCCGGCGCTCTTCGCCCTCTGCCTCGGCTTCTTCATGATCCTCGTCGACATGACGATCGTGACCGTCGCGACGCCCGACATCATGGACGACCTCGACGCCGAGGTGAACTCCGTGGTCTGGGTGACCAGCGCCTACCTGCTCGCCTACGCCGTGCCCGTGCTGATCACCGGCCGCCTGGGTGACCGGTTCGGCCCCAAGCGTCTCTACCTGGCCGGCCTGACAGTCTTCACGATCGCCTCCCTGTGGTGCGGGCTGACCGGCACCGTCGAGATGCTGATCGCCGCGCGGGTGCTGCAGGGCTTCGGTGCCGCCATGATGGCGCCACAGACGATGGCGATCATCACCCGCATCTTCCCGGCCGCCCGTCGCGGCCAGGCGATGTCCCTGTGGGGTGCCACCGCCGGTGTGGCCACGTTGGTCGGCCCGCTGCTCGGCGGCGTCCTGGTCGGCTCCCTCGGCTGGGAGTGGGTCTTCTTCGTCAACATCCCGGTCGGCATCGTCGCCTACGTGCTGGCCCACCGACTGGTCCCGTCGCTGGAGACTCACCAGCACTCCTTCGACTGGCTCGGCGTCACCCTCTCCGGCGTGGGCATGTTCTGCCTGGTCTTCGGCATCCAGGAGGGCCACCAGTACGACTGGTCCACGATCTCGGGAGTGATCACCGTGTGGCGGCTGATCATCGCCGGCATCATCGTGCTGGCGATCTTCGTCTACTGGCAGGCCCGCAACCGGCGCGAGCCACTGGTGCCGCTGCGCCTGTTCCGTGACCGCAACTTCTCGGTCTCCAACCTGGCCATCTCGACGATGTCGTTCGCGATCACCTCGATCGGCTTCCCGTTCATGCTCTACGCCCAGCTGGTCCGCGACCTCTCGCCCACCCGGGCGGCGCTCCTGCTGGTGCCGATGGCCCTGGTGAGCATCGTGCTGGCTCCCGGCATCGGCAAGCTGATCGACCGCGTGCACCCGCGCAACATCACCGCGATCGGCTTCCTGGCCGCCTCGGCCTCGCTGTTCTGGCTCTCCCGGGTGATGACGCCCGAGGCCTCGACCTGGGAGTTCATCGCACCGATGGCACTGCTGGGTGCTGGCAGCGCCGCAGTCTGGGCGCCGCTGACCGCGACCGCGACCCGCAACCTCCCGATGAACCTGGCTGGTGCCGGCGCCGGGGTATACAACGCCACGCGTCAGGTCGGCGCGGTGCTCGGCTCGGCCGCGATCGCCGTGCTCATGGATGCCCGTCTGGCCAAGCACCTGCCTGGTGTCGACGCCGGCCCCGAGGCCTCACTCTCGGGCTCGCTGCCCGAGCAGGTGCACGCCCCGTTCAGTCAGGCGATGGCCGACGCCATGCTCCTGCCGCCCGCCGTGCTGCTGGTCGGATTCGCCGCCGTGCTGCTCTTCGTCAAGCCCAGCCACGAACGCTGAGGCCCCGGCCCGCGTGCAACGCGGGGAGCCGGAAGGGTGGTCAGGCGAGCTTGGTGCCGGCGGAGCGCAGGTTCTCGCAGGCCTCGACCACACGGGCGGCCATGCCCGCCTCGGCGGCCTTGCCCCAGGCGCGCGGGTCGTAGGCCTTCTTGTTGCCGACCTCGCCGTCAACCTTGAGCACACCGTCGTAGTTGGCGAACATGTGCGCTGCGGCCGGGCGGGTGAAGGCGTACTGCGTGTCGGTGTCGACGTTCATCTTCACGACACCGAAGTCGACCGCCGCCGCGATCTCGTCGGCGCTCGAGCCCGAGCCGCCGTGGAAGACCAGGTCGAACGGCTTCGCGTCGGCGTCGAGACCGAGCTCGCTGACGACCGCCTTCTGGGCGATGTCGAGGATCTCGGGGCGCAGCTTGACGTTGCCGGGCTTGTAGACGCCGTGCACGTTGCCGAAGGTCAGCGCGGTCAGGTAGCGGCCCTTCTCGCCGACACCCAGCGCCTTGACGGTGGCCAGTGCGTCGGACGGCGTCGTGTAGAGCTTGTCGTCGATCGCTCCGACCACACCGTCCTCCTCACCGCCGACCACGCCGACCTCGATCTCGAGGATGATGCGCGCGGCGGCACAGGCCTCGAGCAGCTCCTCGGCGATCACCAGGTTCTCGTCGAGGTCGACCGCGGAGCCGTCCCACATGTGCGACTGGAACAGGGGCAGCTCGCCGCGGTCGACGCGCTCCTTCGACAGGGCCAGCAGCGGCCGGACGAACCCGTCGAGCTTGTCCTTGGGGCAGTGGTCGGTGTGCAACGCGATGTTGACCGGGTAGTTCTTGGCGACCTCGGCGGCGTACGTCGCGAACGCCACCGAACCGGTGACCATGTTCTTGACCGAAGGGCCGGAGAGATACTCGGCACCACCGGTGGAGACCTGGATGATGCCGTCGGAGCCGGCGTCGGCGAAGCCCTGGAGTGCGGCGTTCAGCGTCTGGGACGACGAGACGTTGATGGCCGGGTAAGCAAAGCCTCGGGCCTTGGCTGCGTCGAGCATCTCGGCGTAGACCTCGGGGGTGGCGATGGGCATCTCTGGGACTCCTCGATTTCACTGCGACGGTCGCGGTCAGCCTAGCCTGACAGATCGCACTTGAGCGCGGGCTCCGAACTCTGCGAACCACGCAGGGTGGTCACGGTCACGCAGCGTTCGCCGCGGGTGGGCAGCTCGATGCGCGTGCGATCGGTCTCGACGCCCTCACCTTCACGGGACACGGCGGCGGGGTCC
The DNA here is from genome assembly GCF_001552535.1 of Nocardioides jensenii JCM 1364 = NBRC 14755. GTDB lineage: Bacteria > Actinomycetota > Actinomycetes > Propionibacteriales > Nocardioidaceae > Nocardioides > Nocardioides jensenii. Next base: position 378 of record NZ_BCRJ01000146.1, on the reverse strand, counting down.
TTCTGGAGGTGCAGGACGTAGCGGTCCCCCGGCTGCGGGTCCGGGTTCCTCCACGTCACGGCCAGGGTGTCCTGCCTCCATTTCACGGCCACGCCGGTCGGCTGCAACGGCCCGGCCGGACCCACCGGGTCGACCGCACTGGGCGTTGTCTCGGGGGCCGTGTCCTGCTCGGTCCCCTTCGGCGCTCGGTTGCCCAGCCACACCACCAGGGCGACCACGCACGCGACCACGGCCAGTCCCGCCAGGACCGCCGGCACTCGACTGCCACCACGGTGGCCTGCTCCCGGTCCGGAGTCCTCGCGGAGCGGCACGTGGGAGGGTCCAGCAGGCGACGACGCGGGGGCGCGCCGGACAGGCGCCGGGGGTGCCGGCGCCCCG
>NZ_BCRJ01000145.1 GCF_001552535.1 Nocardioides jensenii JCM 1364 = NBRC 14755 | reverse complement strand
AGCGCAACAATCCCGAGCGGGCCCGGCACGGCGTCCCCGGCAGCGCCGACTGGACCATGGCGCCCCCGCGGACCAACACCGGCGAGCCGATCGCCGCCGCCGTGGCGGTGGGCGCGGCCACCGACCTGATGGACCAGGGCTGGTTCTGCCCGGGCCTGGCGCACCCGGACGGCTCGGCCGCCTTCACACTGGGCTTCCGCGGCGGCCTCGTCGTGGACCAGAACGGTGCCCGCTACGCCAACGAGTCCCTGCCCTATGACCAGATGGGCCGTCAGATGGCCGCCCACCCGGCCCGCGTTCCGTCGTACGTCGTCTTCGACGCGACCTCGATGGGCCACCTGCCGGCGATCGCGATTCCCGAGGGCGACCCCGAGCACCACCTGGCCTCGGGCACCTGGCACCGCGCCGACTCCCTGGCCGCGTTGGCCGACGCGATCGGCGTGCCGCCCGACGCGCTGTCCGCCACGGTCGAGCGCTTCAACGGCTTCGCCGCGACCGGCGTCGACGAGGACTTCGGGCGCGGCAGCGACGAGTTCGACCGCTACTTCGCCGACCCGACCCTGGTCCCGGTCGAGCAGGGTCCGTTCTGGGCGGCACGACTGGTGCTCTCCGACCTCGGCACCAAGGGCGGGCTGGTCACCGACGCGGCCGCGCGCGTGCTGCGCGAGGACGGGTCGGTGATCCAGGGCCTGTACGCCGCAGGAAACACCTCGGCGTCGATGACCGGCGCGTTCTATCCCGGACCCGGCATCCCGCTGGCCACCGCGATGGTCTTCGCCAGCCTCGCGGTCAGGGACCTCGCCGGGTAGGCCCCCGGTGGGAGCGACACCGGTGGGAAGGAGACCGGTGAGTCACTCCGAGGAGGGCGGGAGCATCCGCTTGGAGGCCTCGTGGGCGCCGAGCACGAGCTTGCGGCGATCACTGCCGCTGCGGATCTCCACGGCCTTCTCGTTGCCCTCGGCGACCTGGATCGGGCCGTGGGTGAGCGCGGCCAGGGCCTGGCGGGCGACGTCGTCCGGCTCGGAGACGTGCATGCCGGGGATGTCGAAGTTGAGCCCGGCCCGGGCCATCGCCGGGGTGCGGGTGACCCCGAGCACGAACTCGACGACGTCGACGTCGTAGTCACGCATCTCCAGCCACAGGCCTTCGGCGAAGACCCGGCAGAAGGCCTTGACCGCGGCATAGATGCTGATTTGCGCCGACCCCAGGAAGCCGGCCAGCGAGCCGACCAGCAGGATGCCGCCACGGCGGCGCTCCTTCATCGGCGCACCGAACAGCTGCACGAGCGCCAGCTGGGCGGTGATGTTGAGGTCGATCACCTGGCCGAACCGGTCCAGGTCACCGCTGACGAACTCGTGGCCGTAGGTGTTGGCGCCGGCGTTGAACACCAGCAGCCCGACCTCGAGGCCCTCGGTCACCTCGGCGACTCGCTTCACGGCGTCGGCCTCGGTCAGGTCGACGGACAGGGTGCGCACGTCGACGCCCTTGGCCCGGACGGCTTCGGCGGTCTCCTCGAGAGGGCCGGCCTTGCGGGCCAGCAGGACGAGGTTGAGGCCCGCGTCCGCGAGCTGATGGGCGAAGGAGGCGCCGACGCCCTCCGATCCGCCGGCGATGACCGCCCAGGGGCCGTAGTTCTCTGGGGTGATCTGTGTGGTCGTCATGCGGGTGCGTGCTCGCCTTCCGGGTTCGTCTTGAGAGGTTCGTCGACCTGCACCTGCACGTCACCGCGGTTGACCGCGTTGACGACCGAGGCACGCAGGCTGGCGCAGCCGGCGAAGGCGGCACCGTTCGGGCCGGGCCGGGGCGAGGCCGCCCGGCGTTCGACACAGGTCTGGGCGGCCTCGTCCGACCACTGGAGCGAGGTCTGCTCCCAGCTGCTCTTGCGCACCAGGACCCGTGCCCCGCAGGCCTCGCAGCCCACGGGCTGCATGGGCCCGTCGGCCAGCCGGTTGTCGGGTCGGACGGCCATCAGACCTTCTGCTCCTGTGCGGCAGCCGCCTCACGGACCTTGATGTTCTCGGCGACCTCGGCCTTCCAGGCCTCGTTGGGCCGGGTGGTGTCGATCTCGAACTCGAAGCGTTCGGTCATCTCGGGGGTGACCTCCTCGACGTCGACGTAGAACTGCTCGTACCAACGACGCAGCTGGTAGACGGGGCCGTCCTCCTCGCACAACAGCGGGTTGTCCACGCGCGCCTTGTTCTTCCAGATGGTGACGTCCTGCTCGAAGCCGATCTTGATGAAGTCGCCCATCTTGCGCGCCATCGCGTCGGCCTCCTCGTCGGCCATGCCGGGCCGCTTCTCGACGATCACGCCGTACTGCAGCACGAAGGAGTTGGCGTCGATCGGGTAGTGGCAGTTGATCAGAACGCTCTTCACGTCCGTGTCCTCGTAGTGGTAGACGAGGTCGTCGATCATGAACGAGGGACCGTGGTACGCCGCCACGGAGCTGTTGCCGGTCGCCTTCGGAGCGCCACTGCCCTCGGACTGCGGACGGGCGACGTCCTCGCGGCCCTCCCCCTCCATGAACTGCGTCGCCACCGGACCCTCGAAGACGTTCTTGAAGTAGGTGGGGAACGAGTAGTGGATGTAGAAGAAGTGCGCCATGTCGACGATGTTGTCGACGATCTCGCGGCAGTTGGCGCCCTCGATGACCGTGGTGTACCAGGTCCAGTCGGTCCAGTTGTCGTCGGTCGCGCCGGCGATCCGCGGGATGGTGACATCGGCCGGCGGCGGGTTGCCCTGCGGGTCGTTCCACACGAAGAGCATGCCGTCCTGCACGAGCGTCGGCCAGGACGCCGTGCGCGCGCGCATCGGCACCCGGCGGGCGTAGGGGATGGCCTTGCACTTGCCGTCGCCGCCCCAGCGCCAGTCGTGGAAGGGGCAGGCGATCTCGTTGCCCTTGACCGTGCCCTGCGACAGGTCGCCACCCATGTGGCGGCAGTAGCCGTCGAGGACATTGACCTTTCCGTCATCCCCCGAGAAGACCACCAGCTTCTCGCCGAAGGCGTTCACCTGGTGCGGCTCGCCGTCCTGGAAGTCCTTGGCCAACCCGAGGCAGTGCCATCCCCGGGCGAACCGGGTGGGTGCCGCGTCTGCTTCGATCCGGCGAACCTCGTCCTCGACTGCAGTCATGTCTGTCTGTCTCCGTCCGTCCCTGGGGTGATGTGCCACTCACCGATCTCTCCTGCGAGTGTCGGCCCGTCAGGTGTGCGCGTGGACGGAAGTCCCACTCAACGGAAGAAGCCGCCGATCGCGTCCGCGAAGAGTCGCATCCTGTCCCCATGAGCCAAGACGTGCTGGACAACGTGCGGGACCTGCTCCCGGGTATCGCGGATCGTGCCGTGGCCACCGACGAGGCCCGGGTGGTGTCGAAGGAGACCATCACGGAGCTCACCGACTCCGGTCTGTTCCGGATGCTCCAGCCGAAGAAGTACGGCGGCCTCGAGGGTGACCCGCTCGCGTTCTACGAAGCGGTTCGGCTGATCTCGGGTTCGTGCGGCTCGACCGGCTGGGTGAGCTCGGTGATGGGCGTGCACCCGTGGCAGGTGGCGCTCTTCCCGAAGGCCTGCCAGGACGAGGTCTGGTCGGCCGGGCCCGACGTCCTGATGGCCTCGTCGTACGCCCCGGTCGGGCAGCTGAAGGGCGCCGACGGCGGGTTCCGGCTGAGCGGGCGCTGGAGCTTCTCCTCCGGCTGCAACCACGCCGACTGGCTGCTGCTGGGCGCCCTGGTGATCGGCCCGACCGGCAACCCGATCGACTTCATCACCACGCTCGTGCCACGGGCCGACGTCGAGGTCGTCGACGTGTGGGACACGATCGGCCTGCGCGGGACCGGCAGCAACGACGTGATCGTCGATGACGTCTTCGTCCCCGAGCACCGCTCCCTGCGCAACTTCGAGCACTCCCGGCTCAGTGGGCCCGGGCAGAAGGTCAACAAGGGCCCGCTGTATCGCCTTCCGTTCGGCGCCGTCTTCACCACCACCGTCACCGCGCCGGTGCTCGGGGCCGTCGCCGGCTGCCTCGAGTCGTACGTCGGTGAGATGGCCGAGCGCCTGCGCCTGAGCCTGGGCGGCGGCCGGTTCGCGGAGGACCAGTTCGCGCAGGTCGCCGTGGCCCGGGCCTCGTCGCTGGTCGACGCTGCTGTCTTGCAGATGGACCGCAACATCGGCGAGATGTACGCCGCTGCCTCGGCCGGTCGTGAGATCCCGATGGAGCTGCGCCTGCGCACCCGGCGCGACCAGGTGCTCGGCACCGAGCGCGCCCTGGAGGCGATCGACATCCTCTTCAAGACCGCCGGCGGCAGCTCGCTGCACTGGACCAGCGCGATCAGCCGGGCCTGGCGCGACGCGCACGCGGGCTCGGTGCACGTGGCCAACGACGTCGAGCGCACCCTCGCCCTCTACGGCAAGGGCGTCTTCGGCATCACCGTCGAGGACAACCTCATCTGACGGTCAGGCAGGGCCGGCGACGCGGAACCCGACGTTGGCCGCGGTCGAGGTGACCGTGTTCGAGGACCGGGCCGAGACCCGGTAGCGGTGGCAGTACGACGGATGGCACAGGTAGGAGCCTCCCCGCAGTGTGCGAGGCCCCTCCGGGTCCGCCGGGTCGAACACGTCGGCGCTCCACTCCCACACGTTGCCGACCATCTGCCACAGGCCGTGGCCGTTGGGAGCGAAGCTGCGGACCGGAGCGGTGAACAGGTGCCCGTCCTCGGCGGTGTTCCGCGTCGGGAACTCGCCCTGCCACACGTTGCACTGCCAGTCACCGGTCGCGGTGAGCACGTCGTCGCCCCATGGGTAGCGGCGCCCGGCCAGTCCCCCGCGGGCGGCGTACTCCCACTCGACCTCGGTCGGCAGCCGTCCGCCCGCCCAGGCGGCGTACGCCGTGGCGTCGCGCCAGGAGACGTGGACCACCGGGTGGTCGGCCAGCAGCTCCGCGTCGGACCAGGCGCCGTGCGGCGTGCGCCAGTGCGCACCCTGCACGGAGAGCCACCACGGTGTGCCGGGCACCGGGCCCAGCACCGCGTCGACGGGCCCGGAGTGGGCCGGGGCGAAGACCGCCGAGACTCCGAACAGCTCGGCGTCGGTGCGATGCCCGGTGGCGGCGACGAACGCGGCGAACTCGGCGTTGGTGACCGTCGTCGCGCCGAGCGAGAAGGCCTCGACGGGGACCTCCCGAACCGGGGTCTCGCGGTCGGCCGGGTAGCCCTCGTCGAACGCGTCGCCCATCGCGAAGACCCCTGCCGGCAGGTCGATGCGCTCGCCCGCCGCACGCGTGGCGTCGTACGGCGCCGGCCGGCTCGTCGGGCTCTGGGGAGGAGCCGGTGACTCGATCGGCTGCACCCGGTCCGGTTCCCGCCTCGGAGCGCAGCACGCTCGCTGCGGTCTCGCCTCCCCGGTCATCGCCTCACCCGTCCAGCTCGATGTCCACCCTGGCGATGGTGCCACCGGTGAACGGCCACGAGACCGGGTGGTCGCCGACCGGCGAGCCGGTGGTGGTGCCGATGTCGAAGGTCTCGTCGATGGAGAAGACCGCCGGTGGGGTCGCGCGGACCCGGCCTCGGGCGACCTCGGTGCCGTCGACCACGAGAGCCAGCTCGGCCCCGCGCCCCCGGCCACCGCCGTCGTAGCGGTGGATCACCTCGAGCTCGTGCCGCCCCGCCTCCAGCGTCTCGCCCGCGAGGTGCACCGAGTCGACCTCGAAGGTGCGGTAGGTCAGGTGCGGCGCGCCGGCGGCGTCCAGCCACAGGGACCAGCCGGCCGCGCGGCCGCCCATCGTCGCCACGACTCCACGCGCGGTGTCATCAACCGTGATCCCGGCGCGCAGGTGCCAGGAGCGGCCGACCATCCGCGGTGCCTGCCCCTCGGGGACCCCGACCACGCCGGGATGGAAGGTGAAGCTGGTGCGCCCCTCGCTGAGGTTGGGCATGCGGGTGCGCGAGACCCGGGCGTCCATCAGCGGCAGGATGCCCACCCGGGCCGCCTCGGCCTCGAACAGACCGACCATCTCGGCCAGGCGCTCGGGGTGCCGCTCGGCGAGGTCGACGGACTGGCTGAAGTCGCTCTCGAGGTCGTAGAGCTCCCACCGGTCCTCGGCGAAGTCCCGCGGGGTTCCGGGCCGGCCCACGGTCCAGGGAACGCCACCGTGGTGGGCGGAGGCGAGCCAGCCGCGGTGATAGATCGAGCGGTGCCCGTTGACCTCGAAGTACTGCGTGTCATGGCGTTCGGGTGCCGTCGCGTCGTCGAAGGAGTAGACCAGGCTGGTGCCGTCCATCGGCAGCTGAGCCACCCCGCCGACCTCCGCGGGCGCGGCCATGCCGGCCACCTCCAGCAGGGTCGGGGCGAGGTCGTTGACGTGGGCGAACTGCCGCCGCACCTCACCCGCACTGTCGATGCCGTCGGGCCAGGTCAGCACCATCGGGTTGCGGGTGCCGCCGAGGTGGGAGGCGACCTGCTTCATCCACTGGAACGGCGCGGTCATCGCCCAGGCCCAGCCGGCCGGGTACTGCGCGTAGCTGTCCGGGCCGCCGATGCGGTCGAGTCCGGCGAGCTGCGCCTCGAGCGACTCCTGCATCCCCTGCAGGGCGCCCATGTAGTTGATGCTGCCGGGCACCGCGCCCTCGGCGCTGCTGCCGTTGTCGCCCACGACGTAGCAGAACAAGGTGTTGTCGAAGTCGCCCGACTCCTTCAGCCCGTCGACGAGCCGGCCGATCTGGACGTCGGTGTGCTCGAGGAACCCGGCGTACACCTCCATCAGGCGGGTGGCCACTCTGCGCTCGTCGGCGGGGAGGTCGGCCCAGGCGGGGATCTCCTGGGGTCGCGGGGTCAGCCCGCTGCCCTGCGGGATCACGCCGGTCGCGAGCTGGCGGGCATGAGTGGCCTCGCGCATCTCGTCCCACCCGGCGTCGAACGCGCCGGCGTACTTCTCACTCCACGCCTGCGGCACGTGCAGCGGGGCGTGCGTCGCACCGGGCGCGAGGTAGAGGAAGAACGGCTGCTCCGGCTTCATCGACCGCTGCATCCGCACCCAGTCGAGCGATCGGTCGACCAGGTCCTCGGTGAGGTGGTAGCCGTCGCGGTCGGGCCGCTCGACAGGACGGGTCCCCTCGAACAGCGTCGGCTGGAACTGGTGCGTCTCCCCGCCGAGGAAGCCGTAGAAGGTGTCGAAGCCCTGACCGGTCGGCCACCGGTCGAACGGCCCGGCCTGGGACGACTCCCAGGTCGGGGCCAGGTGCCACTTGCCGATGCACGCCGTGCTGTAGCCGGCCTCGCGCAGCATCCCGGCCACCGGGGCCGTCTCCGGCTTCAGGACCCCGCAGTACGCCGGGTGGTCGAACGCCGAGTTGAGCACGGTGCCCACACCCGTGGCGTGCGCGTCACGCCCGGTGAGCAGGGAGGCCCGGGTGGGTGAGCAGATCGCGGTGGTGTGGAAGCGGTTGTAGCGCAGGCCCTGGTCGCTCAGGGCGTCGAGGGTGGGCGTCGCGACCGGGCCGCCGAAGGTGCCGGCCGCGCCGAAGCCGACGTCGTCGAGCAGCACCACCACGATGTTCGGTCGGGTGGCTGCACCGGCTGTCCCGGCTGCCCGGCTCATGCGCTCGTCGAGACGTCGCCGGACGCCTTGCGCGCCCGCTCGACCCACCTCTTGCCGACGCGCAGGTTGGTCTGGGCCATCAGTCCCACCTCGCTCGACGCCCGCTGCTCGAGGATCTCCTCGTACGCCGCCTGCCCGTCGGCATCGTCGGGGTCCGCGAGGAACGCCCACTCGGCCAGGTGGGTGGCCAGTCGCAGGTCGGTCTCGACCAGGGCGCGCGCCCGAGCGACCAGGGCCGGTACGCCGCCGGCCAGTGCCGCGATCTCCGCCGCCTGCTGCTCCTGGGTGGCGGGCAGCAGATGGGAGGGGTAGCCGTCCCACCATCCGCCGTAGCGACGGACCACGTTGCGCGCGACGAACTCCGGCCGGTCGTAGACGGGAGGCAGTCGCGGGTGGTCGGCGTACTCGGCCGGCACCTCGAGCGACTCGATGATGTGGTCGGGCAGCTCGCCCGCGTTGAGACCGCGCACCGCATGGTCGTTGATGTGACGAAGGTAGGCCGCCATCGTGGTCAGCTCGTCCTTGATCGCCTCGCGCCCGGTGACCAGCGTGCCGTGACCGGGGATGATCGCGTCGGGCTCGAGCGCGGCCATCGCCTCGGCGGCCTGCGCCCACTCGGTGGCCCAGCGCTGCACCTTCTTCGGGTTGCCGGCGTTCGGGAAGTAGCCGGTGACGAGGTCGCCGGCGGCGATCACACCCCGCTCGGGCGCCCAGACCCACACGGCGTCGTCGGTCTCACCCATGCCGTGGTGCAGCTCGAACCGCTCGCCGCCGATGGTCAGGTCCAGCCGGTCGCCGGAGAAGGTGCGGGTGGGCCAGTCGAAGTCGGCCTCCGACTCCCCCGCCCAGGCCGGTCCGTCGTGGTCGCCGGCCTGGCCGTTGATGTGAGCGTTGAGCCCGTGCGTGAGCATGTAGCGACGGAAGTGCCTGATCAGGTTCTCGTGGGCGATGATCTCCGGCCTCTCGCCGGCCTCGAGGAAGGCCCACGCGCCGAAGGCATGGTCGCTGTGGCCGTGCGTGTAGACGATCGTGTGCAGCGGCTTGTCGCTGATCGCCCGGACCGCCTTGACCAGGGCGGGTCCGTCGCCGGCGCAGCCGCAGTCGACGAGGAGCAGCCCCTCGTCGGTCTCGAAGAGGGCGACGTTGACCATGCCCGGCTGGATGTAGTGCGTGCGCGGGGCCGCCTCGATCACGATCGGGTCGAAGCCCGAGCCGTGCGCACGCGAGAACATGTTGCGTGCCTGGTCGACGCTGAACAGCCCGAAGGCGGCCTTCGCGGACTCGAGCTGGTCGGTGGCGAACTTCATGGCCGCTCCTGGGTGCTGGGTGGGATGGGAGACCACCCATTTAAGACACATGTCTTAGACTGCCGGGCATGGCTTCCACTGAGCGGGACCGCATCGACGCGAGGCGACGCATGATCGAGGTCGCCGAGCGACTCTTCGCCGAGCGCGGCATCGCCTCGGTCGCGATGCGCGTGGTCGCCACCGAGTCCGGGCAGCGCAACCACTCGGCGGTGCAGTACCACTTCGGCTCGCGCGACGGCCTGGTCGCCGCGATCATCGCCGAGCGGTCCCGGCCCATCGACGTACGACGGGTGGAGCTGGTCGCCGATCTCCCGGCGGGCCGATCGCCTACTGCCGCGGACGTCGTACGCGTCTTCGCCCTGCCGCTGGCCGAGGCGGCCGACGACCACGGGCACTACCTGCGCTTCCTGGCCAACGCCACCGCGGAGCCGGACCTCGACCTCGAGCACGGCCACCCGCACGACCAGCCCGGCCTGGCCTGGGTGCACCGCGAGGTGACCCGGCTGCTGCGCGGTGCGGCCCCCGTCGTCGTACGCCGGCGCTCGCGGTGGTTGGCGACCACGACCCTGCGGTTGCTCGCCGATCACGAACGGACGCTGACCACCTCACGAGACCGTGCGTCCGTGGAGGAGGTCGTCGACGACCTGGTCACGATGCTCGCGCCGCTGCTGCGGGCCTGACCCCGTCTGGTGACCGTGGCCGCGATCAGCTCTGGGCCGTGGCGCCGGACCGGGTCGGGAAGGTCGAGGGCCGGAGCCGCGACAGTGCCGCCAGCTCGCTGGCCGTGCACCGTTGGCTGCGGGTGAAGTCCCCGGCGTAGTACCCGTTGTGACGGCGAACGGGTCCCCGGTAGGTGCCGCTGTCTTCCTCGATCGTGAACATCTCACTCATCTCCTCGGGAACCTGTCGTGCTTCTCATCAGTGCCACGAACGGCACCGGTCGAATCCGACAGGCCGGCCGACGAATCCAGCAGCAAATCCTGGAGGAGTTCGGGAGGGAGTCGTCAGGGATGAGCACGGGACGTATGGGTGAGCTCACCGATGCGATCGGCGCCAGCCGCCAGTGAGGGTGGAGGGCATGGCCCGACGAATCCTTGCTGCCCTGACCACCGTCGTCGTTCTCGGTGTGGCGCACTCGCCTGCTGCACACGCGGCGAACCACCATCGTCTGCCCCCGCCCGACGACTCCGCCCTCTCGGCGAGCATCACCGGCCTGCCGGACGAGGCGGTGACCAGCGCCCAGCTGCGGGTGACCGGACGTGACGGCAGGTGGTCCGGCCGAGCCGGCGTACGCGACGTGCGGACCGGCCGCGCAGTCCCGCCGAGCGCGGGTTTCCGGATCGGCAGCGCGACGAAGGTGTTCACCGCCGCGATCGTGGTGCAGCTGGTGGCTGAGGGGCGGCTCCGGCTCAGTGACCCCGTGCAGCGGTGGCTGCCCGGGGTGCTGCCGGCGTCGTACCCGACCGTGACCGTCCGGCAGCTGCTCGACCACACCAGTGGCCTGCCCATGTCGAGCGAGGACGCCGGCCACGAGGACCCGGCCTGGGTCGTGCGTCACCGGTTCGACTGGCACACGCCACGCGCGGTGGTGCGCTCCGCGACCCGGCACCCGATGTCGTCCCGACCCGGGACCCAGCAGCAGTACAACGGGGTGAACTACTTCCTCGCCGGCATGATCATCGAACGGGTGACCGGTCACGCGTACGCCCATGAGCTGCGGGCCCGACTGCTCGAGCCGCTCCACCTGAAGGGCTCGTACCTGCCCGAGCGTGGAGAGGTGCGGCTGCGCGGCCGGCACACGCACGGCTACGTCCGGGTCGACGGCGCCCTGGTCGACGTCACGGCGCAGAGTGCCTACGCCTGGGCCGAGGGCGGCATGGTGTCGACGACCCGCGACCTGGCCCGCTTCCTGCGACGACTCCTGGCCGGGGAGGTGGTCTCGCAGCGCTGGCTCGACGAGATGCTCGAGGTTCCGGACCTGCCGTACGCCGGCGGCGGCCCGGCCCGGTTCGGCATCGGCCTGGAGCGCACCGAGCTGCCCGGAGGGGTCGTCGTGTGGGGCAAGAGCGGGAGCGTGCCCGGCTTCCGCACGCTCGCCGTCGCCACCGAGGATCGTGGCCGAGCCGTCGCGCTCTCCCTGACCACCACCGGCAACGGCGACGGCAGCGAGGGCCCGCGCCTGATGCGGATGGCTCTCGCGGCCTTCCGGACCGCCGGTTGAGCGCGCACCGAGAACGCGGTGACACCGGACGGTCTTCGTCCGCAATCGGTGCGAGGCTGCCGCAATGATCACGACGACCGAGGCTTCGCTCTCGTGGGCGCAGGCCCTCTCCTGGCGGCTGGAGCGGCAGTTTCTCGACCCCGTCGGCGACGCATCGGTCGCCGAGGTCGTCCACCGGCTCGGCGCGGTGCTCTCGATGGACGAGGCGCTGGCCGAAGTGGCGGTCCGGACCCGCAGTGCGTCATCACGCCCCGGCGACTTCACGACCGCCCTGGCCGAGGGCGAGGTGATCAAGGCGTTCGCGTTCCGTGGGTCGATGCACTACCTCTCACCCGAGGAGGGCGGTGTCTACCTGGCGGTGAGGTCGGCCGGCCGACAGTGGGAGCTGCCGAGCTGGGTGGAGTTCTATCGGCTCACGCCCGAGGACTGGCCCGACTTCAGGGCCGCCGTCCGCGAGGCACTGAGCGACGGACCGTTGACCATCGCCGAGCTCGGCCGTGCGCTGACCGCCCAGCGCGCGTACCGGCACCTGGAGCCGGTCTTCGACGAGGGCGCGGGCACGCTGATCAAACCGTTGACCTGGCAGGGGGACATGAGCTTCGGTCCGCCACGCGAGGGCCGGCACACCTTCCAACGGCTCGACACCAATCCGAGGTGGCAGGGCATCCCTGACCTCGACGACGCCGGGCCGCGCGCCGTCACGGCGTACTTCCGGACCTATGGGCCGGCCCCGCTCGAGAACCTGCACCACTGGCTCGGCGCCGGGCTGAGCGCCGGCCGCAGACGACTGGACCGCTGGTTCTCCGAGCTCGGGGACCAGTTGGTCGCGGTCGACGTCGAGGGCACGACGGCGTACGTCGTTCGCGAGGACGTGGAGTCCCTGGAGTCCCAGCGCCCGTCGGACGTGGTGCGGTTCCTCCCCGGGCACGACCAGTGGGTGATGGGCCCGGGCACCAAGGACGCCCACGTCACTCCGACCCCACTGCGAGACCTCATCACCCGCAAGGCCAACCCGGTGATCCTCGGCGGAGTCGTCTGCGGAACGTGGTCGCGTCGCGGTGACGAGGTCACGGTGACCTGGCTCGACGAACGACCCCGCCCTGACCGGGCCATCGATCACGAGTGCCGCCGCCTGGCCGGCCTGCTCGACCGCGACCTCCGTCTGAGCTTCTGAGCTTCTGAGAACAATTCGGTGAACGATGTCGAGAATCATCGATCGGCTCCGACCCAGGGGTGGAAGGACCACCCACGAGTGCAGGAGGATCAATCCCATGGCACGCATCAAGCGCTTCGACCACGTCGGCATCACGGTCTCGGACATCGACACGGCGGCCGAGTTCTTCGTCGGCCTCGGCCTCGAGATCGAGGGCCGCACCTTCGTCGAGGGCGAGTTCCTCGAGACGGTGTGCGCCGTCCCCGACTCCCGCACCGAGGTGGTGATGCTCAAGTCCCCCGACGGCATCCGGCTCGAGCTGGCGCGTTTCGTCCGACCCGACCACCAGCCGGGGTCACCGAACGCGATGGCCACCGAGGTGGGGCTGCGCAACGTCAGCTTCGAGGTCGACGACCTGCACGCCGCCGTCGACGAGCTGGCCGCAAAGGGATACGGGCTGGTCGGCGGCATCGGCGAGCACGAGAACGTCGTACGGATGGCCTACGTGCGCGGCCCGGAGGGGATCGTCGTGTCCCTCTTCGAGTACTTCGGCTGACTGCTGGCACGCCGCCACCCGCGGCTCAGCGACGCTGGGCGGTCAGGGCCTGCGCCGGGTGACCACGAGCCGGGCGCCGTGCTTGGGGACGTTGGTGATGTTGCGGACCTTGGCCACGTCGGCACCCTGAGCGCGGAGGTCGTGGCGGGTGAGCACCTCGCGCAGCACCGTCACCCCCTCCATCAGGGAGAAGCCGGCGCCGATGCAGCGTCGGACGCCGCCACCGAACGGGATCCAGGTGTTGGCCTCGACCTTGCCCTCGAGGAAGCGCTCCGGTCGGAAGACCTGCGGGTCCGCGAAGTTCTCGCTGTGGGACAGCTCGATCGATGCGGCCACCGCGGCACCGGCCGGCAGTGACACTCCCCCGACCACGGCCGGCTTCATCAGCAGCCGCGAGACGATCGGGATCACCGGGTGTCGGCGCATCGACTCCTTCAGCACGGCTTCGAGGTAGGCGCCGTCGCCCGAGTCGGCTGCGGCCTGGGCCCTGCGGAGAAGCTGCCGCGAACGGCCGAGCTCGTAGAGCGACCAGGCCAGGGCGGTGGCCGTGGTCTCGTGGCCGGCCAGCAACAGCGTGACCAGCTGGTCGCGCAGCTCGGCGTCGGTCAACGGGTTCTCGCCCTCGTGGTCACCGACCTGCAGCAGCTGGGAGAGGACGTCGGTGCGCGCGGCGAGGTCGCCGACCTGTCGGCGTTCGGCGATCTCGGCGTAGAGCACCCGGTCGAGCTCACGCTGGTTCCGGTGGAACGCCTTCCACCTCCCGATCTTCTCCAGCTGTGGGTAGCTCGCCCCAACGAGGACAAGTGGGTTCACGGTGACCACGTTGTCGATCAGCGGCTGCAGCTCGGCGACCCGGCGCTCGTCGGTGACGCCGAAGACGACGCGGATGATGACGGCCAGGGTCAGCGCGTTCATCCGTTCGAGCGAGGCGAAGGTCGAGCCGACCGGCCAGGCGTCGACCTGCTCCTTCGCGATCTGGGCGATCAGCTCCTCGTAGCCGGTGAGCGCGCGGGCGCTGAACGCCGGCATCAGCAGTTTGCGGGCGCGCTTGTGTTGCGACGCGTCGAGCAGGAGCACCGAGTGCTCGCCCATGATCGGGCCGAGGATGGCGTTCCCCTTGCCGGCATGGAAGCTCTCCGGGTCACCGGCGAAGATGTCCCTGATCTGGTCGGGCCTGCTGTAGACGACGAGCGGGCGCCCGTCCGGGAGCAGCCGGATCGTGAAGACGTCGCCGTAGCGCCGACGCAGTCGCGGGAGGAACGAACCACGGAACCGCATGAACGCGAGCGTCTGCAGGACGGAGGGCACGCGCGGCCCGGGCGGGAGCTCCTGCGTCGGCAGGGGCGGCCAGCCATCGATGTAGGCCGGGGTCTTCGGCTCCGCTGAGGTGGTCATGCGATCGAGTCTCGCCGCGGCACCGGACGTCGACAACCTCCCCAGGTAGGAGTTTCATGGTCCCCGCAGGTCGTGGCGCGCCCGGTCTCGGCGAGAGTTCTAGCGCTGGATCCGCGGTTGGAGCGGTACAGCAACGTCTGGACAATGCGGCGGCTCCTCACTGCGGGGTTGCCCGGTGCAGCCAATCACCCTTACGTGAGCCGAGGCCCCTCAGGCACCGTCTTCGGTCAGGGTCGTGGTCGGCAGCCAGTCGGCACCGAGGAGGGTGGCGAGGTCGGCGAGGCCGGTGGTGTCGCCTCCCACCGTGTCGGAGGCTGCGGCGATCCGCTCCACCATCACCTTGCCGACCTGCTCCTCGACGGTGCCCTCGGCGTACGCGATGTGCCACGGCGAGACCTGGTGGTCACGGTGGGTGCGGCCGGTCACCTGTCGTGCGGCGATGCCCGAGAAGCGGGCCTGGTGGAAGACGCCGACGCGCGGCTCGGTGCTCGCCTGGCGGCCGTCTGGGAGGGTCTCGCCAGTGTGCAGGCTGATCGAGGCGACCGTGGTGAAGACGCAGACCTTTGCCTGTCCGGTCTGGAACCTGAGCCGCTCGGCCTCGGGGTCGAACCGGTTGCGGCCATAGATCGTGGCGACTTCGATGCCGGAGTCACGCAGTCGATCGGCGATCGGGTCGGCGGCGGTCACGACGAACTCGACCGAGCACGCCACTTGTCGCTCGGCCTGGACCTGCTGGGCGATCCAGGCGACCGTCGAGTCGACGCGAATGAGCCCGGCCTTCTGCCGGAAGCGCAGCAGCGCGGCCCGGCCTTTCGCGACATTGCGGCCCCGCCGAGCGATGTCCATCTCACGACAGAACTCTCCCCACTCGGCCTCGTACGCCGTCCGCTCCGCCGGCGTAAGAGCCACCGGCATGCCGGAGATCGGCACCGGACCCCACGGCGCAGCGCGGTGCAGCATCGCCGGGGGACGTTCCTCGGCCAGCCAGCCGCGCACCATTTTGAGGTCCGCAGTGCGCCGCGCCGGATCGGTGGTCCACGTCGCACCGTAGCGTCCTTGCTCCACTCCCACGCCGTGGCGTTCGAGGGCGGTCGCGAACGTGGCACCGGGTTGCGTGGCCGATGCCCAGTCCTTCATGGGCTCGCCGAGCACCTGCGCATAGGCCGGAGCGAGATACGGCAGCTCGAGTGGCGTGTGTCCGGGCGTCGCCGTTGTTGCGACGACGAACGGCGCCTTGTCGTGCGGCTTCCCGTGTCCCGAGATCCGCGCCCAGAGCTTCCACCGCTTCGTCGTCGTACGACGCAGGGCGTGGGCCTCGTCGGCAATGATCACCTCCCACGTGTGGTCCTTGACCTTCTCGAGTCGATCCCACGTGATCACGACCCATTCGAGACCGCCGTGACCCAGCGCCATGATCGTGCGGCACCAGTGACCGATCGTGATCGCGGCAGGTCGATCGGCGATGACGAGCACACGTCGCGCACCGCGCAGGTCACTCACCGCGGTTGCCCCGAGGACCGCGGAGATCGTCTTGCCCACACCGGGTTCGTCAGCCAGCAGGAACTGCCGTCCGCCTGCGGCAGCATGCGCTGCGATCGCATCGGCCGCCTCGTACTGGATCATCCGGGGTTCGAGTGCCTCGGTCGGCTCGGGGCTGGGCGTCGGGCTGTCGGGGTTGAGGGTGTTCTCGATGAACCGACCGAGCGTGTACGGACCCGGAGCGTAGGGCGCGAGGTGCGCGGGCACAGCACGCCCGACGTACAGATGGGCCTTGACTGTCGGGTGCCACACGGCACCGTCGACCTGAGTCCCGTACGGGACGTCAAGCACCCACAGTCGCTCGCCCGGACCGGCGACCGGCAAAGGCCGCTGTGACTGTCGCGTCCCGCCCCGGCGCGGGGACGAGCTGCGCCGACGAGAACTGGATCGGCGAGAACTGGCCACCCCCGGACCCTAGCGGGGCCACCCCCACGCACCGAGTCGGCTCGCCCACGTCCGCGGCGCCCAGTGCAGACGCCGACTTGGGCGGCATCCAGCGCCCCATTGGCGCCGGTATGACGTGGATGGCTCGATCGACCACGAGGGTATAGATGTTGGCGTAGTCCACCCCTTGCTGACGTGCCGCGCCGTCGTTCAACGATCTGTTACGAAGCCTGACCGTCTGCTTCTTGTCTCGCCGCGTGGACGGCACGCTTCCGCACCAACTTTCGCGCCTTGGCATGGGAACGGGCTGGGCGACTGGTGTTGATCACGCCCAGGACGAGTACGGGCAGCGGGATAGCCGCTAGTTGCCACGCGCCACCCTCGTGCCGTGCTGCCCAAGCAACGAATGCCGCGACTAGGGCTGACATCAGGGGTAGCCACCACGCGCGGACGTGGGTGAATCGGATCCGGTCCCCGACCTTGTCCGGGTCGTCATCCTCAAGCCACGCGTCAAACGTTACCCACATGCCGATCAACACCGAGAGGCCGGCAACAATGGGGGCGGTGCACTCCCATCGCCAGGTGCCCGCGACAGCCGTCGCGAAACCGACCGGCGCAAGTATGGACAGCGGGGTCCGACGCCTCTGCCAATACAGGACACGATTGCGTTCGAACTTCGGGTCGGACTGCTTGATCCCGGCCTTCTGCATACGCCGGCGGAACTCAACTGCGTATGCAGCGTCATAGGCCTTCTCTGCCGATCGAATGTCGTGCACAGCACGCGCATACACCTGGAGCGCGGCGTGGATCGACACAATCGTCACGAGTACGAATAGAGGTAGTTCGTCGGAGAGGTCGATGTCGCCGCTGCCGTGTAGTGACGTGAGAAGCCGAAGGAAGATGGCAATACCGAGGAACAGGAGGGCGCAAACGAACAGCCATGCCGCTTCGTAGGAATGTCGGTACTTTGCGCTCGTCCGCTCCGCGAGGTTGTGGGATTCTTTTATGAAGTCCTCAGTCATCTGATCCTCCAAGTCTTGGAGGGAACGCCCCGCCGTGTCGTCACTTAGAGCCCACATGGCCGACCACTCGCGCGTCGTTCGCGCTGCTATGTAGGAGTAAAACAGCCGTGATCCACGCAGGGGGTCGCGCGTGTACTTGGGTAGCCTGACGGGGACGCTC
>NZ_BCRJ01000144.1 GCF_001552535.1 Nocardioides jensenii JCM 1364 = NBRC 14755 | reverse complement strand
TCGCACAGATGCTGAATCCTGTCGGCCCGGCGAGTGGGCGGTCGTGCGGGCAAGGACCTCAGGGATCGGTGAACGAGATCGGCTTGCCGGTGGCGCGGGCATACGCGATCTCCCTGCTGGTGGACTCGCCGACGTACCCGCCGGGGTTGACGACCAGAACCCGGTCAGCCAGGTCGATCTTGCGCAGGTGAAGGGCGTCCAGCGCGGTCTTCTGCTCGGTGGTGATCAACTCGTCAGCTTCGCCTGGTGCGACGACGATGACACCTGCGAAGGTCAGATCCCGGTTCGCCGCACGCATCTCGTCCACGAACCGGGTCGAGCCGCAGAGGCAGACAATCTCAGGTCGGTCGGGCACGGATCAGTCCTTCGGTTGAATGGGAACCGTCAATGTTCAAGGTGCCATCGCAAGCGGGGAGGCTCCGCCCGGCCCGGGAACGGCGCTGGGTGAGGGCGGAGTCCAGGCCGCATCCGGCTCGCCGGCCTCTTCGGCAACACGGCCTAGGACTGGCGACTGACGTAGAGCCAGTAGGTCTCGGCGCGCTGGCCCAGCCGCACGTCGTACGACGTGGGTGCGCAGTTGCCGAAGACGGCGCCCATGGCCACCTCCAGCTCCGGGGCGAC
This sequence comes from Nocardioides jensenii JCM 1364 = NBRC 14755, assembly GCF_001552535.1. Lineage (GTDB taxonomy): Bacteria > Actinomycetota > Actinomycetes > Propionibacteriales > Nocardioidaceae > Nocardioides > Nocardioides jensenii. The sequence continues at coordinate 10,168 of NZ_BCRJ01000144.1, read as the reverse complement.
GCCACCCGCCAGATCGCAACGACCTGGCGGGTGGCCCGCTTCGCGGCCTCGAGGAACGGCGGCAGGTAGAGCGCGGCGTTCTGCTCGTGCACGAGGTAGCCGGGCCCGTTGTCGACGTCGAGGAGAACCAGGTCGTAGGACGCCTCCCCGGCCTCGGCGAGTGCGGCCGCGACGTCGGCCACCATCACCTCGAGCCGCGCATCGGCCAGCAGACCGGGGCCGTGGGCGATGGTTCCGTCACGCATCCAGTCGACCAGTGCCTGCTCGAGCTCGACGACAGTGCACGTGGTGACGCGCTGGTCGGCGAGCACTTCGGCCACGGTGAATCCCAGACCGAGCCCGCCCACCAGGACGTCGTCCGGGGCGTCGACCAGGGCGAGCGCGGCGGTGGCGAGCGCGCGTTCGCTGCTGGTCTCCAGGGTGTCCATCACGAACACCCCGTTGACCCGCAGCTCGGTCACCGGTGCCGTGTTCTCCTCGCGGCGTTCACGCAGCACCACCTCGCCGCGCTCGGTCTCGACCCGAGCGATCTCCACGATCTCCATGTCGCGCAGGGTATGACGTCGCCGTGTCCCGTGGGCGGTCAGGCCGACCCGAGCGCCGACCACCAGTCGTCGCCGGGCAGGTCAGCGTCGTCATCGACGACGAAGCGTTGTCCGGGTTTCGGAGCCGCCACCGCCACCTCGACGGCCTCGCGCATCAGCCACTGGATGGGAGCGGCCCACGGGTGGAAGGCGAGGTCGAAGGTGGCCCAGTGGATCGGCAGCAGGACGTGGCCGCGCAGGGCACGGTGGGCGCGCAACGCCTCCACGGGATCCATGTGCACGTCGCGCCAACGCCGGTCGTAGGCGCCGATCGGCAGCACCGTCAGGTCGAAGGGGCCGTACGACGATCCGATCGCCTCGAACGCATCTGTCCAGCCGGTGTCACCGCCGAAGAACACCCGGGTCTCACCGGCGGCGATCACCCACGACGACCACAGCGTCGGGTTGGGCGCGAAGAGCCGCCCGGAGAAGTGCTGGGCCTCGGTGCAGGTGAGGACGAGGTCGCCGATGGTGTGTGACCGGCCCCAGTCGAGCTCGACGATGCGCGCCTCCGGCACACCCCAGTGACGCAGGTGGCTGCCGATGCCGAGCGGCACCACGAAGACCACCTCCTGGTGCCGGGTCAGCCACTCGATCGTGGACGTGTCGAGGTGATCGTAGTGATCGTGCGAGATCAGGACCGCGCTCAGTCGGGGGAGCTCACGCAGCGCCAACGGCACCGGGTGGTGTCGGCGGGGACCCACGCGTGAGGCGGGGGAGACCCGGTCGCTCCACACCGGGTCGGCCAGCACCCAATGGCCGCCGACCTCGACCAGCACGGTGGCATGGCCGAGCCAGGTCGCGGCGCAGTCGGAGGCTGTCTCCGGAAGATCGGGTCTCGCCAGGGGAATCGCTCCGGAGGGCTTGCCGATGCGGCCCTTGCGCGCGAAGTCGCGGGCGATCGAGGCCCGGCTGACCTCGTCGACCATGCGCGCCGGCGCTCGGTTGTGGAACGAGCCGTCGCGATACTGCGGGGAGTCCGCGAAGGCGTTCTCGGGCGGGCGGGTGCCCAGGCTGCGCACGAGGGGGAGTCGCTGGAGTGTCACGTTCCTGATTCTCGCTCACCCGCCCAACTGGTGGCCGACGCACTCGCGCGGTTTGTCCGGCGCGGACACGGGTAGCAGGGTGCAGGGCACTGTCGATGAGCAAGGAGTCTTTCGTGGGAATCTTCAAGCGCAGGAACAAGTCTGAGCAGGCCGCGTCGAATGATCTGGGAGGGACGCCGGCGAGCGTTCGGCTCTCTCCCAACGACGAGTTCCGGGACGGCCAACCCGATGGCACGCCGCGATGGAGCGAGACGGAGGCCGCAGTGGCCCTGCCTGCTCGTCCTGAGCCGGCGAGCATGCCGCTGCTCTCGGACGAAGCCGCCGCGATCGTCCTCGACAACGTCGGCATCACCCTCGACTACACGCCCGAGAGCCTGGCGGACGTGGATGCGGTGTTGAGCAACTTCTCGGCCGAGGGCAGCGACGTGTGGGCCGCACCGACCTTCATGCTCGGTGCCTACGTGGGTGAGGTGATGGTGCGGACAATGCCGGGCGCGTCCTGGGGCAACCATGAGGTCTTCGGGGAGCTCCCCGTTGTCCTGACGGAGTCAGGACGGGTCGAGAACCCGATCATGAAGGCGTTCAAGCGGGTCGAGGACGGCGAGGCCGACAGCGTGGAGTTCTTCTACCAAGGAGCGGCGCGGCAGCCCTGAGCCCCATCGTCGGGCCCCGTCCAGAACCGGCCGGCAGGGTCAGTCGAAGAGCTCGCTGAGCCAGCTCTCCTTCTTCTTCTTGCGATAGGGCTGCTGGCCGTACCCCTGCTGGCCCGACGAGCGGTCCCGGTCATAGGAGCGGTCGCGGTCGTCGTACCGCTGTTGCTGGGGAGCAGCCGGGGCCGGGGGAGCCTGCGTCATCGAGCGCTCGATGATCTTGTCGAGCTCGCCGCGGTCGAGCCACACGCCGCGACAGGTCGGGCAGTAGTCGATCTCGATGCCGCTGCGTTCGCTCATCACGAGGGTGGCGCCGTCGGTGGGGCACTGCATGGGGTGTCCTTTCGTTGCCTGCCCAGCCAACGTACGGCGGTCTCCGAGGGTTCCCCTCACCGGCGACCGGTCAGGCCTTGGCCCGGTCCTCGGGACGCCGGTTGCGCTTCTGGGCGAGCACGATCACGGCCAGGACCGTCGTGACCGTCGGGATGACCTTGAGGAACAAGGTGAGCAACGACCAGGCGGAGCACTCAGTCTTCCTTCGAGCGCACCCTGATGCCGGAGAGCGGGATGTTCACCGCACCCGAGGGGTCGGTGAAGAAGTCGTTGCCCTTGTCGTCGACCACGATGAAGGCCGGGAAGTCCTCGACCTCGATCTTCCAGATCGCCTCCATGCCGAGCTCTTCGTATTCGAGCACGGACACGTCCTTGATGCAGTCCTGCGCGAGGCGCGCGGCCGGGCCTCCGATCGAGCCGAGGTAGAAGCCGCCGTGGGTGTGGCACGCCTCGGTGACCTGCTTGCTGCGGTTGCCCTTGGCCAGCATCACCATCGAGCCGCCCGCAGCCTGGAACTGGTCGACGTAGGAGTCCATCCGCCCTGCCGTGGTCGGGCCGAACGAGCCCGACGGCATGCCCTCAGGCGTCTTGGCCGGACCGGCGTAGTAGACCGGGTGGTCCTTGAGGTACTGCGGCATCTCCTCGCCGGCGTCGAGCAGCTCCTTGATCTTGGCGTGCGCGATGTCGCGGGCGACGACCAGCGGGCCGGTCAGCGAGAGCCGGGTCTTGACCGGGTGCTTGCTGAGCTCGGCGAGGATCTCGCTCATCGGCTGGGTGAGGTCGATCTTCACGACGTCGTCGGCAGCGGCGAGCTGCTCCTCGCTCGGCTCGGGCATGTATTTCGCCGGGTCGGTCTCGAGCTGCTCGAGGAAGACCCCCTCGGCGGTGATCTTGCCCAACGCCTGGCGGTCGGCCGAGCACGAGACCGCGATCGCGACCGGGCAGCTGGCACCGTGGCGGGGGAGCCGGACCACGCGGACGTCGTGGCAGAAGTACTTGCCGCCGAACTGCGCGCCGATGCCGAAGGACTGGGTCAGCTTGAAGACCTCTTCCTCGAGGTCGAGGTCGCGGAAGCCGTGGGCGCTCATCGTGCCCTCGGTGGGCAGGTTGTCGAGGTAGTGCGCGCTGGCGTACTTCGCGGTCTTCAGCGCGAACTCCGCGCTGGTGCCTCCGATGACCACGGCCAGGTGGTACGGCGGGCACGCGGCGGTGCCGAGTGAGCGGATCTTCTCGTCGAGGAACTCCAGCATCCGCGTGGGGTTCAGGATCGCCTTGGTCTCCTGGAACAGGAACGACTTGTTCGCCGAGCCGCCGCCCTTGGCCATGAAGAGGAACTTGTACTCCGGCTCTCCGGAGGTCTGCGGCGTGGAGTAGAGCTCGATCTGGGCCGGCAGGTTGGTGCCGGTGTTCTTCTCCTCGTACGTCGTCAGCGGGGCCAGCTGGGAGTAGCGCAGGTTGAGCTTGGTGTACGCGTCGTACACGCCCTTGCTGATCGCCTCGCCGTCGTCGGCACCGGTCAGCACGCCCTCGGACTTCTTGCCCATCACGATCGCGGTGCCGGTGTCCTGACACATCGGCAGCACGCCGCCGGCGGAGATGTTGACGTTCTTGAGCAGGTCGGTGGCCACGAACCGGTCGTTGCCCGACGCCTCGGGATCGTCGATGATCTTGCGCAGCTGGGCCAGGTGGGCCGGGCGCAGGTAGTGGCTGATGTCGTGCATCGCCTCCGCGGTCAGCTTCTGGATCGCCTCGGGCTCGACCTGGAGGAACGTCTTTCCGTTGGCCTCGAACGTGGAGACCCCCTCGGTGGTGATCAACCGGTACGGCGTGTCGTCCTTGCCGGTCGGGAGCAGGTCGGAATAGCGGAATTCAGGTTCGGTGGCCACGGGCGTCAAGATTACTCCCGTGCTCTGCGCGGCTGGGCGCCGAGGGGCCACCACCGGCATCCTCGACCGTGCGTCAGAGCAGCGCTCCGGCGAGGTCAACGACGAGGGCGTCTGCGTCGGCCAGGTGACGCGCGGCGACAGGCTCGGGCGATGGGTAGGCGTCGTGGATCTCGCGCCACCGAGACGGCAGGGTCCGGACCTCCACGAGCAGGAAGCCGGGCTCGCCCAGCTCGTCCCGGGCCACGACGTAGGACCTGCTGACCTCGTCGTCACTGACCCGTGCGGGACGGCCGTCGAACTCCTCGTCGGCGTCACCCTTCGACGTCGCTCCGGTGAAGACCGCCACTGAGATCTCCAGAGCGTGGCTCGGCGTCCCGAAGGCGCACTGCGTGGCGTCCTCGGTGGGGTCCTTCGCGGCGACGAGGAGTGGGGTGCTGGGCGCGAGAGCGGTGGTGGGCGTGAGTGCCTCGCCGTAGTGCTCCTGGACCAGCGGCGTCGCGGCAGCGCAGAGCACGTCCGGGTCGGCCTCGGCCCGCATGATCAGGTCGCGACGGTTCGTCGGCACGTCGGCGTCCTCTGCGGGAGAGCACTGCAGGTCGGCCTGGTCGGCGATGTTGCTGCAGGCGCCCACAGCGGAGGTGTCTGCTTCGTCCCAGGCGTAGAGGAGGCCGACCGGGTCGCGATCGGGGGAGGTGACCTCGCGGGCTGCCGGGATCAGGGCCTTCGCGAGGGCCAGGCCCTTCTTGCACGACACGGTGGTGATGAACCCAGCGAGGTCGTGTCCCTCGCGGACCGTGACGTCAGCCTCGCCGATGGTCCACTTCAGGTAGCACCGCTCCTTGGTCTTCTGCACTCGCACGGTGGTCGCCCCGAACGTGTGCGTCGTCTGCCAGTCGCGGACGACGTCGTCCTCGTACTCCAGCTCGAAGTCGGCTCCGGTGGCCTCGTCCCCGCACTCGTCGAGCACGGTGTACTTGGTGGTCAACTGCTGACTGCCCGTCACACGGCCGGCGTGATCGAGGAGGCCGCAGGCGGAGATTCGATTGATCCCCGGGGGTCGGGTGGCCTTGGCAGGGGTCGACTGCAGGAACTCGGCGGCGCCCTCGGCGTACGTCGTGACGGTGGCGCATGAGGCCAGACCACTGAAGCTGATGGCGTGGTCGTGGCTGATCGGCAGATGAATGAGGCAGCGGCCGTCCTGGAGCCCGGTGCGGTAGGAGACCACGCCGGCCAGCTCCTCGCGGGCGTATCGGAAGCGCTCGAACTCGCTGAGCGGGGTGAACACGTCGGCCCTGACCGAGCTGTTGGTCATCCAGCAGGAGTGCGGGCTGTCGGCCCTGGGGAAGGCATCCCGGGAGACGCCTCCGGCCGGGTGAACCGCCCGCAACAGGGCACAGGGGTCGATCGCGCCGGCCCTCTCGGCGACCTCGTCGGCGTTGCGGTCAGGGTTCGTCTGCACCGTGCGCTCGGCCGGGGTCAGCGCCTCGAGCGGCTCCTCCTCGTCGTCGCCGGAGCATCCGCTCAGGAGCAGTGCCGCAAGGACGGTGACCAGGACGGCGATTCGACGACGGGGCATGACGCCCATGCTCTCCAGCGAGCAGGCCCGCGAAACTCGCGGCGATGCCGGAATCGGCTGCGGAGGTGGGTATTCTCCTGCCAAAATGCAGTGAAAGACTGCACAAACATCGGGGGAGAGTCGTGGGACGCAGGGCCTGGGGAGTTGCCGTGTCATGCGGCGTGCTGGCGCTCGTCGCGCTGGTGGTGCTCGGCGGCCTGACGGCGAAGGGACCCGCAGCGGCGCCCGGCGGTACGACGACGGCGCGACAGCCCGTCGATGACCGCCCGAACATCGTCCTGATCCTGATGGACGACTTCTCCATGGAGCTGTTGTCGACCATGCCCGAGGCGCAGCGGATGGTTCGCGAGGGTGCGTCGTACCGGAACTCCTACGTGGTCGACTCGCTGTGCTGCCCCTCCCGGGCCGCGCTGCTGACCGGCCAGGCGCCGCACCAGACCGGCGTGCTGACCAACACCCGCAACGGGCGGCGTCCCGTGGGTGGGTACCCGGCGTTCCTGGCCCACGACAACCCGCGCAAGCAGTTCAGCGTGGCCCTGCAGGCCAGCGGCTACACCACCGGGTTCATCGGCAAGTTCCTCAACGTGTACGACGTACGCCGGGTCGACGGCAAGATCCTCCCGCCGCCCAAGGTGGCGGGCTGGGACGACTGGCAGGCGATCCTCAGCGGCGGCTACAACGGCTGGGGCTTCCGGTCGACGTACCTCGGCGAGGACGGCACGGTGCGACTGCGTGACCACCCGAAGCCGCCGCGCAACGCCACACACGAGGATCGTGACCGCAGCTACGCCACCAACGTGACGGCCGACCTCGCCGTGCGATTCCTCGACGACCACCGCGACGACGCCTCGCCGTACTTCCTGGAGATCGCGACCTACGGCTCGCACGCACAGATCCGCAAGGCCTACCCGGGCAGCCCGGCATTCCCCTCCGCCTTCCAGGACCGGGCTCGCTACGGGGATCCGGAGGGCGGCAACTGCGGCCTGAAGCGGTGCGGCTCCCTCAGCCTGCGTGACCTCAAGGGCTACAACGACCCACGCGACGACAACGCGCCCACCTACCTGCGCCGTGGCGGGCGCACGGTGCCGGCACCCGCGTGGCGCACGAACCCGATCAAGCTCACCGACAAGTCGGCCCTGCGGCACTACCGGGATCGGGTCCAGATGGTGCAGTCGATCGACCGGCTGATCGCCCGTGTTCGACGCGAGGTGGGCCCGGACACCTTCGTCTTCCTCACCTCCGACAACGGGATCCACCTCGGTCAGCACCAGCTCAACGGCGGCAAGGGCACGCCCTACGACTCCGACGTGCGGGTGCCGCTGGCTGTCGTCGGCCCGGGTGTGGCGCCGGGCGGCCGGGCCCAGTTCGTCAGCAACATCGACCTGGCCCCGACCTTCGAGGAGCTGGCCGGTCTGAAGAGCCCGGGCTTCCGCTCCGGCACGTCGATCGCGTCCAGCCTCCGGGCACCTCGGGCACGCGGCGGGCGATACGTGTTCTTCGAGCACACCTGGTCGAAGTCGCGCCCCGGAGAGTTCGACCCGGACAAGCGGACCGGCGGTTCGACCGACATCGTGCCGTCGTACATCGCGGCGCGCAGTGCCCGGGGACTGCTGGTGCGCTTCGACCTCGACAGTTCGTGGCGCGGCACGGACTACGCGTGGGAGCTCTACCGCTACGACGTGCCGTGGGAGGACCGCAACGTCTTCGCCGAGGACCACGCCAAGCCATGGGTGCAGGACCTCAAGCGCCGGATCGAGCGCTTCGACGGCTGCCGCCCCGCGGTGTGCCGGGCACTGTCCCGCTGACGGCGTACGCCGAGTGCCCAGGTGATCGCCGGAGCCACCACCCGAGCACTCGACCGGCTGCTCAGACGCCGGCCGGCACCCGGTCGAGGTGGCGGACCAGGAAGTCCGAGGCGGTCGCCCGCTGGTCGTTGCCGCGGGCCACGGCCAGCGACATCCAGAAGACGCCGTGGGCCAGGCCGTCGAAGCGCACCACCTGTGAGTCGACACCGGCCTGGGCGATCTTCGCGGCGAGCAGCTCGGCCTCGTCGCGCAGGGTGTCGCACTCATTGGTGATCACCAGCGTCGGCGGGAGCCCAGACAGGTCGGCGGTGTCCAGTGCCAGCCGCGGGTCGCCCACGTCGTCGGGCGACCCGACGTACTGCTCGCCGAACCAGGCCAGGTCGTCGAGCCCGATGATGTGGTCGGTCGCGAACTCCTGACGTGAGGCAGTGTCGATGGTGGCGTTGACCAACGGGTAGACCAGCACTAGGCCCGACAGGTCGAGGCCGTCCTTCGCGGCCTGGATCGCGGCGGCTGCGGCGAGGGTGCCGCCGGCCGAGTCCCCGGCCAGGGCGATGCGGAAGGGGTCCCCGCCGTGCTCGGGGATGTGCTCCGCGGTCCACCGCAGGGCGGCGTACGCATCGTCGTGGGCGGCCGGGAACCGGTGCTCCGGAGCGCGGCGGTACGTCGCGGACACCACGATCGCCCCGGTGCGCAGTGCGAGGTCACGCGCCGGTTCGTCGGCCACGTCGAGGCTGCCTCCGACGAAGCCGCCACCGTGCAGGTAGACGAGCACCGGCTTCTCGTGACCGTCGGACTCGGGCGTGTAGATGCGCACCCGCTGGTCGGGGTGCTCGCCGTACGACGCCTCGACGATGCGTGCAACATCCTTCTTCGGGGCCTGCATCTCGACGAAGGACTCCACGACGGCTCGAGCACCCTCGACACCCACGGCGCGGAAGCCGGTGAACTGCTGCTCCTTGAGTGCCTGGACCACGAACATCACCGAGGGGTCCAGGGCCCGCGAGCAGCCGGCACCGTCCAGCTGCCGTGAGGTCTCGGCGAACCGGAACCCGCGGTAGCCGCTTGCCTGCACGTTGTCGCAGATCGCCCGGTAGCGCGGCGCCCCACCCAGGTAGACGAGGACACGACGTGGTTTGCCGGGGATGTTGGCGCCCATGTACCAGGACGAGGCGGACTTCGGCAGCAGCGTCATCTCGGAGATCGCGGTCGTCTCGGCGACCCACTGGTCCTGGGCCTGCTCGCTGACGTCGAACACCCGGTGGCCGTGCTCGGCCATGTGGCTGATCGTGTCGCCGATCAGGTCGACGTGGTCCTCGATCGCCAGCGGCATGTTGTAGAGCACCGACGGACTCTGTGGGCCGGTGACCATGAACAGGTTCGGGAAACCGTGCGCGGTGAGTCCGAGGTAGGTCTGCGGACCGTCGGCCCACTCGTCGGCCAGCCGTACGCCGTCACGCCCGGTGACGTTCATCGCCAGCAGGGGACCGGTGCACGCGTCGAAGCCGGTGGCGAGGACCAGCACGTCGAACTCGTGGACCGTGCCGTCCTCGAGGCGCACGCCCTCAGGGACCACGGCGGCGATCGGGTTCGTGGCGACGTCGACCAGCGACACGGTGTCGCGGTTGAACGCCTCGTAGTAGTCGGTCTCCAACGGGGGTCGCTTGGTGCCGTAGGGGTAGGTCGTGGGGGACAGCAGGTCGGCCGTGGCCGGGTCGGCGACCCGCTCGCGGATCCGCGAGCGGATGTAGTCGGCCGCGGTGTCGTTGGCGTCCTGGTCGAGCAGCACGTCCTCGAAGCTGTCGATGAACAGTCGGAATCCGCCCCGGTCCCAACGGTCGTCGAAGATCGCCCGGCGCTCCTCCGGGCTCACGGCGAGCGCGGACGGTCGGACGTCGGAGTAGGGCACGCCGAGGAAGTGGTTGCGTGATGCTGCGCGGAGCTCGGCGTACGCCGCCTTCTCGGCGGCCTCCTCGGCGGGGTCGGTGGCGTAGTTGCCGATCGGAGTGGCGAAGTTGGGCGTGCGCTGCAGCACGGTCAGGGAGTCGGCGACCTTCGCGATCTCGCTGATCGCCTGGATGCCGCTCGAGCCGGTGCCGATGACGCCGACGCGCTGGCCGGACAGGTCGACGTCCTCGCGCCAGTTGCCGGTCAGCAGCGTGCGGCCGCCGAACGTCTCGATGCCGGGGAAGTCCGGCGTCTTGGGCACCGAGAGAGTGCCGCCGCCGGAGACGAAGAATCGTGCGGTGTGCTCGACCCCGTCGTCGGTGGTGACCCGCCACAGGCTC
>NZ_BCRJ01000143.1 GCF_001552535.1 Nocardioides jensenii JCM 1364 = NBRC 14755 | reverse complement strand
CCCCGCCACAGGCTCGCGTCGTCGTCCCAGGTCACCGAGGTGACCCGGGTGTCGAACGTGACGTTGCGACGGACGTCGAAGCGGTCGGCGACGTGGTTGAGGTACGTCAGGATCTCCGGCTGTGCCGGGTAGCGCTCGCTCCAGTGCCACTCCTGCTGGAGCTCCTCGTCGAAGGAGTAGGAGTAGTGCACGCTCTCGATGTCGACCCGGGCGCCGGGGTAGCGGTTCCAGTACCACGTGCCGCCGACGTCGCTGGCCGCGTCGAACGCGTGGACGTCCAGGCCCATCCGGTCACGGAACTTGTGGATGGCGTAGATGCCGGCGAATCCGGCACCGACCACGATGACGTCGTGGCTCTGGTTCTCTGTCATGGGGACACTCCTCGATCGGCGGACCGTCATCGTGACCGCGGTCACACGCCCGGGACACGGGTGGAACCACCCGTTCGGCCACCCCATTGGATGCGGAGGGCCGCTCGGCAGTCGCGCACGGTGGCCCGGGTCACAGTTCGGCGACTAGGGTTCGCCAGCATGGGCCCACGTGTCGGGGAGCGGCTGACGACCTTCATCGGTCGCGACGAGATGCTGGGTGACGTCCGTGGGCTGCTCGGTTCTGCTCGGCTCGTGACCCTCACCGGCACCGGCGGCGCTGGCAAGACCAGGCTGGCCCTGGAGCTGATGGAGCGCACCGGCCACCTCTTCGCAGACGGTACGACGTTCGTCGACCTCGCCAGTCTCGGTGGTCCGGCTGCCGTGGCGCCGGCAATGGTGGCCGCCCTCGAGGTCGCCGACCAGTCCACCCGGACCCCGGTGGAGCAGCTGCACCGCCACCTTGCCGACAAGACCATGCTGGTGGTGATCGACAACTGCGAGCACGTCCTCGAAGCCTCCGCCGACCTGGTCGCCGAGCTTCTCGACGCGGCCTCCGGCGTCACGATCGTGGCCACCAGCCGGGAGCCGCTCGGCCTGCCGAGCGAGCAGGTGTTCCCGGTCGGACCCCTCGAAGGAGCCGACGCCGTCCGGTTGCTGGCGGACCGTGCCAGGCACCACCTTCCCGGCTTCGAGGTCACTGCGGAGAACCGGGCGGTCGTCGACGAGCTCTGCACGACCCTCGACGGACTGCCGCTCGCGATCGAGCTCGCGGCCACACGCTTGCGGACGCTGTCGGTGACGCAGCTGCTGGCGCGGCTCCATCACCGGTTCCAGCTGCTCAAGGGCGACGTGCGCGGCAGGCTGCCGCGGCACCAGGCCCTGTGGGACCTCGTGGACTGGAGTCACGAGCTGTGCGCGCCTGACGAAAAGCTCGTGTGGGCTCGGCTCTCCGTCTTCCGGGGAGGCCTGGACCTGGCCGCCGTCGAGACGGTCTGCGGGTTCGGTGAGCTCGCCCCCGAGCAGCTGCTCGACCTGCTCGACCACCTGGTGGCCAAGTCGATCGTCATCGCCGAGCCGGGCGGCTCCGAGATGCGCTACCGCATGCTGGTGACGATGCGCGAGTACGCCGCGGAGAAGCTCGAGGCTGCCGGGGAGACAGACGAGTTGAGCCGGCGTCACCGCGACCACTACCTGGGCCTGGCCCGGGACATGGTCGAGTCGTGGTGTGGTCCCGGGCAACCCGCAGCGCTGTCCGTCATGCGCCGCGACCACGCCAACGTCCTTGCCGCGCTGGAATGGTCCGCGACGACCCCCGGGGAGCAGGAGCAGGCCGCTCAGCTCGGGTCGTTCCTGCGCTACCACTGGATCGCCGGCGGCTTCCTCAGTGACGGACGGCGCTGGCTGGAGCGGATCTTGTCCCTCGACCTCGGCCGGACGCCGTCGCACGGCGCGGCCCTGTGGGTGGCCGCGTGGGTCTGCCTGATCCAGGGCGACCGGGACGCGGGCGCCCGGCACCTGGAGAGCGCTCGTCTTCTCGCGACCGAGCTCGATGACGCGCATCTGATGGCGCACGTCAATGCGTGGACCGGCCTGCTGGAGCTGTTCAGTGGAAATCTGACCGCCTCGATCGCGGCGTACCACCAGGCGCTCGTGACGTTCGAGGAGGTGGGCGACGACGCCGCGGCCCAGACGGCGATGTTCCAGTTGGCGATGGCGGAGTACTTCGAGGTGGGCCCGACCGAGTCGCTGGCCACGTGTCGCCGGGTGCTCGCCCTGTGCGCCAGGAACGGCGAGGGCTGGTGTCGGGCCTACTCCTTGTGGATCACCGGCATGTGTCACTGGCGGCTCGACGACCAGGTGGCGGCCAAGGCTGCCGTGGTGGAGGCACTGGAGCTGCAGCGTGACTTCCAGGACGGCATCTGCATCGCACTGACTCTCGAGCTTGCCTCATGGGTCGCCACATCGAACGGCAACTTCGAGAACTCCGCCGCCCTGTACGGCGCGGCGACCGCGGTCTGGGGCCTGCTCGGCACCGACATCGATGCGTTCGGTCCCGACATCAGTGCCGACAGCCGTCGCGTCGTGGCCCGGGTGGACGTCGAGATCGGTCACCCGCACGCCGAGCGGCTGCGCGAGGCGCAGAGGAGCCTGGACCGCATCGGCGCTGTCATGCTCGGTCTCGGCACTGCGGCCAACCCTGCGGGCGCCGCCTCGTCCAGCCCCCTCACCAAGCGCGAGCAGCAGGTGGCGGAGCTGGTCGCCGAAGGGCTGAGCAATCGGCAGATTGCCGAGCAGCTGGTGATCTCCAACCGCACCGTGGACGGCCACGTGGAGCGGATTCTGGCCAAGCTCGAGGTTCGCTCGCGCACCCAGGTGGCCACCTGGGTCCTCGGTCAGCGGTCCTGACCCGAGGGCACCGATGACCCGCCTCCGTGGTGAGGGATCGCACGGCATAACGGTCGGCCAGCCGGCGTTGTCGAGGTGTGCACATTCTCGACTCCCTTGTGATCGGCGCCGGGCAGGCGGGACTCTCGACGAGCTTCCACCTGCGGCGTCTGGGTCTCGACCACGTCGTGCTCGACGCGAATCCGCGAGCGGGTGGCGCCTGGCAGCACCGGTGGGACTCGCTGACGATGGCCGACGTCCACGGTGTCGCGGACCTGCCCGACGCGCCCGCACCCGGTCGGTCCCACGACCGGGCCAACGAGGTCGTCCCTTCCTGGTTCGCCGACTACGAGAGCGATCACGGGCTGCCGGTGATCCGCCCGGTCGACGTGCACCGCGTGGAGGACGACGACGGGCTGCTCCGGGTCACCGCCGGCGTGCGGCACTGGCTCACCCGCACCGTGGTCAACGCCACCGGAACGTGGACCCGGCCGTTCGTGCCGACGTACCCGGGCATCGAGGTGTTCACCGGCGAGCAGTGGCACACCGCCGACTACCCGGGCCCGAGCCACCTCGCCGGCAAGCGCGTGCTGGTCGTCGGTGGTGGCGCCTCGGCCGTGCAGTTCCTCGGCGAGCTGGCCCCGATCGCCGACACCGTCTGGGTGACCCGGCGCGAACCGGTCTGGCGCACCGACGACTTCACCCCCGAGATCGGCCGGGCCGCGGTCGCCATGGTCGAGGACCGCGTCCGCCGTGGGTTGCCGCCGCGCAGCGTGGTCAGTGTGACCGGCCTGGTGCTGCGCGAGCAGGAGCGTGAGGCCGAGCGCCTGGGCGCCTACCGACGACGCCGACCGATGTTCTCCCGGATCGAGCCGGACGGCGTGCGCTGGCAGGACGGCAGCTGCGAGGCGGTCGACGTGATCCTGTGGGCGACCGGCTTCCGGCCGGCGATCTCCCATCTCGCGCCGCTCCACCTGCGCAGCGAGTACGGCGGCATCCGGCTCGACGGCACCACCGCCGTGGCCGACGCGCGCGTGCAGCTGGTCGGCTACGGGCCCTCCGCCAGCACCATCGGCGCCAACCGGGCAGGACGTCGTGCCGCCGTGGCGGTCTCGACGTTCCTCGAGTCCGACGGGCTGACCGCCACCGGCTGATCGGCGCGGTGTCGGGCACTGACCAGATGAGGTCGCTCCCGCTAGTGTGACGGGCATGGAGGGCACCCCCGGACCCCACGAGATGCGCATCTCGGACGCCGACCGGCACAAGGTGGCCGAGGTGTTGCGCGAAGCCGCCGGCGAGGGGCGGATCGACTTCGACGAGCTCGACGAGCGACTCGAGGCGACGTACGCCGCCAAGGTCTATGCCGACCTCGTGCCGATCACGGTCGACCTGCCCACCAAGGGGCTGGATCTGCCACGGCCGCTGCAGGCCGACGACCCGGCTCGCCGGTCGACGCCGGCCGCGTCGCTTCCCGCAGGTGTGAACGCGCCCACGCACAAGTCCTCGCTGGCAATCATGGGAGGCCAGGACCGGCGCGGGGTCTGGCAGGTCGGCAGGACCCACACCGCGTTCGCCCTGATGGGTGGCATCGACATCGACCTGCGTCAGGCGATCCTGACCGAGCACGAGACCACGATCATCGCCAACACGGTGATGGGCGGCATCGACGTCATCGTCAACGCGTTCACCGTGGTGATCGTCGAGGGCCTCGGCATCATGGGCGACTTCAGCCAGGGGCGCGACCGGACCGAGGCCCAGCTCGGCCCGGACTCCCCGATCGTGCGGGTGAAGGGCTTCGCGTTGATGGGCGGTGTCACCGTCGTGCGCAAGCCGATGCCCGGCGAGGGCAGGCGCCGGCGCGGGCACGGCGAGCTGCCCGGCCACTGAGCCCACGGTTCTCATGGCCTGCTGATTGCGCTATGGTCGCAGCACATTCCACCACGGGGGCTCGCGGCAGCGGGCTGAGATGGGGCTGAAGCCGCTCTGACCGTTGAACCTGAACCGGGTAATGCCGGCGCAGGAAGCGAGGAGCGATTCCCGTGCTTGCACGTATTTTCTGCCTGGTCGACGCGACCGACGACCTGTCCCTGCTGCCCGCACTCGCCGACGCCGGCATCGACGGCTTCCAGGTGCGGGCGAAGTCCGCGACCACCCGCTCGCTGATGGCGTGCGTGGCGGCGGCGCTCGACACGGGCGCGATGGTCGTGGTCAACGACCGTCTTGACGTGGCGCTGGCTGCCGGTGCCCACGGTGTGCACCTCGGTGCCTCGGACCTGCCGGTGGCCGCGGCTCGACGGATCGCTCCGGAGCTGGTCATCGGGGCCACCTGCCGCGACCTCCCGTCCCTGCGCCAGGCCCGTGTTGACGGTGCCTCCTACGCCGGCTTCGGGCCCCTGTTCGAGACCACCTCCAAGCCCGGACTTCCCGCTCCACTGGGGCTCTCGGCACTGTCCGCCTGCGTCGGGGTCCTGCCGTTGATCGGCATCGGCGGGGTCTCGGCGGCCACGGCACCGGGCGTACTCGCCGCCGGCGCCCACGGTGTCGCGGTGATCGGCTCGATCTGGCGACAACCCGATCCCGTGCGGGCAGCGAAGGAACTCGTGAACGCGGTCGCCTGATGCGGGTGCTCGTGCTCGGCGCAGGGATCATCGGGCTCTCCTGCGCCGAGGAGCTGTTGCGCCGTGGGCACCAGGTGTCCGTCGTGGACCCCGCGCCCGGCTCCGGTGCGTCGTACGCCGCGGCCGGCATGCTGTCGCCGTCGAGCGAGGTCTGGCACACCGAGCGGGACCTGCTTCGGCTGGGCCTGTCGAGCATCGAACTCTGGCCGTCGTACGCCGGCCGGCTCGGGGTTCACCTGCACCGCACCGGGACGCTGCTGGTCGGGTTCGACCGGGGCGACCTGCAGCACGTGGAACGCCAGGCCGCCCTGCTGGAGTCGTTCGGTGCGGCCCCCGAGATGCTGACTGGGTCGGCCGCCCGACGCCTCGAGCCGACGCTCTCACCGCGTGCCACCGGAGCGGCTCTTCTCAGCGAGGACCACAGCGTTGATCCGCGTTCGGTGGTCGAGGCCCTCCTCTCCCGTGTGGGCCGTGCTCGGGACGACCCGGAACCGAGGGAGTGCGACGTCACGGTGGTCGCCACCGGTGCGCGGCTGCCCGAGCCCTGGTCGAGCCTGGTGCGAGGTGTGCGCGGTGAGATCCTGCGGGCGCACACCGACGACCCGCCGACGAGGACGATCCGCGGCTGGGTGCACGGCGAGCCGTTGTACGTCGTCCCGCGGGCCGACGGCGGTGTGGTCATCGGAGCCACCGCGGAGGAGCACGACGCCGATCCTGTCGTGACGCTGGGCGGCGTCGCCCGGCTGCTCGACTCCGCGCGGCTCCTGGTGCCCGGTCTGGACCGGGCCACGTTCATCGAGGCGTGCGCGCGTGACCGGCCCGGCACCCCGGACAACGTGCCGCTGGTCGGACCTGCGCCGGGTCGTGACGACGTGATCCTGGCTGCCGGCTTCTTCCGGCACGGCGTGCTGCTCGCTCCGCTGGCCGCACAACTCGTGGCTGACCACCTCGAGACCGGGCACCTCGACCCCGCTCTCGACCCTCGCCGCTTCGACGTCGCCGCTGCGCGGGTCGACGCGGACCGACTCGTCCATGCGCCGAGCGGGCGCGAACCGACGTACAGGAAGGACAACGCGTGAAGATCACCCTCAACGGAGAACCCACCGACCTGCCCACCGGGAGTGCGGTCGCCGTGCTCGCGCCGTGTGCCGGGAGTGCCGTCGCGGTCAACGGCAGTGTGGTGCCGCGCAGCGCGCACGCCACACGACACCTCGAGGACGGCGACGTGGTCGAGGTCGTGACGGCGGTGCAGGGCGGATGAGCCTCGTCATCGACGGAGTTCCCCTGCCGTCCCGACTGTTCCTCGGCACCGGCGGCCTGCCGCAGCTGTCCCTGCTCGACCCCGTGCTCGACGCCGCCGAACCCGCGTTGGTCACGGTGAGCATGCGGCGCACGTCGAGCACCGGGGCCGGTGGACTGCTCGACCTGCTGACCCGGCGCGGCCTGCGGATCCTGCCGAACACCGCCGGCTGCCTCTCGGCCCGAGAGGCCGTGCTCACCGCCGAGCTGGCCCGCGAGGCGCTGGAGACCGACTGGGTCAAGCTCGAGGTGATCGGCGACGAGACCAGCCTGATGCCCGATGCCGTGGAGCTGCTCGAAGCGGCGGAGACCCTGGTGGGCAAGGGATTCACGGTCCTGCCCTACACCACCGACGACCCCGTCCTGGCCCGGCGCCTGGCCGATGCCGGGTGCGCCGCGGTGATGCCGCTGGGCTCGCCGATCGGCTCGGGGCTGGGCGTGCTCAACCCGCATGCGATCGAAGCCGTGGTCGCCGCCGTCGACGTGCCCGTGGTGCTCGACGCCGGGGTCGGCACGGCCTCGGACGCGGCGCTGGCGATGG
>NZ_BCRJ01000142.1 GCF_001552535.1 Nocardioides jensenii JCM 1364 = NBRC 14755 | reverse complement strand
ATCGAGCTGTTTGACTGTCTTCAACGCTGAACCTTCCTTGCGAACCGGTGTCGGGCAGCATCAGGGTGATGGGGTGTGACTGTCCGTACTCGACGGTTCACGCAAGGCCTGCCCAGCGCGGCAGGAACAGGATCAGGTCGGGGAACGTGAAGAGGACCGCGGTGAACACCAGATCGAGGACGACGAAAGGAACCAAGGCCCGGAAGACCTTCTCGACCGGCACCCCCGCGATCGAGGAGATGATGAAAGCGTTCACCCCGACCGGAGGCGTGATCAAGCCGATCTCGATCAACTTGAGAACCAGGATGCCGAACCAGATGCCGTCGAAACCGAGCTCAAGCGCGACGGGAGCGATGATGGGGACGGTCAGGAGAAGGATGGAGAGACCGTCCAGGAAGGCGCCGAGTGGGATCAGCATCAGGAGGATCAACCCGATGGTGAGTTCCGGCGGTAGCGTCAATCCGGCGACCCATTCGGAGATCTGAATCGGCACCCCGGAGAGCGCGAGCGCATAACTGAAGATCGCACCACCGATGAGCAGCAGAAATATCATGCTGGTTACCTGTGAGGCTTCTGTGATCGAGCGCCACAACAGAGTGATGATCGAGATCTCGCCGCGCTTTCGGGCGATGATCGCGATCACCAAGGCCGCGAACGCGCCGATTGCACCCGCCTCGGTCGCGGTGAAGATGCCGCCGTACAGGCCGCCGACCACCACCAGAAACAGAATCGCGGCATAGACGAGTGAGGCGGCGTCGCTCCGGAACTCCTTGGCCCCTGCGGCTCCTGTCCCACCGTCACCAGAGCTGGCTCCGCCGCTGGTCCTCGCAGGCGGAGCCTCCACCGTGGCCGTACGCGTCAGGGTGCCGACACCGGCAGCCGAGGAACCCGATGGCGCCAGGGTCAGCGATGACTCGGCGGGCGGCGACACAGACGGGATCTGCAGTGCGTGAGTTCGGGTGCGGAAGCCGTTCAAGATGACGTAGCCGGCGAGAACCACGGCGGACATGACACCCGGCAGAACCCCGGCCATGATCATCGCGCTCACCGATTGCTCGGCGATGATTGCGTAGAGAATGATGGTGACGCTGGGCGGAATCAGCGCAGCGAAGGCGCCTGCAGCCGCGACCACCGCTGCGGCGTAGGCGCGCGAGTAGCCGTTGCGGCTCATCTCCGCAACAGAGATGCGACCGAAGGTTGCCACGTCTGCCGCACTGGACCCCGAGATTCCGCTGAAGATCGAGGTCGCCACCACGGTCGTCGCAGCCAAACCTCCTGGCAGGCGACTCACCAGGCGGTTCACGGCGCGGAAGATGCGCGTGCCCAGGCCGGCATGGGAGATGAGTGAGCCGAGTAGGACATACATGGGGATGACGACCAACGCGTACTTGGCGGTGGCGCTGTACGGCGTCGCCTTCAACGTTGCGGCAGCTGTCGCGGGATCGGCCAACAGGACCACGGCGAAGAGCCCCGATCCACCGATGGCCAGTGCAATGGGGACCTCAAGGGCAATCAGAACCAGAAAGGAAACGATCGCAAGGGCAATGATGACTTCGGGGCTCATGAACGCTCCTTGGTGGCAGGGAACCAAAAGTTTGAGGAGATGCGAGGGCTAGGGCAGGCCCTCGAACTCGGTGTCGGTGGCGACCTGGTTCAGTCGGAGTCGCCGCAGTTGCACCAGGAAGTCGATCGCCAGAGCGATGCACAGTGCCCCCAGACCGATGGGGATGGTGACCTTGGCCGGCCACAGCGGGACGTTCACGAGACCGAATCTGTACTCGCCGACTTCGTAGGACAGCTGGGCCGCCTGTGCGGACAAAGAGGTCATCCAACCGACGAAGATGCAGGAACCCAGCGAGGCCAGCGCCCGTACTGCGTGTGCGGCACGGGCGGGCAGCTTGTTCGTGACGATGGGTGACTTGATGTGCTGCCCAGCGAGCTGGGCTCCCACCATGCCGAGGAAGACGATCCCGACAAGCAGGACTTCGCTGAACTCAACTACGCCCTTGACGCCATGACCGCGAGCCTCGCGTTGCGTGACATCAAGGACCGTCAAGGCCATCAGGGTGAGAATGCCGAGGCCCGCGACGGTGGACAGCACATGGCCCATGATTCGTACCGGAGCTGGCTGACTGTGAGTTGCTTCGTGCGACATGATTCTAGAGTCGCTGTGACGGGGGTCTCTGTCGATGTGAGTTGTCATAGAAGCGGGTCGACGGGATGTGGGTCTCCCCAATCTGTTCACACAGCCGTCATGCCGGCGTCGACGGTCAATGTCTGACCCGTCATGTAGCGCGCCTCAGTGGAGAGAAGGAAGCAGACGACGCTGGCCATCTCCGGCGGCATGGCAACCCGGCCGAGCATCACGTTGCTTGAAAGAGAGCTCAGTCCTTCTTCCAGTGACTCGCCCTGCTGGGCGTACAAGTCCTCAGTCATCTCCGTGAGCGTGTGGCCCGGAGACAGCGCATTGACGCGGACCGTCGGGCCGAGTTCCAGGGCAAGGTGTCGGGTCAGTGGGGGGATCGTTCCCTTCGAGGCGGCATACAGACCGCGATTGGCCCGCGCGATGTCCACGACGACTGACGAAGTGTTCACGATCGACCCGTTGGGGGAGTCACGCAGCGCCGGGGCAGCGGCCTGGCAGACATTGAGCGTGCCGACCGCGTTGATCATGAACTGATCGACGAACTCCTGAGGATCCGCTGTGATCGCCTCGGTCGGAATCAGAACCGCCGCGCCGTTGTAGACGCTGTCGATGCGTCCGAACTGGCGCACGGTCTCGTCGACGGCGCGACGTACGGCGGCGGCGTCGGAGACGTCCGTCGGCACAGCAAGAGCCCCGGGACAGTCAGCAGCCACGCGTTCGAGCGACGCCGGCCGTCGCCCAAGCAGCACGACCCGCCCACCCTCACTGGCGTATTGACGCGCAACCGCTGCTCCGATGCCGGAACCGGCGCCCGTGCACACCAATACGTGATCCTCAAAGCGCATGACCCAACCCTTCGTCGACTGAGCCACCGAGTCTGTCGGCAGCCGCAAGCGGTCCGCTACCGCAAGATCAACAGCGAACCGGTCGCCTGTTGTGGAGCCTCACATTGTCGGTGTCGTGCCCGCCCGCGGAGAATGACTGCTCCGACGAACGTCTTTCAATGGCCAACAGGAGGAGACCCGTGAAGGTCGAGATAGAGCGAGAACGGTGCATCTCGAGTGGAAACTGCGTCCTGGTGAGTCCGAACGTCTTCGACCAGGACGACCATGCCATCGTGCGACTGCACACTGACACGGTCGACGAACCGGACGTGGCGTCCGTCGAGGAAGCAGTTGAAGGCTGCCCAGCCGCCGCCATCTCCATCACGTGATGCGATGACAGGCGGAGGCGTCGACAGCTCGGTTGTGGTGGTGGGTGCCGGGGTGGCCGGCGCCAGCACCGTGCAGGCCCTGCGTCGACGCGGTCACACCGGTCCGATCGTCGTGCTCGGTGCTGAGTCGACTGGACCTTACGAGCGGCCACCGCTCGCCAAGGGTTACCTCCGGGGTGATGAGGACGCGTCGACACTGGCCTCACCGACCTCGCAACTCGAGGGGGTGGCCTGGCATCTGGGTTCATCGGTGATCGGGACCGATCTGGATGCCCAGTGGGTAATGGATGAGCACGGGGATCGACACAGCTTCGACCATCTCGTCGTGGCGACCGGCGCAACACCTCGACGGTTGAACCTTCCCTTCGGGACTCTGACGCTGCGCACGGTCAGCGACGCGAACGAGTTGAAGGCCCGACTCACACCGGGTGCTCAGCTGGTCGTGGTCGGTGGAGGATTCCTCGGGTTCGAGGTCGCCGCGACAGCTCGTCAGCTGGGTGTCGAGGTGACGGTCGTGGAGCTTTCGTCCCAACCGTTCGCGGATCGCCTGGGAGCTCGTGCTGCGGGTGCACTGCTCGCACTGCACTGCGCTCATGGAGTGCGCATCGAAGCAGGCACCCGCGTCATAGACGGGGAGCGGCGGGGCGACGGCGCCGTGATCGAGCTCGCCAACGGCGAGACACTCGACGCTGACGTGGTGCTGGAGTCCGTAGGTGCCGTCCCCGATCTCTCGTGGCTGACGAGTGCGGGACTGGAGCAGGAGTCCGGACTGCTGTGCAATCAGTACTGCGAGGCAGCTCCGGGTGTCTGGGCCGTGGGCGATGCCGCACGCTTCTGGCACAGCGGGTACGCACGCTATGTGAGACTCGAGCACAGAACCAACGCGAGTGAACAGGCTGCCGCGGTCGCTGCCGGAATTCTGGGCAAGCGGAACAGATATGCACCGGTCCCGTTCGTGTGGACCGACCACTACGACACACGCATCCAGATCGCGGGGGCCATCGCAGCGGTGGGCCTCGGTGTGGTCGACCACCACGACAACGGCGCTTGGGTGGAAACGTTCCACCAATCGGGGGACCTTGTCGGTGGCGTTGCGTGGCGCGCGATCAAGGAGTTTCAGAGCTGCCGGCGTGATTTGCTCGCGAGGGCGCGCGAATGGCCGGACGTCGATCCCCCCACGTCGTGATCGCCACGCGTGGAAAACCCCACAACCTGCGCGTCGGGACTTGGGTGACGCCACATTGAGCCCTCCTTGCGTGGCTGAGATGTTCGTCTCATCAGG
This sequence comes from Nocardioides jensenii JCM 1364 = NBRC 14755, assembly GCF_001552535.1. GTDB lineage: Bacteria > Actinomycetota > Actinomycetes > Propionibacteriales > Nocardioidaceae > Nocardioides > Nocardioides jensenii. The sequence goes on along the minus strand of NZ_BCRJ01000142.1, from coordinate 14,123 downwards.
GGTGTGATGCCCCACACACAAGGAGGATCGATGACCGCAACGACCACGCAGGTGTCCCAGATGGCAGTCCCGCATGCAGGTGAGCTCTTCATCGGCTCCCGGTGGGTCGGGCCGTCCTCTGACCACGTTGTCGACGTGGTGTCGCCGATCGACGGATCCGTCGTGTCCACGCTTCCGGCGGTGACCATCGAGGATGCCAAGGCAGCGGTGTCGATGGCTCGGATGGCATTTCTCGATGGTCCCTGGCCGACGATGCCCGTGTCAGATCGCATCTCTGTCGTCGAACGATTCCTCGATCTCCTCGAGGAGGGCCTCGACGCCACGAACTTGGCATGGGCGACCGAGGCCGGTGTGCCCTTGACGACGGCTGCTGCCTTCGGTGGGGGCCTGTCACTCTCCGGCCGGGATTCCCTGCGGCTCGCCGCCGAGCTTTCCTTCGTGGAGGAACGTGACACTGCGGGCGGTCGTGTCGTGGTCCGGCGCGAGGCACTCGGCCCCGTTCTGGCAGTCATGACCTACAACGGCCCCACGACTGAGATCGGGCTGTCCGTCATCCCTTCTCTGCTCGTGGGCAATCCGGTGATCGTCAAGCTGCCGCCTGAGTGTCGCATGGTCGGCCACTTCCTGGCCGACGCTGCCGACAAGGCTGGCTTTCCTGAGGGCGTCATCAGCTTTCTCACCGCTGACACCGACGTCAGCAAATACCTCGTGGCTCACGAAGCCGTGGCAGGCGTCCACTTCACCGGCGGCACCGAAATCGGGGGTGAGGTCGCAGCCGTGACCGGCCGCCGGATCGCCCGTTGCACCCTGGAGCTTGGTGGCAAGTCCGCTGCCATCGTCCTCGACGACGCCGACCTCGATAAGACGCTGCCGATGCTCATGGTCATGACCACGCTTCAGGGGCAGGTGTGCAACGCGCTCACCCGCATCCTCGTCTCCAGGGCACGACACGACGAAGTGGTCGCTCGCCTGGTCGAAGCGTTCGCAGACATCAAGGTGGGCGACCCACGGGACCCGGAGACTATGTTTGGCCCCTTGCCGACCGAGCGCGTTCGGGCACGCTCCGAGGGCTACATCGAGCGGGCCGTTGCGGCGGGTGCGAAGGTCGCCTCGGGTGGCGGCCGGCCGGTCGGCCGTGACCGGGGCGTGTTCCTCGAGCCGACCCTCTTGGTCAACGTGACCAATGAGATGGAGGTGGCACGCAATGAGATCTTCGGACCTGTCTTCTGTGTCATCCCGTACGACGACGTCGACGAGGCGGTGGCGATCGCGAATGACAGCCCGTTCGGTCTCGCCGGTGCTGTGTTCACCGAGGACGATCACCTGGCGCAGGAGATCGCGGCCCGCGTGCGTGTGGGCACCTTCTGGATCAACGCTGCGGCCCCCTGCCTCACCGCGCCCTACGGCGGGATGAAGGCGACCGGGCACGGCCGTGTCGGAGGCCCGGAAGGGTTCTTCGACCTGACAGCGCTCAAGCAGATCGTCACGGGGTGAACCCCGCCCAGGACTCCTACGGGCCGAACCGGCCACACCCTTTGACAGAAAGCGACCCACTCATGCGTCCCACATTTCTACGGCGAACCCGGGGTGCGCTCCTGGCTGCCTTTGTTGCCGGCACGATGATGCTCTCAGCGTGCTCCAGTTCGAGCGGGTCCAACTCCAACCCGGACTCGAAGGAGATCGTCGCCTTCATGCCGTCGTCCGCCAACTCGTACTTCGTGCGGTACTTCGACCAGGCCAAAGCTGAAGCGGCCGACCATGGCTACAAGATCAAGATCATCGAGAACGACTTCGACCAGGCCGAGCAGGACCAGCAGATCCAGCAGTTCATTGCCAGCGGCGAGCGTCCGGCGGCTGTGATCTTCTGGCCGAGCACCTCGGAGGCAGCGGTCAACAATGCGCGCCAGCTGTCGCGTCTGGCGCCGGTCGTCCAGGTAGGACTGCAAGTGCTTCCGGAGGCGGAGGACTACGTCGCCGCCTTCGAAGGCCAGGACGACGTGACCGTCGGGGAGATGGCCGGCGGCCTTGCACTCGAGGCGCGTGAGGAGGCCATCAAACAGGGGAACCTCGACGAAGGCGAACCGGGCAACCTCATCGAGTTCTCCTTCCCGGAGAACTACAGCGCTGGGGCTGCCCGATCCAGCGGATTCGCGGAAGCCACCAAGGAAGCGCCGTTCAAGGTTCTCCGGAAGGAGTACGCCGGCTTCGACGCCACGGCCGGCTTCGAGAGCGCCAACAGCCTCATCCCGCGCTTCAAGGATGACGGCATCGATGTCGTCTACGTCCACAACGCGGAGATGGCTGTCGGGGTCGTGCGTGCACTCGAACAGAACGGGCTCAAGCCGGGCAAGGACGTGACGGTCGTGGTCGGCGACGCGAACGGCGGGAAGGCACTTATCTCCAAGGGAAAGATCTTCGGTGCTGTCGTGCAGTCACCATCCATCGACGCGATCCTCGCTGTGCGAACGGCTGTGCGCCTGCACAAGCACGACGGGGAGAGCAGCGAGGGCGTGGAGCGAGTCGAGCCGACCCCGGAGCTCCCCGAGATGCCAGATGCCGAGCCCAAGAGCATCACCCTCATGCCCCTGCTCGAGGTGACACCGGACAACTACGAGTCCCTCAAACTGTGGGACCTCGGCTTCAAGGATCTGATCACGTGACGGTCCCTGGTGCGGTCCCGTCAGCCGCGGCAAGCCTGACCGATGCCGAACCACTGCGGCTGGAGATGACTGGCATCCGGAAGAGGTACGGAGCTGTCCGCGCCCTGCGCGAGATCAACTTCGAACTGCGTGCCGGCGAGGTGATGGCACTCCTCGGCGAGAACGGCGCGGGGAAGAGCACCATGGTCAAGGTGCTGGCAGGGCTGGCGCATGCCGACTCCGGTTCGATTCGGGTCGACGGCACGCCGGTGAGCCTTCACAGCCCTCGCCAGTCGCAGGAGTCGGGCGTTGCGGTGGTCCAGCAGGAGCACAGCTCGGTGCCCTGCCTCACCGTCGCCGAGAACCTGTTCATCGGCAGCCAGGTCGTCAGCGGGTTATGGACCAGACGGAGACTGCGGGCGAGGGCCCTTGAACTGCTCGAGACCGTTGGTCTGGACCATGTCGATCCGTCGACCATCACGGAGAACCTCACCGTTGCGGAGGTGCAGTTGCTGGAGATCGCCCGGGTCCTGGCCCGCGACGCGAAGATCCTGATCTTCGACGAGCCCACCGCAGCGCTCTCCGATGAGGCGATCGAGCGGGTGCTCACGGTCGTGCGCCGACTTGCCGAGCAGGGCCGAAGCATCATCTATGTGACGCATCGCCTTCCCGAGGTGTTCCGAATCGCTGATCGGGTCACTGTGGTCCGGAACGGTCGCAGCCTTGAGCCGAAGCGGACCTCCGACCTCGACGTCGCCGCATTGATCACCACCATGCTCGGCCGTGAACTCGAGACGATGTTCCCCGCCCGTGCGAGTATTGGGTCGCACGCACGTCTGACGCTGGACGGGATAACAGCCCCTGGGCTGGCGGAGCCGGTGTCCCTCGCTGTCAGGCGGGGCGAGATCCTAGGACTCGCGGGTCAACTGGGGTCTGGCGCCTCGGAGATCCTCAAGTCCGTCGCAGGGCTCACTGACGGAACGTCCGGCCGCATCTTCGTGGACGGAGAATCAGTCTCCACTGCCGGGCGACGGGCGGGTATCGAGGCCGGGATCGCGTACTGCTCATCGGACCGCAAACGCGACGGGATCTTCGGCAACGTGTCGATACTGGAGAACCTCTCGTCGCCGTGGCTGGGATCGGTCTCGCGTCACCGAGTCGTGTCGATGCCCGCGGAACGGCGTGAGGCATTGCGAGCAGCCCGCATGTTCGCGATCGACGAGACCCGCCTCAAGACACCCGTCGGGATGATGAGTGGCGGCAACCAACAGAAGGTGGCACTCGGACGCTGGATCGGCATCTCTCCGAAGGTGCTGCTCGTCGAGGAGCCGACGCGGGGTGTCGACGTCGGCGCCCGTGCCGAGATCTACAAGCACCTGCGAACGCTGTGTGACGACGGCATGTCGATTCTGGTGGCCTCCTCGGACACTGCGGAGCTCTTCGGCCTGTGTGACTCCATCGCGACGTTCTATCGAGGACGTGTCACAGCGAACCAGAGTCACGAGCAGTGGAGTGAACAGAGCCTGCTTCGCGAGGTAATGCATCAAGAAGGTGCCGCATGAGCACCGTCCAAGGTCCCGCTCAGGTCGCTGCAGCTGTCGACCCCGAGACGGCGTCCCAACGTGGTTCAGTGGCGCTGATCGCCGCGCCGGTGGTCGTCGTCTTCGTGCTTGCGAGCGTCGCATTCACCACACCCGGGTTCGGTAACTCGGCGAACCTGCGCGCGATTCTCGTGAGCGCGTCGGTTGTCGGTGTACTCGCGGTGGCCATGACACCGATCACGCTGTCGGGAAACTTCTTCTCTCTGGGGGTCCAACAGTCTGTGGTGCTGGCCGCGCTGTTGTCGCTCCACGGCTCCTCGCAGGGCTGGCACCCGGTCCGGATCGTGCTGACCGTGCTGCTCGCGCAGCTGGTGCTGGCCTGCGTGCAGGCGGTGATCGTCTCCGCGGGACTGAACCCGGTGATCACCACCTTGGCAGTGGGATCCGTGCTGTACGGCTTGATGAGCAAGCAGACAGAAGCGGCCACGCTCACCTCGGGCGGCAACGACATGACCTGGTGGGGATCCGCCGTCGTGTGGGGAGTGCCTGTGTCCGTGTTCTACTTCGTGGCCTTTACTGTCCTCATCAGTCTGCTGCTGCGGATGACTGTGACCGGTCGACACATCACCTTGATGGGAGCCAACGCGGAGTCCGCCAAGACTGCTGGGATCTCTCCCCGAGCGGTCTGCACGGCTGTCTTCGCGATCTTCGGTGTCGGGTGTGCCATTGCGGGGCTGATCCTGGCCTCCCAGATCGGGCAGGTTGCGGCGAACGACTTCCCGACGCTGACCATCGACGTGCTGGCTGCGGTGCTCGTGGGTGGCACGGCCATCGCCGGTGGTCACGGATCGGCAACTCGCTCAGCGTTGGGAGCAGTCTTCATGGCCTTTCTCTCGAACGTGCTGCTGCTCCATGACAGTGGAACCGGCACTCGCTTCGTGATCATCGGCGCTGCCGTGCTGGCGTCGGTGGTCGGCCGCCACCTACTGCGACGGGAATCGTGATGGTCATCGCATTCGCGCGTGCGTACGCGCTCCGTCTCGCGGTGCTCGGAGCCGTGACGGCGTACTTCCTCGCCTCCACGCCACAGCTCATCTCGACGTCGGGCGCCTTCGGCATCCTCGAGGGTTTTGGACTCCTCGGCCTGGTCGCTCTCGGTCTCGGCGTCACGATGATCTCCGGAGAACTCGATCTGTCGGCTGGCTCGATGGTGGCCCTTGCCTCGGTGACGACCATCCAGCTCGCGGACCTCGGTTTCGGCCTGGGTGGCGCGATCGCCGCGACGGCCGTGCTCGGTGCGCTGTTCGGCGGGTTGCAAGGCCTTTTGATCGGACGGCTCGGCGTGAGCTCACTGGTCTTCACATTGAGTACCTTGATCGGTCTGCAAGGTGTCGCGTACTGGGTCAGCGGCAGCAAGCCCTTGGTGTTGGACGAACTGACGCTCTCGGACCCGATGCTCACGAGACTGTGGATTCTGTCGCCATCGAGCATGGTGGCCGTTCTCGCCTTCGTGGTGGTGGGCTGTTGGCTGGGCGCCACCCGGTACGGTCGCGAGCTCTACGCGACCGGAGGTGCTCGCAACGAGGCGCGTTTGGCGGGTGTCAACGTCACGCGCAGCTTGACGATCAGCTTTGCCATCTGTGGCGGCTGCTCCGCACTGGCCGGTGCGCTGGCGGCGATGCGCAGTGGGAGCGCCGCCCCTGACAGCTTCCAGACCATTCTGTTCGCTGCGGTGGTTGCCGTCCTGATCGGTGGCGTTGGGCTCTTCGGCGGCAGGGGATCGGTGGTCAACGTGGCCATCGGCGTGCTGGTCGCTTCGATCGTCTCCAGCTCGATGTTCGCCAGCGGCTCCCCGACCTACGTCTCGGACCTGGCGATCGGACTCATCCTCGTCTTCATCGTCCTCGCCGAGTACGCCGCGCTGCGGCGCCGCATCGCGGGGAATCGCCATGCCCTCGTGCATGACGGGCAAGCCCAAGCAGGAGCGCGTGACGATGCCATGACGCTCCCGACCTCCAAAGAGAAACAAGGTGAACTGACATGAGCTTCGACTACATCATCGTGGGTGCCGGCTCAGCCGGGTGTGTGCTCGCCAATCGACTCACCGAAGACCCGGGAACGAGTGTTCTGCTCCTCGAAGCGGGCGGGGGTGACCGGCACCCGTGGCTGCACATCCCGAAGGGCTTCTTCTTCGCACTGTCGAGCGATCGGCACGTGAAGCACTACACGACCAACTCGTTCGGGCCGAACAACCAGGTGGAGCAGTGGGCTCGCGGGCGGGTCCTGGGTGGATCCAGCTCGGTCAACGGCATGATCTACAACCGCGGATGGTCGAACGACTATGACGAGGTCGAAGCACTCGGCAACCCGGGCTGGGGCTGGTCCGACATGCTTCCCGTCTTCCGGCGGATCGAGAACCATCAACTCGGTGCATCGGCGACTCGCGGCGCAGGGGGGCCGCTGTCGATCTCAATCCAGACACCGGAGGAGGCCTGCGACGCCATCATCGCCGCCGGCGAGCAGCTCGGCTGGAAGCACGTGGAGGATGTCAACGCCTCCGACGAGGAACGCATCGGCTACATGGCCTCCACCATCAAGAACGGGCTCCGGCAGAGCTCTGCGACCGCCTTCCTGCACCCCATCAAGCGACGCAAGAACCTCACCATCGAGACCAGGGTGCAAGCCAACAGGTTGATGTTCGACGGCAACCGGGTGATCGGAGTGACCGGGCGCCAGAACGGGGAGCTCAAGGAGTTCCGCGCCAAGAAGGAAGTCATCCTGAGCATGGGCAGCTTCGAGTCGCCCCTGATGTTGGAACGCTCCGGCATCGGTAGCGGCGAGGTCCTGGCCGCTGCCGGTATCGGTCAGCGGGTGGAGAGCCCGAACGTCGGGAACAGGATGCTCGAGCAACGCTCGACCGAGCTCCAGGCACGCCTGACCAAGAACATCGGCTACAACAAGCAGATCTCGAGCGCGGCCCGCTACCTCGCCACCGGTGCTCGTTATCTCGTGGAGCGCAAGGGCGTCATCGCCGTGGGCGCCATGGACGTTGCGGCGTACTACAAGTCGAGTCCCGAGGTCGAACGCCCGGACGTCCAGGGCGCCATCTCACCCATGTCCTTGAGTTCGGGCATGGGCGGGGCGGACAAGGTGCAGCACGGCAAGCTCATGCCGGAGAAGGAACCAGGCATTCGCCTGTTCGCCTACGCACTGCGACCGACCAGCGAGGGATCGATTCACACCACCGGGCCGGATCCGGAGGCGCCGCCGACGATCGTGCCGAACTACCTCGAGACGCAGCATGATCGTGATGTCACCGTGGGAGCACTTCGCCGCTATCGGGAGCTGATCGAACAGGGTCCACTCAAGGACCTTGTCGACCACGAGATCACACCGGGGCCGGCGGTGGAGACGGCCGAGCAGATCGTCGAGGACGCCATGACCAACGGATCATGCTGCTATCACGCACTGGCGACTTGTGCGATGGGACCGAACGACGAGGACGTCGTGGACTCCGAGCTGAGGGTTCGTGGTGTCGAGGGGCTTCGTGTCATCGACGCCTCTGTGTACCCGCGGATGATCTCCGGCAACTGCAACGGTCCGACCATGGCGCTGGCCTGGCGGGCTGCTGATCGCATTCTCGGTGCCTGAGAGTCCCTCGCCCGCAGACGCGTTCGCCGGTACTGGCTGGTTTCCCAGGTCACAACAGGAGAAGAACCATGAAGGCTGAACAGTTCGAGATCAACATCGAGCAGGAAGTCCTGGACGACGTTCGCAGGCGCTTGGAGCGAACTCGCCTGCCTGCGGACTACGCGAACGACGATTGGTCCTACGGCACGAACCGTGAGTGGCTCCGTGGTCTCGTGCGTCATTGGCTCGACGAGTACGACTGGCGTGTTCACGAACATGAGATGAATCAGTTCACCCACCACCGTGTGGTGATAGATGACGTGCCGATCCACTATCTGCACCAGAAGGGCAAGGGTCCGAACCCGAAGCCCTTGATCCTCACCCACGGATGGCCGTGGACGTTCTGGGATCTCAGGCACGTGATCGGCCCGCTGACGGACCCAGCGGCGTACGGAGGGGACCCCGCGGACTCCTTCGACGTGGTGATCCCGTCACTCCCGGGCTACGGGTTCTCCATGCCGCTGACGCGTACGGGGGTCAACTTCTGGAGCACTGCTGACCTGTGGGTCAAGCTCATGCGCGATCACCTGGGCTACGACAGATTCGCGGCCGAGGGCGGCGACTGGGGGGCGCTGGTCACTCAGCAGCTCGGGCACAAGTACAGCGAGCATCTGATCGGGTCTTACCTGACACTCGCGATCCCCCTCGACTTCATGGAAGCCGGTATCGGGTACGGCGACTACGAACCGCACGAGCAGGCTGCCGTGGACCGTGTCCAGGAGGTGTCGCACGCGGTGACCAGCCACATCGCGGTGAACGTCTCCGACCCCCAGTCATTCTCGTACGCGATGGACGACTCTCCGGCCGGGATGGCGGCGTGGCTCATCGAACGAAGACGGGCCTGGAGTGACTGTGGCGGGGTGGTGGAGAAGCGGTTCAGCAAGGATGAGCTCATCACCAACACCATGCTCTACTGGGTGACTGGGTCCTTCGTTACTGCCGCCCGCTTCTATGCCGAGCTCGCGCGCAACCCGTGGCGGCCCTCGCACGACAGGAGGCCTGTCGTGGAGGCCCCGACCGCGATCGGTGTCTTCCCCAAGGAGATCCTCATTCCGCCGCGCCGATGGGCGGAGGAGTACCACAACCTGAAGCGGTGGACCCCGATGACCGCTGGCGGTCACTTCGCACCGGCCGAGGAGCCCCAGCAGCTGGTGGCCGACGTCCGGGAGTTCTTCCGGGGCCGTACCTAGGAGGCTCGTCCTCGAACTTGTCGATTGTCACAATGCGCGCGGCATGGGTTGCGCCTCACCACAGTGAGGCAAGGGCGCTCCGCCGCTAGCGTTTCCGTGTCGGCCCACACCCAGGCCGCGGAAGTTGGCGCCCGTCTTCGCTGACGTGCTCCACGACTCAATGCCCACAGGTAAGGAGCCGTCATGACTGCCCTGCGCAGTGTTCCAGTCGCATCCCCGGAGAGGTCCGTCCAGGCGCTGTTGCCACGCGCTGCAGCGATCCCGACGCAGTACCTCTCGCCGGATGGCAATCTCACCGAGCAGGGTCGGGGAGCGCCCATCGATGACGCGTTGATGACCACAATGTTCCGCGACATGTACCTGGGTCGCCGCCTTGACCAGCAAGCCCTCAACCTTCAGCGACAAGGTGAGCTCGGGCTGTGGTTGATGAGCCTGGGTCAAGAAGCGTCCCAGGTCGGTTCGATCCGCGCCCTGCGCGACACAGATTACGTGTTCCCCAGCTACCGGGAGCACGTTGCCGGGCTCTGCCGTGGCCTCACCCCGACTCAATTGCTGTCGCAGTGGCGTGGCGTGGTGCATGCGGGCTGGGACTGGGAGGCGACCCGCTTCCACTTCTATTCGCTGGTACTGGGTTCGCAGACGCTTCACGCCACCGGATATGCCATCGGCCTCAAGCACGACGGAGTGGACGACGTGGTGCTCACCTACGTCGGCGACGGAGCCACCAGTCAGGGTGATGTCAACGAAGCACTCAACTGGGCCGCGGTGAATGATGCGCCCATTGTGTTCTTCTGTCAGAACAACAACTGGGCGATCTCGACGCCGAACCGGGCGCAGTACCGCGGGGCCCTACATCGAAGGGCCACGGGCTTCGGGTTGCGTTCCTACATCGTCGACGGGAATGACGCGCTGGCCGTGCACGACGTGACGCAGGCAGCGGTCAGCCACGCTCGCAACGGTGGGGGGCCGGTGTTCATCGAGGCCGACACCTACCGGATGGCCGGCCACAGCACCTCCGATGATCCGCGCCGCTACCGCGAGGATGCGGAGACAGAGGTGTGGAAGGCGCGGGACCCCATCACCCGCCTGGAGCTATACCTGCGGGCTAGCGGAGTCGACGACGACTACTTCTCCGAGGTCCGGGCCGAAGGTGATGACCTCGCGGAGTCGGTACGCAAGGCGTGTCTCCAACTCGAGGAACCGGTGTTGACCGATCTCTTCTCGAAGGTCTACGCAGAACAGCATCCTGTAATGGATCTGCAGCATGCCGAGCACCTGAGGTTCCTCTCCACGCTCGAGGCAGCTCAATGACCCAGATGACGATGGGCAAGGCGCTGAACGAAGGATTGCGTGCGGCGATGCAGGCCGATGACAAGGTCGTCGTTCTCGGCGAGGACATCGGTGCCCTCGGCGGTGTCTTCCGGATCACCGAGGGACTCCAGGACCAGTTCGGTCCACAGCGAGTCGTGGATACCCCACTGGCCGAGTCCGGCATCGTCGGCACCGCCATTGGGCTCGCCATGCGCGGCTATCGACCTGTCTGCGAGATCCAGTTCGACGGGTTCGTGTATCCGGGCTTCGACCAGATCGTCAGTCAGCTTGCGAAGATGCGCGCCCGGTCGGGCGGACGCCTCGCGATGCCCGTGGTGATCCGCATTCCGTGCGGCGGAGGGATCGGTGCCGTCGAACACCACAGTGAGTCCAATGAAGCCTACTTCGCGCACACAGCCGGATTGAGGGTCGTCTCCTGCGCGACACCCGAGGACGCATTTCACATGATCCAGCAGGCCGTTCTGTCAGATGATCCAGTCGTCTTCTTCGAACCGAAGCGTCGCTACTGGGACAAAGGAGACGTGGCCGACACGCCCTCGCTCGACTTGCACAGCGCCCGTGTAGTTCGAGCTGGAGCTGACGTGACCCTGGTCGCTCACGGTCCGAGTGTGAAAGTGGCCGAGCAAGCTGCGAGCTTTGCGGCCTCGGACGGAGTCGACGTACAGGTCGTGGACCTGCGATCGGTCTCCCCGCTCGACACGACGACACTCCATGCGTGCGCCCGGAGCACCGGACGCGTGGTCGTCGTCCACGAGGCATCGACCTTCCTGGGAATCGGTGCCGAGGTCGCCGCCTCCGTCACCGAGCACTGTTTCCGCGATCTGCAGGCGCCGGTGTTGCGTGTAGGTGCATATGACCTGCCGTATCCCCCGAGCAAGGCTGAAGACGACTTCCTGCCGGGTGTGGACCGCGTGCTCGATGCCCTCGAACGTTCGCTGTCCTACTAGGAGACCGCCGTGAACACCTATGACTTCATGCTCCCCGACGTGGGGGAGGGCCTCACCGAAGCTGACATCCTCCTCTGGCACGTCGAGGTGGGGGACTCAGTTGAACTGGATCAGACGATCGTCGAGATCGAGACTGCGAAGTCCGTCGTGGATCTGCCCAGCCCAGTGAGCGGCACGGTCGTCGAGCTCGGTGCGGCGGCGGGCGCGACCATTGTCGTCGGGGCGCTGCTGATCCGCCTGGAGGAGAAGAGTGCCGCCGTCCCGACTGAATCTGAGCTCATCGCGCCGGTGGCAGGCGAACCGGTGCCGGGTCCGCCTGGACCGAAGGTCCAGGCCAGAGAGCCCGTGCTGGTCGGCTACGGGGTGACCGACGACCGGGCAAGACGCCGTCACATCCGACTCGATCGGGACGACGGCGTACGTCGGGCAGCCCGTCCACCGATTCATCCTGGCCTCGTCCACACCAACGGTCAGGCCGCGATCGGTGCCGAACCGGAGCTGCGCACTCCGATCAAGGGGGTACGACGCGCGATGGCGGATGCCATGGTGCACTCGGCATTCACCGCTCCTCATGTGACGGAGTGGCTGGATGCGGACGTCACGGAGACGATGAGCCTGGTTCGACGCCTGCGCGCCGATCGTAGGTGGGCCCACCTACGGATCACCCCTCTGGTCGTCGTGGCACGAGCCCTGTTGTCCGCGATCCGCAGAAACCCACAGATCAACACGTCGTGGGACGAAGAAGCCCAGGAGATCGTGCAGTTGGCCCGGGTGAATCTTGGCGTCGCCGCGGCGACGCCTCGGGGCCTTGTCGTGCCCAACATCAAATCCGCAGACCTGCTGAGCTTCACCGAACTGACAGTAGCCCTGGCTGACCTGATCTCGACCGCGAGGGAAGGCCGCGTTCCCCCGGCCGACATGCGGGACGGCACCATCACCATCACCAACATCGGATCGCTCGGTGTGGTGGGCGGCACTCCGATTCTCAACCCGGGAGAGGCCGCAATCCTGGCGGTCGGTGCGATTCGCCAGATGCCCTGGGTCGTGGATGAGCGGATCGAGATCCGCGACGTCGTCCAGTTGGCGCTCTCCTTTGACCATCGACTGGTGGACGGAGCGCTGGGCGGCAAGATCCTGACTGACATTCGGGAGTACTTGGAAGACCCCGCCACCGCGATCGCCCTCGAGTAACAGGTGACGTCGACACCAACGCAGGGGCCCCTTGCGGTTGTTCTGGTCAACTCGGGGCGGCGTCCAAGACACCTTGTGACAGCGACTCTGACAGGTGCGGTGATCGCCGCACAGTCCCGCGTCAACGGGGGCCTGAGCGAAACACTGGGCAACACAGCACAAGCGGCATTCCTGTGCTTCCTCATTGCGTTCGTGACGTTGAGTGTCGTCGTCGCTGCCTCGCCAAGGGCACGGTCCGGGTTCCGCGCGGTCCGTGACGGGGTACGAGCCGGGACCCTGCATCCAGCCTGCCTGGTCGCGGGGCTGGGCGGAGCTGGATACGTCGCGGGCCAGACCTTCTCCGTGCCGCACATCGGCGTTGCCCTGTTCACCGTGTCGGCGGTCGCCGGACAGATTGTCTTCTCGCTCATCGCGGATCGACTCGGGCTCGGGTCCGTCGGGCGTCGGAACCTGACCCGGCGCAGATTCTTCGCGGCTGGTCTGTCGGTGGTGGCGATGGCGTGGGCAGTCTCGGACCGGTTGGGAGAAGTCGGCTTCGCCCAGGTCGCCATCGCGGCCGGGTTCGGGGCAGGTGCCGGTATCGCCATTCAGATGCCGCTCAACGGCCGGGTGGCGGTCAGTGCCCGTTCGAACCTGCTCTCCGGTTGGATGAACGCGTCGGTGGCCACGGTCGCGCTCTGCGCCCTGATGCTCTTCGGCTCCGTGGGCTCTGCCGAGCCGCTGAGCTGGGACTGGCAGCCGTGGTACCTCTATCTGGGTGGATTCATCAGCGCCACGAACGTCCTGCTGGTGACGTACGCCATCACGAAGGTGGGCGTGCTCGCCTTCTCCGTGTGCCAAGTCCTCGGCCTCGTCGTCGGGGCGGCCGCGGCGGACGCCCTGTCACCCATCACCGGAACGGGGATCACGTGGTCGATGGTCGGCGGGTGCGTGGTGTTGTTCATGGCCGTGAGCCTGCTGGTCACTGATCGCGCATCCTGACCCGCTCACCCCACGGGGCGTGCCAGCAGAATGCCACAGGCAAGTCTGCGTTTCTTGTGGCAGTTCACATGGATCGGGATCTTCGCATTGACCATGCTCTGTGTCAGTAGTCACACACAAGGAAACACTGATCAGACCAAGGAGCCGGTGAGGTCATGGAGTTTCGTTTCGACCACGTAAGTCTGTCGGTGGCAGATCTCGACGTCTCTGTTGCGTTCTATCGTGACGCACTCGGTTTCGAGGAATTGCCGCGGCCGGGCTTCGACTTTCCCGGGGCGTGGTTCTCTGTTGCCGGCGTGCCCGTGCACCTGACAACGGGTGGCACGACACGGGGTGCTGATGCACCGTTGCGGCCCAACGACCCCCATTTCGCCATCGCTGTGGTGGGGGACCTCGACGCCTTCCTGGCGGATCTCGCCGATCGGGGGGTCCCGGTGCACGAGCTCCAGGACTCGCCCGCGGCGGAGCGACAGACCTTCGTCAAGGATCCCGACGGCAACGTCATCGAGTTCTGCGTCTACGCCGATGCAGCCGCACAGAACGCGGGTTGAACCTTGGCTGCGACCGGCACAGCTGCCGGCCGCAGGTACGTGGTCTTTCATACAGCTATCG
>NZ_BCRJ01000141.1 GCF_001552535.1 Nocardioides jensenii JCM 1364 = NBRC 14755 | reverse complement strand
CGGGGCGCCTCGGGCAGGGCGCCCGCGTCGGGCAGGGCGCCCGCGTCGGGCAGGGCACCCGCGTCCGGAGGTGCGGCCGCGTCAGCCAGAGGCACAGAGTTGTCAGAGAGCAAGAGCCACGCCTTCCATCCGGGGGTCCACGCCTGCGCGCAGGACTCCGTGTTCGTGATCGAGAGTGATCGCGAGCGCCGAGCCGCCCGGTCCGCCCACCTGGAGCGGGATCTCGCGCACCGCATGGCCGCGGGAGCGCAAAGCGTCGAGAGTCTCAGGAGCCAACCCTGGCTCGCACCTGAGCTCTTCGGGGTTGTCGATGGTGTCGGCGTCCGAGCCGGGGAAGACGGTGACCCGGGGGAGCGAGACGGCCGTCTGTGGGTCGTTGCCGTGGTCGACCAGGTGGCTGATCACCTGCATGTTCCACTGCACCTGCCCGTCGCCGCCCGGGCAGTTGCCGAGGTGGCGCAGGCCGGTGTCGTCGTCGGCGATCCAGGCGTTCAGCGTGTGCAGGGGCTTGCGTCGCGGGCGCACCTCGTTGGGGTGCCCGTCGATCAGGTAGGCGCCGCGGCCGAGCCGGTTGTTGAGCACCACGCCGGTGCCGGGCACGGTGATCCGGGCGCCGAAGGTGAACGCGAGGGAGTGGATGAAGCTGACCGCTCGCCCCTCGGCGTCGACCACCACGGTCGAGGTGGTGTCGCCCGCCACGCGCTGGGGGCCGCCGGCCACCACTGCCTCGGACGAGATCTCCGCCCGCGCGTCGGCGATCGACGACGCAGCCAGTGACTTGGCCCAGGCATCGGTGTCCGAGCCGGCGCTGGTGAAGCGGTCACGGAAGGCACGGCGGGCCGCGCCCGTGAGCCAGTGCACGGCGGTGGCGTCGAGCTGCTCGGTCCGCGACAGTACGCCGTCACAGATCGCCGCCTGCTGGAGCACCAGCCAGCCGGCGGTGGGGAGCGGAGTCTGGTGAATCGTCAGATCGCCGTACGACGCAGAGATCGCAGCAGCCGAAGGCACACCTGAGCCCGCCGACCACTCGTCCCCGCTGAACGGTGCGCCGTTGCCGGTGAGAAGAGAGACCGCCCGCTCGGCGAACGAGCCGTCGTAGAACCCCTCCGTGCCGGCCGCCACCGAGCCCAGGAACCGGCCGAGGTCGCGTTGGAAGAGCAGCTGACCGACCCGCGGCAGGCGTCCGCCGGGCAGGAAGCACTCACTGGCCCCGGGGTCGAGACTGAGCTCGGCCCGGTGCTCGGCGATGTCGGCACGAGTCTTGGCGGTGCACGGGAGGCCGCGCACCGCGAGGTCGACGGCAGGGCCCCACAGCTCCGAGAGCGACCGGGACGCCCCCGAGTGCAGGGTCCGGATCGCGGCCAGCGCCCCCGGCACGGTCACCGCGAGTGCGCCGGTCAGCGGAAGCGCCCGATGACCCTGCGCACGATAGAAGTCGGGTGTTCCGCCGTCGGGCCCGAACCCGCTGCCGTTGACCGACCACACGCGACCGTCGGGCTCGCGGACCAACGCGAAGACGTCGCCGCCGATGCCGCACTGGCCGGGCAGCGCCATCCAGGCGGCCGCCGCCATCGCGAGCGTGGCGTCGATCGCGTTGCCGCCGTCGGCGAGCACGCGTGCGCCGACCTGGGAGACGACCGGGCTGCTGGTGCCCACCGCCCCGCGCGCCCCGAGGACCTCGGTCCGTCGGGGTGAGGCCGGCTGCACGCGGGTCG
The DNA here is from genome assembly GCF_001552535.1 of Nocardioides jensenii JCM 1364 = NBRC 14755. Classification (GTDB taxonomy): domain Bacteria; phylum Actinomycetota; class Actinomycetes; order Propionibacteriales; family Nocardioidaceae; genus Nocardioides; species Nocardioides jensenii. The sequence continues at coordinate 2,747 of NZ_BCRJ01000141.1, read as the reverse complement.
TCACCGGGTCAGTCCTGGCGTGGCTTGCGTCGACGCGGTCCGCCGTGGGCGATGTCGGCCTCGCTGACGCCGACGAAGATCTCGCCGTCCTCCTCGCGCACCGGGTAGACCGCGATCGGCTCGGTGGCCGGCGGGCTGACCGGCTCGCCGGTCTCCAGGTCGAACACGCTGCCGTGGCACGAGCAGCCCAGGCCGTCGTCGACCAGCTTGCCGCTGCTGAGCAGGCAGTCGAGGTGCGTGCAGTAGTTGCTGGTCGCATACGCGCGGCCCTCGAGCCGGGCCACTGCGCACTCGAGCTCGCCGACGTAGAAGCGGCGTACGTAGCCCTCCGGCACCTGGCCGGAGCGGGCCACGCGGTGGAACTTCGCCTCACAGGAGGGCTCGTGTGCCTCCTGCCCAGGAGGAGTCTGTGTCTCGGACATGGGGTTCTCCTCAGCTGAAGTAGACGGTCTTGTCGGTGGTGTAGAAATGCATCATCGTGGCGCCGGCCTGCTCCTTGTGCGTCTGCGTGCTCGAGAGCTTGGTGCCGCCGAACGGCGCGTTCATCGCCATCCCGTTGGTGGACTGGTTGACCTTCACCACCCCGGCGTGGACGTCGCGGCTGAACGCCAGCGCGGTGCCGATGTCGGAGGTGGCGATGCCGGCCGAGAGTCCGAAGGGGCTGTCGTTGGCCACGGTGATCGCCTCGTCGTACGACGACACGGTGAGGAAGGCGAGCACCGGCCCGAAGATCTCCTCCTGGGCCATCCGGTCGTGGGGCTGGACGTCGGAGAACACGGCCGGCCGGGCGAAGTAGCCCTTGCCGAGCAGCTGGCCCTTGGTCGGGGTCTCGAGCCGGGCGTCGGAGGCGTCGCCCTCCTTGAGGAACTCCAGGTACTTGTCCCACTGCCCGGCGCTGGCCAGCGGTCCCATGGTCACGCCCTTGGTCAGGCCGTCGCCGACGACCGCGGAGCGGGCCCGCTCCATCACCCGGTCGAGCAGGTCGAGCTGCACGCTCTCGTGCACGATCACCCGCGAGGTGCCGGTGCAGGCCTGGCCGCTGAGCCCGAACGCACCCTTGACGATGATGCCCGCGGTCCGCTCGATGTCGGCGTCGGGCAGCACCACCATCGCGTTCTTGCCGCCCATCTCGAGCTGGCAGCGCACGTCGACGGCGACCGCGGAGTGGATCGCCTGGCCGACGGCGGTCGAGCCGGTGAAGGTGACCGCGTTGACGCCGCGGTGACTGACCAGGGCCCGGCCGGCTTCGGCGTGACCGTGCACCAGGGCCAGGGCACCGCCGGGTACGCCGGCCTCGAGCAGCGCCTCGACGAGACGCTGACCCATCACCGGGGTGAGCTCGCTGGGCTTGAAGACCACCGCGTTGCCGGCGGCCAGCGCCGGACCGAGCTTGCGGGAGGGAATGTTGAGCGGGAAGTTCCACGGCGTGATCGCGGCGACCACGCCGACCGGCTCGCGCGAGCTGTAGACCAGCGTGCCGTCGCCGGTGGGGTAGGTCTCGCCGGTGAGTCGCAGTGACTCACCTGCGTAGAAGCGCAGGTTCTGCGGGGTCCGGCTGGTCTCGATCGTGGCCTCGGCGAGGGTCTTGCCCTCCTCGCGGACCAGCTCCTCGGCCAGGGTGGCGGCGTTGGCCTCCAGGATCGCCGCGGCCCGGATGAGCACGTCGGCCCGCTTGTCCGGCGCCAGGGCCGCCCACTCGTGGCGGTGCTCGGCGACGTAGGAGACAGCCCGGTCGATGTCGTCGGCGGAGGACTCGGGTGCGGTGGCCACGACCTCGGAGAGGTGCGCGGGGTTGTGGCGTTCGAAGCGTCGGCCGGTGGAGCTCTCGACCCACTCGCCGCCGACGAAGTTCTGCACGGTCAGTGTCATGCCTGCTCCAGGATCTCGATGAGGGACGTTGACTGGTCGACGAGCTGGTCCACCGAGACCCGGTGCCCGCTCGAGATGAGCTCGCGGGCGACCATGATGTCTTCGGCGCCGTCGACGGCGAACGCGGCGCGGACCAGTCCGTCGCGGAGGAAGAACGCCGACCAGGCGGCGTCCTCGAGCTGGCCGCGGATCACGACTTCATCGGTGCCGGCCGTGTGGCCGACGTACTGCAGGTTCACGCCGAACTGGTCGGACCAGAACCAGTGCGGGTCGTCGAAGACGGTCTCGCGGCCGATCATGTTGTTGGCGGCCACGGCGGCCTGCTTGCTGGCGTTGTCGAAGTGCTCCACGCGCATCCGGGTGTCGAAGAGCGGGTGGAAGTGGTTGGCCACGTCGCCGGCGGCGTACACGTTCTCCATGCTGGTGCGGCAGTGCTCGTCGACCAGGATCCCGTTGTCGACCGCGATGCCGGAGGCGGTCGCGATCGCGTCGTTGGGAACCGTGCCGATGCCGACGACGACGAGATCGCCGACGTGGATGCCGGCGTCGGTGGTGACGACGACCTGCTCACCCTCCTGGGTGATCGACTCGACGGCCACCCCGCAGCGCAGGGTCACGCCGTCGGCGGCGAAGCGGCGGGCGTTGCTCGCGGAGAGCACCGGCCCGAGCAGCGCGTGCAGCGGTGCCGGGGCCGCCTCGAGCACGGTCACGTCGGCGCCGAGGGACCGCGCGCTGGAGGCCACCTCCGCGCCGATGAAGCCACCACCGACCACGAGCAGGCGTACGCCGGGCCGCAGCTCGGCGCGCAGCTCCTCGGAGTCACGCTTGGTGCGCAGATAGCGGATCCGCTCGCCCTCGGCACCGGGCCAGCGGCGGGG
>NZ_BCRJ01000140.1 GCF_001552535.1 Nocardioides jensenii JCM 1364 = NBRC 14755 | reverse complement strand
GGCGGGGTGACCCGCCGGTGGCCAGCAGCACCTTGTCGGCCGGCAGGGTCGTGCCGTCGTCGAGCTTCACGCCGGACCCGTCGGCGCAGACCTCGACGGCGCGTACGCCGGTGCGCACCTCGACCGCGTTGTCCTCTGTCCACTGCTCGGGGAGCAGGTAGAGCCCGTCGTCGTCGCCCTTGACCAGGAACTCCTTGGTCAGTGGCGGGCGTTGGTAGGGCCGCTCGGTCTCGTCGCCGACGATGGTGATCGGGCCGGCGTACTTGCGTCGGCGCAGGGTGCGGGCGGCCACGGCGCTGGCCTGCCCCGCCCCCACGATGACGATGCCTGCTTCACTCATGCTTCGGCCCTCTCCCGCTCGAGCGAGACGTGCACCATGCCGTCGGCGTCGATCTGCACGGGGTAGGTCGGCTGGCAGCCGTCCTGGTCCTCGGGCTCACCGGTGGCCGGGTCGAACTTCCACTGGTGACCCGGGCAGATCACCTTGCCGAACAGCAGGGCGCCCTTGCTCAGCTGCCGCTGCTCGTGCACGCAGATGTCGTGCAGCGCATACACGTCACCGTTGACGTAGAAGAGCGCCACGGGAGTGCCGGCGACGTCGACCGCCTTCTTCTTGCGGGCCTGCAGATCGCTGAGCCGGGCTACGGCGTGCCAGTCGGGCATGACCTCTCCTTTGTCTGGGTGGGTGGCAGTGAGTGGGTGAGGGGCTACGGGCGGATCAGGCCACGGCCTGGTCGAGGTCGTTGGCCACGTAGGTGTCGAAGAGCGCCTTGGTGTAGCTGAAGCGCATGTCGGCACCCCAGCGCACGAACTGCAGGCAGCGCTGCTGGAGCTCGGGCGTGGTCGCGCCCTCGAGCACGATCTGGTAGCCGCGCTCGCCGTGCACCACGTCGGAGGTGATGTGCAGGTCGAAGAACTCGATCTCGTCCTCGGTGAAGCCGTAGACCCCGCGCAGCGGCACGATCTGCTTCTTGTAGATCTCCGGCACCTGGGACTCCAGGCCGACGACCAGGGCAGCGGTCGCCACGACGTAGTGCTCGCGCATGGCGGTGGCGTAGCACCAGGCCTGCAGGCCACGGGTGACCGCGTTGCAGGTGTCGGGGTCCTCGATCGCCTCGCGGGTGGTGCCGCAGGCCTCGCCGAAGCGGATCAGCAGGTCGGTGTGCCGGATGTCGGCGATCTCCTCCTCATACATGTTCTGCAGGAGGAAGTCCTTGGCGTCGGTCAGGTGGTCGGGGGTGTTGCCGTAGATGTAGCCGAGGTAGTCGGCGAACGGGCCGACGTAGTTGTAGTGGTTCTCCGCCCAGCGGGCGAAGTGGTGGCGCTTCAGGTTGCCGTCGGCCCAGGCCTGGCTGAAGGACGCCTTGGACGCCTCGCGACCCTTGATCGCGTCCTGCAGGGCGGTCCGGAAGTCTTCGTGGTTGAGGAGCTCGGTCATCGCTGATTCCTTCTCTCGTTCGGTGGGGAACTGCCTCAATCCTGTGTCGCCGGTCACCGTTCCTGTATGGACAAGGTGCACACGAGTTCGGCGAATCATCGTGCAGTTGCACGGGGCGCGACGGCGTACCTGCCGGTGACGATGGATCCCATGACCTCGACCTCCACCGCCGTGGCCTCGCCCACCGGCCTGCAGACCCGCGCCCACCTCGTCGTGGCCCTCGCCGTGACCAGTGGAGCCACCGACGCCGTCGGCGTCCTGGCTCTCGGCAGCGCCTTCACCAGCGTGATGACCGGCAACATGGTGCTCCTCGGAGTCGGGGTCGCCGACCGTGACCTGAGGGCCGTGCTGCTGGTCTCCGTCGCCATCCTCAGCTTCATGGTCGGCGCCGCGATCGGCGCCAAGCTGGCCGGCCAGCATGACCAGACCGACTCGATCTGGCCGCGGCCGGTGAGCGTCGCGTTGCAGGTCGAGTTCGTGCTGCTGGCGGTGTACGCCGTCGCGTGGTGGGCGCTGGGCTCGGCGCCGTCGGGCGACGTACTCATGCCGTTGCTGGCGCTGAACGCCGCGGCCCTGGGCCTGCAGAGCAGCGCGATCCAGCGGTTCGGGGTGGCCGGGCTGTCGACCACCTACCTGACCGGCACCCTGACCTCCGTGGTGATCCGGCTCTCCCAGGGCAAGGGGCTGCGCACGGTCGGCCACTCGCTGACCATCTTGGCCGGCCTGATCGTCGGCGCGGCGGTGGCGACCTTCCTGCTCGAGGTGGCGCCGGTCGCGGTGCCGCTGCTGCAGCTGGGCACCCTGGGCGGCGTGCTGGTGGTGGCCCGGCTCAGCCGGGAGATGCGGCGCTCGGCGCGATGACGTCCGGCGGGTTCGGCCCGACGAAGCTGACCACCAGCCCGACCAGTACGACGACCGCGGCCCCGGCGAAGACGAGCAGCACGTCGCCCTCGGCGTAGGTGAGCGCCACCCACGCCGTACCAGCCGTGGAGCCGGAGAACCGGAGCATGTTGAACAGGCCCAGCGCCGCGCCGGTCTGGCCGGCCGGGGAGCGGGTGGCGCCGCCGGCGGCGGGCGTCTGCACCATCGCGACGCCGACGCCGAGGAGGACGAGCAGCGCGCAGATGAGCACGACGTGGCCGGGGGAGTAGTGCCCGGTCGCGAGCAGACCGGTGAGCAGTGAGCCGACGCCGACCAGGGTCAGGCCGCAGCGCAGGACGAGCCGCGGGCTGGCGTGGTCGACGATGCGCCCGACCACCGGAGCCATCGCGGTCATCGAGACCGGGAGCGCGAAGAACAGCAGCCCGGCGGGTGCCTGGCCGATGTCGAGGGTGTCGGTGAAGTAGAGCGGGATGGCGACCAGCAGCGCACCCAGGGCGAACATCTGGGAGAAGGCGGCGACGCTGCTGCGCAGGAACCGGGTCTCGATGATCAGGCCGGGCGCGATCATCGCCTCGGGGTTGCCGCGCGAGACCAGCACGAAGCCGACCAGCAGCGCCAGCCCGACGACCCCGGCGCCGACGACCGCGCCGAGGCCGACCGAGGGCAGCGCGACCATGGTCAGCGACACCAGCACCAGGGCGGTGCCGGTGGTCAGCATCAGCGCCCCGGGCAGGTGCAGGGTCGAGTGCCGGCCCTGGTGGGCGGGCACGGAGCGTTGGACGCCGATCAGCACCACCAGGCTGGCGATCGACATCATCACGAAGATGGAGCGCCAGCCGGCGAGGTCGCTGACCAGCCCACCGATCGGGGGGCCGACGGACTGGCCGATGCCGTTGGCCGCGGCCCAGGCCGACATCATCCGGAACCGCTTCTCGGGGAAGAGGTCGACCAGCATGATCATCACGACCGGGGGGATCGCCGAGCAGGCGAGGCCCTGCACCGCGCGGGTGGCGATCAGGAACTCGATGGTCGGCGCCGAGGCCGCGGCGAGCTGGGCGGCGATCATCAGCGACAACGACGCCAGCAGGGTGGTCTTGCGGCCGAGGCGGTCGGCGATCCAGCCGGCCAGTGGCATGGCGACGGCCAGCACCAGCACGAACGCGCTCACCGACAGCACGACCACCGAGATCGGGCGGTCGAAGTCTTCGGCGATGGTGTGCAGCGGGACGTTGATGATGTTGTTGGACAGCGTGCCGAGCACGGTCACGCCGAGCAGCGAGAGCATCGCCAGGCGGTTGCCCTGCCTCGCCCCCGTGGAAGTCACGTGACGAAGCGTAGACGGATCAGAAGCCACGGACGGCGCCGCCGTCCACGCGGATCACCGACCCGGTCACGAACGATGCCCGGGACGAGCAGAGGAAGGTGACCACGTCGGCGAGCTCGTGCGCGGCGCCGATGCGGCCCAGCGGTGTCTGGCGGATGTGCTCGGCGCGCACGTCCTCGACGCTGCGTTGCTCGGAGGCGGCGCGGGCCGCCTCGAAGCGGTTCAGGCCGCCGGTGTCGAACTGGCCGGTGGCCACCACGTTGACCAGGGTGTGCGGCGCGAGCTCGAGGGCCAGCGACCGCGCGGCGGCGGCCACACCGCTGCGCATGATCGAGGAGAGCGCCAGCTCGGGGGTGGCCTCGAGGATCGAGCGGGCGGTCAGGAAGAGCAGCCGCCCCCGCCCTCCCTGAGCGAGCAGGGGAGCGGCGGCCCGGGCCACCTCGAGGGCCGGGCGCAGCATGCTGGCGTAGGCGTCGTCGGCCGACTCCCCGGTCTCCATGAGGTGACCGGGGCGCCCGCCGCCGGTGTTGACGATGCAGATGTCGAGCCCGCCCAGCTCGGCCGCCGCCTGCTCGACCAGGCGAGTGCCGGTGCCGGGTTCGGTGAGGTCCCCGGTGACGGCGTACGCCGCCAGCTGTCGCGCGGCCTCCTTGGTGCGCCCCTCGTCGCGGCCGTTGACCGCGACCTTGGCCCCTTCGGCGATGAGGCCCTCGGCGACCGCCCGGCCGAGTCCGGAGGTCGAGCCGAGCACCAGGGCGCGGGCGCCACCGAGTCCGAGATCCATGCGGGTTCCTTCAGTTGGGCGGTGGTTGGGGTCAGAAGATCAGGACGCCGACCACCGTGGCGATCAGCAACCCGGTGACCACTGGCAGGAAGAGCTGTCGCACCAGCTCCAGCACCGAGACCCGGCAGAAGCCGGCCACCGCGAGCAGGGACGACCAGGCGATCAGGGTGCCGCCGCCGGTCCAGATGGCGCCCATCTGACCGATCGCGGCCAGCGTCTCGGGGTCGACACCTGAGGCCGGGCCGAGGGCTCCGGAGAGCGAGCCGGTCAGCGGCAGGCCGGAGAAGCCGGAGCCGTCGAGGCCGGTGGCCATGCCGATCAGCAGGATGCCGAGGCCCATCACGACGGGCACGTTCGGGATGCTGTCCTGCACCTGGGCGACCAGGTCGAAGAGGAAGCCGGGGGCGGTCTCGCCCTCGTCGAGCGACATGATCCGGCCGGCGAAGTCGGAGTTGCCGATGAAGAAGAAACCGGCGATCGGGATGACCACGCCCATGGCCTTGAACGCGAAGACGAGTCCGTCGACGACGTGCGTGGCGCAGGTCTCGAGGCTGTTGCGGCCGTCGAGGGTGATCGTGGTGATCAGCAGCAGGAGCGCGGCGGTGCCGCCGACCAGGCCGGCTGCGTCGCCGCCGGTGGTCTCGGGGACGAGCGAGGTGAACTTGCCGAGGCCCATGTAGACGACCAGCCCGGCGAACACGACCGGGACCAGCACCGAGAAGAGCTTGGCGCGCTTGACCGGTACGCCGTCCGCCGGGTCGTCGCCGTAGTCCAGCGTGGGTGCGCCGGCCCGGCCGGAAGCGGGGATGCTGGGTCGGCCCTTGTCGTCACCGCCACTGCCACCGCTGCCGCCGCTGCCGCCCACGCCCGCGCCGACCTCGATCTTGGCTTCGGCGAGCTCTTCGACCAGCGTGCCGTCCTCACCGATGCGCTCCCACGCCTCGAGCAGGGCGGGGTTCGGAGCGACGATCTGCTTGCGGATCTTGAGGAAGATCATCGTGATCGCCACGGCGCCGGTGATCAGTGAGAGCACCATGGCCCGGTCGGCGACGGCACCGGTGTCGACCCCGGCCGCGGTGGCCGACATGCCCGGCGCCACCTGGATCACGTAGTCGCTGGAGAGCGCCATGCCCTGGCCGGCGACGGCGATGGCCATCGCGCCGGCCATGGCCGGCAGGCCGGCCCGGATCGCGGCGGGCAGCAGGATCGCGCCGATCAGCGGCACGGCGGGGGTCGGCCAGAAGAAGAGGCTGATCAGATAGGTGACGCCGAAGATGATCAGGAACGCGGTGGTGCCGTTGCGCATCAGCTTCTGGAACGGCAGCACCATGCGTTGGTCGGCGCCCATCGCCCGTAGGCCACCGAGTAGTGCGGTGATCAACGCGATGATGAGGAAGATGCTGAAGAGTTCGGAGGCCGCCACCAGGCTGGCGTTGAACACTGACGAGAGCCCGGTCGCCAGGTTGCCGGTGTAGACCCACGCGGTGAGGAAGGTGGCCGCGACCGCGGGCACCACGATGTTCTTGCGACAGATCATCACCGCGATGATGACGACCATGGCAATCAGGTAGATCCAGTGCGCAGCGGTCAGATCCATGCGAGCGCTCTCCTATGTAGCCGGGCCGGGTGGCACGAGTGCCGACCCGGGTCTAGATGTGCCAATCTCGTCGCACCCTCGGGAAGGCGCAACGAGCGATCTGCACATCCTTGGCCCGGGAGAAATGTGCGCTGTGCCACACCGTGCCACGCCTTCGGTGGTCGAGCAGGGGTTCCCTTCGGTGGTCGAGTAGGTCGCTCTGCGACCGTATCGAGACCTTCGGTGGTCGAGCAGGGTCTCCTCCGGTGGTCGAGTAGGTCGCTCTGCGACCGTATCGAGACCTTCGCTGGTCGAGCAGGGTCTCCTCCGGTGGTCGAGTAGGTCGCCCCGCGACCGTATCGAGACCCCGTCGGCCACTTCGCCTACGCCAAACCATTCAACCGCCTTTAGGCGACACACGCTTCACGCGCCAAGGCCATGGGCGATCACCACTCGACCAAGAGTCAAGAGCCCTTACTTCGCTTTGCTGAGATGGACCATCGCGTCATAGAGCTGCTCGTCGGTCATCGGCGGCTCGGGGATCGCGTGTGCTCGCTCAGCTCGGTAGGCGTCGAGCATGAGATGGAGCTGGCGTCGCCAGGCCGTGGGCGCCTTGGTGCTGGTGGCGTCGATGATGCGGCCGTTGGACCAGATCAGGTTGACGATGTCTGCCCGGGTGATGTCAGGGCGAGCCTTGCCGGCTTCTTGGGCTCGCGTGAGAACGTCCTCGATCTGCTGGCACATCACGTCGTGGATGTGTTCGGTCTCAGCGTTGCCGGGGAAGCGGCGCGAGAGGAAGTCGTTGAAGCCACGGTCTCCTGCTTGCACGGCGAACAGATTGTCGAGGTAGGCGACGAACGCGGCCCAGGGATCGTCCATCTGCATGGCCGTGTCGGCCCCCTCGACGAACTCCTGGAGCCGAGGCTCGAGGGCAGCGATGAGCAGGTCCATGCGAGTGGGGAAGTGGCGATAGAGGGTGCCGATGGCGACGCCTGCACCCCGTGCGATCTTCTCCAGCGAAGCATCGACGCCGTGGTCGGCGAACTCGGCCCGCGCTGCGGCGATGAGTTTGTCGCGGCTTTCGCGGGCATCGCGACGCAGGGGCCTCTTCATCTGCTCGACGTCGCTCTGGCTCACCCCGGCATTCTACCGACGACCGGAATAAACTGAGGCACCCCTCCGGTTAAGCCATCATGACAACAACAATCAGCATCATCGGATCGGGCAACATGGCCAGCGCCATCGGCACCCGGGCAGCGCAGCACGGCCACAGCGTCGAACTCTTGAGCCGCAACACCGCCAAGGCCCAGGCGCTCGCAGACCAGATCGGCAAGGGAGCCACCGTCGGCACGTTCGGCGCAAGGCCGGCGGGTGACATCGTCATCCTGGCCGTCTTGTACGACGGCGTGGTTGATGCGGTCACGAACTATGGCGATGCACTGGCCGGGAAAATCTTGGTCGACATCTCCAACCCGTTCAACGCCGACGCCAGCGGGCTCGTGACCCCCAGTTCGGCTGCCCAAGAGGTCGCGGCTGCCGCTCCCGAGAGCGCCCACGTCGTGAAAGCACTGAACACGATCTTCGGCCACGTGCTTGCCAAGGGCACGCCGTTGGACGCATTCATTGCGGGCGACAGCGCTGAGGCCAAGGCAACGGTGGCGGCGTTCCTGGACAGCATGGAGCTGCGGACCCTCGATGCAGGAGGGCTGCAGGCCGCCTCGCTGCTCGAGTCAGCCGGCCTCTTGCTGATGGGACTGGCACGCAACGGTGCCGGGTTCGACCTCGCTCTGGGCGCCGAGGTCAGCTGACCGCCGCCACTGCTGGCGGGTCGGTTTGCCCGGTCGAATCAGAGGGCAGGTGCCAGCCCTTCCCACCGGACGACCCAACCGTCCTGCGGGAAGCCGGGGGCGGAGTCGGGCTGCGCCGGTGAGTCGCCCCAGCCGGCGCACATCATCGCGACGGCGTACAGCAGGCCTCCGGCCGATGGGAAGTATGGCGAGGGGACACCGCTCTTGCCGCTGGCGGGAAGGCCGGTGTCGGTGAAGCCGAGGCGCTCGTGGAGCAGGTAGTCCACCGCCGTCTCGGGGTCCCCGAGTCGAGCAGCGTTCATGGCCAGAAGCGGGAAGTCCCAGCTGTAGAGGTCGGTCACCGGCCAGGTCTCGTAGACCTTCTGCGTGGTGGCCCGCATGATGGCGACGTCCACGCCGTCCCCGGGCAGCATCCCGTACGCCGCGACCGGGTCAGGGTGGTTGGTGTTGTGCTTCGTCCACATGTCCTCGACGCCCTCCCACTGCACGTATTTCCCGTCTTCGACGGGAAGCGGTGCGAGGTTGTCGAGCACGGTGTCCCACTCGTCGTTGCGGGGGAGTCCGAGCCGTTCTCGCCACTGCTGTGCAATCCGCAGCCCGAAGCGCCAGTAGGACAGCTCGAAGGTGGGATTGCTCGTGGTGGCCGCGGGGTTTCGCTCGTTGCAGCACATCAGTGGCGGGCCGAGCACGCAGCGGCCACCGTCTTCGCGATTCGCGAACGACGCCATGAATTCCGCGCTGTCGAAGAGCACGTCGCGCCACTTGCGCAGCGTCCGGGGGTTGGGGTGAGCCTGGTAGTCCAGTTCGGCGAAGAACATCGGGTGCGGCTGCTGCCAGATCAGCAGTGCGGTGGGGGTGCCCGGAGACTCGCGGCCGATCGCGTCGCCGTACGTCGTAGTCATCTTCGGCCAGCGCGCCCCGCGAAAGCCCTGGGGGGTGGCGAGCGCCTTGGCGTGCGGCGTGAAGCGCGCATACACGTCGGCACTGCGGTCGAGCAGCGACCAGCGGTCCCACAGCGCGTAGTGGGCGCTGTGCCACCAGTACATCTCCATGTGGAACTTGCCGTACCAGCCGTTGTTGACGAGCCCGGACTCCTGCGCCGGATCGTTGCCGGCGTCGTTGACCGCGAGGTGGTACTGGCTGAGCACGATCCGGCGCTCCAGTTCGCGCCACCGTGGGTCGCGACTCTCAGACAGGTCGACGGCGCCACCGGTCGCCCAGAACCGGGGCCACCACTTCTCACTTTGCCGGGCGACCTGGTCGGCGGACGGTACTGCGCCGCGCACCTGTGGCGCGAAATGACAGGAGACCTCGAGCTGATCGGTCCGGCCGGCCGTGATTTCGTAGCGGTGCAGGTCGTCACTCATCCGGCTGATCCCTGCGTCATGGGAGTAGCGCACTCCGCAGTCGTACGCCGTCGCGTCGATCGTGTGCCGGATGACTGCCTCGTCCGAGCCGCGGCTCTTCAGGTCTGTCCCATGCAGCTCCGGTCGGTCCCAGAAGCCGACGTACGGCGCGTCGAACTTGCTCGCGCCTGCGGTCGCATGTGGGAAGTCGAGGAAGACCTTGACGCGACCGTTCCGCACCAGCTCGGAGCGGATGCGGACGGCGACGCGCAAGCACGAGGCAGCCCGACGTGCTGGGTGGACCGTTTACAAACTTTAGACCGCTTTATTGAAATCCGATAAAGCCACATAAAGAAGGTAAGGTGCTGCAGGTGGATCCGATCCTGAACCCCTACACGCCGAACGCCGGAGCGCAGCCGCCCGCGGTGCTCGGCCGCGACGTGCAACTCAAGACCTTCGACTTGCTGCTGCGTCGGATGAGCGCTGGGCGCACCGAGCAGTCCATGATCATCACGGGACTACGCGGAGTCGGTAAGACCGTGCTGCTCGGCCGGTTCCGCAGCAAGGCTCATGAGCTCGACTGGGTCGTGGTCGAGCGCGAGGTGTCCAAGCATGACGACGTGCATTTCCGGCGCCAGATGGTGAGCGCCATCCGCACCTCACTATTTGAGATGTCGCCGAAGGCCCGCTGGGGCGACCGGATGCAGCGGGCTGCGGCAGTGCTGAAGTCCTTCAGCATTTCGGTCGACCCGACTGGAACGCTGACCGGTGGAATCGACATCGATGCCGCACAAGGCTTTGCGGACCAGCAGGAGCTTCAGGCTGACCTCACCGACCTCCTCGTAGCCGTGGGGGAAGCGGCGAAGGACGCCAACAAAGGACTCGTGCTGCTCTTTGACGAGGTGCAGTTCCTCTCGACCGCGCAACTGGAGGCATTGATCTCGGCGCTGCACAAGACCGTTCAGCGGGGACTGCCGGTGACGATGGTGGGTGCGGGCCTCCCGCAGATCGCCGAGCTGGCCGGGGATGCGAAGTCCTATTCGGAGCGACTGTTCAAGTTCCCACGGATCGGCAACCTCGACGACAAGGACGCGCGCGCCGCGCTGGTCGAGCCCGCCCAGGTCGAGGGCGCTGACTACAGCGACGAAGCCCTCGACCTGGCGGTCGAGGTCACCGGCGGCTACCCATACTTCCTCCAGGAGCTCGGCTACGCCGTATGGGGCGTCGCGGACGGGCCGAGGATCACCAGGGAGGACATCGCCCTGGCCGTCCCTACCTATGAGGCGAAGCTCGACGAGTCGTTCTTTCGGGTGCGACTGGACCGCGCCACCGAGATGGAACGCATCTACCTGCGTGCGATGGCCGAGCTCGGCCCCGAGGCGCAAAAGGCGCAAGACGTGGCCGCCGTTATCGGGCGCAAGTCGACGCAGATGGGCCCCACACGCGCCCAGCTGATCAACATGGGGTTGCTCTACACCCCGGAGCACGGGTACGCCGCGTTCACTGTTCCGCACTTCGACAAGTTCCTGCTGCGGGCCATCCCCGAACTCATCATGCCGCCGGAGCGTTCGAAGAGGTCCCGGAAGAGCGACTGACTTTGCCCCAGTCGACGACATGGACGAACGTCTCCAGGCCTTGAAGTCTTTGCCGTTCAGCATGGCGAGTGTCGCTACGGCGGGGGCAACCCAGGGGTTGGCGACGAGGTGGTGGCGCCGGAAATCCGCCACCACCGCCTCGCGTCCACTTGTTCGCGAGCTACTGCGACATCGTCAGCGCAGCGCGTGTTGCCTCGGGGAGCCGACGCCGCCGCGGAACTTGTACGAGCCGGGGGCGACCTTGTAGACGGCGTACGTCGTGTCGCCCGTCGTCTCGTCGCGGAGGTACGTCGCAGCCGGCGGAGCCACCACCCCCTTGCCGAAGGTCGGGACCCAGACCTCGCCGGTCGTGTTGCCGGGGATCGTCACGCTGAGCCGGAGCATCCCGGCGGCGTTCCGCGTCCACTCGCTCGACACGGTGCCGTGTGGCGTCTCGCGACGACCCGCGACGTGGCCGAGCGTGCCCACGGGCTGCGGCCTGACGACGATCTCGTCGAAGCCCTTGGAGTCCGCGGACTGCTCGATACCGGCCAGCCCGGAGTTGAACCACTCGTCGACCTGCAGCAGGATCATGTGGTTCTGCGAGCCCGCGAAGTCCCACGACTCGGGGATGGTGGTGCGTCCCTGGGCCACGAAGTTGGCGTAGCTCGGGGCCGTGGGCTCCTGGATGACGTCCCACAGCAGTTCGCCACGACCGTTGTCCATCAGCACGCGGTACGTCGGCTGCAGGCCGACCGTGCCGCCGGACATGTGCGGACCGGCGCCGTTGTCGCCCGGGTGGTAGGCGCGGATGCGTGTCTCGAGGTCGTCGAGCACTGCCTCCTTGTCCTCGGCCGGGACGATGCCCATGGCCAAGGGGAGCGCGTCGAGGGTCTGCGAGCCCGTGGTGCCGCCGGGACCGGCGGTGGTGTACGACTTCGTCGTCGGGTTGTAGAACTTCGCGTTGAACGCCTCACCCAGGCTCGTGGCCAGCTGCCGGTAGTCGGCAGCGTCGGCGGCGTGACCAAGCTCGGCAGCCATCTCGCCCAGCTGGTTGGCGATCACGAAGAGCCCGTAGGTGCCGGTGGCGTCCTTCGGCGTCGTGGTGTCACCGGCAATCCAGTCGCCGAGGCCGCTGACCAGCAGGCCGTCCTTGACCTGGGCCCGGACGTAGGAGAGGTAGGCCTGCATCGGCTCGTAGTACTCCTCCATCGTCGCCGTGTCGTCGTAGGTCTTCCACAGCTGGTACGGCGTCAGGATGAACGCGCCACCCCAGTTGACGTCGTCGCGGTAGCCACCACCGAAGATCGGGAACTCCGGGGCGGTGCCGGGCATCAGGCCGCCCGGCTGCTGCGACTCCAGCATCTGGCGCTGCATTCCTCGCAGGTACGCCGAGACGTCGAAGTTCGACTGGATCGAGCCCATGGACTGGATCATGTCGGCCAGCCAGCCCAGCTTCTCGCGGTGCGGGCAGTCGGTGAAGATCGTCTGCATGTTGGATCGGATGGACCAGTTCGACATCGAGTGGATCTGGTTGATCAGCTCGTTGTCCGTGGTGACGGATCCACCGGAAGGCACGTCGGCATTGGTCGCCAAGCCGACCAGCGTGTCCGGGGTCGGCGTGAAGTCGGCCGGCAGGCCGTCGACCTGGACGTACTGGAACCCGTGGTACATGAACTGCGCCGCGAAGGTCTCCCCGTCCTCCGCGCCCGATGTCGTGTAGGTGTCGAGGATGCCGGTCGCCGAGCCGGCCGAGGCCGTGCTGACCTCCCCGCTGCCACTGCGACTCTCACCCGGCGTCATCCGGATGACCGTGCCGGCCGGGGCGGCTCCGCGCGGCAGGTTCAGCTGCGGCATTCCGGCGAAGTTCTGGCCGAGGTCGAAGGACCACGACCCCGGGCCGATCTTCTTGATGCCGGCCTGGGTCGACCTGAACGTCTCCTGCACGCGGACGGGCGGGGCCTGGCGCCAGGTCAGCTCGGTGTCGAGCGAGGGCGGGGAGGTGATCGACGAGTCCGCCCAACCCTTGGCGTCGGAGAGGTCGGCGCCCGGCTGGTCCCATCCCGTCTGCACGAGGCGGGCGTCGTAGTCGGTGCCGGCGTACCAGTTGTCGGTCGTGGTCGGACCATCCTTGTAGCGCCAGGACGGGTCGGTGGCGATCGAGGCGGTGGTGCCGTCGGTGTAGGTGAGCTCGAGGCGCGCGACGAGGCGCGGCGAGACGGCCATCTCGGCCTTGGTCGGCGGACCGGAGCCGAGCACAGTTGCGCCGGCGGCATGGTCCTGCTCGAACGGCGCGGCCAGCGTGAGCGTGTTGCCGTTGATGGCGGCCACCTTGCGTGACTCCAGGCGACTGCCGCCGTCCCCGGTGTCGACGTTGACGGTGTCACCGACGGCGTAGCCGCCGACGCCCGAGAGCGTGACGGTCGTGTCGCCGGCCGCGACAGCAGCGGTGAGCGTGCCCTCCGGGATGGGGGTGGAGTTGAACTTGGTGTAGACGGTGTCGCGCCCGGTCGTGGCGTTGGCCTGGGGGTAGACGTTGGTCTGGCCGTTGCCCAGCGCCACGCCCACCGTGTTGTCGCCGTCCTTCACGAGCGACGTGACGTCGTACGTGCCGTACTCGACCGAGCGCAGCGGGTTGGTGACTCCGGGGTTGAGCACGGTGTCGGTGACCTCCTGGCCGTTCACCGTGGCCTGGTAGGCGCCGAGGCCTGCGACGTAGAGGCGCGCGTCGGCGACGTCCTTCGTGGCCGCGAAGGGCTTGGCGAAGATGGGCAGAGGGTGGTCGAGGTCAGGTCCCTGCGGGTTGGGCTGGTCGACGACCGTCGCGACGACGTCGGTCGGGGTCGAGGAGGTCGCGGACGCGCGGATGGTGAAGTCGACCGGGAATCCGGGGATCTGGCCGTCGGCCAGACGCGCGTCGGTGCGCGGGAAGAGCACGACCCGGTCGACGGACTGGACGGAGCCGAGGTCGATCTGCACCCACTTGGAGGGGCTGATCTCCTGGGTCTTGGAGTCGCGGCTCATGTATCCGGGGCTGATGATCTTGCCGTCGGTCAGCAGCTTGGTGCCGCAGCCGGGGCAGGCGAACTGGTCGTAGACCGACACACTCTTCCCGAACGCGACGTTGGTCCCGTTGGGGGCCAGGACCTGGAACTCGACGAGCTGGATTCGCGAGACCACGCCCCTGCTGCCACCCTCGTCGGTCGGCAGGCCGAGCTTGCTGACGTCGAGCCGCACGTAGCGGGCCTCACGGGCGCCGCCGAGGTCGAACGTGACGCCACGGTTCTGCGGCGGCTGCGGGGACTGGATCCACTTGGCGCCGCCCCAGTCGGAGTCGTCGAGGAGCCCCATCTCGAACGTCGACGCGTCGCTCCACGCTGAGGCCGCTCCTGCACCGTCCCAGACGCGGACCTGCCACGACACCTGGGTGCGGGAAGTGAGCGGCGCTCCGTCGTACTCCACTTGCGAGGCGGAGCCGTCCACGTGACCGGAGTCCCACAGGGGTTTGCCGGCACCGTCTTCGACGCGCACTTCGTACGCCGTCTGCTTCGCGGCCGGTCCGCTGCCGGCGAGCTGCCAGCTGAGGACCGGGGTGGTGTCATCGACACCGAGCGGCTCGTCGGCGCGGTTGTCGACGCGCAATTCTCCGACGGTCACCGCGCCCGGCTTCGCGGCTGCAGCAGCGCTTCCTCCGGCCAGCGCAGTGCCTGCGATGGTGACGACAGCCGTGACCGCGGCGAGCATTCGCCGCGACATGCCTCTCGCCGTTTCGGTTCGTGAAGCACGAATGGGGTGCACGGGCTCTCCTCGTGGACGGCAACATGAAACGTTTCAAGGCGCATCGTCACACAGTGTGAGCCAGGACACAAGGGCGTACGCCGTGCCTTGGACGCATTGGCGAAGGTGTCGGGCGCGGCCGCGCGGAACCAGAATTGAGTCGTATCAACACGAATCGGCGGGCTGGCTGGGAAGTCAGACAGTGCGCCCACGCCCGGGTCGAAGACCTGATCCGCCATGCCAAAGACGCCGGGCGGAGCCCGTTCCCCTTCGCGGGAGTTCGCGATCAAACAGGCCGCCGACTAGGTAGCCAGCCGGCCGACGAACTCAGCCGAGATGACCCCAACCAATGAGTCGGGCGAGTGCACGAAGGCTCACACCTCGGCGCTTAAAGGGGTTGTGACGGGGAGCCTTCATCGACAAGGGGGTCCTCGTGTCCAATTTGAAGTTTGCTCCTGGTGAGAACGACGTCATCGCCGAGTCGTTCAGTCCGTCTGTCCTGATGTTCTTGCTGAAGACCGAGATCGGCGCATCCATGATGCGCATCGTCACGCGCTCGCCCAACACGCTCCTGGGTCTCATTCCGCTCGGAGCCTCCGACTCCGCGTGCCGTTGACCAGCGTCGCGAACGTCGGGGTGGAGACCAAGTTCTCCATCTGGCGTGCCCTGTTCGGCATCGTCTTCCTGCTGTCTGGCTTCGGATCGGCGGCGCTGGATACATCCTGTGCCTGCTCGGAGCCTCGATGCTGCTCAACGCCTTCAGCGCATCGCTCAACGTCCAGAACAACGGGGGAGGTCCGTCAGCACCTTCACCGTCTCGGTGCTCGTAAAGGGCAAGCTTGAGGGACTGCGCGAGCAGATCAACCAGCGCGTCTTCGCCGACCGCGCCAAGCTGCGCCACAACGAGCACATGGGCTTTCAGCAAGCACAGCTACTCGCTCAGCAGCAGACCGCGAACGTTGAGATGGAGCAGTCGCGAGCGATACACGTGCAGGCCAACCAGATCGAGAACACCCAGCCGATCAATCAGGTCGAGGCTCCCCGTGTCGCTCGCCGGAGCTTCCGATGGCCTGAGGGCTCGGACGCTCGCCTCACGGTAGTTGACCTCCCGCTGAATGTGCACCGGGAGGTCAGCTGGTTCTCCAGCAACGCGAACAGCGTCAGAGCATTCAAGCCCGGGTTCCTGGTGTGCGTGCCGAGTTAGTCGTCGCGAGTTGAATCGCACCGGGTTTGATACAGGCTTTGGTCTCGCCCTGGTTTCTGGAACCTGCCTCCATGCCTGACTTTGGGGATACCGTGTCATTGCCCGGTGAGGCGTGGGATTTGGTGCTTAGCATCGTCCATGGGCCGCGGAGAAAAGGCGCGATGGTTAGTGACCGTCATCGTCTCAGCCATGTTCGGGGCTGGAGCAAGCGTGGCCGTACTCGTTTGGGGCGGGAGTAGCCTGGTCGATCAACCCGAGCGCCCGTCGACGGACGCCGTTGAAACGCCGAACCCCGAGCTAGCTCGAGTCATCGCCGGGGCCATCGTCAACCTCGGGTCTCGTATCGACAGTCTTGAGCAACTCGATTGGGTTCTCGTTGACGGCTACGAGTGTGCTAATCAAGGCGTCGCTCGCGGAGTCGTGGTGGCGAGCGACCCGACTTTCGCGTCGATCTCTCCCAGTACAACGTTGTGCGTGCGCCCGAAGTGATGCCCAAGCCAACAGCGGCTAATCCCGGTCATGGTCACCGGGTTGAGATTGATGACCACACCGTGATGGTTGGACACGGGAATGGTCACATGAACACTGAGTGGGAGGGTTCCAAGGCTGGACGGATAGACATGTGTTGGCCGACCTCTCCTTGACTCTCAAACGTAGCCGGGGCGAACCACCTACCGTCGTGCCATGACCCTTGCCGACGTCGTCACCA
>NZ_BCRJ01000139.1 GCF_001552535.1 Nocardioides jensenii JCM 1364 = NBRC 14755 | reverse complement strand
CAGTCCCCGATGCGCCTGGAGTGGCTCGACCGCTTCGACGACCAGGACGAGCCCGGCGACCCGACGACGGGACTGGCCTCCTCGGCGTACCGACCGCAGGAGATGCTCAGCGCCCACGTGGCGGAGTCGATGGTGCGCGCGGTCAACGACGTCGGGGTCGGACCGGTCACCGGTGCGCCGCTCGCCTTCGCCCTGCAGACCGGCGACAACTCCGACAACGCGCAGCGCAACGAGGTCCGCTGGAACATCGACCTGCTCAGCGGTGGGGCCACGGTGACCCCCGACTCCGGGGACCTGACCCGGTGGGAAGGCGTGGCCGACAACGACCGCCTCCACTACGACGTCCACTACTGGCATCCCGACGGCAACCCACCGCTCTCGCAGGTCGACCAACCCCGGCGCCTGTACGGCTTCCCGTCGGTCCCCGGGTTGCTCGCCGCGGCTCGAACTCCGTTCGTGGCGCAGGGCCTGGACATCCCGTGGTACTCCGCGTTCGGCAACCACGACGGCCTGGTGCAGGGGAACTTCCCGCCGGGCAGCCTGGGACTCGCGATGAGTGCGGTCGCCACGGGTGGCCTCAAGCTGATCTCACCGCCACTCGGAGTCTCCTTGGCCGACCTGATGCGTCTGCTCGGGCAGGACTACCAGGGCTTCCTGCAGAGCCTGGCCCTGACGCCGTTCGTGCGGGCGGTGACGCCCGACCCGGAACGCCGGATCCTGACCCGGGGCGAGGTCGTGGACGAACACTTCACCACCACCGGCTTCCCGGTGGGCCACGGCTTCACCGAGCAGAACCGGGCCCAGGACACGGCCTACTACGCGTTCGACCAGGGACCGGTGCGCTTCCTGGTGCTCGACACCGTGAACCAGAACGGCTACTCCGACGGCTCCCTGGACCGGCCACAGTTCGACTGGTTGGCGGCCCAGCTGGCGGCCTCGCGGGACCGCCTCGTCGTCGTCTCGAGCCATCACACCAGCGAGACGATGACCAATCCGCTGGTGGCCGCGGGGGGAGAGGTGACACCTCGGGTTCTCGGGCCCGAGGTCGTCACGCTGCTGCTCGGGCATCCGCAGGTCATCGCATGGATCAACGGCCACACTCACCGCAACCAGGTGTGGGCACGCCGTCAGGAAGGTCTGCCGGGTGCGTTCTGGGAGATCAACACCGCGTCGCACGCCGACTTCCCGCAGCAGTCACGACTTGTCGAGATCGTCGACAACCTCGATGGATCGCTCTCGATCTTCAGCACGATGCTCGACCACGCCGGCCCGGCGGCGTACGGCGGTCGCCTGCACGACCCCGTCGCGCTGGCCGGGCTGGCCCGTGAGCTCAGCGCCAACGACTGGCAGGAGCGGTCCCAGGACCGTCGTGGCGCCACTGACGCACGCAACGTGGAGCTGCTGATCGAGGCGCCCGCGCTGGCCTGAGGTCGAGCCGGGCGGGGTCACATCGGGCGGGGGACATCCAGGGAGAAGTGGACGTCGTCCAGCAGTGCGCCGGGGTGACGGCCCGACGGCAGCCACCCGGGCAGCTCACCGACGGACGACACGTCGGCCTCCACCCTGGACAGCCGCATCCGACCACGCGCCTTGAGCCGGGTCCCGCGAAGGGAGTGGTCCGGGAACTCCTGGGCCACGCGGGCCCTGCTGACCACAGGGAGCCGCGGCCCCTTCGCGCGGGCCGTGGCCGACACCTGCCAACCGGCGCCAGTGGCACTCGAGGCGGTGAACGGCGTTCCGTCGGCGGGGGCGCCGGAGAAGTCGGCCAGCGTCTTGGGGATGGACCAGTTGGTCCGTCCGCCGACCAGGCTGCTGGGGGAGTCGACCGCCATGAACGGGATGGTCGCCACGAGGCGCCGGCCGATTCCCCGTCCGAACAGGACAGCGATGGCGCCGAACACCTCGTCGTAGGTGCCGACCGGTGTGTCGGCGTACCGCACGAGTCCGCCGACGACCGCGACAGCGCTACCCCGCTCGCGCACCGAAGGGGGAAGCACCGCCATCGCTGCGGGAGTCGCCTTCGACCACCACACGACGGCGGAGGCCCTGACGGACCAGGGAGCCGGTGCGGAATTTCCGGGAAGTGTGGCGACCAGCTCGGGTGGGAGGTCGGTCTCGGGCACGCCGTACACGTCGGTCGGGTCGAAGCTGTCCATGCCGACAGCATGACGCACCAGCGGTGCCATGGACATCGCGGCCGTCACCGACTTGAGTGGAGCCATGGACGTCGACGTGATCGTGATCGGACTCGGCCCGGGCGGCGAGTCCGCGGCCACCCAGCTCGCCAAGGCAGGACTCAAGGTGGTCGGCGTCGACCGAAGACTGGTCGGCGGTGAGTGCCCCTACTTCGGCTGCATCCCGTCGAAGATGATGATCCGCGCGGCCGACGTGCTCGCCGAGGCCCGGAGGATCCAGGGACTGGCCGGTTCCGCCGACGTACGCCCCGACTGGTCGGTGGTCGCCGACCGGATCCGCGACGAGGCCACTGACGACTGGGACGACCGGGTCGCCGTCGAGCGACTGGAGGCGGCCGGCGTGGTGTTCGTCAGGGGAGAGGCCCGCATCACCGGACCCGGCCGGGTCGAGGTCGACGGCACGACGTACGTCGCGTCGCGCGGCGTGGTGCTCAACACCGGCACCGAGCCGGCCGTGCTGCCGATCGACGGGCTCTCCGGGACGCCGTACTGGACGAACCGCGAAGCGGTGCGGGTCACCGAGCTGCCGGCGTCGATGGCCGTCATCGGTGGTGGCGCCATCGGCGTCGAGCTGACCCAGGCCTTCGCCAGGTTCGGCGTCGAGGTGACCCTGCTCGAGGTGGCCGACCGGATCCTGGCCCCCGAAGAACCCGAAGCGTCGGCGCTGGTCACCCAGGCGCTGGAGGCGGACGCTGTCCACGTGCGTACCGGGGTGCGCATCGACCAGGTGCGCCACGACGGGCGGTTCCACCTCACGGTCGACGGCGACAGCGTCGCGACGGACCAGCTGCTGGTCGCCGCGGGTCGGCGTACCAACCTCGCCGGCATCGGGCTCGATACGCTCGGCCTCGACGAGACTGCGCGCAGCCTGGAGACCGACGGGCGGATGCGGGCCGGCGAACGGCTCTGGGCGATCGGCGACATCACCGGCAAAGGCGCGTTCACCCACATGTCGATGTATCAGGCCGACGTCGCCGTGCGCGACATCCTCGACCAGGACGGTCCGGCCGCCGACTACCGCGCGGTCTCACGCGTGACGTTCACCGACCCCGAAGTCGGGTCGGTCGGCCTCACCGAGCACCAGGCCCGCGAGCGCGGTGGCGACGTACGCGTCGGGCTCTCCGCCGACCTCGGCACTCGCGGCTGGATCGCCCAGGGCGAGGGCCTGATCAAGCTCGTCGCGGACGGTGACGTGCTCGTGGGTGCCACCGCAGTCGGGCCCAGCGGGGGAGAGGTGCTCTCGATGCTGACCACGGCCGTGCATGCCCAGGTCCCGATCGCGACCCTGGCCTCCATGCACTACGCCTACCCCACCTTCCACCGCGCGGTCGCCACGGCCGTGCAGGAGCTGGCCTGATCCGTTCGGCTGCACCCTGCGCGCCAACACTGGTGTACTTCCTCCATGGGAGATCAGGGCGACGACCTGGGGGAGAAGGCCGACGAGCTCGGTCGGCGTGCCGACAACAGCGACACCGTCGACCACGCGGTGAGGTTCGGGCTGGTGGTCTACGGGCTCGTGTACCTCCTCGTCGCCTGGCTGATCGTCCAGCTGGCACTGGGCGAGCGGCGAGGTTCCGTCTCGACCAAGGGCGCGCTCAAGGAGGTCGCGGAGCAGCCGTTCGGCGACGTCCTGCTCGTGGTGGTCGCCGTGGGCATGGTCGTGCTCGTGCTGTGGCGGCTGCTCGACCTGTTCGTGGGGCACCGCGACGAGGAGGGCGCGGACCTGTGGCGTGGACGCGGCGCAGACCTGCTCAAGTCCGCAATCTACGGATTCCTCGGGTGGAAGGCGTTCGGACTGGCCACGGAGAGCTCGTCGAGTGGAGGCACCAAGGTGCTCACCGCGCGGATCATGGACCTGCCGATGGGCCGGGTCCTAGTGGGCGCGATCGGGCTCGCGATCGTCGGTTACGGAGTCGTCAACCTCTGGAAGGGCCTCAGCAACAAGCACCGCGAGCACTTGGCACACGAGGGTCGCAGTGGCAACGCAGGATCGGCGTACCTGCTCCTCGGCAAGGTCGGCTACGTGTCCAAGGGACTGGTGGTCGGGCTGGTCGGCGCGCTGTTCGTCTACGCCGCGATCACGCACGAGCCGAAGGACTCCAGCGGGGTGGACGGCGCCGTGCGGGAGATCCTGCACCAGCCGTTCGGTACGCCGCTGCTGGTGGCGGTCGGCCTGGGCATCGCGAGCTACGGCCTCTTCGACCTGGCCCGGGCACGGCACCTCTCACGATGACGTCGCGCCGACGCCGGACCGGTGCCGCGGAGTGGTCGATCGGCTGCTAGAGTTCAGGTCGTTCGACATCCTTTAACGAGCCGTCCTGTGAGGCGGAGAAGGAGGTCATACGGCCTGTGCCTGCGCACCAGCCCGACCCCGACGCGACGACCCACGATCCGGGCTCCATCGATCCGGGGCATGTCGTCCTCGACGCCCGTGACATCTCCCGGGCACTGACGCGCATCTCCCACGAGATCCTCGAGCGCAACAAGGGTCCCGAGGACCTCGTGCTTCTCGGACTGCACACCCGTGGCGTGCCACTGGCCCGACGTATCGGCGAGCGGATCACCTCCGTCGAGGGCGCCCCGGTCGCGGTCGGCTCGCTCGACGTGACGATGTACCGCGACGACCTGCGCTCCCACCCCGCCCGCGGCCCGCAGAAGACCGTCGTCCCGCCGGCCGGAATCGACGGTCGCACCGTGGTGCTCGTCGACGACGTCCTGTTCTCCGGGCGCACCATCCGGGCCGCGCTCGACGCGCTCAACGACCTGGGCCGGCCCTCCGCCGTACGCCTGGCTGTGCTGGTCGACCGTGGCCACCGCGAGCTGCCGATCCGCGCCGACCACGTCGGCAAGAACCTCCCCAGCGCCCGCAGCGAGCGCGTCAGCGTGCGGCTGGAAGAGATCGACGGCCACGACGACGTGCGCATCTCGCAGATGGGGGACCACGCATGAAGCACCTGCTCTCCATCAACGACCTCAGTGTCGACGACATCGAGACCATCTTCACCACGGCCGCCGAGATGCACGACGTGCAGCGGCGCGAGGTCAAGAAGCTGCCTGCCCTGCGCGGCCGCACCGTGATCAACCTGTTCTTCGAGGACTCCACCCGCACCCGGTCGAGCTTCGAGATCGCCGGCAAGTGGCTCTCGGCCGACACCATCAACATCACCGGCAAGGGCTCCTCGACGTCGAAGGGCGAGAGCCTGCGCGACACCGTGCTGACCGTCTGCGCGATGGGCGTCGACGCGCTCGTGATGCGGCACCACGCCAGCGGGTCGGCTCAGCAGGTCAGCGAGTGGGTCGACGCGGTCGTGATCAACGCCGGCGACGGCACCCACGAGCACCCCACCCAGGCCCTGCTCGACGCCTACGCGCTCCAGCAGCGGCTGGGCAGCCTCGAGGGCCGCAGGATCGCCGTCGTCGGGGACCTGACCCACAGTCGGGTCTTCCGCAGCAACGTGCTCTGCCTGACCAAGCTCGGTGCCGACGTCACGGTCGTGGCACCGCCCACGCTGATGCCCAGCGGTGTCGAGGCCTGGTCGAAGTCGGCCGGCTTCGCCACGTCGTACGACCTCGACCAGGTCCTGCCGACAGCCGACGCCGTGATGATGCTGCGGGTGCAGCGCGAGCGCATGAACGGCGCGTTCTTCCCGACTGCCCGCGAATACACGGTCCGTTACGGACTGACCCGCGACCGGTTGGCCGCGCTCAAGCCGGACACCCCGATCCTGCACCCCGGGCCGATGAACCGCGGCCTCGAGATCGCCGCTGACGCGGCCGATGCCGCCCAGTCCCTGGTGCTTGACCAGGTCTCGGCGGGAGTCGCGGTGCGCATGTCCGTGCTCTACCACCTGCTCGCCGGAGAGGAATCAGCATGAGCAGCACCACGAACCTCGGCGACAAGATCGTCATCAAGGGAGCGTCCCTGCTCGGGGAGAAGGCGACCGACCTCCTGCTCGAAGACGGCGTGATCCGCGAGATCGGCACCGTCTCCGGGAAGGGCGCCCGCGTGATCGAGGCCGACGGCCTGGTCGCCCTGCCCGGACTCGTCGACCTGCACACCCACCTGCGTGAGCCCGGCCGCGAGGACGCCGAGACGATCCGCACAGGCTCCGCCGCGGCGGCGGTTGGCGGCTACACCGCGGTGCTGGCGATGGCCAACACGAGTCCGGTCACCGACACTGCCGAGAACGCCGAGCGGGTCTTCGACCTGGGTCGTGCAGCCGGGCTGGTCGACGTACACCCGGTCGGCGCGGTCACCCGCGGCCTGGCCGGCGAAGAGCTCGCCGAGCTCGGACTGATGGCCACCAGCCGGGCGCGCGTACGGGTCTTCTCCGACGACGGCAAGTGCGTCGGCGACGCCCGCGTGATGCGCCGGGCCCTCGAATACGTCAAGGCGTTCGGCGGCGTGGTCAGCCAGCACTCCCAGGACTCCTCACTGGCCGGTGCGTCCGCGTGCTGCCACGAGGGTGAGATCTCCGGCCAGCTGGGGCTGCCCGGTTGGCCCGGCATCGCCGAAGAGGTCATCGTGGCCCGCGACGTCATGCTCGCCCGCCACACCGGCTCCCGGGTGCACGTCGCCCACGTCAGCACTGCGGGCAGCGTCGAGGTGATCCGCTGGGCCAAGGCCCAAGGACTCGACGTGACCGCCGAGGTCACGCCGCACCACCTGCTGCTGACCACCGACCTGCTCACCGGCTACGACCCGACGTTCAAGGTCAACCCGCCGCTGCGTCCCGTCGAGGACGTCGAGGCGCTGCGGTCAGCCCTGGCCGACGGCACCATCGATGCGGTGGCCACCGACCACGCGCCGCACGCGCGCCACGACAAGGAGCACGCCTTCGTCGACGCGGCGTTCGGCATGCTCGGGCTCGAGACCGCGCTGGCCGTGGTCAACACCGTCATGCGCGGCAACGACCTGCTCGACTGGGCCGGCGTGGCCCGCGTGATGTCGGCGAGTCCGGCCCGCATCGCCGGACTCGGCGACCACGGCCAGGAGCTCGTCGTCGGCGCGCCCGCCAACCTCACCCTCATCGACCCCGACGCCTCGGTCACCGTCGACCGTGACGCGTCCGTCTCCCTCTCCCGCAACAACCCGTGGCACGGCCGCACCCTCACCGGTGCGGTGCACGCCACCCTGTTGCGTGGAGAACCCACCGTCCTGGAAGGAAAGCTCGTATGAATCTCGATACGCCCGCTCGTACCTCGCGGGCTACTCGATCACCGAACCCAGCGTTGCTGGTGCTCGAGGACGGCCGGGTCTTCCGCGGCGAGTCCTACGGCGCCGAGGGCGAGACGTTCGGGGAGGCGGTTTTCTCCACCGGGATGACCGGCTACCAGGAGACACTCACCGACCCGTCCTACCACCGTCAGGTCGTCGTGATGACGGCCCCGCACGTCGGCAACACCGGCGTCAACGACGAGGACCCGGAATCGGCGAAGATCTGGGTGGCCGGCTACGTCGTCCGAGACCCCGCGCGGGTCTCGTCCAACTGGCGCGCTGTGCGCACTCTCGACGACGAGCTCCGCGACCAGGGCGTCGTCGGCATCTCCGGCATCGACACCCGCGCCCTGACCCGACACCTGCGCGAACGCGGCGCCATGCGGGTCGGCATCTCCTCGGCCGGCGACAGCGTCGAGGCGCTCCTGGCGAAGGTGCGCGCGTCCGGCGAGATGGCCGGCGCCGAGCTCTCCGGCGAGGTCTCCACCAGCGAGGCGTACGTCGTACCCGCGGTGGGGGAGAAGCGGTTCACCGTTGCGGCGCTCGACCTCGGCATCAAGGCCAACACCCCGCGCATGATGAGCGAGCGCGGCATCGAGGTGCACGTGCTTCCGGCGAACTCGAGCATCGACGACGTGCTCGCGGTCAACCCCGACGGACTGTTCTTCTCCAACGGCCCCGGCGACCCGGCCGCGACCACCGGTCAGATCGAGCTGCTGCAGGCCGCCCTCGAGCGGGAGCTGCCCTACTTCGGCATCTGCTTCGGCAACCAGCTCTTCGGCCGCGCGCTCGGGTTCGGCACCTACAAGCTGAAGTACGGTCACCGCGGGATCAACCAGCCGGTGATGGACCGGACCACGAACAAGGTCGAGGTCACCGCGCACAACCACGGATTCGCCGTGGACGCACCACTCGACGGCAGCACGACCACGCCGTACGGCGAGGTGACGGTCTCCCACGTGTGCCTCAACGACGACGTCGTCGAGGGCCTCGAGCTGCGCGACGACACGGGCAACCTGAAGAGCTTCTCGGTGCAGTACCACCCCGAGGCCGCCGCCGGCCCGCACGATGCGGCGTACCTCTTCGACCGGTTCATCGACCTCATGCGTCTCGATACACCGCCTCGTTCCTCGGCGGCACTCGACGACCGAAAGACCGGGACACCGCCTCGTTCCTCGGCGGCACTCGACGACCGAAACAGCGAAGGGGCCTGACATGCCGAAGCGCGAAGACATCACGTCGGTCCTGGTCATCGGCTCCGGGCCGATCATCATCGGCCAGGCCTGCGAGTTCGACTACTCCGGCACCCAGGCGTGCCGGGTGCTCAAGGCCGAGGGCCTGCGGGTGATCCTGGTCAACTCCAACCCGGCCACGATCATGACCGACCCCGAGTTCGCCGACGCGACCTACGTCGAGCCGATCACGGCCGAGTTCGTCGAGAAGGTGATCGCCAAGGAGCGCCCCGACGCGCTGCTGGCCACCCTCGGCGGGCAGACCGCACTCAACTGCGCGGTCGCCCTCGACGCGAACGGCGTCCTCGAGAAGTACGGCGTCGAGCTGATCGGCGCGAGCATCGAGGCGATCGACCGCGGCGAGAACCGCCAGGTGTTCAAGAAGATCGTCGAGGAGCTCGGGGGAGAGAGCGCCAAGTCGATCATCTGCCACTCCATGGATGACCTGCTCTCGGCGGCCGATGAGCTGGGCTACCCGATGGTGGTGCGCCCGTCCTTCACGATGGGGGGCACCGGTTCCGGCATGGCCTACGACGAGAAGGACCTGCGCCGCATCGGCGGCTCCGGCCTGGCCGCCAGCCCGACCACCGAGGTGCTCCTGGAGGAGTCGATCATCGGCTGGAAGGAGTACGAGCTCGAGGTCATGCGCGACACCGCCGACAACGTGGTGATCATCTGCTCGATCGAGAACCTCGACCCGATGGGCGTGCACACCGGTGACTCGATCACCGTGGCTCCCGCGATGACCCTGACCGACCGCGAGTACCAGAAGATGCGCGACCTCGCCATCGGCATCATCCGCGCGGTCGGCGTCGACACCGGCGGCTGCAACATCCAGTACGCCGTCAATCCCGTCGACGGCCGCCTGATCGTCATCGAGATGAACCCGCGCGTCTCCCGTTCGAGCGCGCTGGCGTCGAAGGCGACCGGCTTCCCGATCGCCAAGATCGCGGCGAAGGTGGCCATCGGCTACACGCTCGACGAGATCCCCAACGACATCACCAAGGAGACCCCCGCCAGCTTCGAGCCGAGCCTGGACTACGTCGTGGTGAAGGTGCCGCGGTTCGCGTTCGAGAAGTTCCCCGGGTCCGACCCGGTGCTGACCACGCACATGAAGTCGGTCGGCGAGGCGATGGCGATCGGCCGCAACTTCACCGAGGCCCTGCAGAAGGCGCTGCGCTCACTGGAGAGCAAGGACGCGGTCTTCGACTGGTCCCACCAGTGGGTCGACCTCGACAAGTCGGCTCTCCTGCAGGAGATCAGCACGCCCCACGACGGACGTCTGCGCAAGGTGATGGACGCGATCCGCGCCGAGGCGACCCCCGAGGAGATCTTCGAGGCCACCAAGATCGACCCCTGGTTCCTCGACCAGCTCGCGCTGATCAACGAGGTGGCCGGTGAGATCGCCGCCGCCGACGGGCTCACCCCCGGGCTGCTGCGCAAGGCCAAGCGGCACGGCTTCTCCGACGCCCAGATCGGCAAGATCCGCAACATGGGCGCCGATGTCGTCCGCGGGGTGCGCCACGCCCTCGGCGTCCGACCGGTCTACAAGACCGTCGACACCTGCGCCGCCGAGTTCGCCGCCCAGACGCCGTACTACTACTCCTCCTACGACGAGGAGTCCGAGGTGCTCCCGCGCGAGAAGGAGGCGGTGATCATCCTCGGCTCCGGCCCGAACCGCATCGGCCAGGGCATCGAGTTCGACTACTCGTGCGTTCACGCCAGCATGGCGCTCAGCGAGGCCGGCTACGAGACGATCATGGTCAACTGCAACCCCGAGACCGTCTCCACCGACTACGACACCTCCGACCGCCTCTACTTCGAGCCGCTGACCCTCGAGGACGTCCTCGAGATCGTCGACGCGGAGCGTGCCGCCGGCCCGATCGCCGGTGTCATCTGCCAGCTCGGCGGTCAGACCCCGCTCGGTCTGGCCCGTGGCCTCGAGGAGGCCGGCGTCAAGATCGTCGGCACCTCGCCCGCATCGATCGACCTCGCCGAGGAGCGCGGGGCGTTCGGCCGGGTGCTGCACGAGGCTGGCCTGCCGGCACCCAAGCACGGCACCGCGACCACCTTCGGGCAGGCCCGCGAGATCGCTGAGGAGATCGGCTACCCGGTGCTGGTGCGGCCGTCGTACGTCCTGGGCGGTCGCGGCATGGAGATCGTGTACGACGAGGGCGCGCTGGAGTCCTACCTCGAGAAGTACGTCGCCAACGGGCTGATCAGCGAGAAGCAGCCGGTGCTGGTCGACCGGTTCCTCGACGACGCGGTCGAGATCGACGTCGACGCGCTGTTCGACGGCGACGAGCTCTTCCTCGGCGGTGTGATGGAGCACATCGAGGAGGCCGGCATCCACTCCGGGGACTCCTCCTGCGCGCTCCCGCCGATCACGCTGGGCAGCTCCGAGATCGAGCGGATCCGCCAGTCCACCGAGGCGATCGCCCGCGGTGTGGGGGTGCGCGGACTGCTCAACATCCAGTACGCGATGGCCTCCGACGTGCTCTACGTGCTCGAGGCCAACCCCCGCGCCTCGCGCACCGTGCCGTTCGTCTCCAAGGCCACCGCCACTCCGCTGGCCAAGGCCGCGGCCCGGGTCATGCTCGGTGCCTCGATCGCCGACCTGCGCAGTGAAGGCCTGCTGCCGACCGGTGACGGCGGCCAACTGCCCGACGGGTCGCCGATCGCGGTCAAGGAGGCGGTGATGCCGTTCAACCGGTTCCGCACTCCCGACGGCACCATGGTCGACGCAGTGCTCGGGCCGGAGATGCGCTCGACCGGCGAGGTGATGGGTTTCGACGCCGACTTCGGCACCGCTTTCGCCAAGGCCGAGGCGGCCGCCTACGGCTCGTTGCCCCTGCAGGGCAAGGTGTTCGTCTCGGTCGCCAACCGCGACAAGCGGCACATGATCTTCCCGATCAAGCAGCTGGCCGAGATGGGCTTCGAGATCGTCGCCACGGCCGGCACGGCCGAGGTGCTGCGCCGCAACGGGGTCACCGCGACCCTCGTGCGCAAGCACTTCGAGGGCGACGGCCCGGAGGGCGAGCCGACCATCGTCGGCCGCATCCACGACGGCGAGATCGCCCTGGTGGTCAACACCCCGCACGGCACCACCAGTGGTGGGTCGCCACGCCTCGACGGCTACGAGATCCGAGCCGCGGCGATCATGACCGACATCCCGTGCATCACCACGATCCAGGGCCTCGGTGCCGCCGTGCAGGGCATCCAGGCGATGCAGGCCGGCAGCATCGGCGTCCGGTCGCTGCAGGACTGGGCGAAGGTCCTCACCAGCAACGCGAACAAGGAGGAGCCGACGGCTTGAAGCCCTACGCGCTGCTCTTCGACCACGTCCTGACCCGAAGTGACCCGGAGCGGGCCCACCACGCTGCCTTCGCGGCGATTCGGGCGGCCCGCCCGGTGACCGGTGCGGCCCGGCGTGGCCTGGTGCCCGACCAGCCGGTCACCGCGTTCGGGCTCACCTTCGCCAACCCGCTGGGTTTGGCCGCCGGGTTCGACAAGAACGCGCTGGGCATCGATGCCCTGGCCGGCCTCGGATTCGGGCACGTCGAGATCGGGACGGTGACCGGAGAGCCCCAGGCTGGCAACCCGAAGCCGAGGCTGTTCCGGTTGCCCCAAGACCGTGCCGTGGTCAATCGGATGGGCTTCAACAACGACGGTGCCGAGGTGGTCGCGAAGCGGCTGGCCGCGCGAGCCCGCCGTCGGTCGCGTAGCGCCGCGAGGGACGGGCGGCGCGGGTCGAGACCCGTTCTGGGCGTGAACATCGGCAAGACCAAGGTCGTGCCGGAGGACGACGCGATCGCCGACTACGAGAAGTCCACCCGGCTGCTGGCTCCCGAGGCCGACTACCTCGTCGTCAACGTGAGCTCGCCGAACACACCCGGACTGCGCAACCTGCAGGCCGTCGAGAAGCTCGAGCCGTTGCTGGCCGCCGTACGCCGACAGGCCGACGCGGTCACACAGGCCCGCCTTCCGTTGCTGGTCAAGATCGCGCCCGACCTCAGCGACGACGACGTCCTCGCGGTGGCGGATCTGGCGACGGCGCTGGGTCTCGACGGGATCATCGCCACCAACACGACGATCTCTCGCGACGGTCTGCGCAGCTCACCCGAGCAGGTCGCGGCGATCGGTGCCGGTGGGCTCTCCGGGCGACCTCTCACCGAGCGCTCGCTCGACGTGCTGCGTCTGCTCAAGGGGCGCGTCGGCGACGGCCTCGACCTGGTCTCGGTCGGCGGCATCACCACGCCCGAGGACGCCCGCGCGCGCCTTGATGCCGGCGCCGTGCTGCTCCAGGGCTACACGGCCTTCATCTACGAGGGTCCGCTGTGGCCGCGCCGGGTGCTGCGAGGTCTGGCCGGTCGATGAGCAGCCCCCGCGAGCCACTCCACGTCACCGGCGAGGTGCTCGTGGTGAAGAAGGTCGGTGCCTACCGTCACCTGACCCTGGCCGCACCGGGCATTGCCGAGCGCTACCGCCCCGGCACGTTCGTCGCGGTCTCGATCGGCGACCTGACCCCGCGCACCCACCTGGCGCGTCGCAGTCTCTGGATCACCGGGGTCCGGCCGACCGGCAGCCATGGGCCGACCATCGAGCTCGTCGTGGAGCCCGGGGGAGTCGGGTCGACCTGGCTGGCCGACCGGCGCCAGGGCGACAGGGTCGAGTTGACCGGCCCGCTGGGTCGCCCGTTCGCGCTCCCCAAGCAGCCGGTGGCTTGCCTCCTCGTGGGTGAGGGGTACGCCGCCGGTCTGCTCTTCCCGCTCGCCGAGCGGCTGCGGGCCCGTTCCTGCACCGTGACCATGCTGTTGGGTGCGCAGGACGAGCCCCACCTGCTCGGGGCGCTCGATGCGCGTCGGGCTGCACGGGCGGTGACGGTCGTGACGGCCGACGGGTCCGTCGGCCGGCGGGGGACCCTGGCCGACGCGCTTCCCGCGGTGATGGACGGCGTCGACGTCGTCTACGGCGCCGGCACCCACGTGGGACTGCACGCGGTGGCGGCGACGGCCGAGCAGTTCGGCGCCTGGAGCCAGGTCGCCGTCGAGGTGCCGCAACCGTGTGGCACCGGCCTGTGCCAGGGCTGCGCGCTTCCCGTGGTCGGTGAGGACGGCGTACCCCGGCTCGTCCGGGCGTGCACCGACGGCCCGGTGATCCGGGGGGACCGGGTCCGCTGGGCGGAGCTGACCGGCACGGAATCGGGGCCGGCATGAGGTTCGACCGTCCCGTGATGAACGCCTCCGGATGCGGCGGCACCGGCCGCGAGCTCGGCGACCTCGGCGTGCTCGACGCGATGGGTGCCTTCGTCACCCGCTCGATCACCCTCGACCCGCGGACCGGCTCACCGGCCCCGCGCATCGCCGAGACGCCGTCCGGCCTGGTCCACGCCGTCGGTCTGCAGAACCCCGGCCTCGAGCAGTTCCTCATCCGGGAGCTGCCCTGGCTGGCCTCTCGCCGTACCCGCACCTACGTCTCGGTGGCCGGCTCCTCCCTGGGCGAGTACGCCGACCTCGGTCGTCGTCTGGGGCGGGCGCCGGGCATCACCGGCATCGAGGTGAACGTGTCGGTCCCCGACGGGCCGGCGATGGGGCTCTTCGACACCCGTGAGCCGTTCCAGGCGGCCCGCGCGCTGGCCGCCGTACGAGGCGGTCTGCCGCCCGGGCTTCCCGTGTTCGCCAAGCTCGGTCCCGATTCGCTGCGCATCGTGGAGACCGCCCGCGCGGTCGCCGAGGCCGGCGCTGACGGCGTCGTCCTGGTCAATGCGGCGCCCGCGCTGATGCCCGACGGCAGCCCCGGGGGTCTCAGCGGGCCCGCGATCCGTCCGCTGTCCCTGCGCTGCGTCCACGACGTGCACCGCGAGCTTCCTGAACTGACGATCATCGGGGCCGGTGGCATCCTCGACACCGATGACGCGCGGGCGTTCCTCGCGGCCGGTGCCTCGGCCGTCCAGATCGGGACCGCGCTGCTGCACGATCCGACCACTGCCGCGCGCATCGCGGCCGACCTGCAGGGAGACCCCGCATGACCGCCAGCTTCGGAGCCCGCTACCGCACCGCCCTGGACACCCGCGGACCCCTGTGCGTGGGCATCGACCCGCACGCCGCGCTTCTGCGGGACTGGGGTCTGAACGACGACGTGGCCGGGCTCGAGCGCTTCGCGATGACCGTCGTGGACGCGGTGGCCGGAGACGTCGCCCTGGTCAAGCCGCAGTCGGCCTTCTACGAGCGCTTCGGCAGCCGGGGCATCGCCGTGCTCGAGAAGGTGATCGCGGCGAGTCGTGACGCCGGTGCCCTGGTGCTCCTCGACGTCAAGCGTGGCGACATCGGTTCCACGTCACAGGCCTACGCCGATGCCTATCTCGACCCCGCCTCACCACTGTTCTCCGACGCCATCACGGTCAGCCCCTACCTGGGTTTCGGATCCGTGGACCCGATGATCGAGACGGCCCTGCGCCACGACGCGGGTGTCTTCGTGCTGGCCCTCACCTCCAACAAGGAGGCCCCCGAGGTGCAGCACGCGGTCGGTGCCGAGGGTCGCACGGTGGCCGGACGAGTGCTCGACCGACTGCGTCAGCTCAACGCCGGTGAGGAGCCTCTGGGCTCGATCGGGGCAGTGATCGGCGCCACGATCGGAGAGACGGGGGAGTCCTTCGACTTCAACGGGCCGATCCTCGCTCCCGGCATCGGCGCCCAGGGTGGGACCGTTGCCGACGTACGCCGGATCTTCGGTGCGGCCGCGCGCAACGTGGCGCCGAGCAGCTCGCGCCAGCTGCTCCAGGTGGGCCCCGAGGCAGGGGCCCTGCGCGAGGCCGCCCGCCGCACGAACGACGAGTTCCGGGGGCTGGTCGGCTGATGCGGCGCACGCGTGCCCGGTCGGGCGGGGGACTCGTCCTGGCGGTGCTGCTCCTGGTCACCGCCGGCTGCGGCGACCCGAGCCCCGACGAGGCCCGCAAGACCTACTGCGCCCAGGTCAAGAAGGACGCGGACGAGATCACCCGCATCGTCGACGAGGGCGGGGCCGGTGCCGCGCTGCAGGTGCTGCCCAAGCTGGAGGAGCTGGCCGATCTGGCGCCGCGCGACCTCACCGACGAGTGGCAGACCTACCTCAACGCGCTGCACGGGTGGCGCGACGCCCTGGACGACACCGGACTGGAGCCCTCCGACGTCGACGAGGGACTGCCCCGCGACCTGTCCCGCGAGGACCGACGTCGTCTGCTTGGCGCGATCTCGGAGGTGCAGGGTCCCGAGGTGAAACAGGCGGCCGAAGGCATCGAACAACAGGCGCTCGACGTGTGCGGCACCCCCTTGTTGTGACGGTGGGGCACCCCGACATTGCCGAGCGTCGCGACGTGTGACTAGATTGACCACCACGCCCGCCGCACGATTGACGAGGATCTCCACCCGTGGCCCTGCCCCAGCTCACTCCTGAACAACGTCAGGCTGCTCTCGACAAGGCCGCGGCGTCACGCCGGGAACGCGCCGAGGTGAAGAATCGCCTGAAGAACTCGGGCGCCTCGATCGTCGACGTGCTGCACGAGGGCCAGACGAACGAGGTCATCGGCAAGATGAAGGTCATCGACCTGCTGCAGGCGATGCCCGGTCTCGGCAAGGTGCGCGCACGTCAGCTGATGGAACGCCTCAGCATCGCGGAGAGCCGTCGGGTCCGAGGTCTCGGCATCAAGCAGGTCGCGGCCCTCGAGGCCGAGTTCACAGCTCGTGGCTGACGCCGTGGCGCCTGGTCCGAGCAACCGCCTGGTCGTGCTGGCCGGTCCGACCGCCGTCGGCAAGGGCACCGTGGCCGCGGTGATCCGTGACGACCACCCCGACGTGTGGATCTCGGTCTCCGTCACCACCCGCCCGGCTCGCCCGGGCGAGGTCGACGGGGTCCACTACCACTTCGTCTCCGACGACGAGTTCGACGCGATGGTCGCCGAGGGCGCCCTGCTCGAATGGGCGGTGGTGCACCAGGCGGCCCGCTACGGCACGCCGAGACGTCCGGTCGAGGAGGCCCTGGCCTCGGGTCGACCGGCTCTGCTGGAGATCGACCTGCAGGGCGCGCGTCAGGTGAAGCAGAACATGCCCGAGGCGTTGTTCGTGTTCCTGACCCCGCCGAGCTGGGACGAGCTCGTCCGCCGTCTGGTCGGTCGAGGCACCGAGGACGAGCG
The DNA here is from genome assembly GCF_001552535.1 of Nocardioides jensenii JCM 1364 = NBRC 14755. Lineage (GTDB taxonomy): Bacteria > Actinomycetota > Actinomycetes > Propionibacteriales > Nocardioidaceae > Nocardioides > Nocardioides jensenii. The sequence goes on along the minus strand of NZ_BCRJ01000139.1, from coordinate 4,502 downwards.
CGAACGTGAGCGCCGGCTCGAGACCGCACGGGTCGAGCTCGCCGCCGAGCCGGAGTTCGACGTGACCATCGTCAATCGAGAAGTTCACGCTGCAGCCGACGAGTTGGTAACCTTGATGAAGGCTCCTCTGCGGGCCCCATCCAGTTCCAGCTAGTCAATCCATCAATCTGGATTTCCTGGGTTCCCTTTTTCAACTTTTGTGAGGCGTGTGCACGTGTCTGTCCCCACCGGCGAGGGTGTCACCAACCCTTCGATCGACGATCTGCTCACCAAGACGGACTCCAAGTACAAGCTGGTCCTCTACAGCGCCAAGCGCGCCCGGCAGATCAATGCCTACTACTCCCAGCTCGGCGAGGGCCTCCTGGAGTACGTCGGCCCGCTGGTCGACACCCACGTCCAGGAGAAGCCGCTCTCGATCGCGCTCCGCGAGATCAACGCCGACCTGCTGACCTGTGAAGACGTCGACCCGGCCGAGCTCGCCGCCGAAGAGGCGGCTGCTGCTGCGGCCGCTGCGGCGCCCGAGCTCCCTGCCTCCGAGTAGCACTCCGGCGTCCCGATGACGGATTCAGCCGTGGAGCAGTCCGTCCAGGACGATCTCCACGACGACGTGGCCGCACCCGCCGAGCGGATGCGGCCTCGTGTCGTCCTCGGAGTCAGTGGCGGCATCGCGGCCTACAAGTCCTGCGAGCTGCTCCGGCGGTTCACCGAGTCGGGCCACGACGTGACCGTCGTACCCACCGCAGCGGCCCTGGAGTTCGTCGGTGCTCCGACCTGGGCCGCGCTCTCCGGCAAACCAGTGGCCACCGACGTGTGGACCGGTGTGGAGCAGGTGCCGCACGTGCGCATCGGTCAGTCCGCCGACCTCGTCGTGGTGGCACCCGCCACCGCCGACCTGATCGCCAAGGCGGCCCACGGTCTGGCCGACGACCTGCTGACCAACACCCTGCTCACGGCGCGCTGCCCGATCGTGTTCGCCCCGGCGATGCACACCGAGATGTGGGAGCACCCGGCCACGGTCACCAATGTCGCCACCCTGCGTGAGCGCGGCGTCCTGGTCATCGAGCCGGCCGAGGGCCGGCTCACCGGCAAGGACACCGGCAAGGGTCGTCTTCCCGAGCCCGCCGAGATCTTCGACGTCTGCCTCGACGTGCTGTCCCGCGGTGCCACCGGGCCCGACCTGGCCGGTCGCCAGGTCGTCGTCTCGGCCGGGGGCACCCGCGAGTATCTCGACCCGGTCAGGTTCCTGGGCAACCGTTCCTCCGGTCTCCAGGGCTATGCGCTGGCCCGGACCGCGGCGGCACGAGGCGCCGAGGTGACCCTGGTCGCGGCCAACGTGACCTTGCCCGACCCGGCCGGGGTCAAGGTGGTCTCGGTCTCCACCACCGCGGAGCTGCGCGACGCCGTGGTCAGCGCGGCGGCGTCGGCCGACGCCGTGGTGATGGCTGCCGCACCAGCCGACTTCCGGCCCACCGCGGTGAGTGGCGACAAGATCAAGAAGGCCGCCGACGGATCGGCACCGGCCATCGAGCTGGTGCAGAACCCCGACATCCTCAAGGAGATCTCGCACACCAGGGCCCACCCGGGACAGGTGATCGTGGGATTTGCGGCGGAGACCGGTGACGACACCGGTTCGGTGCTCGAGCTGGCCCGGGCCAAGCTGGCCCGCAAGGGCTGCGACGTCCTGGTGGTCAACGACGTCAGCGGGGGAGCCGTGTTCGGCAGCCCCGAGAACGAGGCGGTCATCCTGGCCACCGACGGCTCGGCCACCCAGGTCGCCCGCGGCACCAAGGCATCGCTGGCCCACGCCATCTGGGATCAGGTGGCACGACGCCTGACCTGACTCCGGGGCCGTCGTACCCTTGAGACGCCTGTCACGTAACGCAAGTGCACGTCTATCGTTCTTGAGAGCACACCAACAATACGGGAGTGAGATCCACTGTGGCTGGACGCCTTTTCACGTCGGAGTCGGTGACCGAGGGTCACCCCGACAAGATCGCTGACCAGATCAGCGACACCGTTCTCGACTACCTCATGGAGAACGACTCCGACAAGGAGAACCTCCGTGTCGCCGTCGAGACCCTGCTGACCACGGGCCTCGTCGTCGTGGCCGGCGAGGTGCGCACCAACGCCTACGCCCCGGTCGCCGAGCTGGTCCGCAAGAAGATCCTCGAAATCGGCTACGACCACTCCGACAAGGGGTTCGACGGCACCACCTGTGGCGTCCAGGTGGCGATCGGCGGCCAGTCCGTCGACATCGCGGCCGGCGTGGACGACGGCCACGAGTCACGCGTTGGCTCCTCCGACGACGACCTCGACAAGCGTGGTGCCGGCGACCAGGGCCTGATGTTCGGCTACGCCAACGACGACACGCCCGAGCTGTTCCCGCTGCCGATCAAGATCGCGCAGACCCTCTCCGAGAAGCTCTCCCAGGTCCGCAAGGACGGCACCCTGCCCTACCTGCGTCCCGACGGCAAGACCCAGGTCACCATCGAGTACGACGCCGACAACCGTCCGGTGCGTGTCGACACGGTGGTGCTCTCCACGCAGCACGCTGCCGAGATCGACCACCCCACACTCGAGGGTGACATCAAGAAGCACGTCATCGATGCGGTGCTCGAGGGCTTCGACATCCCCTCCGACGACTACCGCATGCTGGTCAACCCGACCGGCAAGTTCGTGGTGGGTGGCCCGATGGGCGACGCCGGCCTGACCGGTCGCAAGATCATCGTCGACACCTACGGGGGCATGGCCCGCCACGGTGGCGGCGCGTTCTCCGGCAAGGACCCCTCGAAGGTCGACCGCTCCGCGGCGTACGCCATGCGGTGGGTGGCCAAGAACGTGGTCGCGGCGGGTCTGGCGCGTCAGTGCGAGGCTCAGGTCGCCTACGCCATCGGCAAGGCGCACCCGGTGGGTGTCTTCATCGAGACCTTCGGCACCGGCACCGTTCCGGACGAGAAGATCCAGGAAGCCGTGCTCAAGGTCTTCGACCTGCGACCGGCCGCGATCATCCGGGACCTCGACCTCTTGCGTCCGATCTACGCCAAGACCGCGGCCTACGGTCACTTCGGTCGCGAGCTGCCCGAGTTCACCTGGGAGCGCACCGACCGCGCCGAGGACCTGAAGCGCGCCGCCAGCAACTGACCCGCACACGTCGGTTTCCCCGGTGCACCGGGACAACCCGCACTCCCCACGCGAAGTTTCGCGTGGGGAGTGACTGTTCTCCATGGGGAGTCGGGACTGTCGGCCGCGACTGGTAGGAATGCCCCGATGACCAAGCCGACGGACGACGACCTCACCGGGCAGGCTGAGCTGCTGCCCGGGCTGGTCCGTGCGCGGGCCAGGGGCAACGCGCCGGCCAGGAAGGCCGTCGAGATCGCCGAGGTCGACCCGGTCGCGCAGGTGCTGGTCGACCTGCCGCTGGCTCACCTCGACCGGCCCTTCGACTACGCGGTGCCGCAGGCCATGGCCGACACGGCCGTGCCCGGTGCCCGGGTGAAGGTCAGGTTCGCCGGCCAGGACGTCGACGCATTTGTCGTGGGCCGCGTCGCGGCCAGTGACCACACCGGTCGTCTGCAACCGTTGCGCCGGGTGGTCAGCGCCGAGCCCGTGCTCTCGCCGGTGATCGCCGCGCTCAGCGACCAGGTTGCCCGACGGTACGCCGGCAGTCGCGCCGACGTGCTCCGTCTCGCGGTGCCACCACGGCACGCCACCACCGAGAAGCAGCCGTCCGAGCCGGCCCCGATGCCTGCAGTGAAGGACCACGAGACCGCCGCCCGGTCCTGGGCGGCCGACACGCACGGCGCCGGCTACGTCGAGGCGCTCGCCGGCGGCCGTTCCCCGCGGGCGGTCTGGTCCACCGCCCCAGGCACCGACTGGCCCACAAGGCTGGCCCAGGTGGTGGCAGCCACCTACGCCTCGGGCCGCGGCAGCATCGTCTGCGTGCCCGACGGCAAGGATGTCGCCCGGGTCGACGCAGCGTTGTCGGTGGTCCTCGGCGTGGGCCACCACGTCACGCTCACTGCCGACAGTGGGCCGGCCGCCCGCTACCGCGACTTCCTCTCCGTCTCCCGTGGCGCCCGTCGCATCGTGGTCGGCACCCGCGCCGCGGTCTTCGCCCCGGTCCACGATCTCGGCCTGCTGGTGATCTGGGACGACGGCGACGACCTCTACGCCGAACCGCGCGCGCCCTACCCGCACACCCGCGAGGTGCTGCTGATGCGGGCCGAGGCCGAGGGTGCCGGGGTTCTGGTCGGCGGCTTCGCCCGCACCGTCGAGGCCGAATACCTTCTCACCACCGGCTGGGCCGCCGAGATCCTGCCGACCCGGAGGACGCTGCGCGACGGCCTGACCGTGGCGATCACCGGTGCCACCGATCGCGAGCTCGAACGCGACCCCATGGCCCGTTCCACCCGTTTTCCGGCCCTCGCGTTCGACACCATTCGCGCTGCCCTGGCCGAGGGGCCGGTGCTCGTCCAGACGCCGCGCGCCGGCTACGCGGCGAG
>NZ_BCRJ01000138.1 GCF_001552535.1 Nocardioides jensenii JCM 1364 = NBRC 14755 | reverse complement strand
ACACGCCGGAAGATCTCCACTGTCCAGCGTTCCGCGCGCAGGACGGGCCGTGCAGCGCCTCAGGGACCGACGATCGCGAGCACCTCGGGCTGCGCGAAGAGCTCGGCCGCGAGCGTGCGCACGTCGTCGAGGGTGACCCCGTCGATGCGGGCCAGGACCTCGTCGATGCTGAGCAGCTCGTCGTGGACCAGCTCGGCCTTGCCGATGCGTGACATCCGGGAGCCGGAGTCCTCCAGGCCGAGCACCAGGCCGCCCCGCAGCTGACCCTTGCCCCGCTCGAGCTCCTCGGCGGTGATGCCGTCGAGGGCCACCTTGCGCAGCTCGTCACGCACGACGTCGAGCACCTGGTCGAGCTTGTCGGGCAGACAACCGACCGAGACCCCCACCATGCCCGCGTCGGCGTGGTGGCTGGCGAAGGAGAACACGGAGTAGGCCAGCCCACGGTGCTCGCGGACCTCCTGGAAGAGTCGCGACGAGGTGCCGCCGCCGATGGCGGTGTTCAGCACGCCGAGGGCGAAGCGACGCTCGTCGCTGCGGGTCACCCCGTTGACGCCCAGCACCACGTTGACCTGCTCCAGGGCACGCGTGGCCGTGATCGTGCCGGGACGCAGCTTGCGTGAGACCGCCGAGATCTTGGGGCTGCGCGGCAGGTCGTCACCGCGCAAAAAGCCGTTGCGGCCGAACGCCTTGCGCACGTCACGCACGACGGCCGCATGGTCGAGGTTGCCCGCCACTGCCACCACCATGTTCGCCGCGCGGTAGTGGTGCTTGTAGAACCGGCTGATCTGGGCCCGGGTCAATGCCGTGATCGAGGCCTCGGTGCCCGCGATCGGACGACCCAGCGGTGTGTCGCCGTACGCCTGCTCGGCGAACAGGTTGTGCACCACGTCGTCCGGGTCGTCGTCATGCATCGCGATCTCGTCAAGGATCACGTCACGCTCGGCCTCGACGTCCTCGGAGGTGAGCTGTGAGTTGGTGATCATGTCGCCGATCACGTCGACCGCCAGGGGCAGGTCATGGTCGAGCACACGGGCGTGGAAGCAGGTGTACTCCTTGGCGGTGAACGCGTTGAACTCGCCGCCGACGGCGTCGAGGGCGACGGAGATGTCCATCGCCGAGCGCTCACGGGTGCCCTTGAAGAGCAGGTGCTCGAGGAAGTGCGAGGCGCCGTGCAGCGCAGGCGTCTCGTCGCGGGAGCCGACGCCGACCCACACCCCGATGCAGGCCGAGCGGACCCCGGCCATCTGCTCGGTCACCACACGCAGCCCGCCCGGCAGGACGGTCCGGCGGACGCGGGAGAGCACCTGGCCGTCGTCGCCCTTGACGGTCAACAGCGTGCGGGTCGAGCCGACCTTCTGGGGAACGGACGACCGGCCAGCAGAAGACTGCTGGCCGGTCGCCCGATTGTTACGAGAACTCACACTCAGCCTTCGTCGACACCCTCAGCAGGCGCCTCGGCGGCCTCGTCCGCGTCGTCGGAGGAGTCGGCGGACTCCTCGACGACGGGGATCAGCGAGAGCTTGCCGCGGTCGTCGATCTCAGCGATCTGGACCTGGACCTTCTGGCCCACGGAGACGACGTCCTCGACGGCGTCGACACGCTTGCCGCCGGCCAGCGAACGGAGCTTGCTGATGTGCAGCAGGCCGTCCTTGCCCGGGAGCAGCGAGACGAACGCGCCGAAGTTGGTCGTCTTGACGACGGTGCCGAGGTAGCGCTCGCCGACCTCGGGCATGGTCGGGTTGGCGATCGCGTTGACCATGGCACGCGCGGCCTCGGCCGCCTCACCGTTGGTCGCACCGATGTAGACCGTGCCGTCGTCCTCGATCGACAGGCTCGCACCCGTGTCGTCCTGGATCTGGTTGATGACCTTGCCCTTCGGGCCGATGACCTCGCCGATCTTGTCGACGGGCACGCGCACGCTGATGATCCGCGGGGCGTGCACCGACATCTCGTCGGGAGTGTCGATGGCCTCGGCCATCACCTCGAGGATCGCGTGACGGGCCTCGCGGGCCTGGGTCAGCGCGCCGGCGAGGACCTCGGCGGGGATGCCGTCGAGCTTGGTGTCGAGCTGGAGCGCGGTCACGAACTCCTTGGTGCCGGCGACCTTGAAGTCCATGTCACCGAAGGCGTCCTCGGCGCCGAGGATGTCGGTCAGCGCGACATAGCGCGTCTCGCCGTCGACCTCGTCGGAGATGAGGCCCATCGCGATGCCGGCGACGGCGGCCCGCAGCGGGACACCCGCCTGCAGGAGCGACAGGGTCGAGGCGCAGACCGAGCCCATCGAGGTGGAGCCGTTGGAGCCCATGGCCTCGGAGAGCTGGCGGATCGCGTAGGGGAACTCCTCGCGAGTCGGCAGCACGGGCAGGAGGGCGCGGCGCGCGAGCGCACCGTGGCCGACCTCGCGGCGCTTGGGCGAGCCCACGCGACCGGTCTCACCGGTGGAGAACGGCGGGAAGACGTACTTGTGCATGTAGCGGCGCGACTTCTCCGGGGAGAGGGTGTCGAGCTTCTGCTCCAGGGTCAGCATGTTGAGCGTGGTGACACCCAGGATCTGGGTCTCGCCGCGCTCGAACAGAGCCGAGCCGTGCACGCGCGGGATCACGCCGACCTCGGAGTGCAGCGGACGGATGTCGGCGAGGCCGCGACCGTCGATGCGCACCTTGTCGCGCAGGACGCGCTCGCGGACCAGCTGCTTGTTCAGCGAGCGGAACGCCGCGCCGATCTCCTTCTCGCGACCCTCGAAGGTCTCGCCGAGCTTCTCGAGGAGCGACGCCTTGATCGCGTCGAGCTTCTCCTCACGCTCCTGCTTGCCCGCGATGGTCAACGCCTCGGCGGTCTCGGCGCGCACCGCGGCCTCGACTGCCTCATAGGCGTCGTCCTCGTAGTCGAGGAAGATCGGGAACTCCTGGACCGGCTTGGCGGCCTCCTTGGCGAGCTCGGCCTGGGCTGCGCAGAGCTGCTTGATGAACGGCTTCGCCGCGTCGAGGCCCTGGGCCACGACCTCCTCGGTCGGCGCCTGGACGCCGCCCTGGATGAGCGTCCATGCGCCCTCGGTGGCCTCGGCCTCGACCATCATGATCGCGACGTCACCGGAGTCGGTCACGCGACCGGCGACCACCATGTCGAAGACCGCGGTCTCGAGCTGGCTGTGCGACGGGAAGGCGACCCACTGGCCCTCGATCAGCGCCACGCGGACGCCGCCGACCGGGCCGGAGAACGGCAGGCCGGAGAGCTGGGTGGAGAGCGAGGCGGCGTTGATCGCGAGCACGTCGTACGGCGCGTCGGGGTTGAGGGCCATCACGGTGATGACGACCTGGACCTCGTTGCGCAGACCCTTCTTGAAGGTCGGGCGCAGCGGACGGTCGATCAGGCGGCAGGTGAGGATCGCGTCCTCGCCCGGGCGCCCTTCGCTACGGAAGAACGAGCCGGGGATCTGACCGGCGGCGTACATCCGCTCCTCGACGTCGATCGTCAAGGGGAAGAAGTCGAAGTGGTCCTTGGGGTGCTTGCCGGCCGTGGTGGCCGAGAGCAGCATCGTGTCGTCGTCGAGGTAGGCGGTCACCGAACCGGCGGCCTGACGGGCCAGCAGCCCGGTCTCGAACTTGACGGTGCGGGTGCCGAACTTTCCGTTGTCGAGGACTGTCTCGACAGCGGAGATGACGGGTCCGTCAGTGTTGATTTCTGACAAGGGTTCAATCCCTTTTCTGTTCGCGGGGCGATCCGCGCGTCCGCCTCTGCTGAGCCCGAGGCTCACGTTGGGGGCGGGGCATCGAAGTGGTTCCCGCCTGTCTCGCGTGAGACGGGGCCGGTCTTCGATCGAGGCCCGCAGATCTCGCGCTCGGTGATCGAGCGGTCTCGCTCGGTGATCGAGCTTGTCGAGATTCGGAAGGCCACTACCGAGGACCGGGCCGGACGTGGTGCGGGTCGCTCCTGGTGATGTGCTTCAACGTATTCAGTTGTGCTGAGGCCAAGCATGGCCCGCGGATGCAACCGGGGCAAATGCTGCCTCAGATGCTGAAGGAGCGGCCACCCTGAGGGTGGCCGCTCCGGAGATCAGCGGCGGAGGCCGAGGCGCTCGACGATCGAGCGGTAGCGCTCGATCTCGGTCTTCTGCAGGTAGTTCAGCAGGCGACGGCGCTGACCGACCAGGAGCAGCAGTCCACGACGGCTGTGGTGGTCGTGCTTGTGGGACTTCAGGTGCTCGGTGAGGTGCGAGATGCGGTGGCTGAGCAGCGCGATCTGGACCTCGGGAGAGCCGGTGTCACCCTCGGACTTGCCATACTCGGCGACGATCTTCTTCTTGGTCTCCGCGTCGGTACCAATCGACATTCGAGGACTCCTTCCGGCCCCTTGGGGCTCATTCGTTGCGCGGCGCGCCGGGGCCTGTTCACCCGGGCACTATGGTTCCGCGGCCGTTCTGACGGCAGATGTCGCCCCTGAGGGCAACCGGTCAAGACTATCGCGCCTCCGACACAACGCCCAATCGGTCAGAGACCGGCCCCGGGGGCGTCATCGAGGCTGGTCACCCTCGATCGGACGCGTCGGTTCGTCGACGACGGGCGCGTCGTCGGGTCGGGAACTGGCGGGGCTTGCGTACTGATCGCCGGACCGGGCGCCGTACGGGTTCGACGGGGCTGACGGAACGAGCGGAGCTGCGGCAGGCCGTGGCCGGATGATCAGCCAGGCCACGGCGGTGACCAGTGCCACGAAGATGCCGAACTGGAGCCCGTGGAGCGCTCCTGTCTTCAGTGAGTCAAGGACCTGCTGCGCCCCGAACGAGTGCTCGACGTCGTAGATCTCACGGTTGACGACGCGGGAGTAGATCGCAGCTGCCAACGACGAGGCGATCACCGTGCTGAACCAGGTGGAGAGGAACAACGGGAAGACCGACGAACCCGGCGCTGCGCCACGCGCCGCGAGGGCGGTGATCAGGCCCACGATCACGATCGCGACAACGACACTCAGCACGAGCGCAGCGAGGATCCACCCGTCGTGCCTGGCCCACTGGAGCGGGCGAGGACCGAACAGGGTCAACTGGCGCGATGCGAAGATCGCAAGGAACGAGTCGTCGTTGACGGCGCGGTTGACCTGGTCCTCGAAGACCCGCCTGATGACCTGCAGCCCGATCTCGGTGAGCAACCACAGGAAGGCCGCCACGAGACCGGCCAACCAGCCGCGCGTGCTGCGGTAGATGTTCATGACGGGCGACCCTATCGGAGTGCGACCGGGTCGCCGGGGCTCCGAATCGAGATCAGGCGACCGTGACCGGGTGCCGGACGACGGCGTCGAAGAAGTATCCGCCGTCGTTGTACGGCGTCCGGTCGGGCTGGGTGCGTCCGGCGGAGTCGGTGGCCCGGGCCATCAGGACGTGGCCTCCCCGGGCGGGGCGCTCCCAGTCGAAGCGCCACTGTGTCCAGCCGCCGGGGCGCTCGGGACGCAGCAGGCGCGCGTCGCGCCACGACGCACCGCCGTCCGTGCTCACCTCGACGCGTGCGATGGCACCGGCCCCACTCCAGGAACGGCCACGGAGCGTCACCTGTCGGCGGCGCTCGATGACCTGGTCCCTGGCCAGCTCCCACGCCGAGCGCACCGGGTTGACCGTGAGCGGCTTCGTGTCCGCCGGGTGGTCGCCGCCGGTCATGCGGTACCACTTCGTGTTCCACGGCGAGGTGAGCTCGCGCGTGGAGATCTCGAGGGATCCGAGCCACTTGATGCTGGCGATGCCGACCCAGCCCGGGAGCACGAGGCGGACCGGGAAGCCGTGGTCGGGCAGCAGGTCCCGTCCGTTCATCCCCCAGGCCAGGATCGCGTCGTCGAGCGCCTTGTCGACCGGGAACGGTCGTCGTACCCGGCCGTGGTCGACTCCCCCGGAGACATAGGGGTCATCGAGTCCGGTGGCCTGGATCGAGACGGCGTCGGGGCTGAGGCCGAGACGGCGCAGCACGTGCGCGAGCCGCACCCCCTCCCAGCGGACCGTGCCCACCGCACCCAGGGTCCACGCGGTGCCGGACGGGGCCTGGCCCTGCTGGGTCGCGAAGAACGAGCGTCCGTTGCCCGTGCACTCGTGCGTGGTGGTGACCCGCGTGTGCGGGAGCCGGCGCAGCTCGGCGTACGACAGGGCAAGGGCGTCGCCCTCACCCTTCGGCGCGGTCAGTCCGTCGCCGAAGACCCTCAGTCGCCACGTGTCCGGGTCGATCACCGGGGTTCTGGTGTGGTTGCGCACGAACAGGCGCGACTGGGGGGTGAGATACGCGTGCGCACTGACCGAGCTCCACCTCATCTCGGCATTCGTGCCGAAGTCGATGAACTGGTCGGCCGGCAGGGGCTTGAGGATCGGGCCGGTCGCGGCCACTCCGGCCACCGCGCGCACTGCCAGGCCGGGAGCAGCCATCACCGCACCCACCGCTGCGGCACTGCTCAGAAAGGTACGGCGTGAGGTCCGGGCATCCATGCGCATACATTAACATTATTGACTTACTACAGTTTGGGATTCCCGGTCTCGTTGGTCGACGGCGCGACCGGCTGCTGCCCGGCCGACGGCTGCGGTGGGGCTGAGGCGAAAGCCGCCATCCGGGGTCGGCGGACGGACCACGCCACCAGCACGACAAGTCCGACGAAGAACCCGAAGAGCACGCCCCAGTAGTAGCCGCCCACGAGCCCGTGCTGGATCCGCACCTGGAGGCCGACGACGTCCACGTCACTGGAGGACTGGAAGTGCAGCTGGTGTGCCGCCGCGCTCACGAGCCCGCCCAGACCCGCTGCGAGGACAACGCCGAACCACGACGTGAGGAGGGCGACGACTCCGGTCCGGGCGCCGTTCACACCGAGCCAGGTCACCCCGAAGGTGACCACCGCCAGGGCCACGAGACCGAGGAGACAACCCGGCACCCACCAGACGTCGGCCCCGTCATTGATGAGACCGGTCTGCCCCATCGGCGCCAGCCCCTGCAGGAACCAGACGAAGACAGGGTCCTCGATCTCCGACTCGAACCTGACCGATTCGCGGGCGACCACCTCCGTGACGATCGTCCCCAGGATCACTGCCGACACTGCGAACACCGTGCCGAAGATCGCCGGGGCAACGGAACTTGGGGTGCGCTCAGGCATGGGACCGATCCCTCCTGGTGGTGGGTACGCTGACTCGGGCCACCATCCCCCGGCGAGAGCCACGGAAACCTTCAGCAGCGTCGCCGGCGCTCCTCCCGACCGCGCGAACGTGGCACGATCGCAGGATGAGTGAGAAGCGCATTGGCGTGTGCAACCTCTGTGAGGCGATCTGCGGGCTCGAGCTGACGGTGGAGGGCGACCGGGTCACCGCCGTGCGTGGCAACAAGGACGATCCCCTGTCCCGGGGCCACATCTGCCCCAAGGGGGTGGCCATCGGCGACATCCACGCCGACCCCGACCGTCTCCGCCGACCGGTGCGCCGGGTGGGCGACGCGTGGCTGGAGATCGGCTGGGACGAGGCGTTCGACCTGGTCGCCGACGGGCTCGCGAAGGCGATCAACGACCACGGTCGTGACGCACTCGGCATCTATCTGGGCAACCCCAACGTGCACAGCCTCGGCTCGATGACTCACGGCACCGCGATGGTGAAGACGCTGCGTACCCGCAACAAGTTCAGCGCCACCTCGGTCGACCAGCTTCCCCACCAGCTGCTGGCACATCTGCTCTACGGCCACCAGTTGATGCTGCCGATCCCCGACCTCGACCGGACCTCGTACTTCCTGGTCTTCGGCGCCAACCCGATGGCCTCCAACGGGTCGCTGATGACCGTGCCCGACTTCCCCAACCGGCTCCGCGCCCTGCACGACCGGGGCGGGCGCATGGTCGTGCTCGACCCGCGCCGCACCGAGACCGCCAAGGTCGCCGACGAACATCACTTCGTGCGCCCCGGCACCGACGCCTGGATCCTGCTGGCGATGCTGCGCACCGTGCTCTCCGAGGGGCTCGCCTCTCCCCCGGCGTACGTCGACGGGCTGCGGGAGGTGACGGACGCGATCTCGACGTTCACCCCGGAGCTCGCCGAACGGGCCAGCGGGCTCGCGGCAGAGGAGATCCTGCGACTCGCCCGCGAGTTCGCCGGAGCCGAGGGCGCGGCGGCGTACGGCCGCATCGGTGTCTCCACGACCAGGTTCGGCACCGTGGCCCAGTGGGCGGTGCAGCTGCTCAACCTGGTCACCGGCAACCTCGACCAGGTCGGCGGCACGATGTTCACCAGCCCAGCGATCGACGCCGTCGGCACCGGTCTCATCGGGCGCGGGCACCATGACGTGTGGCGCTCCAGGGTGCGCGGTCTTCCGGAGTTCGGCGGCGAGCTGCCGGTCGCCGTGCTGACCGAGGAGATCGAGACCCCCGGTGAGGGCCAGGTGCGGGCGCTGCTCACGCTGTCGGGCAACCCGGTGCTCTCCACGCCCGACGGCGCCCGGCTGGAGCGGGCCGTCGAGGGGCTCGACTTCATGGCCGCGGTCGACATCTACGTCAACGAGACCACTCAGCACGCCGACGTGATCCTGCCGCCGACCACCGCCCTCGAGCGCGACCACTACGACCTGGTCTTCCACGTGCTCGCGGTGCGCAACACCGCCCGCTTCACCCCGGCGGTCTTCGACAAGGGCCGTGACCAGCGCCACGACTGGGAGATCTACCGCGAGATCGCGCTGCGTACGTCGGCCCGCCTGAAGCAGCGCAAGCCGTTGCGCAAGCGCCTGACCGAGCGCATGCGGTTGACATTGAGCCCGACCTTCCTCATCGGCATGCTGCTGCGCACCGGAAAGGCCGGTGTCACGATCAGCGATCTGCGCAAGCACCCGTCCGGCGTCGACCTCGGGCCACTGCAACCCGACCAGCTGCCCGGGCGCCTGCAGACCGCCGACGGTCGCATCGACACCGCGCCCACGCTGGTGCTCGACGACGTCGCCCGCCTGCTGGAGGAGGCGCTGCCCGAATCCGGTGAGCTGCTGCTGATCGGACGCCGCCACAAGCAGGACTGCAACTCCTGGATGCACAACTCCGAACGACTCACCAAGGGCCAGCCCCGACACCAGCTGATGATGAACGGCACCGACCTGACCGAGCGCGGCATCGCCGACGGCTCGACGGTCACGGTGCGGTCCCGCGTGGGCGAGGTGCGGGTGGAGGTCAGCGCCACCGACGACATGATGCCCGGTGTGGTCTCACTCCCCCACGGCTACGGACACCAACGCGACGGCGTCCTGATGGGGCGGGCCCGTGAGGTGGTCGGTGTTTCCATCAACGACCTCACGGACCCCGAGCGCCTCGACGTCAGCGGAAACGCCGCACTCAGCGGCGTCCCCGTGACCGTCTCGGCGTCACGATCATGACGGCGTGCTGACCAGCTCGGGCTCGCCCGACTTGTCGGCGTCCGTCCCGGAATCCCGGTCCAGGCGGCTCGGCCACCAGATCTTGCTGCCCAGGTCGAGGTTCAGCGCGGTGACCAGCACCGAGCGCACGACCATGGTGTCGAGCATGACGCCCAACGCCACCGCGACCCCGATCTCGGCGAACGCGACCAGCGGCATCGTGCCCAGGACGAGGAACGTCGCGGCGAGCACCAGCCCGGCCGAGGTGATCACACCACCGGTCGCGGCCAGCGCCACCAGAGCTCCCTTGCGGGTGCCCACCGTCGCCGTCTCCTCACGGACCCGGGTCATCAGGAAGATGTTGTAGTCGATGCCCAGTGCCACCAGGAACACGAAGACGAACAGCGGGAGCGACGCATCAGCTCCGGCAAACCCGAACACGTAGTGGAACAGCAGCGCGCTCAGGCCCAGCGCGGCCCCGAACGACAGGACCACGGTCAGCATCAGCAGCAGCGGTGCCAGCAACGCCCGCAGCAGGACCATCAGGATCACCATCACCACGAGCAGCACCAGCGGGATGATCACCTGGTTGTCGTGGTTGTTGGCGTGGTCCATGTCCAGCAGGATGGCGCTGGTGCCGCCCACCAGGGCATCGGACCCGTCCACCTTGCCGACCGCGTCACGTGCCCGCTCGACCGTGGCGAAGGAGTCCTGCGACGTCGCGTCCGTGGTCAGCGGCGCGCTGACCAGTGTCGTGCCGCCGGCGTCAGGTGAGACGAACGTCGGCCCGAGACCGTCGACGCCCTTGAGCGCCTCCTCCACCGCCGGTGCCTCGGCCGTGTTCGCGGCCACCATCAACGGGGACGACGTGTCGGCCATGTCGTGGGCGTTGAGCACCTTCTGCCCGACGATCGAGTCGAACTCCTTGGTGTACTGCTCCTCGTTGGTCAGCCCGTTGGCGTCGAGCTTGAACAGGCCGAGGCAGGCGATCGCGAGCAGGACCGACGTAACGATCCAGACCTTGCGCGGCGAGACCGAGATCCGGTTGCCCAGGCGGGCCCAGAAGCCCGTCGAGGTCGGCTCCGCGGTGTCGAACGCGGGCCGCTTGGGCCAGAAGATCCACCGGCCCGTGACCACCAGCAGCGCGGGCAGCAGGGTGATCATCACCAGCAGGGCGACACCGATGCCGATCGCGGCCACCGGGCCCAGGCCGGCCGTGGAGTTCATGTCCGCGAAGAGCAGGCACAGCATGCCGAGGATCACGGTCGCGGCACTGGCCACGATGGCCGGTGCGGCTCGGTGCAGGGCGAAGGCCATCGCCTCGTGCCGGTCCTCATGTCGACGGAGCTCTTCTCGATATCTGGCGACCAGCAACAAGGCGTAGTCGGTGCCGGCTCCGAAGACGAGCACGGTCAGGATGCCCTGGCTCTGTCCGTTGACGGTGAGGTCGCCGTACTCGGCGGCGAAGTAGATCACCGCCTGCGCGACGAACAGCGCCACCACCGCCGAGATCACCGGCAGCAACCACAGGACCGGGCTGCGGTAGGTGAGCAGCAGGATGATGATGACCACGCCACCGGCGGCGAAGAGCAGGTTGGAGTCGAGGCCCTCGAACGCCTCGGCCGAGTCGGCGGCCTGTCCGCCGCCCCCGGCGACGTGGACCTGGAGTCCGTCGCCCTCGGGCGCGATGTCGCGGATCTTGTCGACCGTGCCGGGCATCTCGTTCCACCCGTCCTTGCCGAAGTCGAAGGTGACCAGGGTCTGGGCCACCTCACCGTCCTTCGACACGCCGGTGGGCACGCTGAAGGGGTCGGCCACCGGCTTCGTGACGCCCTTCAGCTTGCCCAGCTCGACCGTCTGCTCGCCGATCGCCGCCTTGTCGGCCGCGGTCAGTCCGCCGTCCCGCTGATAGACCACGATGGTCGGGATCTCGTCGGGGTCCTGGAACTTGTCCAACTTCTCCAACGCGAGAGTGGACTCGGCGTCTCCGGGCAGCCAGGAGGCGGCTTCGTTGTTCTGCACGTCGGTCAGCTTCTGGGCATATCCCGAGGCCACGACCATCAGGCCGAGCCAGAAGACGACGACGATCCACTTGGTGACGCGGCCGGTGAGCTTTCCGGCAATCTGACGGTGCATGTTGTTCAGGCTCCCAGCATTCGGTGGTGTTGCGCATCCGGATAAACCCTGAGGTGAACCCTCATCTCCGTCAGGGTGTGGTGTGGCGGAGATGTCGACTCCCGCCACACCACGAATTCATCGCGGCACCCCGGTCAGACCAGCTCGTAGCCCGGGTCGGTCTCCTCGACCCGCTCCCCACGCGGCGCCCTGGACCGTCCGGGCCAGGCCCGGTCGCCCAGCAGCACCAGGATCGCGGGCAGCATCACCAGCCGGATCACGGTGGCGTCGATGAGGATCGCGGCCGAGAGCCCGACGCCCATCATCTTCATCTCCATCATGCTCAGCGTCGCGAAGATCGCGAACACCGAGACCATGACGGCAGCCGCGCTGGTCACCACGCCGGCGGTGTCGCCGATGCCCTTCTCGACCGCCAGCCGGGCGGGCAGCCCGGCCCGCACGTGCTCACGGACCCGGCTCAGCACGAACACGTGGTAGTCCATCGAGAGGCCCACGAGCACGACCAGCACGAACATCGGGATCCAGTCGATGATGTAGCCGGGCTTGGTGAAGTCGAGCATCTCGGCACCCCAGCCGTGCTGGAAGACCAGCGTGATCAGGCCGAACGCCACACCCACCGACATCAGGTTCAGTCCCGTGGAGATCAGCGCGATCGGCACGCTGCGGAAGGCGACGCCCATCATCAGCATCGTCAGCAGCAGGATGAAGCCGATGACCAACGGCAGGAAGGTGTTGAGGTGGTCGACCATGTCGTACGACGACGCCGCGTCACCGCCCACCGCGTAGGTCGCGCCGGTGTCGTCGAGCACCGGTGGCAGCACGTCGTCACGCAGGGTCTCCACGGCGCGGTCGACCCTGTCGTCGGCCTCTTCGTACGGCATGGCCAGGGTGAGCACGGAGGTGTCGCCGTCCTTCGACGTCCGGATCGGCTCATCACCGGCGGGGACGAAGCGTCCCGTTGCCAGCGCGTCCTCCTGCACCCGGTCGAGTGCGGCGCGTGCGTCGGTGCCGCCGTGCACGACGACCTCGGCCACCGGTCCCTCGCCGGGGAACTTGTCGGCGACGGCGCGCAGGGTCTGCACCTCGGTGATCTTCGCCGGAAGCGTCTCGAGGCTGCCCGAGTGCAGCTTCATGCCCAGGGCCGGCACGGCGAGGGCGCCGACGACGAAGACCGAGACGGCCAGGGCGGCCACGGGCCGGCGTACCACCGGGGTGAGGATGCGGCTGCTGATGCCACCGGTCCCGATGCGCCGGTTCAACCGCCACAGGAGCGGCACCCGCGGGCGGTCGACCCAGCGGCCGAGCTTGACCAGGAGAGCAGGCAACACGGTGATGGAGCCGAGCACGGCGATCGCCACCACCAGGATCGAGCCGGCGGCCAGCGAGTTGAAGGTGGCGCCACCGACGACGAACAGACCGCTCATCGACGCGATGACAGCGAACCCGGAGACCAGGATCGAGTGGCCGGAGGTCTCGGCGGCGATCTCGACGGCGTCCAGGGTGGTGTGGCCCTTGGCGCGTTCCTCACGTTCGCGCTTGAGGTAGAACAACGAGTAGTCGACGCCCACCGCCATGCCGATCAGCACGATCATGCTGCTGACAGTGGTCTCGGCATGGATGAGGTGCGACAGCGGTGCGGTCAGGCCCATGGTGGCCGCGACGCTGGTCGCGGCGAGCAGCACGGGGAGACCGGCTGCGATCAGGGCACCGAAGGCGATCAGCATGAGGATCAGCGTGATCGGCACACTGGTCGCCTCGGCCGAGGAAAGATCGTCGGCGACCTGGTCGTTGATCGCGTCGTCGACGGAGTTGTCTCCGGCCTGGCCGATCCGCAGGTCGGTGTGGTCTGCGGCGACGTCCTCGGTCACCGCTTGCAGGTCCGTGACGTCCTCTTGGTCGCGGGCCAGCTGCACCGAGACCAGCAGCGCGGACCGGTCTTCACTCCACTGGGGCTCGGCGACGGCGTCGACACCGTCGGTGGCCCGCATCCGCTCGGTCAGCTCCGCCGCCGCTGCCTCCGCCCTGACTGCGTCGAGGTCGCCGTCGGCGGTGATCAGCACGACCTCGCTGTCGGGGTTGTCGAGGCCGGCGTCCTCGATCATCTGCGTGGCCTCGCCCCACTCCCCCATGTAGTAGTCGTCCTCGTCGGCCTCGACCGTCGGCACCGCCATGGCGATGCCGACCGAGACGGCGACGAAGGCGACCCAGGCGAGGATGGCCCGCCAGGGGTGGGAGGCGCTCCAGCGGGCGGCGGCGAGCGAGACTCCGGCGAGCGGATTGTGGACGGCCATGACCGTGCTCCTTCAGGGCTGGTTGAGGTGATGGCTCCAGCCTTGTGGCGCGACGCCCCGCGGTCAGGGGCGCTGGTTCCACACCGAAGGTGGACCCAGCACCACTGCCGGTCGCCGGGCCATCGGGGAGGATGGCTGCATGGACACTGGCCACCCTGAGAAGCCGCCGAGCCCCCTGCAACTCACCGGGTTCGCGGCGCTCCACCTGCTGATGTTCCCGCTCGTGCTCGTCACGGTCGTGTTCGTCGTGGTCGGTGGCGTCCTGACCGTGGTCACTGTCGGCATCCCGATCATGCTGGCCGCGTTGCCGGCCCTGCACTGGATCACCGACCAGCACCGCCAGATGGCCGCACGCACCCTGGGCTATGCCGTCCCGGCGAACCGTCTGCCCACCGACGGCGCACCGCTGATGAAGCGACTGCAGATCTGGGCGACCGACCCGATGACCTGGCGCGAGCTGACCTGGGCGCTGGTGATCGTGCCGATCGGGTTCGTGCTGTCGCTGCTCACGGTGCTGTTGCTGCTGATCGTGGTGACTGGCGCGTTCTGGTGGTACGGCGCCCCGCACATCATGCGACTGCGGACCAGCCTCGACCGGGTGCTGCTCAGCCAGGGCCACACCGAGAAGCTCGAACGCCGCGTGGCCAGCCTGACCGAGTCGCGCGCCGCCACCGTCGACCACTCGGCGGCCGAGCTGCGGCGCATCGAGCGCGACCTGCACGACGGCGCCCAGGCCAGGTTGGTCGCCCTGGGCATGACACTCGGTCTGGCCGAGGACCTGTTCGCCCGCGACCCGGAGGCGGCCCACAAGCTCGTCACCGAGGCTCGCGACACCACCGGCGCCGCCCTGGGCGACCTGCGCTCGGTGGTGCGGGGCATCC
The DNA here is from genome assembly GCF_001552535.1 of Nocardioides jensenii JCM 1364 = NBRC 14755. Classification (GTDB taxonomy): domain Bacteria; phylum Actinomycetota; class Actinomycetes; order Propionibacteriales; family Nocardioidaceae; genus Nocardioides; species Nocardioides jensenii. Next base: position 4,740 of record NZ_BCRJ01000138.1, on the reverse strand, counting down.
ATCCCCCGGTGCTCGCCGACCGGGGTCTCTCCGGCGCCGTCGAGGCGCTGGCGCTGGACATGGCCGTGCCGGTGCGGGTTCAGAACGGGCTGTCTGGCCGGCCGCCGGCGCCGGTGGAGTCGGCGGTCTACTTCGCGGTCGCCGAGTGCCTGGCCAACATCGGCAAGCACGCGGGCGCCGCGAACGGCTGGGTCGAGCTGGCATGGGCCGAGGGCACCTTGTCGACGACAGTCGGGGACGACGGTCGCGGTGGTGCCGATCCGAATCGGGGAACCGGCATGCGGGGGGTCATGCGACGGCTGGCCGCCTTTGACGGCACGATGAGGGTGTCGAGTCCCGCCGACGGGCCGACCCTGATCACCTTGGAGGTTCCGTGCGTCTTGTCGTCGCCGAAGACAATGCCCTCCTCAGGGACGGCCTGATCCGGCTGCTCGAGGCCAACGGCTGCACCATCGTGGCGGCCGTCGACAACGCCACCACGTTGGCCACCGCCCTGCGCGACAACGACGCCGAGGGTGCCGTGCTCGACGTACGCATGCCGCCGACGTTCACCGACGAGGGCCTCAAGGCCGCGGTGGCGGTGCGCGCCGAGCGGCCCGGCTTCCCGGTGATGGTGCTCTCGCAGTACGTCGAGCAGCTCTACGCCCGCGAGCTGCTGGCCAGCGGTCAGGGCGCGATCGGCTACCTGCTCAAGGACCGGGTGGCCAACGTCGGTGAGTTCGTCGACGGCGTACGCCGGGTGGTGGCCGGCGGAACCGTCATCGACCCCGAGGTGATCGCGACGATCATGGCCAAGCGTGAGGAGCCGGTCGACCGGCTCACCGCACGCGAGCAGGAGGTGCTCGCGCTGATGGCCGAGGGCCGGTCGAACCAGGCCATCGCCAGCGCGCTCTTCGTGAGTGAGAAGGCCGTGGCCAAGCACACCAACAGCATCTTCGCCAAGCTCGACCTCCCGGTCGCCGAGGACGACAACCGCCGGGTCCGCGCCGTGTTGGCCTGGCTCCGCGTCTGACGGTCGAGTGCTGAAGTGGCGGTCAGGGCGCAACCACCTCAGCGCTCAACCCCGGCGCATGGCGCGGTAGACCACCCGGGCGCTGACCGCGCGCTCGAGCTCGTGGGTGATCGAGGTGAAGAACTGCTTGCGGTAGAGCTCATCGGTGACCGCGTAGACCGCGAAGTAGAGACCGCTGAACGCGGCCAGGAAGACCGACACCTGCACGAGCTCGCGACTGATCGGCCCGAGCAACGTCTCGGGTTCGTGACCGACCCAGATCTCGATGACCGAGTCGTCCATCGCCACCAGCCCGAACAGGATGAAGAAGCCGAAGACCGACAGGGACAGCAGCATCACCTGCACGATCTGGGCAACCAGCAGCACCAGCACCAGATTGGCCTTCTGCAGCCCGGCCACCTCCGCGGCGATCGGCAGCTGGGCGTGGTTCGCGCGCATGCGGTCCGCCTCGCCCTCGAGCGGCGTCCCCCGGCAGGCTCCGGCGAGCGCGTCGATGTCGAGGTGGCCGTCGAAGGCCTCGAGCTCCTCGGGCAGCCGGGAGAGCAGGAAGCCGACCGCGAACGCAGCGAAGAGCATCACCGCGGCCCACATGATGCCGCCGTCGAGGGTCGCACCGACCTGCCACACCTCGGCGTTGATGAACAGGAACGTGATGAACAGCAGGAGCAGCGGCAGAGCCCGGGTCACCAGGGGCACCATCAGGCTGAGTGAGCCGAGGGTCTGGCCGGCGGCCCACCTGATCCAGAGCCACGCCTTCAGGGTCAGCAGGGCGTAGAGAGCGAAGATCACCGCAACCGTGGTCAGGGCGCTGGAGACTCCGTAGGACCATCGGTCCGCCCAGAGGCCGACGCCCAGGCCGATCGGGGCGGCCAGCACGAGGCCGACCAGCAGCACGCTGACCAGGCGTGCCGGTCGCAGACGCTTCGTGACGTCCTCGCGGATCTCGTCGACGAAGTAGGGAAGCCCGTTGGCGACGAACCAGCTCTCGACCGCGCGGACGTCCTCGACCGGGGCCACGGGTCAGACCCCGAGGATCTCGCGGGTGCGCACGACGTCGTCGTTCATGGTGTCGACGAGCTTCTCGATGCCCTCGAACTTGACCATGCCCCGAATCCGCTCGATGAACGAGACCTCGACCTCGACGCCGTAGAGGTCGAGGTCGGTGCGGTCCAGCACGTAGGACTCGACCCGGCGCTCGCGCACTCCGTCGAAGGTCGGGTTGCTGCCGACACTGATCGCCGCTGGAAACCGCTCGTCGGTGTCGCAGCGCTGCAACCAGCCGGCGTACACGCCGTCGGCGGGCACCGCGACCAGGTCGGTGGTGGGCACGTTGGCAGTGGGAAAGCCGAGCTCGCGACCCCGTTGGTCGCCCTTGACGACGACACCGTGGATCGTCGCCGGCCGTCCCAGCGCCTCCGCGGCTCCTGAGACGTCGCCGGCGGCCAGGCAGGTGCGGACATAGGTGGAGGACCAGACCTGGGGGCCGCCGTCGAGGGCGATGCCCTCAGCGGTGAAGTCACGGCTCTCCCCCGCCTCGCGCAGGGTCGCGACGTCGCCCGCAGCACGGTTGCCGAAGCGGAAGTTGGCGCCGACCACGACGGCCTTGGTGTGCAGGGTCTCGACCAGCACCCGGTCGATGAACTCCTCCGGGGTCCAGGTCGCGATCTCGCGGTCGAACGGGATCGCCAGCACACCGTCGGCCCCGGCCCGGTTGAGCAGCGTCGCGCGCTCCTCGATCGAGCACAGGCTCGAGGGGGCGTGCTCGGGGCGGAGCACGGCCATCGGGTGCGGGTCGAAGGTCACCGCGACGACGTGGGCGATGCCGAGCTCGTCGGCCACCTCACGCGATCGTCGTACGACGTGCTGATGACCCAGGTGGACCCCGTCGAAGTTGCCAATCGTCACCACGGTGCGACCGAGGCCGTCGGGCACGTCGGTCAGTGAACGCCAGATCTGCACAGCCAGAACTCTCCCATATCGATGGTCCCTGACGTTTCCGTGGGGTTCCGGGACGGTCCCTGACGTTTCCGTGCATCAGCTCTCGCGCGGAGACGTCAGGGATCACCGCGCAAACCCACGGGATCGTCAGGAACTATCCGGTGAAGACGGCGGTGGGCTTCGCCAGGCCGGGCGACACCGGCTCGTAGAGGGCGAGGAACTCGCCGTCGGGGGCGAAGACCGCGGTGAGCTCGGCCAGCTCGATCGCCAGCTTGCGCCCCACCCGTACGTCGACCGACTGCTGCTCGTCGAGCTCGTACGCCGGGAAGGTGGCCCGTGCCGCGTCCGCGATCGGCACCATCGTGAACTCGTCATCGAGCTGATCGAGCGTGCGTGCGACGGAGAGGTCGAAGCCGCCGACCGCCGTGCGCCGCAAGGCAGTCAGATGCCCGCCGACGCCCAGTGCCGCACCGACGTCGCGGGCGATCGCGCGGATGTAGGTGCCGCTCGAGCAGCGCACCGAGATGTCGACGTCCAGCCAGTCGCCGACGACCCTGTGATCGAGCACCTCCAGCGAATGAACGGTGACCGGGCGGGCCTTGAGCTCGACGGTCTCGCCGTCGCGGACGCGCTGGTAGGCGCGCTTGCCGTCGACCTTGATCGCCGACACCGCGGTCGGCACCTGGTCGATGGCGCCGACGAACTGTTCGAGCGCCGAACGGATCGCGTCCTCGCCCAGGTGCCCGGCCGGCGTCGTCTCGAGGACCTCGCCCTCAGCGTCGTCAGTGGTCGTCGCGACGCCCAGACGCACCGTGGCGTCGTACTCCTTCTCGGTCAGCATCAGGTGTCCGAGCAGCCGGGTGGCCCGGTTGACCCCGAGCACCAGCACGCCGGTGGCCATCGGGTCGAGGGTGCCGGCATGGCCGACCTTGCGGGTGCCGGCCAGGCGGCGTACCCGCGCCACCACGTCGTGCGAGGTCATGCCGCCGGGCTTGTCGACGACGACCAGTCCGGCAGCACCCGCTGCGTTCACGCCTCGTCGGCCTCGGCGGTGTCCGCGTCGACCGCACCGTCGTCGGCGGTGCCCTCGTCGACCCGGGGCTTCTTGTAGGCGTCCTCACCGGCGGCGTACGTCGCACCCTCGCGGGTCGCGGCGACCTGCTCGTCGATCTGCCTGGCCCGGGCCAGGACGTCGTCCAGCTGGCGAGCCGTCTCCGGCAGCGCGTCGTGGATGAACTCCAGGGTCGGAACGTGGCGGATGCCCAGCTGCTTGCCCACCTCGGCGCGGATCAGTCCCTTGGCCGACTCCAGTGCCGCCGCCGTGCCCGCCAGCGACTCCTCCTCGCCGAGCACCGTGTAGAACACCGTCGCGTGCTGGCTGTCGCCGGAGACGCGCACGTCGGTGACGGTCACGAAACCCAGACGCGGGTCTTTGACCCTCCGCTCCAGCATCTCGGCGACGATGATCTTGATCCGGTCCGCAATCTTGCGAACCCGTGGGCTGGCCATGGTTCCTCCTGGAAGTACGTGCGCGGGACAAGCCCGCGAAGAATGAGTCTAGGTCCCCGCATTGACGGGTCCGGTTGTGGGCGGGACTGCATCGGCCTGGACGGGGTGACGACCTGCGGCCGGAGCCGCGCCAGCCCGGGGCGGCGTAAAGGGGCTTGGCCGCGGCGCGCGCAGCGACGAGCAGCAAAGGAGACGCTTCCGCGCGACGCGCCGCCGCAGCGCCCCGGGTTGGTGCGGCGCAGGCCGCATCAACGCGAACCCCGTACACACCGACGAGGCGG
>NZ_BCRJ01000137.1 GCF_001552535.1 Nocardioides jensenii JCM 1364 = NBRC 14755 | reverse complement strand
GGGCCCGGCAACAGCCGGACCCGCCTCACCGATGATGCTGGATCAGCCGCGCGGGATCTCGCGCATCTCGAACGACTCCACGACATCGCCGATCTTGATGTCCTGGAAGTTCTTGAGCACCAGACCACACTCGAAGCCCTCGCGGACCTCGGATGCGTCGTCCTTCTCGCGCTTGAGCGACGAGAGGTCGAGGTTGTCGGCCACCACGGCGCCGTCGCGCAGGACGCGCGCCTTGGCGTTGCGGCGGACAGTGCCCTCGATGACCATGCAGCCTGCGATGTTGCCGGCCTTGGACGAGCGGAAGATCTCGCGGATCTCCGCCTTGCCCAGGGAGGCTTCTTCGTATTCCGGCTTCAGCAGGCCCTTGAGCGCCGCCTCGATCTCCTCGATCGCCTGGTAGATGACCGAGTAGTAGCGAATCTCGACACCTTCCTTGTCGGCCATCTGGCCCGCCTTGCCCTGGGGCCGGACGTTGAAGCCGATGATGATGGCGTCGGAGGCGGCAGCGAGGTCGACGTTGGTCTCGGTGATCGCACCGACACCGCGGTCGATGACGCGCAGCGAGACCTCGTCGCCGACGTCGATCTGGGCCAGCGAGTCCTCGAGGGCCTCGACCGAACCGGACACGTCGCCCTTGAGGATGAGGTTGAGCTCCTGGCTCTCGCCCTTCTCCATGGAGGCCATGAAGTCCTCGAGCGTACGACGAACGCGACGCTTGGCCTGCATGGCCGCACGCTCTCGCGCCTCACGCTTCTCGGCGATCTGACGGGCCATCCGGTCGTCCTCGACCACGATGAACGTCTGACCTGCGCCGGGGGCGGCGTTCAGACCCAGCACCATGGCGGGGCGGGCCGGGTCGGCCTCCTCGATGTTGTTGCCGTGCTCGTCGAGCATCGCCCGGACGCGGCCGTGACCGGCACCGGCGACGATCGAGTCGCCCACGCGGAGCGTTCCGCGCTGGACCAGCACCGTGGCGACCGGGCCGCGACCGCGGTCCAGGTGCGCCTCGATGACCAGACCCTGAGCGTCCTGGTCGGGGTTGGCCCGCAGGTCGAGCGAGGCGTCGGCGGTGAGGACGACGGCCTCGAGCAGCTTGTCGAGGTTGAGCTCGGACTTGGCCGAGACGTCGACGAACATGGTGTCGCCGCCGTACTCCTCGGGCACCAGGCCGTATTCGGTCAGCTGGCCGCGGACCTTGGTCGGGTCGGCCTCCGGCTTGTCGACCTTGTTGACCGCGACCACGATCGGCACACCCGCGGCCTTGGCGTGGTTCAACGCCTCAACCGTCTGCGGCATGACACCGTCGTCGGCCGCGACCACGAGGATCGCGATGTCGGTGGCCTGGGCACCACGGGCACGCATGGCGGTGAACGCCTCGTGACCGGGGGTGTCGATGAAGGTGATGCGACGCTCGTCGCCGTCCACCTCGGTCGCCACCTGGTAGGCACCGATGTGCTGGGTGATGCCACCGGCCTCCTTGTCGACCACGTTCGCGCTGCGAAGGGCGTCGAGGAGCTTGGTCTTACCGTGGTCGACGTGACCCATGACGGTGACGACCGGCGGACGGTAGGACAGGTCGTCCTCGTCGCCCTCGTCGGCACCGAACTCGAGGTCGAAGCCCTCGAGCAGCTCGCGGTCCTCGTCCTCGGGGGACACGATCTGCACGACGTAGTTCAGCTCTTCGCCGAGCAGCTCGAACGTGGCCTCGTCGACCGACTCGGTCGCGGTGACCATCTCGCCGAGCGAGAAGAGCATCTGCACCAGGGCGGCTGCGTCGACGTTGATCTTCTCGGCGAAGTCCGTCAGTGAGGCACCGCGGGCCAGACGAACGGTCTCGCCGTCGCCCTTGCGGACGCGCACGCCACCGATCGTCGGGGCCTGCATGGCCTCGAACTCCTGACGACGGGCCCGCTTCGACTTGCGACCACGACGCGAGGGACCGCCGGGGCGACCGAAGGCACCCTGGGTCTGGCCACGCTGGCCGGGACGACCCCCACCGGGGCGACCGCCACCGGCCGGGCCGAAGCCGCCGGGACGCGGTCCACCGGGACCGCCGCCGGGAGCACCACC
>NZ_BCRJ01000136.1 GCF_001552535.1 Nocardioides jensenii JCM 1364 = NBRC 14755 | reverse complement strand
ACCACCACCGCCCCCACCAACCGCCTCACCACACTCATCAACGGCGGCGACACCTGGACCATCGTCTGAACCGGACGCTCAGCTAGCGACCAGGTGGTCCCCCACGAGGGCCACGATTCTCGGTCGCCAAGTCATGCCCGAGCGCTAGCCGCGCCCCCCGTTGGTCGAGTAGCCGCGAGGAACGAGCGGCATGTCGAGACCCACCGCTCGGCGCGGATCGACCTCAGGAGCCGTCGTACTCCGGAAGCGAGAGCGCCTGCCTGACCAGCGCCGCCTCATCGCTCGAAGTCTGGGCGACGGCGTCCTTCACGATGGCTCCGATGTCGTCCACCGACTCCACGCTCGAGCAACGACTCCACTGGGTGCGTTCGGAGGAGATGGCCTTGGTGAAGTCCGCGATCTCCTCCGCGACCTCGGCGGGCCACTTGCCCTCGGGCAGCTGCTCCATGGCGGCCTTCTCGGCCTCCGCAATGCCCAGGCACGCCTCCTTGTAGGCGGCCACGTCGTCCGAGCCGGACTGACCCACGGTGTTCATCACGCTGATCGCCTCGTTGACCGGAGTGGCAAGGGCGACGAACTGCCGGCCGGCCTCCTCCATCGACCACAGCTCCGGGTCCGTGCTCGACGAAGAGCTCGACGAGGTTGACGACGCTGCGGAGGTCGACGGCGTGGTGGAGCCCTCCGGCTCCGCGTCATCATTCCCCGAGTCGCTGCACGCCGAAAGCACGACCAGAGCCAGGACTGCCAGCACGCATCGCTTCATGGCTGGCGGCCTAACGACGAGAGCCACCGCGTTGGTTGCGGAACCGACGAATCAGCCCTCGACCGGACCGGCCCAGCGCCAGTCACCCTCGGGGCCGAGATACTCGACACGGGTCACACCCGACTCGGTCTCTTCCTCGGTCCGCGCCCAGTCCAAGGCTCCGGCGTGGTCGGCGTGCTCCCCTTCCGCGACCACGTCACCCATCTGATCCTTGAACCGGTAGCGCGTCATGAGATGACGGTACCGAACCCGGGCTCCTGGCGGAGGCCAACCAATTGAGGAGGCGTGAGCGACGCACCAGATCTCCCCAAAACAAAGCATTCGCGCCGACCCCGACAGGGCCACAGTGGAGGTATGAAACCGGGCAAAACGGTCACCTCTCTCGCCGTACTCGGTGCCACGCTGCTGCTCTCCGCCTCCAGCTGCGGGGACGACGCGGTCCGGGTCAGCAGCCAGCTGGCGCGAGGCAGCAGCGACGACGCCCTGCGGGTCGGCGCGCTGCGGGCCGAGGGGCTCCTGGCCAACGTCTCCCGCGCTGCCCGGCCGACCATCGGCCAGCGTCTGAAGCAGGACGTCCGCACGTTGAGCGAGGACCCGCAGGTGCAGACCGCCCTCGAGGGACTGGCTTGGGACACCACCTGTGCCCTGGTCGGCGGCCCGCCCGAGAGCCTGGACCAGGTCGCCAGCTTCCTGCTCGAACGTGCGGCCGGCTTCGGCCTCGCGTTCTTCGACGAGGGCGAGCAGAAGATGGCCGGGCTCGTGCTGGACGCGATCACCGAGCAGGAGAGCGAGGCGGAGCAGGCATGCGATCAGATCTCATAGACGTAGCACCCGACGTGGCCGACGCCCCGCTCGAGATCCGGGTCCACGGCATCGGGGACCACGGCAACTGGTCAGAGCTGGGCAGCCCCACCATCGTCGTCGACGGCCAACGCCGCGGCGCGGACACCGCCGTACCGCCGCTGGTTCCCGACCACGAGCTGCGCCTGGTCAACTGGGCGCGCACGTCGCGGGGCTGCGCCGGCTTCCTCTGGTACGTCGCCCTGCCCTACACCCTGGTCAACGCGGCGGGCTACATGTCACCGCCCGACGACCTGGCTCCCACGGCTCGACGACGGGCCCGACCCGAGGTCGTGGTGACCGGCCTGCTGCTGACCCTGCTGACGTTCGTGTGGGGCCAGGCGCTCCTCGAGACGATCGCCACCCGCACGGTCTTCTACTGGTCCGACTCCCCCCAGGCCGGCCCCTGGATCGCGGTGGCCCTGGGCCTCGCCCTGGTCGCGGGCATGGTGTGGCGACACGGGACGACGGACTCCGAGGCGACCTCCTTGGTGCTGTGGCTCAACGTCCTCGTGGTCGCGGGAGCCACCTGCGTCGCCGGCCTCGCCCGTCCGTCGCACTGGGAGGCGACGTCGTCGTGGGTGCCCGGCTTCCTCATCACCTGGGGCCCGACCAGCTCGTTCGGCGACGCGACAACCGGGCCGGACCAGACCGCGGCGCACCTGGTCTCGAGCGGACAGCTCGTGCAGTACGTCGACCCGGTGGTCGGGGTCAGCGTGGTGTGCCTGGCCCTCGTCGTACTGATCGGTGCGGTCTCGGTGACCCGCGGGCTGGTGGCGGCGGCCAAGGGACGGCCGTCGACCCAGGAGTTCGCCGCCGGTGTCTCACTGGTCTGCTCGGTCGTGCTGATGCTGACGGTCGCGTCGGCGCTGCGGCTCTTCACCGACAACCTGATGCGCTACCTGGGCAGTCACCTGCCGGGACTCGGCGATCCGGGCGAGTCCGGCGGGTTCGAGCCGCGGGCCCTGCTGCCCGCCCTGGACAACGACTACTCCGACCGCGACGACTTCCTGATCAACCTGGTGCCGCTGCTCGGGCTCACCGCCCTGTTCTCGTTCACGCTGGCCTTCGTGGTCGCGAACCTGATCCCCGGCGGCGCCGGCCGCGTCCGGTGGGCCGGTGACAAGTCCGAGCTGACCAAGCGCATCGCGAAGGCGCAGTGGCACCGCCGCCTGGTGCTGCGCCTGCCGGCGACCCTGGGCCTGGCCGTCGTGCTGGCCACCTTCTTCTGGTACCTGATGAGCGTCGGCGTCCGGCAGCTGACCCTGCGGGGATCGGAGACGTCGTGGAGCCTGTGCCTGCTCACCGTCCAGGTGCTCTCGCTGGTGGCGATCTTCATGGTCGCGACCGGGTGGAGCATGTACAGGGTCCGCACGTCGGTCGGCATGGTCGCCGACGTGCTCGGCTTCTGGCCGGTGGCCAACCACCCGTTCGCCGGAGCCTCCTACCGCGACCGCATCGTGCCGGGCATCATCACCGAGATCGAGCTGGCCGGCTCCCGCCCCACCGTGCTTGTCGGCCACAGCCAGGGCTCCGTGCTCTGCGCCTGGGCCGTCCACGAGGTGCGCACCAAGGCGCGTTTCCAGAAACTCGGCCCCCGGCTCACCCTCATCACCTGTGGGTCTCCGCTGGAGTCCCTCTATCGCGTGGTGTTCCCGGCCTACTTCCCGGCCGCGTTCTACACCGAGATCGCTACGACGACCCCGTGGCTCAACTTCTGGCGTGACACCGACCCGATCGCCACTCCCCTGCCCCTACCGGAGACGTACGCCGATTCGCCGTCGGGCAACATCCAGATCGCCGACCCCGACCCCGACATCACGTGCCCCAAGCTGGCCGAGCAAATCCTCGTGCACTCCGACTACTGGATCGCGCCCAAGCAGATCGCCGGCGTTCGGCTGCTGCTCGCGCAGGCCGAGTCACCACCGTTGGTTGAGGCGGTCGCTCAGCGACCGTCGCGAAACCACAACCCTGGCGTCGCTACTTCCTGAGCACCAGCGAGTTCGCACCCCACGTCCGCGACGTCTTACCGAAGATGAGGCGGTACTCACGAGCCCGCTGCGCCTTCACAGAGATCGAGATGTAGCCGCCCTTGCCGACGCGTCCGGTCTTGAGGTAGGTCCACCTTCCGCCGGCCATGCGCTGCAGCCGAATGGGCGTGCCCTTCGGCGCGACCTCCCACGACTCGGACCCGGTGTCGAAGTAGACCAGGCGAGCATGGACAGTGCGGACGGCACCGCGCTTGGCGATGCGCACCTTCCTGAAGTTCGACGCCTGCAGCACCTGGAACCGTGCGATGGAGCGATCCCGGAAGGAACCTTCGTCGTCGTAGGAATAGTCGTTCCACTCGACCTGCGTCGGACCGAGCCTGAAGGTGCCCAGACCCTCATAGGGGCACCAGAAGTAGGAGCCCCTCAAAGCACCCGCTGAGTCATAGACGTAGTCGTAGGTCTGGTCCATGTATTTCGACCCCTTCCACACCTCGACCTCGGCAACGAACCGGTCGAGGTATCCACCGTTGTGCCTGACGGTGAACGGAATGTCCCGGCACGCCCCGGAGTTCACCTTCACGTGGCGCGGGACGATCCACACGTCGAAGTCCTGGGCCTGGGCTGGGCCGATGCCCACCAGGGCGAGGCCTGCGAACGAGATGATGGGAGCGAGCAAGAGGGCCAAACGGCGACGCATGATGAGTCAGTCCTTCCGAGAACGGGTGTCACCAAATGCTCGCAGGAACAATCGACCGGCGCCGCGCCTTTCGCCCCCGGACCACTCACACGGGCTATCAAGTCTGGCCGATCGGTTGGGGTCCACCGGTTCCCATGTGCGGCGCGCCGAGCCTGGAACACAATGGCTCACTCACGCACAGAGACGTTCAGTTCTGGGGACGATCGGGGAGAACACCATGAACTTTCACCCGCGGATCCGTCGGCAGGCGGCTGCGACCCTGGCCGCCCTTGGCATGACGGCCGGCCTGTTGGCCAGTGGGGTCTTGCCCGCAAGCGCCGCGACCGACATCACGGTCCGCGACGCAAGGGGGGACGCGCACCGCGCGCTCGACATCACTCGAGTCGAGGTCTCCCACAACAGGCAAGCGGTCCGAGTGATCGTCACCGTGCGCGACTTCGTGCGCGCCGACTCCAACGCCCCGGTCGCAACCATGCTCGGCGTGCACTTCGACACCAAGGGCAACCGGAACCCCAATCACCTGATCAAGATCGACGGCATGCACGTGGCAGCCGGATCGACCTGGAACTGGAACCGGTTGCGCCCCAACGGCATCGACCCGTGGGGCGACTGGTGGACCTGCGTGCCCGGGGGCTGGGACAAGCCCTTCATCCGTGCACTCCCGAGGGCGAACAAGGTTGTCTTCCTGGCACCACGCAGTTGCCTGGGCGACCGCGGTTGGGTCCGCGTAGCGGTGCAGTCCTACAAGCCGTACGGCACTCGCTTCCGCGATGATTGGGCGAAGGGCAAACGGGCCTACCTGCCCCGCATTCGACTGAACTGAGAACCGCAGGGAAGCCGCGCGCCGGCATGCTCGCCGGCCCGTCTAACGGTCAGGTGCCGATGAACTCGGCGTCCTGGATCGGCCACGACTGGGTCACAAACGATCCAACCGACTGCATCAAGGGTGAGGGCACCATAGGGTTCTCCGCATGAAGATTCTCGTCACTGGTGGGGCCGGCTACATCGGCTCCACCACCGCAAAGGCACTCGAGGAAGCCGGCCATACTCCCGTCATTCTCGACTCCCTGCTGTCAGGCCCGCGCGCCTTCGTTCGTGACCGGATCTTCTACGAGGGCGACATCGCTGATCGGCCCCTCCTGCGCCAGATCGTGGCCGAGCACCCGGACATCGACGCGACCATCCACATGGCCGCCCGCATCGTCGTGCCGGAGTCCATGGAGCAGCCCTACGTCTACTACCGCGACAACGTCGCCAAGTCCCTCGAGTTGTTCGATGAGCTTGTCGCCCTGGGGAAACCTCGAGTCCTCTTCTCATCTTCGGCCTCGCTCTACGCCTTCACCGAGGCTTTTGTCGTCCGCGAGGAGGACGCACTAGATCCCACGTCTCCCTATGCCCGCACCAAGCGAATGATGGAACAGGTCCTCGAGGACATGGCACGTGCGACGGAATTGCGGGCGGTGATCCTTCGCTACTTCAACCCGATCGGTTCGGACCCTGACCTCGAGTCAGGCGTCTACGTCAGGGAACCGTCACACGTCCTCGGTCAGCTGGTCCTGGCGGCAACGGGGCTGAAGGATGAGTTCACCATCACCGGAACGAACCACCCGACCCGCGATGGCACTGGCCTTCGCGACTACATCCACGTCTGGGATCTGGCGCAAGCTCATGTACGCGCGGTCGAGCGCTTCGACGAAGTCCTCAACGCCGTTCACGCCCCGAGCGTCGTCATCAATATCGGCACCGGCGAAGGCGTCACGGTTCGTGAACTGGTGTCGTCCTTCGAGCGGGTGTTCGGGGCAACCGTGCCGGTCTCCGAAGCGCCCCCTCGTCCCGGAGATGCCGTTGGCGCCTACGCCAACGCCGACAAGGCTGCGGGCCTCCTGGGCTGGAAGGCGAACTTGACTCTCGACGACGGCATCGCCTCCGCGTTGGCTTGGAGTAAGCGGCGTCATGAGGTCCTCGGCGAGTAATCCCGCGCAACGGAGAGATTGAGCGTTACTGCATTGTCTGCTGTCCTCAGTTCGTTCAGGTCAAGGATCAACGGTCATTCCGCGGGCGACCATCGCCATGGCCGTGCGTATGCAGTCCAGGCATTCGTGTCCTGCCAAACCCAATCGCGTGGCCCGACCGCTACCGACTGCGCTATGACATCCCGACGACCGTCGCGATCCGGGCACGCACTCCTTGGAACGCCACGGTCCGGTGTAGTACGAATACGAACATTGCGCTGGGCACGATGAGTGCGGCCGCTGCCTCAACCGCGACCACCGGCACATCGAAGGCATGTCCACTTGCAGCCCCAAGGCTGCGGACGATCACGTACGAGAGCCCGATGAGGAGCGCGTACAGCAACTGCTTCCCGAAGTACTCCCTCGGTCTACCGCTAAGGAAATGCAGGAACAGGACCCTCGGCTCAAACCAGACCTGAGTCAACAGGCGGGCAAGCAGGGTGGCGTAGAGAATGCCGGCCAGACCAAACTGGGCGCCCAGCACCACGGAAAGCACGAGGTTCAAGGCTGCGGTCACGAGAAACACGTAACGGGTCCGCATGAACATCTGCGTGGCGGTTCTGAAGGCTGCCACGGGCAGCATCGCCCCGTAGACGTAGAAGTTCAGTACGGCTGCAAGCAAGACCCACCTGTCGAGCACGAAGTCCTTACCCAGCCACGCGGAGACAAATGGTTCCATTGCCACCAGAAGCACCACGCAGACCGCGCCATGCACCCACGCAGCGATCATGGCGAGCTGATCGAAAACCTTGCGCATCTGCTGTTGGTCTCCGCCAGCGCTTAGGTTCCCCACGCTCGAAGCGACGGCAGCAAAGAGCAACTCTGTAAAGCCCAGCATCGACCCGATGATCAACGCGTAGTTCGCGTAGTACCCCACCGTCGCGGTGCCGACCAGGACCGAGATGAGAACGAGGTCCGTCTGGTTCATCAGCGCACCCCCGATCCGGTAAGCAAACATCGCTCGGACGCTCTCGAAGAGACTCTGCGAAAGCTCGGGATCTGAGGGACGGCGGCGTGATCGTCCACGCAGGTGCGGGTAAAGAGAGTCCGTCTTGCGGATGATCGCGAGGTTGGCAGCGAGGGTGGCAATCAGCTGAACCGCCAGGAACATCATGAAGTTGCTGGTCGTGATGAGCACCACGATCTGCACCAGACTGCGTGCCACCTGGAAGCCCGTGAGATATGCGCGGGCGAGATACAGCTTTTCATCAGCCACCAACACCAGCTGGCGGTGGGCGCCGAGCAGGTATCCCGCCAACACGTCGGCAACCATCAGACCCAGGTACGCCGGAAGATGCTCTATCCGCTGATCCGTCCGGACCAACAATGGCAGCAGCGGGACCGCCAAGACTCCGAGCCCAGCGATCGCGACTGCAATCCAGCGGTACATCCGCCGAGCAAACTCGACGATGGATGTGATCGTCTCCGTGTCACCTCGACGGATTGGGTCGAACATGGCGTAGACGAGGGCTGTGCCGAGGCCCAACTCAGCGACAGCGAGGAGGACGAGAAGATTGGCGAACAACGTGCTGACGCCCAACATATCGACGCCGAGTTCTCGGATGAAAACGGTTCGCGTAGCAAATGTGACTCCGAGTAGTACCACCTGCGTCAGGAGGGCTACCGCGACATTTCGCGCAGATCGACCCGTCCGAGAATCAACCACGGAAGCTCGAACCTAACGCGGTCTCGAACGCAGCCTCGAAGGCGTTGCGGATCTCACGAAGGGAATCTTCATCCGGTCTAGTGCCAGCCAGAGACTCCCCGATCTCAACGATCTGAGCGCCATCAGCACTAGTCACAAACTTGACCCCGGGTACGCTGCGCAACCACGTGCTGTGGAAGTCACCGACCTTGCCATTCGCGCTGTCGATGGCCACGCATGGTGTCCCCGTGATCACGCAGAAGATCATCCCGTGTAGTCGATCGGTGACTACGTAGCGCGATGCGCCGAAGTCGTCCCAGATCAGGTCGAGCGCACGTGACGCCGAGGCAGTGTCCAGACGGGAGTCACCAATGTGGGTGTCCCGAAGCAAGACGGTGTCGGATATCGGGACAGCAGATTGAATCTCATGTCTCTTCGCCAGCGTGAGGCCCGCTTCGGCGTCGTCACGCAGTGCAAGAACAACTCCTTGCCGTGCATCGGCCGAGTGCTGTCGGTCCAAAGTGAGAACTACGTCCGGCGACAGCACAACACGGTTGCGGGAGAAGTTCTCCTTCATGAACTTCTCAGCTGCCAGGTCGCGAGCCATGAATGTCAGGTCACTGTGGCGCGAGTAGGCCCGTTGCGCTCGACGAAGAGCACGACGGCCAGCTGCCGAGTCGGGGAAGGACGCCGATTGAGGAAAGGCAATGATCTTGGTGTTGGGGAATGCTCGCACCACCACCTGACGCAAGAACTCCATGTCGTCATACATATAGCCGGTGTTTCCACCACCTATGAGCGCAACCAGGTCATGCTCGTGGACATGTGAGGAGAGTCGCTTCATCCGTGACGTGGTCTGGCTGATCGGCACCTCAACGACTTCACGATTGGGGAAGCGACTCTGCAGGAAATCTCGCTGTGCTCTGGTGATCGCCAGGTCGCCGAGGTTTCCGTAGTCGGCAGCAAGCGCCAAGATGACTCGTGGCTTCTCGGGCGTCGCAGCAGCATCGGCAGGTTGCGAACGCGCATACGCCATCCGCAACCGGAGTCGAATGTAGAACTTCCTCAGTGCTTCAGTCACGTCGGTTCGTCCTTTCCCGCACGAGTATCGCCACCATCACAGGACTCACCCAGCCACGCGCAAGCCATCGGGCTTCGATCCTGGCAACCCGAGACACTCCCGCCTGCCAAACGTCCTTGAGCACTGCTTTGACGAACCCATCGCCAACCAGCCGTTGAGCTTGTACCCGCCGAGCGGCCAAACTCAGAGACCTGTCCAGCGCAATGGCTCTCAACGACGCTCTGGTCCTGTCCCACGCAAGGTCTCGCAGTGTGTCGACCGATGTCACCGCGTCGACAGACCACGCTCGGAACAGCCCCGCCACAGCCAAGTGCGATCGACTAATTAGTTGCGCCGCATCGGGGTACGAGCGAGTTCCGAGGGTGGTCCGTGCTCGCTGCACGTAATGAAGCGTCCCTGCCGGAACGGCCACCGTTCGCTTGGACGCTGAGATCACCTGAGCGTTGAAGAGAAGGTCTTCGATCAGGGATGTGCCGACCTCGAACTGAAACCCGTTGGAGATCAAGAAGTCCCGGACATACAACTTGTTCCACGCGTAGCCAAGGAAGTTCACCAGACCCGGAGACACCGCGGGCGTCACACCGGGTTCAACTACTTCAACCATGTCCAACCGTCGATGATCGCTGCTCACCAACGATCCGGCCCTATCGTGATTGTCTACGACGAACCCCGTGACGACGACGTCTGCATCATGTTCCATAGCCACCCCCAGCATCCGGGAAACATGTGTGGCTTCGACCCAGTCATCGCCGTCGACGAACGCCACGTAGGCGCCTGTAGCCCGACACAATCCAGCATTTCGAGCGTCTGACAGCCCACCGTTCGACTTGTGTATGACTTCTACTCGAGAGTCCCGACGCGCGGCCGTATCACACATCTCGCCCGATCGGTCAGTCGAGCCGTCATCCACCAGGATCACTTCGACAAATTCGTGGTCTTGGGCCAGAAGGGAGTCCACGCACGCGTCGAGATACTCCTCCACGTTGAAGACGGCCACGATCAAGGTGACCTTGACCCCGAGCTGTTTAGATACCGTCATTGGCTAAGACCGTAGAGGTCCATGAGCACTTCAACGCCAGTTGCAACGTCGTATCCAGCTGCCCGGATCCCTGCACGAAGCAGTTCCCGATCCTGATCCACCCTGCGCTCCGAGACTATCGCCGCAACCCATGGCTCGACGGCCTCTATGGCCATGAACTGGATCAAACCGACACCTGTATCCACCTCAACCGAGACCCGGTCAGAAACCAAGCACGTCACCCCACTGGCTTGCGCTTCGATAAGTGACACCGGGATGCCCTCGAACTTCGACGGCATGACTACGTAGTCCAACGCTGAAAGCAGCCGATTCACGTCCGAGCGGACGCCAAGAAGGTGAACTCTGTCTTGCAGTCCCAGTTCCTCAATCTTGCGTTCAATCTCTGCTCTGAGCGAGCCATCCCCCATAAGCACTAGCTCCGAAGGGATGCTTTGGTCGCGGCAGGCTGCCAGCACATCAAGCATGAACGAGTGGTTCTTAACATCCTCGAAGCGAGCCATCGCTCCCAAGGCCACGCTAGACTCGCAAAGCCCGAGTTCGCGGCGCACGTCAGCGCGCACTGTTGGCGTCGGTGCCGCAAAACGTTCAAGATCGATCCCGTTGCGAAGCAAACGGACCCTACTGCGTGTCGCCGGCTTGCGGAACAGATAGTCCCCTGCCTCGACACCGCACGCAACGAATTCCGTTCCCGCCTCAGCAATAAGTCTCCTCGACGCGGCTTTGTACAACCGGCTCGCAATCGATGAACCGGGATCATCCGTGCTATGACTGTGCGCAATTCGAACCGGCACTCGTGCCCAAGCAGCAGCCAGCAGGATCAGGCCCGATGCATGGAGGATGTGCGAGTGTACCGCCGCATAGGGCCCGTGGCTCTCTATCGCATTCCTAATCCCAGGAAAATTTAAAGTATGTGGGACCCAACGGTACCCCGGACTACTGATGATCCGTCCGCCCAGATCGATTATTTCATCATCGAAGGCACCGGGCTCATCGGTCATAACCATGAAGTCGAACTGGATCCGACTCCTGTCAATGTTACGATAGAGATTCATCAACATCGTCTCGGCACCGCCGACGTTCATCGCTCCGACCACTTGAAGAACTCGAGGCACAGCCCGCGGCCCGTCCGGTCGTGTGCCCCGCCCAGTTTTCGCTTCGATTGTCATGGCCGATCAAAGATCCATTGGAAATTGTAGAGAGCTGGCGTAAGCATTGTCTCGATGTACCAAAAGATCGCGTACAACACAATGATTACTCCAACAAGGAGATGAACTAGGCGACGATCCCTCATGTTCAAAAGCCGTGGGATGGCTATAAGAACGAAGACAGAAGTGTACGCGGCAAAGCGAGCAACGTACGCGCTCCCAGCAGATGCCCCCATAATTGCTGCATTGAGAATGACCATGTTTATGTAGAAATGGTCAGTTCCTTTCAGGAGATCGCGCCGCGTGAGCAGCAAGTAAAGCGCCAAGGGCGCGAACGCAACGAGGATTCGTAGCGGACTAACTTGCTCAATGACGTATCCGCTGGCTCCGAGCAGCGTTCGGTCGTTGTCCTTGAGCGCAGACACAACGTCAAGAAGCGTCCCGTAGGCGGTCGATGCAGTCGCCGCTGCCACCATCAACATTAGAGCGCGCGATGCGCCGAGTCTGGTTCTTGGGACGAAGTAGAAGAGGATGCACACGGCGGCGCTGACATGAAAAAGGGACGCAACGAGGACGGCCCCAAGGAATCGCCATGGACGGCGCTCCAAGATCGCACGGTGACACGCGAAGACGATCGCGACGGCTACCCACTGTCGAACCCCGTTGAATGTCGCCTGCCACGGGCCAGTAAGGATGAACAGCGCGATGCTCAAAGCAAACATTGTGCTGTCTTTATAGATCGTCCACACGATCAGCCCGACTGTGACGACTGAGGCCAGCGCCAGCATCGTGGCGTAATCGTCGTGAAACCAGGCTGACGCCCGTGCGAGCACTCGAATGCCTGGCTCTTGCCACGGTTTCAGGTCACGTATCGACTCGGTCTTGTACATGTTGTACGACTGCGAGTACGTGACGTAGTCGACCCCCACTCGCCAGCGCAACGCAGCGACCCCGACGAGGATCGTCGCGCACAACGCGGCCCAATACCGTCCCGGACGAGAAAACCCGGAAGCCTCTGCAGATTGGGCACGGGCCCGGCCAACCAATTCCCCCATCCAGGCCGCGGAGACAGCCGCCAGAGTAGTCAAGTAGTAGACGATCACTTCGAGTCACTCGATCTGTCGAGCACGCTGGGCCGCATCCGTTGCGATGACCGCAAGAACATCACGGCTCTCGCAGGAACAATCACCTTGAGTAGGTCAAGAGCGGGGTAGATCAGCCACCATCGAGGATAGTCCAGCATCGCGAACCCTCGAACAGTCGTACGGAACAAGTTGACCCGATTGCGCCAAGTTCGACGTCTGACCGCCGAAATGTCCTCACGCACAAGGTAGAGCGGCAAGTCGATATTTCTTCCTTGGAAACCGGCCCGGAAGAACCGGAACCAAAGATCAATGTCTTCGACCCTCTCCACGCTCATTTCGTCCGTGTAACCGCCAAGCTGGTCGAAGACTCGCCGCCACGCCATTACCGTGGCGTGACAGAACGGAACCGCCCGCCGCAATGTGTGACGATCTGGTTGCAGTACCGCGTGCACCACGTCGCCTAGTCCCTGACTATCGAACCGCCTCATGCTGGTTCCGACGAGATCCACCTGAGGGTGACATCGTAGATACCGCACTTGTTCCTCCAAGCGTTCCGGAGTCGAGACATCATCCGCATCCATGCGGGCGACCAACTCCCCCGTTGCCGACATCAAGCAACGGTTGAGACCATGAGCAAGTTTGCGGTTTGTCTCGTTACGCAAGAGTTGGATTGCGGGGCATCGCTCTGCCAGGGACTGAAGCACCTCAAAGGTGTCATCCGTCGATCCGTCATCGCAAATGATAAATTCCCAGTTTGTGTACGACTGGCGCATGATCGACTCGACTGCGGCCTCAACGGTGGAGACACAGTTGTACGTAGCCATGATCACCGACACCTTGGGCGCGAATCCTCGCTCAGAATTCAGGGAAAACTTATGCATTCGCTGATCCCCGTCGTCGAGATGTTGCGACCTCAAGTTCAAGTTCGATGAACGACTTCCAGTGCTGCCAGACCACACGGGCTTCGAAATCCTCAACAACCCGACGTCGTGCCCTCACACCGTAGGCCTGCGAAAGTCTTGAGTCGGCGAGCAGTTGCACAGCACTGTTGGAAACTGACCTCGTATCTCCTCGAGGATGCAGCATTCCGGTAACTCCATTCTGCACTGCATCCACTACCCCGGTGACTGCGTAGGCGACTGTGGGAACTTCACAGGAGGCCGCTTCAAGATTCACCATTCCTAGGCCCTCACGATGCGAAAGCATTATGTTCACGTCGGCAGCCTGAAACACACGCTCGACAGGCTTCATGAAGGGCGCGTGGAGGGTTCTTGGCGACGTGCGCAATTTCTCTACACACTCGAGGTCTCGAGGGTCGTTCGAGTCTGCGTCTCCAACGATCAGCAACCACGCCTCTGGCACATCTCTTGCAATGCCTCTCCAAACAACGTCGAGGTCACTTATGCCTTTGTCATGAGTGAGCCTTCCAACGAAAACGACCAACTTGGCATCGAACGGGACTCTTAGCTCGGCCCTGACTTCGTCCCGCCCTCGCTTGGTGACTGGAGAAAATCGAAGTGTATCCACACCGTTCGCCGAACCGGCGCCCAGAACCTGGGCCTTACCCCGACGACAAACTCGGTCCGATTCCAACTTCTGGACCACACTTGGACTCACCGCAACGACCTTTGTCGCCGCCATGCAAGCAAGCCAGTCCAGCCATTTGATTGCTCTCTTTCGCAATCCGTTAAGGCCCTCCCAGCGAAGGCCGTGCACCAAGTAGATTCTCTTGGGAACGAACGCGCAAAATGCTGCCACGGTTCCCAACACTCCCATCTTGGGAGTTCCCATGATGGTCATCGCTGGCCGCAACCGCCAAAACAGCAGCAAAAGCCGGACGAACCAAACCAAGTCGCCAAGTCCTGGAGCTCGACCTGTGGGGATGCAGTGGACAGTCACCAGTTGGCTCTGTGCAAAGTCCTCCAGCCGCTCATCGTTGCTGCCTACGACGAGGTGCACATCGCGACCAGACTCGGCAACCGCAAGCAGCTGCCCGGAAAGAAACGCGTATGCCGTGGAATGTGTCGTGACCCCGTACACCACTGGCCGACGACTTGGCCGTCTGGAGTTTGAGCCTCGAGACAGCATCAGACGAACCGCTGGATTGTTTCCGTAACGGTATTGAACTGCACGCTGGTCATCGCGGAGCCCGACGGCAAGGTGAGTCCCTGGGCGAAGAGCTTCTCCGACATACGATTCATCGTGCCGTTGAGTCCTCGCGAGACCGGCTGGAGATGCATCGGCTTCCAGACCGGGCGACTCTCGACGCCGGCGTCGGCCAAGGCCTGGCTGAGGTCCTGGGCCGTCCACTGGGACAGCTCAGGATCGACGATGATCGCGGTGAGCCAGCAGTTGTCGCCGGAGTCGTCGGCTCCGCCGAGAATGCGGACACCCGGTGCGTTCGCGAAGAGCGCGCGGTAGCGGTCACGCCAGTCGCGGCGCCGCTTCAACATGTCATCGAGCCGCGAGAGCTGGGCCCGGCCAAGGGCGGCGAGGATGTTGGAGAGGCGGTAGTTGTAGCCGACCTCGGTGTGCTCGTAGTGCGGCACGGGTTCGCGGGCCTGAGTCGAGAGTTTCTTGACGTGGGCGGCCAGGGCTTCGTCGTTGGTGAGCAGCATGCCGCCGCCGGAGGTGGTCATGATCTTGTTGCCGTTGAACGAGATCACCGAGGCGTCGCCGAACGAGCCGGCCGGCTTGCCGTCGTACGTGGCTCCGAAGGACTCAGCGGCGTCGCAGAGGACCTTGGCGCCGTGGGCACGGGCGATGTCGATGATGGCCGTGTAGTCGATGCACTTGCCGAGCATGTCGACCGGCACCACGACCGGGACACTCGTGCCGGCAGCCTTGAGCTCGGTCAGCGCCTGCTCCAGGAGGGCCGGGCTCATGTTGCCGGTCTCCTCGTCGCAGTCGACGAAGTGCGGCTCGGCACCGACGTAGCGGATGGCGTTGACCGTCGCGGCGAAGGTGAAGGTGGACACCGGGACCACGTCACCGGGTCCGACACCCCAGGAGACCAGGGCCAGGTGCAGGGCCGCCGTACCGGAGGACAGGCCCACGACGTGAGCGACGCCGACACGCTGCGCGACCTCCTCCTCGAAAGCGGTCAGGTCGGGGCCCGCGGGCGCGACCCAGCCCGACTTCATGGCGCGCATGACGTACTCCTGCTCGAGCCCGCCGGTGTCAGGCGCCGAGAGGAGGACCGAGAAAGTACTCTGCGTGCTCACGCACGTGCCCCCAAGAAGATTTGATGTTCTGAACCGCACTCGATTCTACGGTCGGCGGCACCGCTGCTACCCCGATCTCAGGGTTCTGAATGGTCATTTCGGCATGGCCCGGAATGACTACTTCCTCGCGGCATGCCCTATGGGCGCCCCGTGACGAGTGTGATGTAGTCCTCGGCGTCTGGAAGCCGGTCGAAGTCCTGCTTCAGGATGCCGACTTGATGAAGATCTACGAACTTGCCATGGCGCCAGACATGTTCGCGCGACGTGCCTTCCACCGACCAGCCGCACTTGTCGACGTACGCCTTCAATGACGCGCGGTTCGTCGTGAGGATCGAGCTGTGCAGGCGAATGAGCCCGACGTCGTAGAAGGCGAAAGCCATGACAAGCTTGATGGCATCTGTCCCGAGACCACGCCCACGAACGTCGTGTACCCCGCCAAGCTTGAGCGCGGTCAGGGCGTTTCGGCTCTGCCAATCGACATCCCACAGACCGGTCACACCAATGACACGATTCTCGTCGTCCTCGACGATCCACCTGTGGGTGCCGCCGCCTTGACTGCCCGCGTGCCAACGCTCCATCTCCGCAGCAGAATTTGGCCAGCCCCAGCCGACGACATTTCCGCGGACACCAGGGTCGTCGTTGATCGCCTTGACCTCAGCCAGGTCAGCAGCCTCCATTGTGCGGACGCTGACCAGTTTCCCCTTGAGCACTTTGCTTCCTTTCCCTGTCAGGACGGCACGTGGTCCCGGATCAACTGCCCCACATGGGTGAGGTCGTCGACGCTATAGCGGTGGTCGATTGGTACGGAGAGATAGGACGTTGGCCACGCCCCGGCTGGTTTGGGGCCGTGTTGCGGTTCCGGCCAGTGCACGGGACAGAAGACTCTGTGTGCGATCAAGTGTGCGCGTAGACCGATCAGGTCTGGCCCCGTGATGACCATGTGCGACCGAACTTCGGCTCCGTCTTGAGCGGGCGAGTACGCCGAGGCCGAGATGGCCGCGACGAGCGCCCGCGCATTGCTAACTCTAATTCGCGCCAGCTCGCCATAGTCGAAGCGGCCTATCCAATCTTGCGATGCCGAACTCATGGGAGCCGGCCTGACGGCTGCCTCAGTCAGCTCCTCCGCTCTCAGGAACAACGCACGGTGCTCGGACGGACCACGGCGCGCCATGAAGTCGGACTTGGTCTTCATGGCCGCGAGCCGCACTTCGGCGGTAGATGTTGCTTCACATTCCGACGGCGCCAGTGCAGCGCCAGACAAATACGCGCCATCTGGCAGGGGGAGCATCTTTCGAAGACTGGCAACTCGGTAGTCAGCTGATGCCAGCCCCGGTGCAAGCACACGATGAGTCTCGTCTGAGATGACGACTGCGCCGGCGTTCTGCCAGGTCGCGAGTGAAGCCAGCCACTCAGGGGCCTCCGGCGTCCCGAAGTACGGCAAGCTCAGGATCGCTGTCTCTTGTGGCGCCTCTACGGCGTCGACGGGCTGGACTCTCAGATCGCCGCTGACTGCGGCGAAGTCGATGCTCCAGCCATCAGTCGCGAACGGCTCGATCATGGATTCGCAGTAGAAGGCCGGCATCAGAAGTCGGCTTCGACCCTGTGACTTCAGGTGATCGGAAACAGCCGCAAGTGCTTGCCTCCCCGACTCGAAATAGGAGACGGGTTGATCATTGGACTCCCACGGCGGCCGCACGGAGCCGCTCACCAAGAGTGCCTGGTCAACCACCTGGAAGTCAGAACCGACCTCCCAGTCCGGCGTTGTCAACGACCTTCCTTCACGCCAACGCTCGACTGGCCCAGGTCATCGACGTCTGCCACTGTCTGCCCTGTGACGACGCTGTCGCCCCTCAGGACCGCAGGAATGGTCTGGAAAATGATCCGAAGGTCACCCAAGAGCGAAATTGATCGTGCGTACTCCAGGTCGGCCTTGATCCGGACGGACCAGGGAGCGTTGTTTCTGTAGCGCAACTGCGCCACTCCGGTCAGTCCCGGCCGGATCGCCAATCGACCGCGTTGTACATCGTCGTACCGCGCAGCCTGGTCCATGAGTGCCGGGCGCGGGCCCACCACACTCATGTCGCCCTTCACAATGTTGAGCAGCTGCGGGAGTTCGTCGAGGCTGGTCTTCCGCAAAACACGGCCAACTGGAGTGACCATAGAGGCGGAGGGGTAGCCGCCCGATGCCTCGTGAGTGCCGACCTTCATTGTCCGGAATTTGAGAAGTCGAAAGGCCTCGCCGCCCCGCCCAGCGCGTTCCTGGGTGAAGTAGATGGGTCGGCCAGATGTCAGTAGGACTGCCAGCGCACACATCGCGTGGATCGGCGAGCTGATGATCGCCACGAGAGACGAAGCGAGGCAGTCGAACCCTCTCTTGCCAAAGCGTTCGTACATGCTCATCAGTCAATCCTGAATCCGGGAAAAAAGAGTTGTCCTTGCAGGTCGTCCGCCGTTCGGCCCAACTCCTCCGCGCGTTGTGCGACAGCTGCGTCGTACCGAGACTGGTCGATGATCACGCCGTACGCCGAGTAGCTCAAAACGTCACCGCCGAATGATCGCTTGAACTTGAACAACGAGTCACCCTCGCCGACGCCACCGCCGAGGTGGAATCGTTGCACCCCGTTGGCCGATGCCCACTGCGCTGCGGACCACAGCATCAGGTTCGTTGCACCGTTCCTGCCAGCATCTTGGGCGGCACCGCTGAGGTGGTAGTGAAGAAGGTCGCCGTGCCGCATCAGCAGCGCCGCGGAGACGATCTCTCCGCTTGCGTCGAAAACCGAGGCAAGTAGCAGGTTCTCCTCAAGGCCGGACAAAAGTTCGTCGTAGTACTGATCCGGGAAGAAGTAGCGCTCGGACGCCGACCTACGACGCATCGCGCTCTCGTAGAGCTCTCGGAAGGGCGAGCCTTGTTTCAAGTCCACAGCTGATGCCTCCACCACACTCGCGGTGTGGTCGAGCCTCTCGGCCTTCCGGATGCTCGTTCGGCTCCGGCCCTCCATGGCTCCCCAGAGGACTTCGGCATCGGAAGTTGGGAGGCAAACCGTTGAGTGATCCTTCACGACCGTTCGGAACGAGGAAGCGTCAACGGGCGCCCCCACCAGCGGAGTCTGGCGAAGGAAGACGCTCAGGACTTCGCGCTCACGCAGGCCATCGACCGCCTGCGCCCAAGCACTGTCGCGATCACCTTGGCTCAGTTCGGGTGACGCATAGATGCCCGCGTAGCCGTAGGGGCTCAGAGCGTCGACGAAGCCATCAGCCTCTCGCAGATGCAGCGGCATTCTCCACTGCCCATCGAAGGCTTGGAGGTCGATCCACTCGCCACTGCCACACGCCATCTCGGCCCGGCCATATGCCTGAGTGAAGTACACATCTGGCGCGGCTGTGTCTGACTGCCTCATCGTGCGATCCGCGCGGGACCCGAGGGCACGACTCGGAGCCTCTGCGTGGCGCGCATGACGTACTCCTGCTCGAGCTCGCCAGTGTCAGGCGCCGAGAGGAGGACCGAGAAAGTGCTCTGCGTGCTCACGCACGTGCCCCCAAGAAGATTTGATGTTCTGAACCGCACTCGATTCTACGGTCGCTGGTACCGCTGCTACCCCGATCTCAGGGTTCTGAGTAGTCATTTCGGCATGGCCCAGATGGGCCACTTCAACTTGTTTGAGGGTGGCGATTAAGCCCCCTCTGGCCGGTTCCACAATCGATGTCCGCCACGACGGTTACGTTCTGGCCAGGCGCTCGGGGCACACGATCAATCACACCTACGAAAGTGACCCAGTCATGCACAAGCGCACCATCGGCGTTGTCGCCGCATCCGTCGCCGCTCTCGTACTCATTGGAGGTACTTCCGCGGAAGCACGTGGCCTCATCACGGGCAAGAACGTTAAGGACAGCAGCCTCACCGGCGCGGACATCAAGGACAGCACCCTTACCGGCAGGGACGTCAAGAACGGGACTCTCACGCTGGCGGATCTCAAAGCCAGCGATCGAGCGAAGCTCCTCCGCGCGCCTCTCAACACCACGATCGTGGAGAGCCCGATTGTGACCGTTCCTGCGTACGACAGTGGTGTGGTCATTGCCTTCTGCCCCGCCGGCAAGAGGGTCACGGGTGGCGGCTACTTCTCGAGCATCGCCATCGCGGCCAGTAGCTCGCCGGGAAAGACCTCCTGGGGTGTGGTCATCAACAACTTTGCGAACGACATTCCTGTCGAGGTCAACGCTTACGCCGTCTGCGTGTAATCAGCCTCTGGAAGGTGTCATTTCGGGGTCAACAGTCGTCCTGATGCCACTGGCCGTCCTCACGCGTCCACGGCTCCGAGTCCTGATCGATGCTGGAGTCCGCGTGGGTGCAGCTGACGCGAGCTAGGTCGCCGGAGGCCCCTTCGCTGTATGAAGCACAGGCCAGCGACTCGCCGTACTGTTGCTTCGCCAGATCGACCATCGCGATGAACTGGCCATGGTCGGCGCGGTTCTTGCATCGCTCACTGAAGAGGTCGTAGGCCGCTTGTCCGTCACCGGACAAGAAGGCATCTGAGTAAGACTGCAGGGCACCGCGCAGTTCTGACTCGTCTGCTTCGACTGTCTTGGTGGGCGGCGTCGTGGAAGGGGCCTCGCTCACCGCGTCACTGTTTTCGAGTCGGCGGTTTAGTCATCGTCGCGCGAGCAGGCAGCAACGACGAGCAGTGGCATCAGGGCCGCGATCGATTCGCGCTTCACGCCGGGGGACGTTACGGCGATCGGCCGACGCTGGCAGCCGAACGGCGGATCCCGGTCAGACGTCACTTAGTTCTTGTTGTGCCTCAGCGAGCGAGCGTGCAGCACCTTCTTTCCGGAAGGCCCCACAATGCGGTCCCCCACGGAATGGTGAGGAATGCCGAGGTCACTTAGTCCGTTCGGCAGCGCGATGTCGGAGCCATGCATCAGCATGGTTCGTATGGCCGAGGATTTCACGCAGGACCTACATGGGCTGCTGGCAGAGATCCGTGGGGTCGCCACATCGCTGACTCTGGGCGGGCCGACGGCGTTCTCGCGCAACTTTGAGCTCGGCGTCGGCGCGTTCGCGCGTGGACCGGACCACGCTGTGGGCATGGCCGCGATGATGGCGGTTCGACGCTTCGAGAAGATGGACGAGACTCTCGTCGGGTCGGGTGTTGCTCATGTCGCTTTCCCTGCGATGGAATTGCTTGATCGCTTTCCAAGCCAAATGGGCGTCGTGCCAGATTGTCTCGCGCTGATCGGTCATCTGGTCGAGCACGGGATGACGGACGCCGAGCCGGTCCGCAAACTTGTGCGAGACCATGGCGTCCTTGGGTTCATGATGCTGGTGCAGGTCTACAACGAACTCGGCAAATTGCTCGTCGAAGTCGATCCGGATCTTGATGACTTGCAGCATCTGATGACCCGAGAAGCCCTCGCCGACGAACGTGAGTGGTTCAGCGATGGCAACTGATTCCTGCCAGGGAGCCCGAGCCTGCTTCGGAATGGTGGCTACCAATCGAGACGCGGATCAACCAGTAGCCAACCCCAGGATTAGGTTGAGTCGCGGAGCTGCCTAAACGCCCGCTCAATGTCCGTTCGCGATGGCGCCTCTATGCCACCGCGAGGGCCGCGGCGAGTCCACAGCTTCCACCAAAAAATCCCATTCTGATCTGATGGTGATATCCCCAAGTCCAATGGCACCCTGATCGTCATTTCACCACCTGGTCGCAGCATACGGGACCTGTAAATTGGGGCACCTTGAACGAGAGACTCCGTGCCATTAGCCGACTCCAGCACCATGTAGACCGGCATACTCCGCGCAAACCCACGTCCATGGTTGCGGAGTACAAGCCGATATTGGCCCGCCTTGTAGTCGTCAAGGGTGTACCAAATCCAAGCCTGAACCTGCGACTGCCAAAGAGACCGCGTCCAAGCTGACAGGCGGACCCAAATCGGTTGAACACCACTGGCCTCCGCATCGCCTACCCGAAGACGGAAGGAGGACTTCATCGTGCGGTGCCCTACCCGCACATGCGCACGAAGCACCATGGGTTCAAGCCGCACCTTGCGCTGTACCTCTTCACGGATGCGGTGGTAGGGGAAGGACCACGTTGCTGTCTCGGTCGGCGTGAGAACCCTCGGCAGTTT
>NZ_BCRJ01000135.1 GCF_001552535.1 Nocardioides jensenii JCM 1364 = NBRC 14755 | reverse complement strand
GCCCTCCGGGCCCAACCCCGGCGGGGAAGGGTCCCACCCGGGCATCGGCGCCGACGGGCCGGTCGGGAGGGCGGAGGGGCCGGTCGAGGGGCCGGTCGAGGGGCCGGTCGAGCCGGTGGACGGGCCGGTCCCGGGGTCGGTCGCAGGCCCGGCATCGGGGTCGATGGAGATGAATCCGCTGATCCTGGTGCCGCCGGGCCACTCCTCGGCCTCGGTGTCGACCACGTGCTCATCGAGGACGTCGATCGTCGTCACCGGTTGGTGCAGCTCGGCCTGGATGCCCTGCAGCGCCCTGGCGAACGACAACGCGGTGTCGAATCGCTCGTGCGGCGACTTGGCCATGGCGGTGCGCAGTGCACGCTCCAGGGACTCGGGTACGTCGTGCCGCCTGGTCGGTGGGGGCGCCATCGTGCGCACCCGCGCCGCCATCGACACGGAGTCGTTGGCCCCGCCCAGCACGTGGAACGGCGAATGTCCGACCAACGCGGCCCACAGTGTCGCCGCGATCGAGTAGACGTCACTGCTCGGACCCATCGGAGAACCCGCGCTGAGCTGCTCGGGCGGCGCCCACGGCACCGAGACACCGACCCCCTGGCCGGAGCCGGCGCCGCTGGTGGTGACCGAGATGCCGAAGTCGGTCAACGCCGCCCGGCCGAACGCGGTGAAGAGGATGTTGGCCGGCTTGATGTCGCGGTGCAGGATGCCCAACCGGTGCGCCGTCTCGACGGCGCCGCACAGCTGCACGATCACGTCCAGGGCCTTGCTCAACGAGAGCGGCCTGGCCCGCAGTCGTCCACCCAGGTGCGGGGGCGGGCAGTACTCCATCACCAGGAACGGTCGTCCGGGCGGCGTGGTCCCGGCCTGGTAGATGCTCACGATCGAGGGATGGTTGGACAACTGCGCCATCACGCTGGCCTCGAGGGCGAACGAGGCCTGGACGTCGTCATGGATGTCGGTGAGCAGCACCTTGACCGCGACGTGGCGCCGCAGTCCCAGCTGTTCGTACTTGTAGACGTCCGCGAATCCCCCACTCCCGAGGAGACCCTCGTAGGCGAAGCCCGGCAGCTCCGGTGGCGGACTGGTGGGTCGGTTCATGGCAGCTCCTCGAATCGCAGCCGGACCCCGTGGCCGAGGTCGACCACGTCGCCGGGCACCACCAGGTGGGGCTGCTCGGAGAGACGGTACGGCGGCTTGCCGTTGCGGCGCAGGAAGGTGCCGTTGGTCGATCCGAGGTCGACCACGAGCACGTTCCAGTCCTCGATGCGAAGCGCCAGATGGCTCGACGAGATGTGCTGGTGCGGCAGGGTGAGCAGCCGAGGAGCGTCGGCGCCCTGGAACCGGGAGGCGCGGGGTGCGCGACCGATCACCACGGGTCCGTTCAGCTCGAGCACCTCCCCCGACGACACGACCATCCGGCCCAGGCTGGGTCGCGGCACGCGCACGGCTCGGTCGCTGAGGCCCTGTCCGCAGGTCCGGCAGGTGGGACGCTGCGGCGGGTTGGCGTGTCCGGCCGCGCAGAGTACGGCGAGCAGGCCGCCGGGGGCCGTCGGCGCAGTCGGCGGCGCGACGGGTGGGGACTTCGCGGCGATCCTGGTGATGTTCTCCGGATCGTGGTCGGGGGTCCATGCGTCGACAGCCGACGGAGCTGGCACGAGGCCGGGAGCGGGGACCGGCGTCACGGGCACGGCTGATGGAGCACCCGGCACCGCGCTGATGAAGTCCGCACTCACCCGTGGTGTCGGGCCACTGGACTCGACGGTCTGCGGGACGACGTCGAACCCGCCCAGTGAGACCAGCGAGGCCGGCACCACCCCTGAGCCGACTGGTCGACGCGGACCCCCTGCGGCGACGGCGCCACCGGAGGAGAGAAGCACCTCGGCCGGGCGACGAACGTGCCGTTCGACCCAGGTGGTCATCGCGTCGCCGGTGACCGCGACCCGCTCACCCGTTGCAGTGCCGACCACGGCGCCCAGCC
This sequence comes from Nocardioides jensenii JCM 1364 = NBRC 14755, assembly GCF_001552535.1. Lineage (GTDB taxonomy): Bacteria > Actinomycetota > Actinomycetes > Propionibacteriales > Nocardioidaceae > Nocardioides > Nocardioides jensenii. Next base: position 13,763 of record NZ_BCRJ01000135.1, on the reverse strand, counting down.
GACCGCGCGCCGCGAAGTGCCCCTCGTCCTCGGCCACCCCGACGCCCACGGCGAACGCGGGCAGGCCGAGCAGCCCGCTGCCCAAGGTCTCGGACAGGGCGGTGAGGAACTCCCCCAGCTGCTCGACGTGGCTGATCCGCTCCCACAGCCGGGTCACGGTGTCCAGGCCGACGGAGCCGTCCAGCAGCGCGACACCGGCGGGCCAGATCAGCCCGTGGTCGTCACCGGGCACCCACTGCGCGGTCATGACATCACCACCGGCCGGTCCGGTCGGGTGTCATCGTCGAGCAGGCCGGCAACCAGCGACGCACCTCGCACGGTCACCGCATCGACCACCACCGCGGTGACGTTGTCGCGGCCTCCGGACCTGACCGCGGCGCGGACGAGTTCGTCCGCCGCCGCGGCCGGGTCCTGGTTCGTCAGCAGCAGCGCGGCGATCAGCGGGTCACTCAACTCGTCGGTGAGCCCGTCGGAGCAGATCAGGACCCGGTCCGCGACCGCGGCCGGCACCAGCCACTGGTCGGGTTCGGGGGTACGGCGCAGGCCGGCTCCGATGGCGCGGGTGATCTCGTGCCCCGGGGCCTCGGCGTGGTCGACGGTGACCTGCTCCAGGCTCTCGCCGCGGAGCAGATAGGTGCGTGAGTCACCGATGTTGAAGACCAGCCAGGACGGTACGCCGTCATGATTGGCCAGGGCGGCGCCGGTCACCGTGGAACCGGGGGCTCCCTCACGCTCCCGGGCCAGGCCGCGCACCCGACCGGTGGCAGCGAGCGTGGCCGCCGCGAGGAGCCCCGGATCTGCCCAGTCGTCCCAATCGAGCTGCCGGAAGGCCTCGACGACGCCCTCCGCCGCGGCCCGGCCGGCGCGGTGTCCACCCATGCCGTCGGCCACGACGAAGACCGGAGAGCGGACCAGGAAGGCGTCCTGGTTCTCCGCACGGACCGCGCCGGGATGCGTCGCAGCCCCGGCCCGGATCTCGAAGGCCACCGCGCTCATGGACCGAATCCTGCCAGTGCCCGTTCTCGGGCCTTGGCATCGGCACGTTGCCGGGCCCTCGTCGTACGTCGTTCCCTCGACGCCGCGAGCAGCGAGCGCAGGGAGAACCGGGCCCGGAACCGGTCTCGAGCACCGGCACCCTCGCGGAACTCGCCACGCAGCCCGTCAACGGCCTCCCACACCGAGTCCGCGTCGGCATCCGTGGGCTCGTCCACCCCGAAGACGTGGCTGTCGACACGGTGGGCCATGGTCAGGCCGGACGAGGTCGGGATCGCGTTGCCGAGCAGCATCGCCGACTCGACCCGGGTCGAGTGCCGCGGAACGCGCAGGCCGACGTCGGTGGCGAGGTCGATGATCTCCGACCACCCCCCGCTGATCCGGTCGGCCAGCCTCGCGGCCCGGCGCCGTCGCTGTCGCCGCCGTGACTTGGCCAGCGCGATGAGCAGGAACGGCAGCGCCAGCAGCAGCACCAGCCCACCGCCGACGGCGATCCACTTCCACACGCCGCTCAGGACATCGTCGTCCTGGTCGCGGTCGACGTCGGAGCTGGCCTTGGGCGGCTCCCTCGGGTCGGCTTCCTCGGGGACCTCCGGGGGCGGCAGCATCTGCGGCTCGTTGCGCGGGTTCGGCTCCGGCGTGTTCACGTCAGGTTTCTGGTCCTCGGGCGGGGTGGGGTCGAAGGTCACCCAGCCGGCTCCTTCGAAGCGGACCTCGGCCCACACATGGGCGTCGTCCCCGGTCACCTCCACCGGGGCGTCGTCCGAGCCGGCCCGGTCGGCGGGCGGATAGAAGCCCATCACCACGCGCGCGGGCAGCCCGAGCTCGCGGGCCATCAGTGCGAACGCGACGGCGTACTGCTCGTCGTCGCCGATCATCTGCCGGCTCTTCCCGTCCAGCAGCTGGGCGATCCGGGTGATCGTGTGTCCGGCGTAGGAGGGGATCCCCTCGTCGGTGCCGTTGGCGAAGAACCCGTCGCGGCGGAACGTGGCCTCGATCTGGCGCAGTTGCTCCATCGGGGTGACTGCCTCGGCGGTGAAGTCCGCGAGCTTGTTGCCCACCGCGTCGACCCGGGCGGTGTTCGTCGGCAGACGGAAGGACAGGTCCGGGGCGAGGTCGAGCGGCAGGTCCGCGGCCTTCTGGTTGTCGGCGCGTGCCACCTCGACCGTGTACGTCGTCCCCTCCCCGATGCCGGCCGTGGTCAGCGCGGTGCCGGTGGCCGGGTTGAAGAACAGTCCCGCGGCCCGCCCCTCGGCGCCGCCGCCGGTGAAGTCGACTCCCCGCAGGTCACCACCACCGGGCAACCACACCCCGTCGTACGCCTCGATCCGGACGTCGAGCTCGTCGGTCTCGGCGTCCTGGTCGGAGAACTCGCCCGGCAGGATGGTCTCGCCGGCATGCTCGAAGGCAGCCGACTTCTCGGTGACGCTGTAGACGTCCCCGTCATAGAGGTCCATCGCGGCGAGCCGGATCCGGCCGCCCGGGTGGAGCCCCTGGACGGTGAACAGCGTCTCCTTCTCCAACGTGGCCGAGAGGTTGCGGAACGAGGTGAGCGGGCTCGGGTAGGCGCGCAGGTCCAGCGGCGGAACGACATGGTCGCGCAACACGTTGCGGTCCGGGTGCGGGGCCACCCAGCCGGTGACGCCGATCGCCAGCGCGCCGGCCACGAGAAGCGTGGCAGCCCCGATCAGCGCCTGACGCATCCTCGGGACCCGGGTGGAGGCGCCCTGGCGGGCGAAGATCGCGTGCGTGTCCGGGTCGCCCAACCGCGACCGCCACGAGACCCAGACCAGCGCGACCGCACCGAAGAGGGCGCCCTGGACTGCAGGGAAGAGCGTCAGGTGGGAGCCCCAGAGGATCCCGACCACCAGCAGCACGAAAGGGGCCAGCAACCCGACCAGGACGGCCCAGCGCAAGGTGCGCAGCCGGAGCACCGCGCTGGAGGCCAGGGTCGCGGTGACCAGCCCGGTCAGGAAGGGCACGACGGCGGGGCCGTCGAACTGGCCGGCCGGCAGGCCCACCGTCAGCAGGTCGCGCCACGACTGCCAGGACAGCACGGTCAGTCGCTGGATGGTCTCCAGGGTGGGCAGCACGCCGGCGATCGTCGTGGACGGCAGCGCGATCGGTCCTCCCAGGAGGAGGTAGCCGAGCATGCCGGCCAGCAGGGTGCCCAGGCGGCTCCACTTCCGCCACGCACCCAGGGTGCCGATGGCGAGCCCGAGCAGGACCCCGCCGCCGGCTGCGACGTAGCCCACGTGCTCGCCGAAGACCGGCCCGAACCCGATCGCCCCGAGGGCGAGCAGCCCGGTCACCGCGGCCAGGTCCACCGCCCCGCGGCGCACGAGTGGCGACTGCCAGGGGCCGGCCCGCCGGGTGGCCGTCCCGGTGAACACCGAGCGGGAGTGGGAGTGGGTGCCGGTCGCGCTCATCGCAGGCTCCGGACGGCGCGGGGCAGGGCCTGGACATCGGGTACGTCGAGGAGCGCCAGGTCCCCGATCCGCCGGTGAGCCAGGTCAACGCCGGCCGCGCAGCGCACGGCGAACGTGGACACCGATGGAGGCAGCGCCTTGTGGGCGGTGCGCAGGTCGAGGAGCTCGGCCGGGCGGCCGGCGACGAGGGCCGCCACCGAGGCCTGCGGGACCAGCCCGATCGCCCGGGCGGCCAGGTCCCTCATCGAGACCTGGCGTCGGGCCGGCTCGAGCTCGGCCAGTCGGTCCAGCATCAGCGGCCCGGTCGTGGTGGCGAGCAGCCCGCTCGAGGTGAAGATGCTGACCTGGCGTTCGAGGCTGAGTGCGTGCCGGCCCAGGGACGCCGCGACCGAGATCGCGGACTCCAGGTCGCGCTCCTGGCCGTAGTCGTCGGGATGGGTCGGCAGGATCACGAGCAGGTGCGCGCGGCGGGTCTCCTCGAACTGGCGCACCATCAACCGGCCGACCCGGGCCGTCGTACGCCAGTGGATCGCCCGCCGGTCGTCGCCGGGCTGGTACTCACGCAGTGCGTGGAAGGAGACGTCGCTGGAGGACAGCTCCTGGGTGGTCACGCCCTCGATGTCGCGGATGAAGCCGGTGGCGTCGTTGCGCAGCGGCACGGTGACCGGGTGCACGTAGAGCTCGACCGACTCCGACCAGCGCTGGGTGCGGCGCAGCAGGCCCAGCGGGTCGGTGCGCACCGAGGCGACCGGGCCGATCGTGATCACCCCGCGACGCCGGGTGGGGACGTCGAAGAGCTGCTCGTGCTCCTCGTCGCGCGACAGGCTGGGCAGGGTGAAGTGCGCTCGACCCTTGCCGACGTTGAGTTCGATGCGGGTCGGGAACAGGGCACGACGTCCGCGGTTGCGAATCAGCACCCGGCCGCTCGCGGTCTCGCCGGCGACGACGCGCTGACGGTGCAGCTCGAACCCGACCTCGTAGGAGGTCCTGCCGAGCACCCACATCAGTGAGAGCGCGAGCACGGCCCCGCACACCAGGCCGACGACGCGCAACTCGGTCCACCCCTGCGGTACGCCGAGCCCGAGTCCGACCAGCACCCCGGCCGTCGCTGCCCACCCGGCCGGCGAGACCCACTGGTTGGCACGATCCAGCCATGCGGTGCTCACGGGACGACGGACCCGACGGACCTGACCCCCCACCGACCTGCGCAGAGCCGCGACACTCATGGACAACGTCGACTCAGGCGCCGACGCCGCGCAGCTGCGGCGCGGGCACCGATGCCAGGACCCGGGCGATGATCGCCTCGGGCGTCGTGCCCGCGAACTCGGCCTCGGGAGTCAGGATCAGGCGATGGCACCAGACCGGCACGATGAGCGCCTTGACGTCGTCCGGCGTGACGTAGTTGCGGCCCTGCGCGGCCGCGAGCACCCGCACCGCTCGGACCAGCGCGATCGACCCACGCGTGGACACCCCCAGGGAGGTCTCCGGGTCGTCGCGGGTCGCCTCGGTCAGGCTCTGGACGTAGTCGATCACGGACCCGTCGACGTGGTTGTCGCGCACCATGTCGATCATCTGGGCGACCGCCTCCGAGGAGATGATCGCGGGCAGGTCCTTGGTCCGGTCGGGGTTCGCGGAGCCGCTGAGGATCTCGTGGGCGGCGCCCCGGTCCGGGTAGCCGACCGAGGTCTTCATCAGGAACCGGTCGAGCTGGGCCTCGGGGAGCTTGTAGGTGCCGGCCTGCTCGATGGGGTTCTGGGTGGCCACGACCATGAACGGGCGGCCGACACCGTGCCGTACGCCGTCGACGGTGATGTGCGACTCCTCCATCACCTCGAGCAGCGCCGACTGGGTCTTGGGCGAGGCGCGGTTGATCTCGTCGGCCAGCACGATCGAGGCGAAGACCGGCCCCTTGTGGAACTCCCAGGTGCCGGCGTTCTGGTCGTACATCGTGACGCCGGTGATGTCGGAGGGCAGCAGGTCGGGCGTGAACTGGATCCGGCTGTTGGTGCCCTGGACGGACGCGGAGATCGCCCGCGCCAGGGCGGTCTTCCCGGTTCCGGGTGCGTCCTCGAGGAGCAGGTGACCCTCGGCCAGCATGGTGACCAGGGCCTGACGGATCACGTCGGTCTTGCCGAGCAGTGCCATGCCGATGTTGTCGGTCAGCCTGGTGAAGGTCTGCTGGAACCAGGCTGCGTTCTCGTCGGTCAGCGGCATGCGGGTTGCTCCTCGAAGCGTTGGGGGGACGTGGGTCAGGGCTTGTTGACGCGACAGGTGTTCGTGGGCTGGTCGGCCGGCGGACTGTCCCTCCAGCTTCCCGGAGCACCGTCCAGGCCGCGCCGCCCCTTGAGCTTGCTCCTGAGGTGACCCGAGGAGTCCGCCGTGGCCTCGCTCTCGTGCCAGTGGGTCACCCCGTCGTCGACCGCACCGGAATACGTGATCGGGCACCACACCGTCGACCCGGGCTTGGCCTCCCAGGCCTCCACCCCGATCCAGTAGCAGTCGGCCCAACAGTTGCCCGAGGGGGTCGGAGCGGCGCCCTCGTCGGTGAAGCGGGAGCGGAGAGCGAAGCTGGTGCCGCTCGCCGAATCGGTCCGGGCGGGCACAGCCGGGTCGCCGGCACCGGTGCTGGTCCTCACGGTGACGCTCAGGGTCACGGACTGACCGTCGCCACTGGTGGTGACCTTGTGCGAACCGGACGTGCTGCCTCCGGACCCACTGGCGAAGCCACCGTTGCCGCTCCAGGAGCATGACCTCCCGGAGGACGTGACGCGCCAGTCGAAGGTGACACTGCGATAGCCGGGGCGAGCGTTGGACACGTCGACCGAGCAGGGCCCGAAGGCGTTGACCGACGCGGACCGGCGGGCACTGTCGGCGGAGCCACCGCCGGCGCCGGTGTTCGCATAGGTGCGTGCCCAGACCTCGGTGCCGGCGCTGGAGCCGTTGGGCAGCCCGGAGATCAGGTAGGAGTGGCTCCCGGTTCCGGAGGCGATCGGGGTGGTGCCGGTGCGGCTGGTGTAGAACTCGACCCGGTCGGCGTTGTTCAGGTCCGCCGAGGTGTAGGAGAAGCTCACCTTGGCCTGGCCCGACGAGCCGGTGGGGGTGACCTTCAGGTCGCGGACCGGGTCGGGCGTGGTCGCTCCGGTGACCTTGGTGGTGGCACCGGACCAGGCACCCCAGCCGTCGATGCCGCGGGCCCGGTCCTGGTTGGCGCGGTTCATCAGCCGCACCTGGAACTGCTGGTCCCGACCACCACCGGCCAGGCTGACCCGGCAGGTCGTGCCGGTGGCCGGGCCGGCGCAGGAGACCAGACCGCCGCCGACTCGGCGTACCTGGAAGCCGGCGATCGGGTGGCCGCCGTCCTGCGCGGTCCACGAGAGCTGGGCGGACGGGTCGGAGTCGGGGGCGTCGGCGACGATCGAGACCGGCCCGATCGTCGGCTCGGCATTGGGGTGCTCGGCCACCTCGGCGGACCAGGCGCTGGCCCCGGGTGTGCCGTGCGGGTCGGCCTCGGCACCGTTCACGGCACGCACCTTGATGCGGTACGTCGTCCCGTTCGTCAGCCCGGTCAGCGTGGCCCGGCGGCTGGTCCCGGCGTCGGTGATCTGGCCGTTGGCGGAGACCTCGAAGTGCTCGACCGGCGAGCCGTTGTAGTCGGGCATCGCCCAGGTGACGTGCAGGGCACCGTCGGCGAACGAGACCTGGACGTCGTTCGGTGCTGCGGGGACGTAGTCCGGAACCACGTCCCTGGACCAGGCGGACGGTGCCGCGGACTCGCCGACCTCGTTGATCGCGAACACCTGGAACCGGTAGCTGTCACCGTTGGTCAAACCGGTGACCGTGTGCGTGGTGCGCGGGCCGTCGATCGTGGTCTGGCCGGAGTCGCCGCCGTCGCTGGTCCAGGTCAGGCGGTAGCCGGTGATCGGGGCGCCGTTGGGCTCGGCACCGCTCCAGTCGACCTCGACCTGCGCGTTGCTGGCCTCGGCGGTGACGGTGGTCGGGGCGGTCGGCAGGCCGCGCACGTTCAGCGTCACCCGACCCTGCACCTCACGCTCGGCGAGACCGGTGGCATCGCGCAGGACATAGGTCAGGCGGACGGTTCCGTAGAAGTCGTCGTCGGGAGTGATCGACAGGATGCGTCCGCTGCTCGTCACCTCGGCCGCGCCGGCCACGACACTCGGCTCGCCGACCAGCTGGACCGGCTCACCGTCCTTCTCGAAGGGGTTGAACGTGACGTAGTCGTCGAGGTCGACCTCGGTCGTCTCGCCGGCCTTGGCGTCCAGGTCGGCGTCGCGCACTGCCAGCAGGTCACGGGTGGTCTCGACCACGGTCACGTTGGCGGTACGACGCACCGGGGCGGTCTTGCCGTCGGTGACGACCAGGTCGAACTGGTACTGCCCGGCCTCGGTGCCCTTGGCCGGGGAGACGGTGAGGTCGTCGGAGTCGTCGTCGACGTCGACGTCCAGGTCGGCGTCCACCTTCTCGGCGGAGAACTCCAGCGCTCCCTGGTCGCCGGGATCGGGATCGGTCGCCATCATCGACAGGTCACCGGTCCACGGCTCACCGGTGGCCACCGTGATGGAGGGGACCCGGAGCTCGGGCTGGGTGTTGCCGGTGGCGTTGACGAAGACCGGCAGCATCAAGGTGCTGGTCAACGCCGCGGAGTCACCGTCGCTCTCGGTGTCGGAGACGACCGCGGTGACCGAGCTGGGGCCGTAGTAGTCGCCCCGGGCGCCGAAGGTGATCTCGCGGTCTCCGGTCTTGATCTTGGAGCCGTCGTGTCCGGGGCCGGCGATGATGCTCTCGGTGAACGGCAGGGACGGCGTACGACCCGGTCGGACGACCACGTAGTCCTCGAGGTCGATCGCGCGGCTCGTGCCGGCGTCGACGGCGATCGGCAGTTCGGCGTCCGCACGGAGCGCGGGGCGCTTGGCCGCGGCACTGTCGCTCCCGGGCACGACCACGACGGCGGTGCCGACCTCGCCGTCGGGGTCCACGAGGCGGTAGAGGATCAGCTGCCGCCGAGGCGTGACCGGGATGCGCAGCTGCCCGTCCTGGGTGACCTCCACCCCGGCTGCCCGGGTCTCCTCCGGGAGCTCGGGGAGCAGCTCGGAGACCGAGCCGTCGGGGTCCTCGTCGTTGACCAGCACGTCGGCGGTGACCTGGGTCTGGCCGATGATCTCGGCGACCGGGACCCGGTCGTCGCGCGCGACGGGCGACAGTGCCGGGGCGTCGGGGTCGACCTTGACCACGAGGTCGGCGGTGCTCTCGGCGCCCAGGTCGTCGCGGATCCGGTAGCGGTAGGTGAGCGTGGTCTTCTCGTCGGGTGTGCGCAGCCGCAGCCGGCCGTCGACGACCTCGGCCGGCGCATCGTCGCCGGCCACCTGCTCGACGTCGTCGAGGATGCTCAGGGCCGACCCCTCCGGGTCGATGTCGTTGGCGGTGACCGGCACGGTGAGCACGCGGTCGGGGCGTACGTCGCGCTCGTCGGCGATCGCGACCGGGGGCAGGTTGTTGCCCGGGGGCGCCGCGATGCCGACCTTCATCTCCGCGGTGCTCTGCCGACCGAACTCGTCCTCGACGACATAGCCGAAGGTGTCGGTGCCCCGGTTCTCCTCGCCTGCCGCCGCGCGGTAGGTGATGCTGCCGCCGGCGATGGTCACGGTGCCCTTGCGTGGCGGCCGCTGGATGTCGAGCCCCACGACGGAGACCGAGTCGCCGTCCGGGTCGACGCCCTCGAGCGGCACCGGTACGGCGACCTCGTTGCCCTGCACCAGACGTCCCGTCAGTGGCTCGGGTCGGGGCGCCGCGTTGGCACCGCTGGTCGGGGTGATCGACAGCTCGACGGTCGCGCTGTGGGAGCGCTGCTCGGTGTCGCGGACGGTGTACTGGACGCGCACCAGGCCGGACTCTCCGCTGGCCTTGAACCGCACCTTGTTCTCCGAGACCCAGGCCTTGCCGAGGTCGGTGCCCTCGGTCACCGCGCCCGCGTCGAGCGGCATCACGGTCAGGGGCAGGTCGGTCGGGGACAGGTCGTTGTCGAGCACGTCGACGGTGACCACGTCTCCGCTGCGCACGACCGCCTGGTCGTCACCGGCCACGGGGGCATCCGGGGTTCGGGCCGGGTCGAGGACCACGGTCACCGTTCCGGTGCCGGTCATCGCCCCGTTGCCGACGTCGTAGGTGAGGGTGACCGGCTCGCCCTCGCGGAGGCTGACGTCGGAGATCTTGATCGACTCGTGGTCGACGACCTCGGCCGTGACCTGGCTGGTCTGGCCGACGTTGACGGACTCGGCGACGAGCACGCCACCGAGCGGGTCGGTGTCGTTGGAGAGTACGTCGACCAGCACCTCACCGCTGGGCGGCAGCACGGCCAGGTCGTCGTCCGGGACCGGTTGGGCGTCTTGGGGTGCGATGGTGTCGACGCGGACCACACTGCTGGCGGTGGCGCTGCCGTCGGTGACGGTGTATTCGAGGTAGTCGGTGGAACCGGGACGCGACCCGGTGACGGTCAGGCTGTCGTCGGCGTTCTGCTCGACCTTCAAGCCCTCGGGGACCCGGCCGGTGAGGGAGAAGTAGAGCTCGTCCCCGTTCGGGTCGACGTCGTTGTCCATCGGACGCAGGGTGATGCTGTGGTCGCCGGACTCGTCGGCGGCGAGCGTCGTGGCGTAGTCGGCGTTGGCCACCGGCTTGGCCTTGCCGTTGACCGGCAGCACGGTGACGGCGAGGTCGACGGTGTTGCTGCCGTTGACCTTGCCGTCGGTGAGCGTGACCTTGACCTTGCGCTCCCGCGGGAGACCGCTGCGACCGTCGTCGCGGACCTTGATCAGACCGTCGGGGCGGTAGGTGCCCGAGAGCCCCTCGGGGAAGTCCACGTGCGAGACCCAGAACGGGTCGCCGTCGGGGTCCACCCACTCCCCCAGGATGTGGTGCTCCCCGGCACCGCGGGCCCGGATCGTGAGCTCACTGGTGCGCTCGGGCACCAGCAGCTCGGCCTTGCCGTTCTGTTGCTCGCCACGGACGGTCAGCTCGACCCTGGCGTCGGCCTTGCCGTCCTCACGTCCGTCATTGGCGGTGTAGGTGAAGGCCGACGTCCGGCCCGGGGCGGCGTCAGGGTCCACGTTGATGCGCACCGCCCGGCCGTCACGCACGGACTCCACCTGGCCCAGGCCGGCGGCCTCGCCCTTGCCGAGCTCGGCGACCAGGATGTCGCCGTCGGCGTCCAGGTCGTTGGCCAGCACCGGCAGGGTGACCGACTGGCCGGGGCGGACGCCGAACGCGTCGTCGCGCGGCTCGGGCGTCGTGTTCTCCTTGGCCCGGTCGGTGACCGCGACGGTCTTGTCCTGCTTGTCGTTCTGGTCCTGGTTGAGGTTGGCCAGCACCGTCTCCCAGTCGGCGATCTCCTGCATGTTCTCGTTGACCAGGAAGACGTCCCCGTTGGTGGGGTCGTTGAGCACGACCACGTCGCGGTTGGTGCGGAAGACGAGCTCCTTGGCGGTGGTGAGCTGCGGGTAGGTCGTCACCGCGACGTCGTCGGCGCCGTCGGTGCACTCCCGCAGATAGGCACCGGTGCCGCTCCAGGCGGCGTACGCACAGCTCCCGTTCGTCACCGGCGGGACCGGGGTGCCGCCGCTCGGCGCCTCGCTGGTCTCGGTCGCGCCGCCGTCGAGCGGCACCCGGACCAAGGAGGAGGGACCGGAGAGGGCCACCACACCGATGTCGTCCCCGGCCTGCTGCAGCTGCAGCCCCGCGGCGTCGTCGACGTCGACCTGGTGGTCGGACCAGGCGATCCAGCCGGCGTCGGGGTTGAAGACGATGCCGGTGCCGCCGACGGCGCTCAGCTGGAGGTTCTGCAGCTCGGTGTCGCTGATGGCCGAGGTGGAGCCGACGTCGGAGGACACCCACTCCCCGCCCTCGCGGCGCAGGTCCACCAGGGAGCCGTCGGGCCGGACGGTGTGGATCACGTCGTCCTTGCCCGCGACCGCCCGGACACCCACGGCGTCGGTGAGCACGGGTACGACGCCCTCGGGGTCGAAGCTGGCGACCTCGCCGACCGGCACCGCCCACACCGTGCCGGCGTTGGGGTCGGCGATCGCCACGATCTCACTGCCCTGGCTGGCCCGGGCACTGTCGGGCAGCACCCCGGGGGTGGCGTCCGTCTCCCAGGTCGCGGTGTCGACCGCACTCAACCGGCTCCCTCCGGTGGAGACCATGACCGCGTTCGCCTCCTGGGAGAGGTCGAAGCCGGCCCCCGGCAGGGACTTGGTGTTCGCGTCCAGCTCCCGCGAGGGGTAGTTGAGGTGAGCGGCCACCTGGAGACCGTTGAGGTTCTCGTTCGTGACCCACACGCCGCCGTCATGGAGCGTGAGGTCGGCGACCTCGGTGCCGTCGTACAGCACGGCGAGCGCGGTCAGCGAGATGCTGAGAGCGGAGAAGGCGACGACGGTGCGACTCCGCGGCGAGGGAAGCAGACGGCGAAGTCGGTTCATGACACCCGAGACCTGTAGCGCATTGAACGTCCCCCGCGTTGGCCGCCACCCTGACCGCCTCAGATTAGTCGAGATTTCTCCCAGGCCCAATGCGGTCCTGAATAACCGGTGGGAGATCTCCGGTCGGGGCTAAACCCGGGAGGCTTCCGGTCCGTCATTCTCAGTGACAGGCTCAAGGCCGTCATTCTCAGTCCGGGCACGAGAGGACCACCCATGCGCAAGGCCGATCGCGACACGGCGTTCAGCGAGTACGTCGCCACGCGGCAGGGCTACCTGCGCCGGTTCGCCTACACCCTGACCAGCGACTGGGGACGCGCCGACGACCTCGTGCAGACCGCGCTGACCAAGATGTACGTCGCGTGGCCCCGGTTGCGCGACGACCGGGCCCATGACGCCTACGCGCGCCGGGTGATCCTGAACGCGAACATCGACGAGGGCCGACGACCCGCACGTCGTCGGGAGTCCCCGGGACTGGAGGGCATCGACGCCGCGGCACCACCGGCGGCCGACGCCGACGACCGGCACAGCCTGCTCGCGGCACTCGATACCCTGCCCGCGATGCAACGCAAGGTCGTCGTGCTCAGGCACTGGCTGGACTTCTCCGTCGAGCAGACCGCCCACGAGCTGGCCATCGCGCCGGGCACCGTCAAGGCCCACACCCACCACGCCCTCAAGAGCCTGCGCGCCGCCCTGGGCGACGAACTCCCCGAGATGACGAGGAACTGACATGCGTGACCTCCACGACCACTTCGACGGCCTCTTCGACGACGAGCCCGACCGCCTGCCCGTCGACGTCCACCTCGCCGGCGGGCACCGTGCCCTGCGCCGTCGTCGACTCACCACCGGTGTCGGCGCCCTGGCCGTGCTGGCTGTGATCGGCGGCACCGGGTACGCCGTCCAGGCCAGGCCCTCCGACGACGCGGGCAAGAACGACGGCACGGTCGCCAGCCAGACCGCCGACCCCGTGCCCCCCGACACGAACCAGCAGCTCGTCGAGACCTGCCACGACACCGACAGCCCAAACGACTCGGCGAAATACCTCTGGCGTGGCGGCCCACCCGTGGTGATGGCGGCCGTGGTCACCTGGACCGGTGACACCCGCGCCTACCTGCGCTCGGGCAACCAGAGGTTCTGGGGCGAGTGCTTCGTCCAGAAGGGCAGCACAGACGGCGTCCTGACACCGGCCTTCCGGATCGCACCCGATCCCGAGATCTCCAACCTCGGCTACGGATACAGCGCCGGTCAGGCCTGCGACGCGACGCGCGACGAGGCCGTGCCCGACTGCCGGAAGTTCGTGGCCACCCACGAAGGCCGTCGCGACCCGGCCGTGGCGCGGGTCGAGGTGCGCTTCTTCGACGGCAAGTGGGAGAAGGTCGACACCAACGAGGGCTACTACTACGTCGAGCACGTCGGGGCCCTGCCCGCCGACATCACCTGGGGCAAGGACGGTATGCCGCTCCGCAACGGCGACAACATCGACGACGTGATCAACCGGATCCGCCTGCTCGACGCCGACGGCAACCTGATCGCCTCCTGGGCCGCCAGCCAGAACCGCAACGGCGTCAACGCCCCCAACGATGCGGGCGTCGGTGACCTCGAGGACTTCCCGATGATCCAGTCGAAGGTCGCAGGGCCAGCGGGAGACCGCGAGTTCCCCTGATCCCGAGATTTCCCGGAGTCGATGACAACGCGAGCGTCCCACCTGTCGTATCCCCCGGCGACACGGCATCATCGACCACGGGGAGAAGACCATGGACATCAAGGAGCAACTCGACAGCTCGTTCGGCGACGGTCCCGCCCAGGCGTCGATCGACCGCCACGTGCGCGCCGGGCGCCGCGCGCTGCGCCGGCGCCG
>NZ_BCRJ01000134.1 GCF_001552535.1 Nocardioides jensenii JCM 1364 = NBRC 14755 | reverse complement strand
TGGCCGTCGCCGCCCTGGTCGGCGGTACGGCGTGGCTCGCCACCGGAACCGGAGGCGACGAACCGGCCGACGACAGCGGCACCGCGGCCACCTCCCCGTCGGAGTCGGCCTCGTCGACGACGCCCGCGGCCACGCCCGACAAGCCGTACCAGCCCAGCAAGGGCGACTTCCTCGGTGAGCCGGCCACGATCCGCGGCGGCGAGGCCTACCTCGCCAAGGGTTGGCGTGAGATCTCACGCGTCGACAACCCGATGAACTACGCAGATCCCAACAACTCCCTGGGCCTCGAGGTGCGCAAGGGCGCCGAGCACAAGTTCGTGCTGCTGGTCGAGCAACCCGGCGACTATGGCCCCTACATCAGCGTCGACTCGCACGACGCGGTCGGCACCCTGGAGTCCTGGCTGCCCGAGGCCGTGGACAGGCAGCGCGTGCTCGACGCCGACCAGGGCATCGCCCAGCGCAACGACACCGACGAGACCACCGGGCCCCTGGTCACGATGAACCCGGACGGCACGCTGGAGCCCGCCGCGGGTCTGACCATCGTTGCGCAGGTCAACGACATCGACCTCGGCTCGCGCTTCGCCGGTCCCGGCGACGACACGGCCGCTGCCCGCGTCGCCATGCCCACCGGCAAGGACGTCTACGTCGTGGTGAGGCGTACGCCGGGCCACGAGGCCGAGGTGATCCGCGGCGGCAACGCCGGCACCTTCCCCACGATCCAGGCCTTCCTCGACCACGCCCGTGGCCAGTACGGTGACGGCACGAGCGAGGGCCTGCAGTGACGCTCTTCTCGGGCCGGGCGAACCGCGAGGCCGACTACGTCGACTTCGTGGCCGCCCGTCGGCTGCACCTGCGGCGCATCGCCTACGCGATCTGCGGCGACTGGCACCTGGCCGACGACCTGCTCCAGGACGCCCTGGTCAAGCTGTACGTCGCGTGGCCGCGGGTGCGCCGTGACGAGCAGCCGGAGGCCTACGTGCGACAGATCCTGGTGCGCGTCAACATCGACGAGCACCGGCGCCGGATGCGCCGGCCGCAGACGGTCGAGCTGACCGGCGGCGACGAAGCCGCGCAGCGACCGGGGCTGCCGGCCGAGGAGCGGTCCGCGTTGTTCGATGCGCTCCAGCAGATGCCCGAGATGCAGCGCAAGACCGTGGTGCTGCGTCACTGGCTCGGTCTGAGCGTCACCGAGACCGCGCACGAGCTCGGCATCGGCGAGGGCACCGTCAAGAGCCACACCTCGCGCGGGCTCGACACCCTCCGGGCACTGCTCGCACCGGCCGACGTGGACTGACGAGCG
>NZ_BCRJ01000133.1 GCF_001552535.1 Nocardioides jensenii JCM 1364 = NBRC 14755 | reverse complement strand
TTCAGCCCCGCCAGGCCGCCTCACCGGACAGGTCGGCGTACTCCCGCACCCAGGTGTGCATGGCGATCGCCGCTGCCGCGGAGGCGTTGATCGAGCGGGTCGACCCGAACTGGGCGATCGAGAAGGTGCCGTCGACGACCTCGCGTGCGCTCTCGGAGAGCCCGGGGCCCTCCTGCCCGAACAGGAAGCACACCGAGCGCGGCAG
Source organism: Nocardioides jensenii JCM 1364 = NBRC 14755 (assembly GCF_001552535.1). Taxonomy (GTDB): domain Bacteria; phylum Actinomycetota; class Actinomycetes; order Propionibacteriales; family Nocardioidaceae; genus Nocardioides; species Nocardioides jensenii. The sequence continues at coordinate 5,181 of NZ_BCRJ01000133.1, read as the reverse complement.
CCGCATCGTCTCGAGGTGCGCCGAGCCGGGCAGGTTGTCGATGCCCAGCAGCCGCACCGACTGCTCATGGAGGTACGCCGCGAGATCGGCGGCGGTCTCGTGGTGGCGGATGTGCTGGTAGCGGTCGGTCACCATCGCCCCCCGCCGGTTCCACCGCTTGCGCCCGACGATGTGCACCTCGGCGGCCAGGAACGCGTTGGCCGTGCGCACGATCGTGCCGATGTTGAAGTCGTGCTGCCAGTTCTCGATCGCGACGTGGAAGCCGTGCCGGCGGGTGTCGAGGTCGGCGACGATCGCCTCCATCGTCCAGTAGCGATAGCGGTCCACCACGTTGCGCCGGTCGCCCTCCGCGAGCAGCTGGGTGTCGTACTGCTCACCCTGGGGCCACGTGCCCTGCCACGGGCCGAGGCCGACCTCGTCGGGCCCGTGGGGCATCGGGTCGTACGGCGCACGCTGGTCCACGGCGGGAACCCTACCGTCGGCCCGATACTGTGGCGCCCGTGATCGCCGACCTCCATCCCCTGCTGCTGGGCCTCGACTGGATGGACCCCGAGTGGCTGCTGGCCAAGTTCGGGCAGGAGATGTTCTGGGTCAGCATCGCGATCGTGTTCGTGGAGTGCGGGCTGCTGTTCCCGATCCTGCCCGGCGACTCGCTGCTGTTCAGTGTCGGGTTGTTCATCCACCGCTCCGGCGCGGGCGAGGCGGGCATCGACGTCAACATCGTCGTCGCCTGCATCCTGCTGTCGGCGGCGGCCCTGATCGGCAACGTCACCGGCTACGAGATCGGACGCGCGATCGGGCCGAAGATCTACGAGCATCGCGGCCGCTTCCTCAAACCCGAGCACTTCACCAAGACCGAGCAGTTCTTCGACAAGCACGGCGCCAAGGCCCTCGTGCTGGGCCGGTTCGTGCCGATCGTGCGCACCTTCATCACCCTGGTGGCCGGCGTCGGCAAGATGGACCGCCGCCACTTCTTCCTGTGGTCGGCGGTCGGCGCGATCCTGTGGGCCACCGGCATCACCCTGCTCGGCTACTTCCTCGGCGGCATCGAGTTCCTGCAGCACAACATCGAGGCGGCCCTGCTGGTGATCGTCGCGATCTCCGTCCTGCCGATGCTCTTCGAGTGGTGGCGGCACCGGCGCCAGGTCGACGACGCCGTGGACGACATCGTCGACGACGTCAACGACTGACCCGCTCCACGCCCTTCAGCACCCCGAACGCCACCAGTCGCTCATCGGTGTGGAGCAGCTCGGCGCACGTGGTCAGGGTGATCAGCCGCTGTCCCTGACGCTGTTCGGGCTGCACGCCGCCCTCGTGCGGGTTGGTCGGCAGTGGGTCGACCACCCACCCGTCGGTGAACGACACCTCGAGGCCGTCACCGGCACTGGTCAGCACATAGGTGTACGTCGCACCGCGGGTCTGCACGATGACCTCGTCGCCCGCCTCGAGCTCCGGAAGGTCCCGCAACGGCTCACCATGGGTGACCCGGTGGGCGGCCAGCGCGTAGTTGCCCTTCCCACCCGGACCCGCGGAGTCGCTGAAGTGCCCGAAACCGGCCGCCAACACCTCGTCCGTCGTACCTTCCAGGACCGGCACCACGTAGTCGTCACCGAAGGCGGGGATGCGGATCAACGCGGCGACGTCTCCCTCGGGCACCGCCACCACGTCGTCGGCGTCGGCTGCCCACTTCTTCTCCACCTGCTCCACGATGCGGTGGTGGGTCCGCCCCGAGACCCAGTTGGTGCCCCAGAACTGCCAGCCCACCCAGCCGAGGACGGCCAGTCCCCCCACGACCAGGGCGACACCGGCCCACCAGGTCCGGGATCGGCCACGCGGCCGGGCAGTCGAGGTCATGCCGCGATTGTGCCCGACTACCCTCGGCACCATGGCACGCCCAGACATTCGCGCAGCGAAGAGACTCGACGGCATCCCGACCACGATCTTCACCGAGATGTCCGCCCTCGCCGTGGCCACCAACGCGATCAACCTCGGCCAGGGGTTCCCCGACGTGCACGGGCCGGCCTCCGTGGTGGAGCGGGCCGTGCAGGCCATGCGCGACGGCGAGAACCAGTACGCGCCGGGCAGCGGCACGCTGCCCCTGCGTGAGGCGATCGCGGCCCACCAGTCCCGTCACTACGGCATCGAGCTCGACCCGGGCCACGAGGTGGTGGTCAGCACCGGCGCCACCGAGGGCATCGCGGCCGCCCTGCTGGCCTTCGTCGACCCGGGCGACGAGGTCGTGGTGCTCGAGCCCTACTACGACTCCTACCTGGCGATGATCGCGTTCGCCGGCGGCGTACGCCGACCCGTGACCCTGCGGGCGCCCGACTTCCGGCTCGACGTGGACGAGTTGCGCGCGGCGATCACCGACCGCACCAAGCTGCTTCTGCTCAACAGTCCCCACAACCCGACCGGCACGGTGCTGACGCGCGACGAGCTGCAGGCCGTCGCCGACGTGGCGATCGAGCACGACCTGCTCGTGGTGACCGACGAGGTCTACGAGCACCTCGTCTTCGACGACCACGAGCACGTCCCGTTGGCCACCCTGCCCGGCATGTTCGAGCGCACGGTCACACTCTCCAGCGCGGGCAAGATGTTCTCCTTCACCGGGTGGAAGATCGGCTGGGCGACCGGCCCCCGCGAGCTGGTGCAGGCGGTCCTCGGCGCCAAGCAGTGGCTCTCGTTCTCGAGCGGCACCCCGCTGCAGGCCGCGGTGGCGCATGCCCTGGACCACGAGCCCGACTTCTACGTCGAGCTGACCCGGTCACTGCAGGAGCGGCGCGACCAGCTCTGTGCCGGACTGTCCCGGCTCGACGTCGACGTCCGGGTCCCGGAGGGCACCTACTTCGTGACCACCGACGTGCGCCGCCTCGGCTGGGCCGACGGACACGAGTTCTGCCTCGCCCTGCCCGAGCGAGCCGGGGTGGTCGCGATCCCGGCACAGGCGTTCTACGACGACCTGGAGGAGGGCCGGCACCTGATCCGGTGGGCGTTCTGCAAGGAGCCCGACGTGATCGACGAGGGTGTCGACCGACTGGTCAGGGCCGATCTGCGGGCTTGAACCACTCGACCGTGCGGCGACGGCACAACAGCAGGACGGTGGCCGCGCAGGTCGCGGCGACGACCAGGAGCAGCGGCGAGCTGATCACCAGGGCCAGGCTCATCAGACCGGCCACCGAGGCCGAGATGATGAGCACGATGCGCGCCCAGTTCTGGCCGCGGTAGGCGAACCCGGCCAGCACCATGGCGCCGATCGCCCACAGGGAGAACATGACGGCCAGGATCACTGACGCCACCTTGAGCTGGTCGACACTGATCTCGGACTCGGCGAAGCGGGAGTCGCTCTCGTAGATCTCGGTGAGCACGTCGGGCATGACCAGCAGGCCGACTGCCACCGTCCCCATGCCGAGCACGACCAGCGCAGACATCACCCAGGTGACGACGCAGGCCTGCAGCACCTCGGTCGGCCGGTCGGTCACCGGGCCCGTCGAGGTCGTGGCCGGGCGCCGCGCGGCCGTGGCCACCTGGCCCGCCTGGCCGTCCGGGGTGTCTCCGAAACCCTCGAACGAACGCGGCTCGTCCGGGGCCGGAGGCGTCGGGGTGGCCACGGGCGTCGTACGCCGGGCCGGCGGCTCCGGGGTGATCCCGTTGAACCAGTCGCGCGCGGGCCGGGCCCAGAGCAGGATGACCGACACGGCGATCATCGAGGAGAGGAACGGGCTGGCGATCAGTCCGGAGAAGAAGAGCGGCAGCACCAGCACGCTGAGCGCCACGCGAGCCTGACGGTTGCGCTGCAGCGCGAACCAGCCGAGGATCGCGGTCGCCGCGGCACAGGCGCCGGCCACCAGGGCGGCACCGTGCAGCATCGAGAGGGCCTGCTCGAGGTCGATGCCCATGCCCTTGAGCGGGTCGCGGGAGAGCGTGTCGGCGACCGCTTCACGATTGTCGATCGTGCGCAGCTGCGACACGTAGGTGAAGACGTTGACCAGCATGAAGATCGATGCGCCGACGGTCATCCAGCCGGCCATCGTCACCTGGGGCGGTCGGGCGGGGGCCTTGCTCTCGCTCATGCGCCCCAGTCTCTCAGGAGGCCCAACCGGGATTCGCGGCGCCACCTGGTGGCACAGACTCCGCGAACCGCCACGACGCCGCCCTGCTGACGGCACACTGGTGTCCCTGCCCGAGGAACGGGACAGCCGGACGGGACCAGCCAGATGGGACGAGACATGGACGCGCAGCACATCGGCCACTACCCCGTCACCGGCGTGGTCGGCTCCGGCGGGTTCGGGACGGTGCACCGGGGCACCGATCCCGGCACCGGCGAGACTGTCGCGATCAAGGTGCTGAACTGGCCGCAGGACGACGTACGCCGTCAGATGTTCCGTGCCGAGATCGCGGCCCTGCGAGCCGTCGACCACCCCAACGTGGTGCGGGTCCGCGACGTGATCGACACACCCGACCTGGCCGCGATCGTCACCGACTTCGTCGAGGGAGCATCACTGCGGCAGGTGCTCAGGCAGGCCGGGCTGCTCGACGGTCGCCAGGCGCTCGGGGTGCTCCACGGGGCGCTGCAGGGACTGGCCGCCGTCCACGCGGTCGGGCTGGTGCATGCCGACCTCAAGCCCGACAACATCCTGATCGACCCCTCCGGAACCTCTCGGCTGATCGACTTCGGGCTGGCCGGGCCGCCGCGGGCCCTGGCCGGTCCGGGCACCTGGAGCGGCACCCCGTCCTACATCAGCCCCGAGCAGGTGGCCGGCGACCACGTCGACGCGCGCAGTGACATCTACGCGGCCGGGGTGGTGCTGTTCGAGCTGCTCTGCGGACGCCCGCCCTATCGCGGTGAGACCGCCGACCTCACCGCGATGCTGCACCTGACCGCCCCGGTGCCGGACCCGCGGCGCCTGGTGCCCGACCTCGGCGACGACCTGGCCGGCATCTGCCAGCAGGACCTCGACAAGGACCCCGCTGTGCGGCACCAGAACGCCACCGCGTTCCTGACCAGCCTCGATCACGCCGCCCGGCAGAAGTACGGCCCCGCATGGCTGGCCGGCGCCGGGCTGGGCACGGTCATTGGCGGTGTCATCGCGGCGCTGCCGGCAGGAGCGGGGATGCTCGGCTCGGCCGGGGTCGTCGGTAGCGCGGCGACCGCCGTGATGGGCGGGGTCGGCGGCGCCGCGG
>NZ_BCRJ01000132.1 GCF_001552535.1 Nocardioides jensenii JCM 1364 = NBRC 14755 | reverse complement strand
TCCGCCTGTGAAACTGGCCGATCGTCATGAAACTTCCTGTCGATCGGGCAGGAATGCACGGGCACCCCGGCGTACGTCGTGCCGACGGCTCGATCTCGAGTCGCGACCAAGGTTAGGCAGTCCTAAGCGTTGGGCGTATTCTCACGAATGTGTTGTCCAACTACCTGATCGGCCTGCGCGAGGGCCTCGAGGCCGCACTGGTCGTGAGCATCCTGGTCGCCTACCTCGTCAAGAGTGGCCGCACCAGCCTGCTGCCCAGGGTCTGGGTCGGGGTCGGCATCGCGGTGCTCATCTCCCTGGGCTTCGGTGCGGCGCTGACCTACGGGCCCCGCGGGCTCACCTTCGAGGCGCAGGAGTTCATCGGCGGCACGCTCTCGATCGTGGCGGTCGGGTTCGTGACCTGGATGGTGTTCTGGATGGCCCGCGCCGCCCGCGGTCTCGGTGGCGAGCTGCGCGGTCAGATCGACGTGGCCGCCGAGGGCAGCCGTTGGGGCCTGGTGATCGTGGCGATGTTCGCCGTCGGTCGTGAGGGTCTCGAGACGGCGCTGTTCATCTGGGCGGCCACCCAGGCCGGAACCCGCGAGACAGTCGGCTCGGTGACCCCGACCTGGGAGCCGTTGCTGGGCGCGGGCCTGGGCATCCTCACCGCGGTCGTGCTCGGCTACCTGATCTACCGCGGCGCGATCTCGATCAACCTGAGCAGATTCTTCACCTGGACGGGTGGGTTCCTGATCGTGGTCGCCGCCGGCGTGCTGGCCTACGGCGTCCACGACCTGCAGGAGGCGCGCTTCCTGCCGGGGCTGCACGACGTCCTCTTCGACATCTCCGACACGATCGACCCCGCCGGCTGGCTCGGCACGCTGATCAAGGGCGTCTTCAACATCTCGATGGTCACCACCAAGCTCGAGGGACTGGTCTGGGTCCTCTACCTCGTGCCCACCATGACCTTCTTCCTGCGGGGCGCCCGTCGGCGTACCGCCCCCAAGGACACCGCCCGGGTGCCCGCGGCATGACCGGCACCACCTCACTCCCCAGAAGGACGATGATGCGCAACCGAAAACTGGCCGTTCTGGTCCCGATCCTCGTGGCAGCGCCGCTGCTGGCCTCGTGCACCGAGAACGCCAAGTCCGATGACGGTGACCCGCGTTCGATCCAGGTCATCTCCACGGACGACGGTTGCGAGGTCTCCAAGGTCGAGGCGCCGGCCGGCACCCTGACCTTCGACGTGACCAACGCCGGCAAGCAGGTCACCGAGTTCTACCTGCTCGCCGAGGACGGCCTGCGGATCGTCGGCGAGGTGGAGAACATCGGGGCGAACCTCGACAGTCGCCTCACGGTCGCGGTCCCCGAGGGGCACTACATCACTGCCTGCAAGCCGGGCATGAAGGGCGACGGCATCCGCGCGGACTTCGCGGTCAGCGCCTCCGACGAGAAGGTCGAGGTCTCCGGCGACGAGCAGGCCATGATCGACACGGCCACCACGAACTACCTCGCCTACGTGCAGGACCAGACCGACCAGCTGCTCACCAAGACCACCGAGTTCGTCGACCTCTACAAGGCGGGCAAGGACGACGAGGCCCGGGCCTTGTACGCCGACGCGCGCATGCACTGGGAGCGCATCGAGCCGGTCGCCGAGTCGTTCGGCACCCTCGACCCGAAGATGGACCTGCGCGAGGCCGACGTCGCCGAGGGTGACGAGTGGACCGGCTGGCACCGGATCGAGAAGGATCTGTGGCCGGCCGAGGCCAAGGGCTACCGGGCGATGACGCCCCAGCAGCGCGCGGTCTATGCCGACGACCTGCTCAAGAACACCAAGATCCTGGACAAGAAGGTCGACGGCGACCTGAGGTTCACCATCGACGGCATCGCCAACGGCGCCTCCGGGCTGCTCGAGGAGGTCGCTGCCGGGAAGGTCACCGGCGAGGAGGAGTTCTGGTCGCACACCGACCTCTGGGACTTCCAGGCCAACGTCGACGGTGCCCGGGTCGCCTTCGAGGGTGTGAAGCCGGTGCTGGAGACCAAGGACGCCGCGCTCGCAAAGACCCTGACCGACCGGTTCGCGGACCTGCAGAAGCTGCTCGACGCGCAGAAGACCGCCGACGGGTTCACCTACTACGACGAGCTGACCCAGCCCGAGATCAAGGCGCTCAAGGACGCGGTCGACGCCCTTGCCGAGCCGCTCTCGAAGCTCACGGGCACGCTGCTCTCCCGCTCATGAGGCAGCCCGCCGTCTCTCGCCGCGCCCTCCTCACCGGGGGCGCGGCGGTGGTGGGCGTGGCCGGTGGTTTCGCCGCGGCCAGCGCCCTCGAGTCCGATGATGCCGCGACCACGGGCCCGGCGGCGTACGCGTTCCGCGGCGCACACCAGGCCGGCATCGTCACGCCCGCCCAGGACCGCCTGCACTTCGCAGCCTTCGACGTCACCACCGACTCGCGCGACGAGCTGATCGCCCTGCTCACCGCCTGGACCGAGGCGGCCGAGCGGATGACGGCCGGTGGCTCGGCGGGTCCGATCGGCCCGACCCAGGGCGACGCCGACCTACCGCCCGACGACACCGGCGAGGCGATCGGCCTGCCGGCCTCACGACTGACCATCACCTTCGGCCTCGGTCCCACGCTGTTCCGTGACGCCGCAGGCAAGGACCGCTTCGGCATCGCCGACCGGCGTCCTGCCCCGCTCGAGCCGCTGCCGCACTTCCCGGCCGACGCCCTCGATCCCGAGCGCACCGGCGGCGACCTCTGCATCCAGGCCTGCGCGGACGACCCCCAGGTGGCCGTCCACGCGATCCGCAACTTGGCTCGCATCGGGTTCGGCACGGTCTCGGTGCGCTGGTCGCAGCTCGGGTTCGGGCGTACGTCGAGCACCTCCACCTCGCAGGAGACGCCGCGCAACCTCTTCGGCTTCAAGGACGGCACCGCCAACCTCAAGGCGGAGGAGGAGGCCGCGCTGACCGACCACCTGTGGGTGGGCGAGCGGGACCCCGGTGCCGACTGGCTGGCCGGCGGTTCCTACCTGGTGGCCCGTCGGATCAACATGCGTATCGAGACCTGGGATCGCCAGTCGTTGAGCGACCAGCAGGACTTCATCGGCCGGACCAAGGAGAGCGGAGCACCACTCTCGGGTGGCGAGGAGTTCAGCGATCCTGACTTCGCGATGCCCGGTCGCGGCGGGCCGATCATCCCGACGGACGCGCACGTCCGCGTCGTGCACCCCGATCAGAACGACGGTGTCCGGATCCTGAGGCGGGGCTACAACTTCGTCGACGGCAGCGACGACCTCGGTGGACTCAACGCCGGTCTGTTCTTCATCGCCTTCGTGCGCGACCCGGCCGAGCAGTTCATCCCGATGCAGACGCGGATGGCCAAGTCCGACGCGCTGATGGAGTACCTCAAGTTCACCGGGTCGGCGCTGTTCGCCGTGCCTCCCGGCATCGGGCCGGGCGAGTACGTCGGCCAGGCGCTCTTCACCTGACCGACGCGGGCCGGGGCCGACTCAGGACTCCACGAAGTACCAGTAGTCGCCACGCTTGACCACATCGGTCTCGTCATCGCTCGTGGTGGTCTTGCCGCCGGTGGTGGTGCTGGTCGTCATCACGACCGTGCCCTTGGTGCCGTTGACGGTGACGGCGCCCGGCGAGAACCGGAACGAGATCTCGGTGCCGGCCGGCATCTTGGCCAGATCGGCGCAACTGCCGATGTCGTCCTGCTTGGGGTTGGCGAAGAACTGCCCCATCTCCGAGCACTGCCCGGCGTTTCCGGCGAAGATCTTCCGCAGCCAGGTGTCGGTGTCCCGGACCAGCTGACGGATCTGCTCCTCGTCGGACCCGCTCGGCCGGGAGCGCAGGGAGAGCGTCCCCGGGTCGGTGGACGGGTCGTCGGTCTCGGTGGGATCGTCGGTGGGGTCGTCGGTCACCGTCGGATCGTCTGTCGGATCCTCGGTCTCGGTGGGCGACTCGGTCGGCTCGTCGGTCGGGTCGTCCGTGGGGTCGTCGGTCGGGTCCTCGGTGGTCTGGCTCGAGGGGTCCTCACCGGCGGTGTCCTCCGTGTCGTCGTCCGGGACCACGAAGATGATCACCGCGGCGACGATGGCAGCGACCGCCAGGACCGCACCCAGGATCGCGGCGATGATCGGCCCGCGTCCATGAGGAGCCGGTGGCGTAGGTGCGCCGTACGGCGACTGGCCGGGACCGCCCGGCATCGGTGCGCCGTACGACGACGGGGCCGGCCCACCCTGGTGCATCGGCGGACCCTGGGCGGGTGCGCCGGCCGGGGGTCCGAACGGCAGCCCGCAGCGCGCACAGGCGGTGAGGCCGGGGGAGAGGGGAGTGCCGCAGCGGGGGCAGACAGGGTTGTTCATGGCTGTCAGTCTTCCCCGACGAGAGCGGCTCAATCATGCTGCTGCGACCTCGGAGAACACCGGTGGCCGGCGGCCGCCCCACAGGGGGACGACGGCCGGCCACCGACGGGCTGGGGCGCTACTTCACCTCCGACTTGCGGATCACGAACAGCCCGACCACCAGGGGGAGCACCAACCAGATCGTGGTCGTGACCGCGAGGTGGGCCCAGTCCTGGCCACTGGGGTCGCCCTCGAACAGGGCACCCTGGGCGTAGGCGAAGTCGACCCACGGCCACAGGTCGTGGAACCAGTCCTGCAGGTTGCCCAGCGTCATGAACAGTGTCGGCAGCAGTGCGTTGTAGACGAAGTAGCCCACGATGGCGCCGGCGGAGTTGCGGATCACCACACCGAGCATCGACCCGATCAGCATGCCGAGCACGTTGGCCAGCACGATCAGGGACAGCTCCTTCGCGCTCACGTTCCAGGTCGTGTCGACGCCCGCGATCGCCGTACCCACGATGTTGCCGACGGCGCCGATCGCCATCGCGAGGAACATCGAGACGACGCCGACTCCGACCGCGACCAGCAGCTTGGCGTTGATCACCCGGCTGCGGTTCGGCAGCAGCGTGAACGTGGTCAGCCCCGTGCGCTGGCTCCACTCGCTGCTGACCGAGAGCAGGCCGACGATCGGCAGGATGATCGCGATCGGGAAGCCGATCGCCGTCGCGAAGGCCTCGTAGTCGAGCTCCGACTCCGGAGCGAAGATGATCGTCGCCGCGGTGGCGAGCACCGCCGCGATGCCGATGCTGGCCATCAGCCAGAAGCCGGAGCGCGTGTCGAACATCTTGATCAGCTCGACGCGCATGATGCGGCTCAGAGGGATCGGCGCGTACGTCGTCTCGCGGGCGGCCGGGGTGGCGGGAGCCGCCTGGGTCAGCGTGCTCATGCTGCTGCTCCTTCACGTTGGGTCTCGGCGGTCAGCTCGAGGAACATCTCCTCGAGGCCGGCGTTGTCGGAGGACCGCAGCTCGGTGAGTGCGATCCGGGAGTTGAGGGCGATCTCGCCCACCTGGTCGGCGGGCGCTTCGGTGCGCAGCGCGCCGTCCTCGGCGATCGTGACCACCAGGCCGGCGTTGCGCAGTGCCTGGGCCAGCTCGGCGGCCGCACCCGTGCGCACCACGGTGCCGGCGGCGTGCAGCAGCTCGGCCTTGGTGCCCTCGGCGACGATCCGGCCGTTGCCGATCATCACCAGGTCATCGGCGATGACCTCGATCTCGTGCAGAAGGTGGCTGGAGAGCAGCACGGTGCCGCCCTTGTTGGCGTAGCCGCGCAGCAGGTCGCGCATCCAGCGGATGCCGGCCGGGTCGAGCCCGTTGGCCGGCTCGTCGAGGATCAGCACCTCGGGGTCGCCGATCAGGGCGGTGGCGATGCCGAGACGCTGCCGCATCCCGAGCGAGTAGTTGCGCACCCGGCGCTCCGACTCGCGCTCGGTGAGGCTGACCAGCTCCAGCATCTCGTCGACCCTCGACCCCGGCAGTCCCATCGTGCGCTGGGCGATGGCCAGGATCTCGCGGCCGGTGCGCCCGGCGTGCTGGGCCGACGCGTCGAGCAGTACGCCGACCTCGCGGCCCGGGTTGGGCAGCTGGCCGAACGGGCGGCCCAGCACGGTGGCACTGCCGGACGACGCGTCGGTCAGGCCGACCATGATCCGCATGGTGGTGGACTTGCCGGCGCCATTGGGCCCGAGGAACCCGGTGACGCGGCCTGGCCGGGCGACGAAGGACACGTCGTCGACGGCGGTGAATCCGCGGTAGCGCTTGGTGAGTGAGTCAACAGTGATCATGACCAGTAGCCTCGCCGTCGACGGCACCCGGGCGCATCGGGGAAGGCTGCCGCCTCCACCCCCAGTCGACCCTGACCCGACCCTGAGGGGTGAGGTCCGTCTCACCGGGGGTGAGGGAATCCTCGCCCCGGCGTCGGCGTTGTCCTGTCATGCGAATTGATGTGTGGTCCGACGTCGTGTGTCCGTGGTGCTACATCGGCAAGCGCCGCCTGGAGTCGGCACTCGCCGAGTTCGAGCACGCCGATGACGTCGAGGTGGTCTGGCACTCCTACGAGCTGGACCCTGCCGCACCGTCGGAGCCCGTCGAGAGCATGGCCGAGGTGCTGGCCCGCAAGTACGGCGGCGGCGTCGAGAACGCGCAACGCATGATGGACCAGGTCGAGGCCGTGGCTGCCGAAGAGGGCTTGCTCTACCGACTGGCGCAGACGCAACGGGTCAACACCGTCGACGCCCACCGGTTGCTGCACCTGGCGCTGCACGACGCCGGGTCCGCCGTGCAGGGCCGGCTGAAGGAAGCGCTGCTGGCTGCGAACTTCATCGAGGTGCGCAACGTCGCCGACCACGCCACCCTGGCCGAGATCGCCGTCGGCGTCGGTCTCGACCCCGAGCGGGTGACGCAGGTGCTCTCCGGCGACGAGTTCCGCGACGAGGTCTACGCCGATGTCGCGCAGGCGGGTGCCTTCGGGGCCACCGGGGTGCCCTTTTTCGTGGTCGAGAGCAAGTACGGCATCTCCGGCGCGCAACCGGTCGAGGTGTTCACCCGGGCGTTGCAGCGAGCGTGGGACGAATCGCGACCAGCCCTCGAAATGGTCGATGGCGCAGGCGACCAGGCCTGTGGCCCGGACGGCTGCGCCATCTGAGGTTCGAGTCCCGCGCCGTGATCAGTAGGAGGGCGTGTCGCTCGGCACCGAGTAGGGATCGGTCTCCGAGTAGTCGTCATCCGGGTCATAGGTGTAGCTGGGGTCGGCGCTCGGGTCGTAGCTCGGGTCGCCGTAGGGCGAGGTCGACGTGGACGGGTCGCTGGGCTCACTGGAGCTCGAGGCCTCGAAGTCGATCTTCCAGTCGCCGTCGACCTTGACCATGTCGATGTCCTGCTCGTCGCGGTTCTCGTCGCCGCCGAAGTTGCTGACGGTCTCGACCTTCGCGACGGCCTTGTCGCCGTCGACCTCGGCGTCCTTGTAGATCAACTCGATCTTGTAGTCGCTCGAGTCACTGTCGGTGCTGCTGCCGGCGCTCTCGGCGGTCTGGCGACAGTCGTCGAGGTCGTCGTCGGTGAGCTCCTCGGCGACGAGCTTGGCGAGCTTGTCGCAGCCGTCGGCATCGCCGGACTGAACGTCCTTGAAGGCGGTGTTGTAGTCGGAGATGACCTGCTCGATCTGCTCCTCGTCGCTCAGGTTGTCGTTGTCGTCATCGCCGCCGCCTCCGTTGAGGACCAGGATCAGTGCGGTCGCGCCACCGCCGATGATCAGCACCGCAGCGGCGATGAGGGCGATCAGCTTGCCCTTGCCGGAGCCGTTCTGGTGCGGGGCGCCACCGAACTGCTGCTGACCCCACTGCTGCTGGCCGAACCCCTGCTGGCCGAACCCCTGCTGCCCCTGCTGCCCGTAGGCCTGCTGAGCCGGCGGCACGGCACCGTAGCCGGGCTGACCTGCCTGGTGCTGACCCGTCTGGTGTTGGCCCGGCTGCGGCTGACCCGGCTGCTGCGGGGCGGCGTACGGCTGGTTCTGCGCCTGGCCGGGCTGCGGGGGAGTGCCGTACGGCGACTGCTGACCGGGTGCCTGGGGCGGCGGCATCGGCGCGCCGCTGATGCGGGTGGGCGCCTCGTCGCTGGGGATCGGC
>NZ_BCRJ01000131.1 GCF_001552535.1 Nocardioides jensenii JCM 1364 = NBRC 14755 | reverse complement strand
GGCGTCGTCTGATTCGCGGCGGGTGCCGCACTGCTGGCAGAAGGCTTGACTCATGGGGCGCAGTCTCTCACCGGGAGCGGTTCTGAAACGATCCGAGGACCGATTGCATGATTATGCACAACTCCGTATACACTTGAGCCATGTCCAAGGTTCTCACTTCACTTCCCGTCGGCGAACGCGTCGGCATCGCCTTCTCCGGTGGCCTCGACACCTCCGTCGCGGTTGCCTGGATGCGTGACAAGGGCGCCGTGCCCTGCACCTACACCGCCGACATCGGGCAGTACGACGAGCCCGACATCACCGGTGTCCCGGGCCGCGCCCTGCAGTACGGCGCCGAGCTGGCCCGCCACGTCGACTGCAAGAAGCAGCTCGTCGACGAGGGCCTGGCCGCCCTTGCCTGCGGCGCATTCCACATCCGCTCCGGGTCGCGGACCTACTTCAACACGACCCCGATCGGCCGCGCCGTGACCGGCACCATGCTGGTCCGCGCCATGCACGAGGACGGCGTCGACATCTGGGGCGACGGGTCGACGTTCAAGGGCAACGACATCGAGCGGTTCTACCGCTACGGCCTGCTGGCCAACCCCGACCTGCGCATCTACAAGCCCTGGCTGGACGCCGACTTCGTCCACGAGCTCGGCGGCCGCACCGAGATGAGCGCCTGGCTCACCGAGCGAGGTCTGCCCTATCGGGACTCGCAGGAGAAGGCCTACTCCACCGACGCCAACATCTGGGGCGCCACCCACGAGGCCAAGACCCTCGAGCACCTCGACGTCTCGCTCGAGACCGTCGAGCCGATCATGGGCGTGAAGTTCTGGGACCCGGCCGTGGCCATCGAGACCGAGGACGTGACGATCGGCTTCGAGCAGGGCCGCCCGGTCTCCATCGACGGCAAGCGGTACGACGACGCGGTCGCCCTGGTGCACGAGGCGAACGTGATCGGTGGGCGCCACGGCCTGGGCATGTCCGACCAGATCGAGAACCGGATCATCGAGGCCAAGTCGCGCGGCATCTACGAGGCGCCGGCGATGGCGCTGCTGTTCATCGCCTATGAGCGGTTGGTCAACGCGGTGCACAACGAGGACACCGTCGCGCAGTACCACAACGAGGGCCGCAAGCTCGGCCGACTGCTCTACGAGGGCCGCTGGCTCGACCCCCAGGCGCTGATGATCCGGGAGTCGATCCAGCGTTGGATCGCCTCGCTGGTCACCGGCGAGGTCACCATCCGGCTGCGCCGCGGTGAGGACTACACGATCCTGGCCACCGCCGGCAGCAACTTCTCCTACCACCCCGACAAGCTGTCGATGGAGCGCACCGACAACGCCGCGTTCGGCCCGCTGGACCGCATCGGCCAGCTCACCATGCGCAACCTCGACATTGCCGACTCCCGCTCCAAGCTGGAGATGTACGCCGGCCAGCCGCTCGACCAGGGGCAGGTGCTGGTCGAGAACGGGACGCTCTTCGGTGAGCTCCCGGCCGGTGGTGCCGACCGCATCGCCGATCGCGGAGATGCGGTCAGCGAAGAGGACGAGGCGCTCGACCGGGCGGCGATGGAGTTCGGCACCGACTGAGCCCGCCCGCTCGACGGCAACGTGCTCGACGGCAACGACGTAGGAGATTCCCCGTCAGACGCCGGGGAATCTCCTAGGTCGAGGCCTTCCGCGTGATCCTCGCGGATCAGTTCAGCGGGCAGCCCAGCTCGTTGGCGTCGGCCAGCATCATCTGCACGGCTTCCATCTGCGCACGGTCACCCGAGGCGATTGCGGCGTTGACCGACGGGACGATGTTGCCCGGGTCATCCCAGCGACGGTAGGGGTAGCCGAGGTCCTCACTCGCCGCGTTCAGCCAGGCAGCAGCCGCGTGCCGCAGGAGGTTGCGCTCTGCGCCCTCCGCGCCGGCTCCACCCTTGTAGTTGAGGGCGTCGAGCAGGGTGTCACCCATCAGTGCCGCGGTCGTGTGGAACCCGACCCGGCCACCGTTCAGCGGCGTCGAGGTGGCGATCGGCTGGCCCGGACCCTCCGACCAGCTGTCCGTGTGGTTCTTCCAGTAGCCCGGCGTGCACCCTTCGTCGCCGATGCGTGTGGCCTGCGCCGGGGTGGCCGCAAACACGATGCCGACCATGGCCATGGCCAGGCCCAACACCCACGTTCGTTTCATTGCCTGTCTCCGTCCGGTCCGTCGGGGTGATCCCTCGAACGAATCTAGGATTGCCGATCCGGTCGGGTGGCGGTTCCGGGGCGACTTACCCCATTCGGGGTATTCGGGTGAGCTCGATCCGGCGGGTGACCCCGATGTCGTCGAGGAATCCCTCGTCGTGACTGACCACGATCAAGGCCCCTGCGTAGCCGCCCAACGCCGAGACCAGGGCGTCGTACGACGCGAAGTCGAGGTTGTTGGTCGGCTCGTCGAGGAGCAGGAGCTGGGGAGCGGGATCGGCCAGAAGCAGGGCGGCCAGCGTGGCCCGGAACCGCTCGCCTCCCGACAGGGTGCCGGCGACCTGGTCGCCCTTGGTGCCGCGGAACAGGAACCGGGCCAGCCGGGCGCGGATCTCGTTCGGGTCCGAGGACGGCGCCCGGTGCGTCACGTTCTCGAACACGGTGAGCCGGTCGTCGAGGGTGTCCAGCCGTTGGTCGAGCAGCCCGATCGGCACCTTCACCGACAGGGTGCCCGCGGTGGGCAGGTCGCCGACGATCGTGTGCAGCAGCGTGGTCTTGCCGCTGCCGTTCGCCCCGGTGACGGCGATCCGCTCCGGGCCGCGCACCTCGAGTGAGACGGGCGCACCGGTGCGCAACGTGAGGTTGGCGCTGAGCACCTCGCGACCGCGCGGCACGACCGACGCCGGCAGGTCGACGCGGATCTCCCGCTCCGAGCGCACCCGCGACTCGGCGTCGTCGAGGCGCTCCCTGGCGGAGTCCACGCGCTGGTCGTGCACCTTGCGCGCACCGGCCGCCGACTTGTCGGCCTTGTTCTTGAAGAAGTTCACCTCGGCCTTGCCGAGGCCGCTGCGTTCGGCCCTGGCGCCGACCCGGCGACGTTGGGCGATCGTGCGCTCGGCATCCTGGCGGGCGTTGCGCTGTCGACGCAGGTCTTCGCGGGCGCTGGTCGCTGCCTGGACGGCGGCCTCCTGCTCGGCCTCGACCTGGGCGGCATAGGAGGAGTAGCCGCCGCCGTACCACCGCACCGAGTTGCCGTGCAGGTCACCGATCCGGTCGACGCGCTCGAGCAGTTCGCGATCGTGACTGACCACCAGCAACGTACGCCGCCACGACTCGACCACGTCGTAGAGCCGTGAGCGGGCCCGTTCGTCGAGGTTGTTCGTCGGCTCGTCGAGCAGGAGGACGTCGGGTCGTTGCAGCAGCACCCGGGCCAGGCCGAGCTGGACGGTTTCGCCGCCGGAGAGCTCGCCGAGGCGTCGGTCGATGGTCCCGGTGGGCAGGCCGATGCGGTCGAGCTCGGCGGCCACCCGTTCGTCGATGTCCCAGTCGTCGCCGACGGTCTCGTAGTCGGCTTCGTCCACGGAGCCCGACTCGATCGCGCGGATCGCCTCACGGACACGGCGTACGCCGAGATGCTCGTCGACGCGTTCGTCGGAGCGCAGGGTGAGGTCCTGACGCAGCCAGCCGACCCGGCCCTCGGCGCGGACACTGCCCGAGGTGGGGGCCAGGTCACCTGCTGCGAGCCGGATCAGTGTCGACTTGCCGGCGCCGTTGACCCCGACCAGACCGGAGCGTCCCGCGGGGACGAGCAGGTCGAGGTCGGTGATCACCGTCGAGCCGTCGGGCCAGGCGAAGGAGACGCGGGAGAAGAGGAGAGGAGATGACAAGAACGGGCCTCGGGATCGGGGCAGGGAACCACCCGTCGACGACGGGCTTCACGGGCGCTCTCAGAACTTCACGCGGACCAGCATGCCAAGGCAGGGCTCGGCCGACAACCCGATTTCCGCGGTGCCCGACGTGTGCGGTGCTGTGGTCACCGGTGCGGTGTCGAGACGCGTGTGGGGCGACCGCAACCCCGCGTTGCAGGCGAAGGTTGGACGGAGTGGGGGAGTCGTGCGTGGTCGGGTAGCATGGCCGCTCCGGGCACAGCGTCGTGCACGACCTCCAGATCGGCCGCAACGTGGCTGCTGGAACGTCCCGCAAATCCGCGACACAAATCGAGGAATCCGCTGTGAGCAAGCCCGTCGTACTCATCGCCGAAGAGCTGAGCCCCGCCACCGTCGAGGCGCTCGGTCCCGACTTCGAGATCCGCCACTGCAACGGCGCCGACCGTGCCGAGCTGCTGCCGGCCATTGCCGACGTCGACGCGATCCTGGTCCGCTCCGCCACCAAGGTCGACGCCGAGGCCCTGGCCGCCGCCAAGAAGCTGAAGGTCGTCGCCCGTGCCGGCGTCGGTCTCGACAACGTCGACGTGAAGGCCTCCACCCAGGCCGGCGTCATGGTCGTGAACGCCCCGACCTCCAACATCGTCTCCGCCGCCGAGCTGGCCGTCGGCCTGATGCTCGCCGCCGCCCGCAACATCAGCCCGGGCCACGCGGGCCTGCGCAACGGCGAGTGGAAGCGCAGCAAGTACACCGGCATCGAGCTCTACGAGAAGACCGTCGGCATCGTCGGCCTCGGCCGCATCGGCGTTCTCGTCGCCCAGCGGCTGAGCGCCTTCGGCATGAAGGTCATCGCCTACGACCCCTACGTGCAGGCCGGCCGCGCCGCGCAGATGGGCGTGCGTCTCGTCGACCTCGACACCCTGCTCGCCGAGTCCGACTTCATGAGCGTGCACCTGCCCAAGACCCCCGAGACCGTGGGCCTGATCGGCGCCGACGAGCTGGCCAAGGCCAAGTCCAGCCTTGTGCTGGTCAACGCCGCTCGCGGTGGCATCGTCGACGAGGCCGCGTTGTACGACGCCCTCAAGACCGGTCGCATCGCGGCCGCCGGCCTCGACGTGTTCGCCAAGGAGCCGTGCACCGACAGCCCGCTGTTCGAGCTCGAGACCGTCGTCGCCACGCCGCACCTGGGTGCCTCGACCGACGAGGCGCAGGAGAAGGCCGGCATCGCCGTCGCCAAGTCCGTGCGCCTCGCCCTCTCCGGTGAGCTCGTGCCCGACGCGGTCAACGTGCAGGGCGGTGTGATCGCCGAGGACGTCCGCCCCGGCATCCCGCTGACCGAGAAGCTGGGCCGGGTCTTCACCGCGCTGGCCGGCGAGGTCGCCCAGTCGATCGACGTCGAGGTCCGCGGCGAGATCACCGAGTTCGACGTCAAGGTGCTCGAGCTGGCCGCGCTCAAGGGTGTCTTCACCGACATCATCGAGGAGCAGGTCTCCTACGTGAACGCACCGCTCCTCGCGGCCGAGCGCGGCACCGCCGTACGCCTGGTCTCCGAGGCCGAGAGCCCGGACCACCGCAACCTGATCACCATCCGCGGCACCCTGGCCGACGGCTCGCAGGTGTCGGTCTCCGGCACGCTGGTCGGCCTGGCGCAGAAGGAACGTCTGGTCGAGGTCAACGGCTTCGACGTCGACATCGAGCCGACCGACCACCTGGCGTTCTTCGCCTACGAGGACCGCCCGGGCATGGTCGGCACCGTCGGCGGCATCCTCGGCGCGGCCGAGGTCAACATCGCCGGCATGCAGGTCGCTCGCGCCGGCAAGGGTGGCCAGGCGCTGGTCGCGCTCTCGGTCGACTCGGCGATCCCGGCCGAGACCCTGGCCGAGATCGAGCAGGCGATGACCGCGCAGACCGTGCGCGCCGTCGACCTTTCCTGAGTCCCTGGCGCAAGCCTCACGACGACCCGGTGTCCGCAAGGGCCCGGGTCGTCGTACGTCCAGGGGCGGAGGGTCGTCCGATCGGTCGGAGCTGATCACCCGACCGGACCAGAGATGGGCACTGGCCCTCCCCAACGGGCGGCGTCCGGTTTAGGCTGTTTGCACGGCTCCTCTCGGGCCACCAGGACAACGATTCCAGGAGCTGTATGACGCGCACGACCCGCCTCCCTGCCGGTCTGGCAGTGCTCGCCCTCGTGGTGGGGCTGCTGCTGGCTCCGGCCATCGGCTCGAGCGCCGCGGCGAACCTGTCACGCGAGCCGGCCCCGACCCTCAAGGTGACCGCACGCAACCTGGGCACGGTGACCGTCTCGGGTCGCACGGCGCGACGCGTCGACCGGGTGGTGCTGCAGCGACGCTCCGGCCAGCGTTGGGTCCGCGTCAGGTCGCTGACCAGTCGCCGTCACGTGTTCCGCACGGTGGTGCGCAAGGCGAACCGCAGGACGGCGCACCGCGTCGTCGACCTGTCCAGCCGCCGGCGCTCGGTGACCAGGTACGTTCCCCGGCTGTTGGTGACCCGCGACAGCTGCGGCGTTCGCCCGTTGAAGGCGAGCGGTGAGCCGTGGCGGTGCTCGTTCCACGACGACTTCAGCGGCACGACGCTCGACACGACGAAGTGGACCCCCCAGAAGGACGGCTACATCACCGGCGACCCGCCCGGCGCAGCCGCCTGCTACAGCGGCCGCAACGTCAGTGTCGGCAACGGCTCCCTGCGCCTGGTCGCCCGCCCGGCCGGCCTGCTCGAGTGCCCCGGCCTGACCGGGATCCTGAAGGTGTTCACCTCCGGGATGGTCTCCACGCACCGCAGGTGGTCGCAGCGCTACGGCCGGTTCGAGGCGCGCATCCTGAACACGGCGACGACCGCACGTGGCCTGCACGAGGCGTACTGGCTGTGGCCCGACGACCGCTACGTCACCATCCCCAGCCGCGACGCCGGCGAGATCGACATCTCCGAGACCTACTCGGTCTACCCGACGGTCTCGATCCCGTTCCTGCACTACAACAACGACCCCTACGGCAACGTGTACGCCGGCCGGCACGCCAACACCGCGTTCGGCTGCGTCGCCCACCGTGGCCGCTGGAACACCTATCGGCTGGAGTGGTCGGCCAGTCGGCTGCGAGTCTTCGTCAACACTCGGCTGTGCCTGACCAACACGTCGGGCGACCGGGCCTTCCGGCAGCGCTACATCATGATGTTCACCCAGGCTCTCGGCTCGGGGACCAACGCCTACAACCTGCTCGCCCCGCCGCCGATGCCGGCGTCCATGCGGGTCGACTACGCCCGAGTCTGGCGCTGACGCAGGTCACTCGCGGCTCATGCCACCATCACGCGTTCGGTGGGACGACGAACGCCCGGAGAGCGGTCTGCCCGCCACGCGTCGGCGAGACGGCTGACCGCCTCCTCGAGCTCGTCGGCGGGGCGGGTCCAGGGGATCCGGACGAACCGTTCGTAGCCGCCGGTGGGGGAGAACACCGGACCGGGAGCGACCACGACGCCGCGGGCCTCGGCCTCGGCGGCCACCTGTGAGGCGCGCGCGCTCGGCAGCTCACACCACATGGCCAGCCCGCCGGTGGGCAGTCGGAACCGCCACTCCGGCAGCTCCGTGGTGAGGGCAGCGGCCAGGGCGTCGCGCTGCTCGAGCAACCGCGCCCGGTGGGCCGCGATCACCTCGTCGGAGTCGCGCAGCAGGCTGGCCGCCACGAGCTGCTCAACGACCGGGACACCGAGGTCGAGGGTGAGCCTGGCCTCGGTCAGGGCGTCGAGTCGGTCGTGCGGGGCGCGGATCCAGCCGACCCGCAGCCCGCCCCACAGCATCTTGCTGGCGCTGCCGAGCGTGATCGCCTCGCCGCCGGCCGCCTCCACGTGTGCGGCCATCGGCAGCGGCATCGGCTGGCCCTCGAGGGAGAGCGCCTGGTGCGCCTCGTCGATGATCGCCAGCGTGCGCGAGGTGGTGAGCAGCGCGGCGTACTGCTCGCGATCGGCGTCGGACATCAGGTGCCCGGTCGGGTTCTGGAAGTCCGGGATCAGGTAGGCCGCACGTGGCGCGGTCTGGCGGATCGTGGCCCCGATGCCGGCCAGGTCCCAGCCGTCGGCGTCCACCCCGGCGCCGACCAGGCGTGTCGAGCGCAGGGTCAGCGCCCGGGTGGCATTGGGGTAGACCGGCACCTCGGCCATGATCCGGTCGCCGGGGCCGGTGCAGGCCTGCGCGACGACGGCGGTGGCGGCCAGCGCCCCGGGCGTCACCATGATCTGCTCGGCGTCGGTGGGCAGGCCGCGGGCGGTGTACGTCGCGGCGATCGCCTCACGCAGCTCGGGCAGGCCGACCGGGTAGTAGCCGTGCCCCGAGAGGTAGGACGGCAGCTCGGCGACCGCTGCCTCGTAGGCAGCGGCGATGCCCGGGGGAGCCGGGGCCGCCGCACAGTTGAGGTCGATCAGGTCGTCACCGTCGGTGCGTGGAGTGAGCACCCGGTCGGGCGCACGGGACGGCCCGCCCGGAACCCGGGTGAACGTTCCGGCGCCGCGCCGCGCAGCGGCGTAGCCCCTGGCGGCGAGCTCGGCGTACGCCCGGGTGACGGTGGTGCGACTGACCGCGAGGGCATCGGTGAGCTCGCGCTCGCTGGGCAGCCGGGTGTCGTGGGCGATGCGGCCGTCGGCGATCAGGGCGCGCAGTGCCTCGGCCAGGCCGGCGTACGCCGGGGAGCGGTCGAACCCCTCGACGAGAGTGGCCACGGTGTGGGCGGATATGACGCGGGTCATACAGTCCACTATTCCATGATTGGCTATTTGTTCAAGGGCCAATCTCTCGGAGAATGGGGCCATGTCGCTCACCGTCTCCGCCTCACGTCGTCAGCTCTCCGACCTCGGGCCGCTCGAGCAGCTGCGCGCGGGCCGGTTGGCTCGGCGACTGCCGCAGCTGGTCATCGGCCTGGTGCTCTACGGCGTCTCCCTGGCGATGATGGTGCGCGGCGCGCTGGGCCTGGCCCCGTGGGACGTCTTCCACTCGGGCTTCATCCGCCACGTGCCGGTCACGCTCGGCCAGGCGGTCGTGCTGTTCAGCTTCGTCGTGCTGCTGCTGTGGATCCCGCTGCGCGAGGTGCCCGGTCTGGGCACGATCATGAACGCGTTCCTGGTCGGCCTCTCCGCCGACGCGACGCTGGCCCTGCTCGCCGAACCCGAGGGCTGGGCGCCGCGGATCGCACTGCTCGTCGTCGGCGTGGTCGGCAACGGCCTGGCGACCGCGCTCTACATGGGAGCCCAGTTCGGTCGCGGCCCGCGCGACGGACTGATGACCGGGCTGGCCCGCCGTACCGGACTGTCGCTGCGGCTGGTGCGGACCGGCCTGGAAGTCACGGTCGTGGTGCTTGGTCTGCTCCTCGGCGGCGCGCTCGGGCTCGGGACCGTGCTCTACGCCCTGGCGATCGGTCCGCTGGCCCAGGCGATGCTGCCGTGGTGCACCGTGGAGCTACCCGACAGGCTCTAGTCTTCTCCCCATGCGCGTTCTCGTCTCCGGCGGTGCCGGCTACATCGGCTCCCACACGGTCCTCTCCCTGATCGAGGCCGGGCACGACGTCCTGGTCGTCGACGACTTCTCCAACAGCAAGCCGACCGTGATGGCTCGCGTCGAGTCGCTCACCGGCGCGCACGTCCCGGTGCACGCGTTCGACCTGACCGACGTCGACAAGACCGAGCGGCTCTTCGCCACCGAGCAGATCGACGCGGTGATCCACTTCGCCGGGCTCAAGGCCGTGGGGGAGAGCGTGGCCAAGCCGCTGGAGTACTACGCCAACAACCTCGGCTCGACCTTCGCCCTGGTCAACGCGATGCGCCACCACGACGTACGCCGTCTGGTGTTCTCATCGTCCGCCACGGTGTACGGCGACAACGCGCCGGTGCCCTACCACGAGGACTACCAGCCGCTCTCCGCGTCGAGCCCCTACGGCCGGACCAAGGTGATGCAGGAGCAGGTGCTCTCCGACGTGGCCGCCGCCGACGGGCTCAAGGTGGCGCTGCTGCGCTACTTCAACCCGGTCGGGGCGCACAGGTCCGGCACGATGGGGGAGGACCCGCAGGGCATCCCCAACAACCTGATGCCGTTCATCGCCCAGGTCGCCGTCGGTCGCCGCGAGAAACTGGCCATCTTCGGTGACGACTACCCGACCGCCGACGGCACCTGCGAGCGCGACTACATCCACGTCGAAGACCTCGCCGCCGGCCACGTGGCCGCGCTGGAGCACCTCGACGCGATGACCGAGCCGGTGCGCGCGTTCAACCTGGGCGGAGGCACCGGCACCAGCGTGCTCGAGTTGTTCCGCGCTTTCGAGCGAGCCGTCGGTCATGAGCTGCCCTACGAGATCGCGGGCCGTCGTGCCGGTGACCTGCCGGCCTATTGGGCCGACACGGCGCGCGCCGCCGAAGAGCTCGGCTGGCGGGCGACCCGCACCATCGACGACATGTGCGCCGACACCTGGCGCTGGCAGTCGGCGAACCCGCAGGGCTACCCCGAGGGCTGAGCCCCGGTACGCCGGGCCTGCCTCGCAACGCCGTCCGGCGTCGCGCTCGTGCCGCGTCAGCGGCGGGTGGCGATGATCGCCGACGCGTCGGGCGCGATCATCACCTCGACCGCGGTGAAGCGCTCGTCGGTCAGCCACTGCTCGCGCAGCGTGTCGACCCGGCCCCCGGTGATCGGCGGCCACATCTCGCACGGCACGAAGTCGTCGAGCACCACGATGCCGCCGGACTCGACCAGCTCGGCGATCGAGTCCACGCCGACCTCGGAGGGCGTGCCGGAGTCGAGGAACAGCAACGAGAACGGGCCCTGGTCGCGCAGCGTCGACCAGTCGGCGGCGAGCACCTCGACGGAGGGGTCGTCCACGAAGATCTCCGCGGCCGCGCCGGCCAGCTTCGCGTCCAGCTCGGCGGAGATGATGCGGGCGTCGGTCTGGACGCCGGAGCGCAGCCACGCGGTGCCGACCCCGCAGCCGGTGCCGAACTCGGCCAGGGTGCCCTGCCGGGTCGCGGCCAGGGTGGCCAGCAGCCGCCCGGTCTCGTTGCGGCAGAAGGACACGTAGCCGGCCTTGCGGGAGACGTCGAACGCACGGGACACGATCGGAGGAAGTTCGGGCGGGGCGCTCATGACGGTGAGTCTTTCATCATGGGAAAGCTGTCTCGCATCGTGAACGGATCGTGAAACTCGGCTGCGCGGCGCCCGCGGACGTCGTACATTCTCCTCATCATGCGGAACGTGTACGTACTCATTCACTGCCGCGGCGAGGCCTGACAGAAGGCCACCTCGCCGTGGCGAGTGGTGTTTGTACGACGGGCCTTCTTCAGATCTGAAGACGCCCCGCGGCGGATCGCCAGAATTCCGCGTGATCCGCGCCCCTCTCGAAGAGGGCTGGTCCTGATGGACCACACCGGTGCTCGTGCGATCCACGGCACCGTGTTCCCGTCTCCCCGTCGCGGGGCGTTGCTTCGGTCATTGATCAGGTCACGCACTGACCAGCAACACCCATCAGCAGCACCGACCCGCGGCAGTTCCCATGTGACAGCGCACATGGGACAGCGCACATGGGACATCGCACAAGTGACAGCGCACCTTTTGACAGCGCACCTTTGAGAGGGAGAGAACGATGTACGACATGTACCCCGAGTGGGGCCCGGCCAGCCACAACCCCGAGAACCCGCGCAGCCTGGAGGCCGTCCAGGCGGCTCTTGACCTGCGAGACAACGGCGGCCCGCGCCCCGACGACAACTAGATTTCTCGTCATGACCACCACTCCCCAGAACCAGGCCGTCCGCCTCGCCGTCATCCCTGGCGACGGCATCGGCCCCGAAGTCACCGCCGAAGCACTCAAGGTGCTCGAGGTGGCCGCTCCCGTGAAGTTCGAGCAGACCCGCTACGACCTGGGCGCCGAGCGCTACCTCGCCACCGGTGAGGTGCTGCCCGAGAGCACGCTGGAGGAGATCCGCGGCCACGACGCCATCCTGCTCGGGGCGGTCGGCGGCAAGCCGAACGACCCGAACCTGCCGCCCGGCATCCTCGAGCGCGGCCTGCTGCTCAAGCTCCGCTTCGAGCTCGACCACTACGTGAACCTGCGCCCCTCGCGGATCTTCCCCGGCGTCACCTCGCCGCTGGCCGAGCCAGGCGAGGTCGACTTCGTGGTCGTGCGTGAGGGCACCGAGGGTCCCTACACCGGCAACGGCGGCGCGCTGCGCGTCGGTACGCCGGCCGAGGTCGCCACCGAGGTCTCGGTCAACACCGCCTTCGGTGTGGAGCGCGTGATCCGCGACGCCTTCGCCCGCGCCGAGCGCCGCCCCCGCAAGAAGCTCACCCTGGTCCACAAGACCAACGTGCTGGTCAACGCCGGCTCCGTGTGGTGGCGCCTCTTCGAGTCCGTGGCTGCCGAGCACCCCGACGTCACGACCGACTACATGCACATCGACGCGGCGATGATCTTCATGACCACCGACCCGTCCCGCTTCGACGTGATCGTCACCGACAACCTCTTCGGCGACATCATCACCGACCTGGCCGCCGCCATCACCGGTGGCATCGGGCTGGCCGCCTCCGGCAACGTGAACCCGGACCGCACCGCCCCGTCGATGTTCGAGCCCGTGCACGGCTCTGCCCCCGACATCGCGGGCCAGCAGAAGGCCGACCCGACCGCGGCGATCCTGTCCGTCGCGTTGATGCTCGACCACCTGGGCTTCGCCGATGCGGCGGCGACCATCGAGTCCGCCGTCCTCGCCGACCTGTCCGAGCGCTCCGCCGGCACCACCCGCAGCACGTCCGAGATCGGCGACGCCATCGCCGCGCGAGTAGCCGGCTGACGCGCTCTCAGCCATCCACCGGCGCCGGGCACGTTGATCAACGTGCCCGGCGTCTCCCATTTCAGCGAAGGTCAGATAGTTTGATGTCCATGGAGATCAGCACCACCCTGAGCGACCAGCCCGTCGACGACGCACGCCTGGCCGAGATTCTGGCCAACCCCGGTTTCGGGGTCCACTTCACCGACCACATGTTCACCGTCGAGTGGACACCGGAGAAGGGCTGGTACGACGCGCGCATCACGCCGTACGGTCCGCTCAGCCTCGACCCGGCGACGGCCGTCCTGCACTACGCGCAGGAGACGTTCGAGGGCATGAAGGCCTACCGCCAGCCCGACGGCTCGGTGGCCACGTTCCGTCCCGAGGCGAACGCGCAGCGCATGGTCAGGTCGTCCCACCGGCTGGCGTTCCCCGAGCTGCCGGTCGACGACTTCGTGCAGGCGGTCGACGCGCTGGTGAAGGTCGATGAGCGCTGGGTGCCCGAAGCAGCCGGGGAGAAGAGCCTCTACCTGCGCCCGTTCATGATCGCCACCGAGGTGTTCCTCGGCGTCCGGCCCAGCCAGCACGTCACGTTCATGGTGATCGCCTCGCCCGCCGGCGCCTACTTCAAGGGCGGCATCAAGCCGGTCAGCCTGTGGCTCACCGAGGAGTACACCCGCGCCGGACGTGGTGGCATGGGCGCCGCGAAGACCGGCGGCAACTACGCCAGCTCGCTGGTCGCCCAGCAGGAGGCCAGCGGCCACGGCTGCGACCAGGTCGTCTTCCTCGACGGCCAGGACGGCAGGTACGTCGAGGAGCTCGGCGGCATGAACATGTACTTCGTGTTCAAGGACGGCTCGATCGTCACGCCCGCCACCGGCACGATCCTCGAGGGCATCACCCGCTCCAGCATCATCGAGCTGGCCGGTCGGCTCGGTCACAAGGTCGAGGAGCGCAAGCTCTCCATCGACGAATGGCGTGACGGAGTGACCAGCGGTGAGATCGTCGAGATCTTCGCCTGCGGCACCGCCGCCGTCGTGACCCCGGTCGGTGCGCTCAAGTGGGACGGCGGCGAGGTTCCGGCCCCGGCGTCGACCGACCTGACCATGCAGATCCGCCAGTCGCTCGTGGACATCCAGTACGGCCGCGCCGAGGACAGCTTCGGCTGGATGCACCGCACCGGCTGAGTCGGCTGAGCCGGCGCACGACGTGCCGGGTCTGGCCCGCCCACGGCGGCACGTGTGCGGCGCCCTCGACGCTTGCGCGGTGCCACAACACGTGCGGAGCGACCCCAACCCCGCGTTGCACGGGGTTGGGAGGCGTGTGGCCGGGTAATCTCACGACGTGACGACGACCCCCGGCCAGCAAGCGCCTCCCGGAATGCGGGTGGGCGACTACACGTTGCTGGCGCGCATCGGCGAGGGCGGCATGGGTGTCGTGCACCTGGCCCAGAAGCCCGGGAGAGAGCGGGTGGCGCTGAAGGTGCTGCGGCCCCACGTCGTCGGAGACGAGGAGGCCCGGGCCCGGCTGGCGCGCGAGGTCAACTCGCTGAGCCGGGTGCGCAGTCCCCGGATCGCCGAGATCGTGGACGCCGACCCGTGGGGACCGGTCCCGTTCGTGGCCACCCGCTACGTGCCCGGCCTGTCGCTGCACCAGCACGTCCGCGAGGAGGGCCCGCTCGGCGGTGACGACCTGACCTGGTTCGCGCGGGGCCTCGCCGAGGCGATCCAGGCCGTGCACCGGGTCGGCGTACTGCATCGCGACGTCAAGCCCTCCAACGTGCTGATGGAGGGCCGCAACCCGGTGCTGATCGACTTCGGTCTGGCCCGGGTCGCCGACGACGCCACCATCACCCGCACCGGCTGGTTGCTCGGCACCCCGGGCTATCTCGCCCCCGAGATCCTCTACGGCCACGAACCCACCAGCGCCGCCGACGTGCACTCGTGGGCGGCCACCGTCGCCTTCGCCGGCACCGGCCGGGCGCCGTACGGGAAGGGCCCCTCCGTCGCGGTGATGGACCGGGTCCGCCGTGGCGAGCACGACCTCACCGGCCTCGACCCTGCGCTGGTCGCCTTCGTCGAACATGCCCTGTCGCCCGAGCCCGACCGGCGTCCGACGCTGCCGGCGTTGATCGCGGCACTGGGCGGTACGCCGACCGCCGAGCGACCGCGGGTCGAGGCGAACGGCCCGACGCCCACGATGACCATGCCGATCACGCCGGGGTTCGCGCAGGCCAGCCAGGACGCCCTCGACGTGGC
>NZ_BCRJ01000130.1 GCF_001552535.1 Nocardioides jensenii JCM 1364 = NBRC 14755 | reverse complement strand
CGGCTCCCTCTCCGAGCGCGACCTCCGGCACCAAGCCCCCGACGACGCAGGGCCCGGACAAGGGCCGGGGCGCCGCGGAGCCGCAGGACGACACCGCGCCCGATGGTCGCGCCGACGGCTGGCGCGTCTACTGGGGACCGACCGACAAACAGGAGGCGAGTCTGCCGTGGCTCGACTCACCCCTGCCTCGACACGTCGACCTCTCTGCCGCCGCCACCGATCTCGCGGACGATCCGATCGACACCGCCCTCGCGGCGTACGCCGTCAGCGACGACCAGGGACTGAGCAGGGTGGTGTTGCTGGCCGAGGACGGTTCGCTGCGCAGGGTCGACGTCTCCCGCGTCCAGCCGTTGGTCGACGACTCCGGCAACGTCATCGCCGCCTTCACCAACATGCTGTCGCCCAAGGGCGACCACCTGCAGTTCCCGCAGAACGGCAGCGTCCTGATGCTCACCCTGGCCACGGGCGAATGGCGCACGATCGAGGTCGGCGAGGCGGTCACCGAGCACGCGGCGTGGGTCGGCGACGACCTCCACCTGCCGAGCACCGTCGGAGGCGCGGGTCCGCTCTACGGCGTCGACGGCCAGAGGACGGGTGCGTCCCGACGAGGCCTGCCGACGGCACCGCCGGGTGACGACGTGACGCCGTACGGCCCCGCTCGGTCGGGTCCGACGGGCGTCGCGCAGAGCTGGTCCGGCGCCGATGGCCTTCCGGTCGTCGACGACGAGATCACGCCGTCCGAGGTGATGGTCGTGCAGGGCTTCGACGAGAGCGACAGCGCGCTGCTGGTCTTCGGCTCCACAGGCCTCTCCTACCTGGGTGGGGAACGCAACAAGGAGTGCTGCCCCGTGAAGTTCTGGCTCGACGACGAGTGGGTGGTCCATGAGTCCCTGGACGGGACCCCTCGTCTGATCGCCTGGAAGGTCGGCACCCATGGCGTGGCCCGGGTTTCCGAGATCACGGGGCTGAAGCCCGACCAGGAGTACGCCGTCTCGAGCTATGCGCGGATCTGGTCCTGACCGGTGCCCGAGAAATTCGCCCGGACGTTTGCACTCTCATGGGTCGAGTGCTAAACATGAGGCTGGCACTCTCATCATGAGAGTGACAACAACGGGACCGGTGAGTTGAGGTCCGAAGCGTCGGCGGGAAGGGTCCGCCGGGTCAGCCGGATCGTCCGTCGCGGGCAGCTCCCCGACTCCGTTCCAACTCTTATGCACAGCAAGGAATCGCAGGAGTTATGCCGAAGCTGATTGCTTTCAACGAAGAGGCGCGCCGCGGCCTCGAGCGGGGCATGAACACCCTCGCCGACGCCGTCAAGGTGACGCTTGGCCCCAAGGGCCGCAACGTCGTCCTGGAGAAGAAGTGGGGAGCCCCCACGATCACCAACGACGGTGTGTCCATCGCCAAGGAGATCGAGCTCGAGGACCCATACGAGAAGATCGGTGCCGAGCTCGTCAAGGAGGTCGCCAAGAAGACCGACGACGTCGCCGGTGACGGTACGACGACCGCCACGGTCCTCGCCCAGGCGATGGTCCGCGAGGGTCTGCGCAACGTGGCCGCGGGTGCCAACCCGATGGGCCTCAAGCGCGGCATCGAGACCGCTGTCGCCGCCGTGTCCGAGCAGTTGCTCAGCATGGCCAAGGACATCGAGACCAAGGAGCAGATCGCCTCTGCCGCCACCATCTCCGCCGGTGGCGACACCACCGTCGGTGACGCCATCGCCGAGGCGATGGACAAGGTCGGCAAGGAAGGCGTCATCACGGTCGAGGAGTCGAACACGTTCGGCATCGACCTCGAGCTGACCGAGGGCATGCGGTTCGACAAGGGCTACATCTCGGCCTACTTCGTCACCGACCCCGAGCGCATGGAGACCGTCGTCGAGGACCCCTACATCCTCATCGCGAACTCCAAGATCTCCACGGTCAAGGACCTCCTGCCGCTGCTGGAGAAGGTCATGCAGTCCGGCAAGCCGCTGGTCATCCTCGCCGAGGACGTCGACGGCGAGGCCCTGTCCACGCTGGTGGTCAACAAGATCAAGGGCACCTTCAAGTCCGTCGCCGTCAAGGCCCCGGGCTTCGGTGACCGCCGCAAGGCCATGCTCCAGGACATCGCGATCCTGACCGGCGGCCAGGTCATCTCCGAGGAGGTCGGCCTCAAGCTCGAGTCGGCCGGCATCGAGCTCCTCGGCCAGGCCCGCAAGGTCGTCATCACCAAGGACGAGACCACCATCGTCGAGGGCTCGGGCGACCAGGCCCAGATCGAGGGTCGGGTCAACCAGATCCGTGCCGAGATCGAGAAGTCGGACTCCGACTACGACCGCGAGAAGCTGCAGGAGCGTCTGGCCAAGCTGGCCGGCGGCGTTGCGGTGATCAAGGTCGGCGCGGCCACCGAGGTCGAGCTCAAGGAGCGCAAGCACCGCATCGAGGACGCCGTTCGCAACGCGAAGGCCGCCGTCGAGGAGGGCATCGTCGCCGGCGGTGGCGTGGCGCTGGTCCAGGCCGCCGACGCCGCGTTCGAGAAGATCGACCTCGAGGGTGACGAGGCCACCGGCGCGAACATCGTGCGCGTGGCCACCGACGCTCCGCTGAAGCAG
Organism: Nocardioides jensenii JCM 1364 = NBRC 14755; assembly: GCF_001552535.1. Lineage (GTDB taxonomy): Bacteria > Actinomycetota > Actinomycetes > Propionibacteriales > Nocardioidaceae > Nocardioides > Nocardioides jensenii. Next base: position 20,754 of record NZ_BCRJ01000130.1, on the reverse strand, counting down.
ATCGCGATCAACGCCGGCCTCGAGGGCGGCGTCATCGCGGAGAAGGTGCGCAACCTGGAGTCGGGCCACGGCCTCAACGCGGCCACCGGCGAGTACGTCGACATGATCGCCGCCGGCATCATCGACCCCGCCAAGGTGACGCGTTCGGCCCTGCAGAACGCCGCATCGATCGCTGCGCTGTTCCTCACCACCGAGGCGGTCGTCGCGGACAAGCCCGAGAAGGCTGCTCCGATGGGCGACCCGTCCGGCGGCATGGGCGGCATGGGCGGCATGGACTTCTGAGTCCAGCCCCCTTGGTGGTCGAGCCTGTCGAGACCACCGCGGAACACGAGCACCATCCGAACGGCCCCGGGTCCTCCCGGGGCCGTTCGGCCATTTCTCGCGAACCGGCATTCCTTGATGCGCGAGCCGGTAGTCCTTGATGCGCGAGCCGGTAGTCCTTGATGCGCGAACCGGCACTCCTTGATGCGCGAGCCGGCAGTTCTTGATGCGCCGTACGGGCGATCCGGCGGAGTCGAGGCCTAGACTCGCCACCATGCGCAGAACTCTCGTGGCCCTCCCGTTGATGCTCGTGCTCGCCCTGACCGTCGGCTGCGGTGACGACGACAAGGACAAGGACACCGACGCGAAGTCGAGCGAGACCACGTCGGAGACCACGACGCCGTCCGAGGACACGACGGAGGCCTCACCCTCCGAGGACGCCTCGACGGAGCCCTCCACGACGCCCAGCGGGTCGGTCTCTGCCGAGCAGTTCTGTGCCGACGCGGAGGAGGCACTGCACGGCGGCTCCACCAGCGAGATCCTCCAGCGGGTGGCGGTCGTCGTGGCGAACGGGCTGCCCGCGGACATGCCCGCCGACGCCGTCGACGGCATCCAGGTGCTCATCGACATCGCCCCCGAGCTGGAGAAGTCGTCCACGGCGATGAAGGCGTTCCAGGGGCTCTCCTCGACCCAGCTCGGCAACGTCGCCTCGTTGGCGGGCTACCTCACCACCACCTGCGGAAAGAACCTCGTCGCGGAGCTGATCCCGGCGCTCCGCGACCTTCCCGCCGAGCTGAGGTCGCTGCTCCCCAGCGAGCTCACGGCGAACTGAGAGGAACCCGGCATGGAGAAGACGTCCCTGACCCGCCTGGGCGAGGAACAACTGCTCAAGGCCAGGGAGGCGAGCAGCGGTCGGGCCGCGGTCACCGTCTACGGCGGCCATGAGCACGACATGCGGCAGACCCTCATCGCGCTGGCGGCCGGTCGCTCACTGGGCGAGCACGAGTCGCCGGGCGAGGCCAGCCTGCAGGTGCTGGTGGGCACGGTGCGACTGACCGCCGGCGCAGAGGTCTGGGAGGGTGCAGCCGGTGACTACCTGGTCATCCCCGACGCCCGCCACGACCTGCACGCGGACACCGATGCCGTGGTGTTGCTGACGGTGGCCACGAGGGCCTGACCGGTCACGCGCCGCCGGTGAGTCCGCCGGTGAGTCCGCCCAGCGGCGCGACGACCGTGCCCGACTCCTCGCAGACCCACACCGGGTCGGGGCCGCCGAGCTCGGGGTGGATGTAGAGCGCGTGCACGGCATCGTCGCAGCGCGGGCACACCGGCCAGCGTCCGACACGCTGCAGGAGTGCGTCCTGCAGGTCCTGGGCGACCAGCCCGCCGACGTACGCCTCGCCGGCCGGCCACTGCTCGGCCCACCATCGGCGCTCGGCGACCGCGTCCTCGAGCAGGGAGACGGTTTCGGCGGAGGCGGCCCCGGTGGCCTCGAGGTCGCGCATCACGGTGGCGCGGGCGGAGAGCACGTGGTTGGTCACCCTCCCATTGTGCGTCGGAGCCGGTGAGCCGTCATCCGCCTAGGCTGACCCGGTGACGGTTCACGGTTTGTTGCTGGCGGCGGGTGCCGGCCGGCGGATGGGGACGCCCAAGGCGCTGGTCGAGGACTGGTTGGTCAGGGGGGTGGCGGCTCTGCGTGAGGGGGGCTGCGACCGGGTGACCGTGGTCCTCGGTGCCGCAGCCGACCAGGCTCGCAGGCTGCTGGACGGCGTCCGGGTCGACGTCGTCGAGGCAGCCGACTGGGCCGACGGCATGGCCGCCTCGTTGCGCGCCGGGCTCGCCGCGCTGGCAGTCGACCCGTCGCCCGCGGAGGCGGTCCTGGTCACACTGGTCGACCTGCCCGACGTCGGTGCAGACGTCGTACGCCGGGTGCTTGCGGACGGCGGCGACGGGGGCGTCCACCTGGGCACCCTGTGCCGGGCGTCGTACGGCGGGGTGCCCGGCCACCCCGTGCTGATCGGCCGTGACCACTGGGTCGGCGTACGGGAGTCGGCTCAGGGCGACCGCGGAGCCAGGGGCTACCTCGCCGCGCACGAGGTGGCGCTGGTCGAGTGCGGTGACCTGGCCACCGGACGCGACGTCGACCGTCCAACCCCGGACCAACGTGGGGATGGGTAGCCTCGGTGCATGGGCACCCCACACGCTCCGGACACGGTCGCCGAGGTCGAGAAGCTGCTCGGTGACACCGGCTACGTCAGCGACGAGTCGCTGGCGACCGTGGTGTTCCTCGCGCTGACCATGCAACGGCCGCTGCTGCTCGAGGGCGAGCCGGGCACGGGCAAGACCGCGCTGGCCGAGGCCGTGGCCCAGGCGCTCGACCTGCCCTTGATCCGCCTGCAGTGCTACGAGGGGATCGACGCCACGCAGGCGCTCTACGACTGGGACTTCCCGCGGCAGATCCTGCACCTGCGGGCACTCGAGGCGGCCGGTGGCGCGGACGTGCAGGAGGCCGAGAAGAGCCTGTACGACGAGCGGTTCCTGCTGGCCCGGCCGGTGCTCCAGGCGTTGCGCGAGAGCCCGGCGGTGCTGTTGGTCGACGAGGTCGACCGGGCCGACGACGAGTTCGAGGCCTTCCTGCTCGAGGTGCTCTCGACGTACCAGGTGAGCATTCCCGAGATCGGCACGGTCCGGGCCTCGACTCCGCCGATCGTCGTGCTCACCTCCAACCGCACCCGCGAGCTGCACGACGCACTGAAGCGGCGCTGCCTCTATCACTGGATCGACCATCCCGGCCTCGAGCGTGAGGTCGAGATCCTTCGCTCACGCACGCCTGAGGTGAGCGACCGGCTGGCCCGCCAGGTCGCCACCGTGGTCCAGTCGCTGCGCGGCGACGACCTGCTCAAGCCGCCCGGAGTGGCCGAGACGCTCGACTGGGCGCGGGCGCTGCAGGCACTGGGGTCGACCGAGCTCGACCTCGCGTCCGCCTCGGCGACGCTGGGGGCACTGGTGAAGTACCGCGAGGACGGCGACCGGGTGCGCCAGGCCCTCGACCGGCTGATGGCGGTGTGACGATGGCGCACGCAGCCGACGAGATCCTGCTCGGGTTCACCCGGGCGCTCCGGGCCGCCGGGGTGCCGGTGACCCACGACCGCGCGGTCGGCTTCACCTCCGCCGTCGCCCTGCTCGGCGCCGGCGACCACCGCGCGACGTACTGGGCCGGTCGGGCCACGCTCTGCGCCGGACCCGACGACCTCGACCGCTACGACCAGGTGTTCCACGCGTGGTTCAACGCTCGCGACGGGTTGCCGCGCACGGTTCCTGCCCCCGACGTCGCCAAGCCGGTGGCGTCGGACCTGCCCGCGGAAGGGGACGCCGGCGCCGGCGTCGAGGAGGTGGCCGACGACGACGCAGTGCGCGCCGTGGCCAGTCGCGAGGAACGGCTGCGGCACCGTGACGTCGGAGCCATGACGGCCTCCGAGCGCCGCCTGCTGAACGCGCTGTTCGCCGGTCTGTGTCCGCGCCTGCCCCTGCGGCGTACCGCCCGCCAGCACGCGTGGCACAGAGGCTCCGTCGACGCGCGCCGCACGCTGCGGGAGAGCCTGCGCCGCATGGGCGAACCCGCCGACCTGGCCTGGCGCCGACGAGGCACCCGTTCGCGTCGCGTCGTGCTGCTGGTCGACGTCTCCGGGTCGATGAGCGGGTACGCCGACTCGCTGCTGCGACTCGCACACCGGTTCGTGACCTCCGAGGAGGGACGCCACGTCGACGTCTTCACCGTGGGCACCCGGCTCACGCACGTCACCCGCGCGTTGCGGTTGCGCGACCCCGAGCGGGCGTTGGTCGCGGCCGGGGAGACCGTGCCGGACTGGTCGGGCGGCACGCGTCTCGGCGAGGCGATGCGGGTCTTCCTCGATCGTTGGGGAGCCCGCGGACTGGCCCGCGGAGCGGTCGTCGTCGTGTTCAGCGACGGGTGGGAGCGCGGCGACGCAGCCCTGCTCGGCGAGCAGATGTGTCGCCTGCACCGCCTCGCGCACCGGGTCGTCTGGGTGAACCCGCACCGGGGCAAGACCGGATACCTACCGGTGCAGCAGGGCATCGCCGCGGCGCTCCCGCACGTCGACGACCTGCTCGCCGGTCACTCGTTGCACACGTACGCCGAGCTGGTGGAGGTGGTCGCACATGCGTGAGGTGCTGCCGGAGCTGTTGGAGTGGTGGCAGGCCGGGGAGACGGTGGGCATGGGCACGGTGGTCGCCACGTTCCAGTCCGCCCCGCGCCCGGCGGGGGCGTCGATGCTGGTCGGCCCGGACGGCACGGCCGTCGGCTCGGTCTCCGGCGGCTGCGTCGAAGGGGCCGTCTACGAGCTGGCGGGGGAGGTCGTCGAGTCCGGCGTACCCGTCTTCCAGCGCTACGGCATCTCCGACGACGACGCGTTCGCGGTCGGGCTGACCTGCGGCGGCATCCTCGACGTGTACGTCGAGAAGGTGAACCGGGAGACGTTCCCGGAGCTGGGGGAGATCGCGGCCGATCTCGAGGCCGGACGTCCGGTCGCGGTGGCGACGGTGATCGAGCACCCCGACCCGGGGTGGTTGGGCCGCCGCATCGTCATCCGTCCCCCTTCCGGCGACCCTCATTCCGAGATAGTCCCTGACGTTTCGGTCCCCCAGACGCCGATAGTCCCTGACGTTTCGGTCCCCGGGAGGGCAGAAACGTCAGGGACTACCCCCTCACGGCGACCGAAACGTCAGGGACTATCCAGCCTGGGAAGCGAGCGCGCCGACGACGCGGTCCGCGACGACGCCCTCGGGCTGCTGGCCGCCGGGCACAACGCGACGCTGACCTACGGCCCGGACGGCGAGCGACGCGGCGAGGGCATGCGGGTCTTCGTCTGGGCCTTCGCCCCGAAGCCGCGGATGCTGGTGTTCGGTGCCATCGACTTCGCCGCGGCAGTGGCCCGCATCGGCACGTTCCTCGGCTACCACGTGACGGTGTGCGACGCGCGCCCCGTCTTCGCGACCCACACCCGCTTCCCGAGTGCCGACGAGGTGGTCGTCGACTGGCCGCACCGGTATCTCGCCGCGGAGCAGGAGGCCGGACGCGTGGATCGGCGCACCGTCATCTGCGTGCTCACCCATGACCCGAAGTTCGACGTACCGTTGCTGGAGGTGGCGCTGCGCCTGCCGGAGGTGGGGTACGTCGGCGCGATGGGCTCGCGGCGCACGCACGATGACCGCATGGCCCGGTTGAAGGAGGCCGGCCTGACCGCCGACGAGACCGCGCGGCTGTCGAGCCCGATCGGCCTCGACATCGGCGCGCGCACGCCGGAGGAGACCGCGGTCAGCATCGCGGCCGAGATCGTGTCGTCCACCTGGGGTGGCACAGGTCAACCGCTCGCCGCACTCGAGGGCCGGATCCACGGGTAGCGGCCGTTCAGGACAGGGCGACCCGTCCTCTCGGAGAGTTACCGCGGCCGCGCGCGACTCCTAGTGTCGTGACCCAGACGACCCCAGGAGACAGCATGAGTTCTGCATGGATGGAGACCGTCGCGGAAGCCCAGCGACGGGCACGCAAACGCCTCCCACCCTCGGTCTACAGCGCGCTGCTGGCCGGGTCCGAACGAGGCAGGTCCTACGAGGACAACACGGGCGCGTTCGGTGAGCTCGGTCTCGCGCCGCACGTGGCGGGCCTGTCCGCGGAGCGGGACCTGGCCACCCGGGTGATGGGTCAGGACATCTCGATGCCCGTGCTGATCTCGCCCACCGGCGTACAGGCCGTGCACCCCGAGGGCGAGGTGGCGGTGGCCCGGGCCGCGGCGGCACGAGGCATCGCCATGGGGCTCAGCTCCTTCGCCAGCAAGCCCGTCGAGGAGGTCGCCGCGGCGTGCCCGCAGGTGTTCTACCAGTCCTACTGGATGGGCTCCCGCGAGGCGATGTCGCGTCGGTTCGACCGGGCCCGCGCCGCAGGCTGTGTCGGCATGATCGCCACCCTCGACTGGTCGTTCTCCTACGGGCGCGACTGGGGCAGCCCGGTGATCCCCGAACGACTCGACCTCAAGGCGATGGCCCGTTTCGCCCCGGAGGCGCTGCGGCGACCGCGGTGGCTGCTCGACTTCGCCCGCTCCGGCAAGCTGCCCGACCTGACCACGCCCAACCTGGTCGACCCGGGCTCGGAGGCCGAGGCACCGACGTTCTTCGGGGCGTACGGCGAGTGGGCGCAGACCGCACCACCCACGTGGGAGGACATCGCGTGGATGGTCGAGGAGTGGGGCGGCCCCTTCATGCTCAAGGGCATCTGTCGGGTGGACGACGCGCGTGCCGCTGTCGACGCCGGAGTCGCCGCGATCTCGGTCTCGAACCACGGCGGCAACAACCTCGACACCACACCGGCCCCGATCCGGGTGCTGCCCTCGATCGTCGAGGCGGTCGGCTCCGAGGTGGACGTGGTGATGGACGGCGGCATCCGTCGTGGCAGCGACGTCGTCAAGGCGCTGGCGTTGGGCGCGAAGGCGGTCATGATCGGGCGCGCCTACCTGTGGGGCCTCGCCGCCGGGGGACAGCCCGGGGTCGAGAACGTGCTCGACGTGCTCCGGGGCGGCATCGACTCGGCGCTGTTGGGCATGGGCAAGGCCTCCGTGCACGACCTCGGCCCCGACGACGTGGTGGTGCCCGACGGCTTCCTGCGAACCCTCGGTCCTGACCGGACCGACACGGAGCTGACGACGAGATGAGCGAGCGTCGCGTGGCACTGGTGACCGGTGCCGCGCGGGGCATCGGCGCCGAGACCGCCTGCCTGCTCGCCCAACAGGGACTACGCGTCGTGGCACTCGACTCGTGCGCCGGCGACGAACGGGGCCGCAGCGGGGTCGACTATGCCTTGGCCAGCCGGGACGACCTGCGCACGACTCGGGAGCGGCTCGGCGACCGGGGTATCAGCGTCGAGGCCGACGTACGTGACGCCGCTGCGATGGAAGCGGCCTCCGCCGCGGCGCTGGACCGATGGGGTCGCCTGGACGTGGCGGTCGCGGCTGCCGCGGTCATCGCGGGCGGCCGGCCGCTGTGGGAGGAGCCGAGCCTCGACACTCTCCTCGAAGTCGACGTGGTCGGAGTCTGGAACACGGCCACGGCCGTCGTGCCGGCGATGCTGGCCGGGCCAGATCCGTCCGGCTGCCGGTTCGTGGCGGTGGCCTCGACGGCAGGTACACGCGGACTCTTCCACCTGGCCGCCTACAACGCCGCCAAGCACGCGGTGATCGGCCTGGTGCGAGGCCTCGCCGCCGACCTCGTGGGGACCGGCGTCACGGCCAGCGCGGTCTCCCCGGGGGCGACGGATACGGCGATGCTGGAGGCCACCGCCCGCCTTTACGGCGTCCCGCGCGACGACCTGTCCGTCTCCCGACTGCAGCGCGGACCCCTCGACCCCCGGGAGATCGCGGCGACCATCGCGTTCGCCTGCTCGCGGGAAGGGCGCGTGCTCAACGGCTCGGTCGTCTCCGCCGACGGAGGAGCCGCCGGAGGAGCCGCCGGCTGACCGGTGGCGGCACACCCTGTCCGGACGGACAGGCACGACCCCTCATCTTGCCGGGCTTCCTCGCCCTGGCCCGCTCCTAGCCTGAAGCAAGACCCGGCCGCAGCGACCCCCGTCCGGTCAGCCAACGTTGTTGCAACGTTCGGCGAGGACAGTGGTGTGCGTCACAACGTTGGGAGAACTCGATGAGCACCACCACGTTCCGGGAGAGCGCCCGGGAACGGCACCGCACGACCCGGGACACGACCCCGCGACGGGCGGGGGCACCACCGGACGAGACGTTCGAGCTGGCGAAGTTCCACGCACCCGAGGTGGTGCTCGGCACCGGCTCGCTCGCCGAGGCCGGCTTCGCGGCCGCGCGGCTGGGCGCCCGGCGCCCACTGGTGGTGACCGACCCGGGGATCATCGAGGCGGGCTGGGTCGACGAGCTGATCGGCCACCTGCGCGAGTCCGGGCTCGCGCCGGTCATCTGGTCGAGCGTCACCCCCAACCCGCGCGACCACGAGATCCGGGCGGCGTACGCGCGCTACGCGGAGTGGGACTGCGACGTGATCATCGGCATCGGCGGCGGATCGGTGGCCGACGCGGCCAAGGGCGTGGCCATCCTGTCCGGAAACGGCGGGGACATCCTCGACTACGCCGGGGTCGACCTGATCACGCATCCGATTCCGCCGTTGCTGATCATCCCGACGACGTCGGGCACCGGTGCCGACGTGAGCCAGTTCTGCATCGTGACCGACACCGAGCGTTCGGTGAAGGTCACCATCCTCGGCCGTGCCCTGGTGCCCGACATCTCGATCACCGACCCGCGGCTGTTGGTCACGATGCCCGAGGACCTCAACGCGGCCACCGGCCTGGACGCACTCACCCACGGCATCGAGGCCTTCGTCTCGCTGGCCCACAACCCGCTCGCCGACACCCACGCGATCAGCGCCGTCGGCCTCGTCTGCCGCAACCTGCGAACGACGATGACCACACCGAAGGAGGCTGAGGCGCGACGCAAGATGGCGCAGGCGAGTCTCCAAGCGGGGCTGGCGTTCTCGAACGCGATCCTTGGTGCCACGCACGCGATGAGCCATCAGGTCGGGGGGCTGCTGGATGCCCCGCACGGCGTGGTGAACGGCGTCCTCCTGCCGCACGTGGTCCGCTACAACGCGCGCGCGACACCCGAGCGGTTCGTCGAGCTCGCCGCCGCGGCCGGGCTGGCCGTGCGGGGCATGCCGGGGGAGGAGGCCGCGGAGAGGCTCGCCGACCACATCCGGGGCCTCGCCGACGACATCGGCGTCCCGCGCGGACTCAAGGAGCTGGGTGTCACGGAGGAGGACATCCCGCGGTTGGCCCGCACCACGCTCGACGACGCCTGCCTGACCACCAACCCCCGCCTGGCGAGCGAGCAGGAAATCGCCGAGCTCTTCCGCAACGCCCTCTAGGCCTGTCATGCGTGATCGACACATGCCCACGGGAAGCGATCTCACCACCCTCACCGGAGTCCGGTCCGGCAAGGGCTCGTACTACCGCGCCTACGTGCGCTCCGACGAGCGCATGCAGCACGCCGTGCGGGCGATGGACTCGATCAGCCGGGCGCTGGTGCGCACCGCCGAGGGGCCCCGTGCCTTGCTGGAGGAGGTGGCCCGGGCCGCGGCCGAGCACCTCACCGCGCACTGGACGGTGCTGGGGCTCTCCGACGGCCAGCTGCCCGGCGCCCGGCCGCGCTTCCTGGCCGTCGACCGCGCCGGCCGGGTCGTCGACGACGACACCGACCTGCCTCCGCACGTACGCCGTGAGCTCGGCGCGATCCGGGCCGGGCACGCCACGGGGGCGCCGGGGTTCGACCGGTGGGTGCGGGTGCCGATGACCCTCGACAACGAGATGATCGGCAGCCTGGTCGGGTTGCACGGACTCGAGGACGAGCCGGAGCCCGGCGACCTGTCCGTGCTACGGATCCTGGCCAACGAGGCCGCGGTCTCCCTCTACAACGGGGAGCAGTACCAGGCGGGGCTGGCCCTGCACCGTCGGGCGCAGACGCTGTACGACGAGACGGTGGCCCGCGCCCAGGACCTGGAGGAACGCACCCGCGAGCTGCGCCAGGCCGAGGAGCGGCTGCTCGTCGCCCACCAGCGGGAGCTGGTCGACCACGAACGGCACCGGATCGCCCGCGAGCTGCACGACAACGTGACGCAGTTCGTGCTCTCCGCGGGCATGTCGATGGAGATCGCCCGGGGAGAGGCCGAGGACCTCGGCAGTCCGGCGTCCGGGCTGCTCGAGCACCTGGGCACTGCGAAGGCGCTCACCCAGGAGGCGGTCGACCAGCTGCGGCGCGCGATCTATGCGCTGCACCAGCCGCATCGCGACACCGTGTGGACGCTTCCGGAGCTGTTGGCGGAGGTGGCCGAGCACCATCGGCCACACCTGTCGGTCGCCGTCCACGTGGAGGGCGAGGCACATGTGCTGCCCGCGGACGCGGACCACGAGATCGCCCGCGCGGTCGGTGAGGCACTCTTCAACGTGGCGGTCCACGCCGAGGCGACCCGAGCGGTGATCAGGATGCGCTACCGCGCCGACGAGCTGTTCGTCAGCGTCGCCGACGACGGCATCGGCGACCCGGGGGAGATGTCCCGCAAGCTGCGGCTGGGGCGCGGTCTCCCTGTCGACGGGCGGCACTGCGGACTCGCCAACATGCAGAGCCGCCTGGCCGACATCGGCGGGTCCCTGGCGTTCCGCCGGGCCCGCATCGGTGGCGTCCGGATCGAGATGCGCGTTCCGTTGCCCTTGGCGATCCAGCGCCCGGGCATGATCACCGGCCTGGTGGGAGCCAGGCCCGAGGAGGAGACATGGCAACACTGACCCCACCCGAGGCGCCGCCCGGCGCCGACGTACGGACCGTCGACATCATGCTGGTCGACGACCACGCGATCGTCCGTCAGGGCCTTCGCTCGATCCTCGAGCGAGAGTCCGACCTGCGGGTCATCGCCGAGGCCGCCAGCCGCGCTGAGGCACTGGCCGTGGTCGGTGCGACACGTCCACAGATCGTGCTGCTCGACCTCAAGCTGTCGACGTCGTCCGACTCCGAGGGCCTTGACCTCTGCGCCGAGCTGTCCGAGCAGTACCCGGGGCTCGGCATCCTCGTGCTCACCACGTTCCTGGACGACGCCCTGGTGCTGCGCGCGGTGCGTGCCGGCGCGCGCGGGTACGTCGTCAAGGACGTCGACACCTCGGGGCTGATCCGGGCGATCCGCGACGTCGCCCGCGGCGAGAGCGCCTTCGACGCGCGCTCGGCGGCGGCCATGGTGCGCGGGTTGAACACGCCGACCGCGGCCGAGCAGAAGCACCTCACACCGCGCGAGTGCGAGGTGCTGAGCCTGCTCGCCCGCGGCCTGTCGAACCGTGACATCGGCGGGCGGCTCTACATCTCCGAGACGACGGCGAAGTTCCATGTCGGCAACATCCTCCGCAAACTCGGGGTGACCCGCCGGGCAGAGGCTGTCTACGAGGCCTCCAAGCTGGGCGTGATCTGAGCGCCGGGCCGTCAGGGTACGGCCAGCACCGTGCGTTCCCAGGTCGTGTTCACGATGACTGCGGCCGAGGCATAGAGCGCCACAAGGGCGTCGACGACCAGGAGATAGCCGGCCGTATGGCCGAGGGCGGTGCTCTCGAAGAACGCCCCGAACGCGGCCAGGTAGAAGACCGCGGACAGCAGCGCGAAGATCACGATAGTGGTCAGATTGGTGCGCACCGCGGCGAGCAGCATGTAGGAGGAGAAGATCGCCCACGCGAGCAGGAACATGCCGGTGATGGCGGCGCCATCCGCGGTCACCATCGGGCCGTAGAACTGCACGAGAAGTGCGTAGCTGAGCCAGAATCCGGCGTACGCGGTGAAGACCAGTCCGGGGAACGTCTCGCCGCGCTGGAAGTGGATGACGCCTGCGACCAGCTCCGTGAGGAAGCCCAGCGCGAGCGCGAGGGACAGCACGGCGGGTGTGGCGAGTGGGTCGATCATGCCCGACATCACCGTCGAGAGCACGAGTGCGGAGATGCCGAAGCTGGCCAGGCCCAGCGGGAACGGGTCGCCCCAGCCGGACGGTGCCGCGGGGGGTTCGGGTGACGCGGCGGCGTGCGCAGGACGGTGGTCGATGTCGGTCATGGTTCCTCCAGGGGTTGTCGGATCGGTTGAAGCTCTGCTGGACGTCATACGAAGTGGCGGCCCGGGTGACCTGTTCGTATGACGCCGGGCGGACATCAGGGAGCGGTGTCGACGATCAGCCAGCCGCCGTGCGCCTCGCGTACGTCGTACGGCCGGCCCGTGGCGGCGCCCCACGCCTCGAGGTCGTCGAGGGAGATCGTGCGCACGTGGCCCCAAGTGGCGTCCGCCTCGTCCTCGAGGGGTACGGCGACCACCATGCGGCGGCGGGCGACCCGGAGTGCCTCGTGCAGCACCCGATCGCCGTGCGGGGCATCGAGGTGCTCGAGCAGGTGGATCGCGAGCACGTTGTCCGCCGAGTGGTCAGCGAAGGGCAGCCGACCCGCGTCGGCGGCGCGGGTCTCGACCTCGAGCCCCAGGTGCGGGGCGACGGCCCGGAGCAGGGAGGTGGTGCCGACCGAGATGTCGGAGGCGATCACGGAGCGCCCGGCGGCAGCGAGCCGCAGGGAGAGGAAGCCGAAGCAGCAGCCGAGCTCCAGCGCTGTGCCGGGCGCCAAGGACTGCTCGGCGATGCCGTAGACGTGCGCGTAGTCGGCGATCGTGCCGTGCCGGTCACCCTCGGGACGCCCACCGAGAGAGGCGGACACCCGGGCCATCGTGTTGGCGTAGAAGGCGCTCCAGGCCACGACCGGGTCGGGGTCGGTGCTCAGCACGATGCCGGTGAGCAGCCGCTCGAACAGCTCGGGCCCGCGCAGCCACCCGGGTTGGAACAACTCCTCGGCGAGAAGCCCGGACAGGTCGTCGTCGATCTGCTCGGGCCGCAGCGCGTGGGTGAGCCGGATGCGAGCACCCTCACGCACGAAGTCGAAGTGCTCCGTGCGCACGGCCCGCAGGGCCCGGCGCGGTCGGGGCCCCTGCACCGCGTGCACCTCGACCCTGGCGTCGCGGTAGACCCCGTCCGGGGTGGCCTCGAACGGGTCGATCGCCGTGCTCGGCTCCGCGACACTCATGAGAGGACCTTCAGGGACGTCGAGACCTCGTCGAGGCCGTGCAGGTTGCGGACCACCTGCACCTGGTCGCAGGACTCGGCGTACGCCGGCAGGTCGCAACCCCCCAGTCCCCATGAATAGCTGGGCTCTGGGGTCAACCAGATTGTGGAGCGGGCCCGCCGGCTGATCTCCTCGAAGGCCTCGAGGCCCGGGTCCTTCCCGTTGCCGCGCCCGTCGCCCAGCACGATCACCGTCGTACGCCGGTTGACCGCCGAGCCGTACTGGTCGAGGAACTGCTGGAACGACGAGCCGTAGTCGGAGTCGGCGTCCACGTCGAGGATGCCTCCCGCGGGCAGGCCGGCCATCACCAGGGAGAGCGCGTCCTCGATCCGGTGCTCGGAGAACAGGTCGGTGATCTCGACGAGGTCCTTGACGAACGCGAACGTGCGCACCGACGACGCAACCGACTGCAGGCTGTGCACCAGGTGCAGGGTGAACCGGGCCGTCGAGCGCACGGACAGCGAGACGTCGCACAGCACCAGCAGCCTCGGCCGGTCGTGTGCCTTGGCGACGGTCACCGGGCGGAACGGGACGCCGTCGTACTTCATGTTGCTGCGCATCGTGCGCCGTCCGTCGACGACCCCGCGCGCGGACGTCGTACGGCGCGGGCGTGGTGCACCGTGCAGGCTGCGGAGGAGGCGGCGCAGCGACTCCTCGAGCTCGGCGCGCTCGTGCTCATCGACCGTTTCGGCCTGCGCGGCCCGGAGCTCGCGGCTCTCGATCTCGCGTTCGACCTGCATCAGCTGCTCGAGGTGGTCGCGGATCCGCTCGGGCAGGCTGGCCAACCACGGGGTCAGAGCCTTGCGCAGGGCCGCGAGGTCGCCGTCGTCGACGAAGGTGTCCTCGGGCACGCGCTCCTCGAGCCAGCTCAGCAACGCCATCTCCTCGTGCACGGACAGCTCGGTGTCGAGCTCCATGCCCGGGCTGCGGATCAGGTCGCCGGGGTTTCCCGGATTGTGCATGCGGTGCGTGGAGAGCTGCACTCGTGCAGCTTCACCGGCGCTGGTCTGGGTGTCGTTGGAGAGCACGATCTCGTCGGTCAGGGCGGCGATGTCGATCTTGTTGGCCTCTTGGTGCAGGTTGTACTGCTGGGCCATGTCCTCGGGCTTGAAGAACTCCTTGATGTCGTCGGGCTTGCCGTGCGAGTGCCCGTCCTCGGGGATGTCGCCGGGCTCCTCCGACAGGGTGAAGTCGGTCAGCTCGCCGTCGTCGTTCAAGTCGTCGTGCGTGTGCGTGTGCTCGTCTGCTGACTCCTCGACGACGGCACGCAGCCCGAAGAACCGGTCGAAGACGCGGTCGAACACCTCGAGGTCGCGGCGGTCCTTGACAAGGCTGACGGCAAGCGCCGCGCGGAGCACCTCGCGCTCGTCGAGCACGCTGGGCTGGGCCACCGCGTGCATCGCGTCGATGACCTCCGCCGTGCTCACCCGCACCCCGTGCAACCGGAGCAGCCGGATGAACCGGTGGACTGCGCCTTCCATGCCGTCGGCCTAGACCGGGCGCTTGCGCGCCGAGAAGGAGCGACTGCCCTGGCCGGCCGACACTTCGCGGGACGGGCCGAGCTTGTTGTCCGCACCGTAGTAGCCCCTGTCGTGGCGGCCGGGCCGATCCTTGGCGGCGCGTGCGGCCTTGCCGTCGACGTCGTCGTTCGCGTCACGGTGGGCGGAGTCGTCCCCGTGGCCGTGGCCGTGGCCATGACCGTGGCCGTGACCGTGCAGGCTGTCGGGCACCACGGCGTTGGGGTCCACCATCTTCGGGATCGCGTCGAGCGCCTTCTTGAGGTCGCGCTCGTACTTCACGACGACGTTGAGCGTGCTGGAGAGCACGTCCGAGGTCAGCTCCTCCACACCGAGCACGGCGAGGGTGCGCGCCCAGTCGATGGTCTCGGAGATGCTGGGTGCCTTGCGCAGGTCGAGCGTGCGCAGGTCGCGCACGATCTCGACGAGACGACCCGCCAGCGCCTCGGAGAGACCGGTGTCCTTGGAGCGGATGATCTCCAGCTCACGTGCGGCGTCCGGGTAGTCGAGGAACAGGTGCAGGCAGCGTCTTTTGAGTGCCGCGGAGAGGTCACGCGTGTTGTTGGAGGTGAGGACGACGTACGGCAGGTGCTTGGCGGAGATCGTGCCGATCTCGGGGATGGAGATCTGGAACTCGGAGAGCAGTTCGAGCAGCACCGCCTCGAGTGCCTCGTCGGCCCGGTCGACCTCGTCGATGAGCAGCACGACGGGCTCCTCGGAGTCGATCGCCTCGAGCAGTGGACGCGCTGCGAGGAAGCGTTCGGAGAAGAACACCGAGTCCTGCTTGGCGATCCGCTCGATCGACTCGTTGAGATCGGCGGCGTCCTCGACGATCGCGCCGATCTTCTCCCGCAGGATCTGGGTGTAGAGCAGCTGTTTGCCGTAGTCCCACTCGTAGAGCGCCTTGGTCTCGTCCTGTCCCTCGTAGCACTGGAGGCGGAGCAGTCGACGGCCCGTGGCCCGGGCCAGGCTCAGGGCCAACTGGGTCTTGCCGACCCCGGCCGGGCCCTCGAGGAGGACCGGCTTGTCCAGCCTGGTCTGCAGGAAGACGGTGGTGGCCAGACGGTCGTCGGAGAGGTAGCCGTGCTCTGCCAAGCGCTGCTTGGCTTCCTCGACGTCGACGAAGGCGGGGGCCGGATCGATAAGCGTGGTCACGTTCTCTCCTGGTGCGTGCAGGTGGGGCGGTGGGATCCGGTCCGGCCGCTGTCTCGACGGACGGCGGCCGGACCGGGGCTGTTCAGCTGATCAGGTCGTCCAGATCGCCGTTCATGCAGTGATCGATCACCGGGCGCACGGTCTCGAACGTGCATTCCTTCGCGTTGCCCGGCGTGCAGGCGTCACCGAGCACGTGGTGCGTGATGCGATCCACGTCCTCGTCGTCACCCTTGATCACCGGTGCGTTCTCGTAGTACGCCGTCGGGCCGGTGCCGAGGCGGTTCTTCGAGTAGCTGTCCTGGGTGACGTCGGTGAACTTCTCCGGGATGCCCACGTCGCGCAGCAACCTGATGGCCGCGGCGAGGGCCGCGTCGGCGGCCTGCACCTTGGTCATGCCGTGCGTGTCGATGCCCATGGCCTCGGCGATGTCGGCGAACCGGCCGTACGTCGCGGGCATGTTGAACGCCCACACCCGGGGGAGGGCGATCGCGTTGTTGAGGCCGTGGTGGGTGTCGTAGAACGCCGACACCGCGTGCGAGATGGAGTGGATGATGCCGAGGCCGCCGGAGTTGAACGCCTGCGCCGCGATGTACTGGGCGTACATCATGCCCTCGCGCCCCTTGAGGTCCTGGCCGTTCCAGACCGCCTCGCGCAGGTTCTCCGCGGTCAGCTTGATGGCCCGGATCGCGTTGCCGAGCGACGGCTCGAAGTTGAGTCGCGAGACATACGGCTCGGAGGCGTGCGCCAGCACGTCGAAGCCGCACTGTGCGGTGTAGTCGACCGGGCAGTCGAAGTAGAGCACCGGGTCGTCGATCGCCAACGTGGCAACGGATGCGTCGTCGAAGGCGACGTACTTGTGCGGGTTGTCGGGGTCGGTCGTCGTGTCGGTGATGACGTACGCCCACGAGGTCTCCGAGCCGGTGCCGGCCGTGGTCGAGACCGCGATGTGCGGCGGGTTCTTCGGGTTCTCGGACATGTTGAAGCCCTCGAACTCGTTGACGTTGCGTCCGTCGTGGGCCACCGAGATGCGGGCACCCTTGCAGGCGTCGTGCGAGGAGCCGCCACCGATGGAGACGAACGAGTCACACGCGTTCTCCTGGTAGAGCTTCACCGCGTCCATGGTGTTGTAGTCCTTGGGGTTGGACTCCACCTTGTCGTAGAGCACGACCTCGAGGCCGTGGTACTTCATCGACTCCACGATCTTGTGCACGATGTCGGTGCCGCGCAGGCCCGAGGTCATCACCAGCGTCTTGCGGAAGCCGAGCTTGAGGGCCTCGGGCCCGATCATCTCGTGCGCGCCCGGCCCCATCAGGGCCTTCGGGAACGGGTGGAACTCCTTGATCGGGAAGGGCTTGAGCAGTTCGTCAACTTGCATCGGGAAAACCTCCGGAATCGGTGTGGATGCCTCGGACGCTAGGTCTGCCGGAGGGGCGGCGAACAGGCGAGGATCGCGAAACCGCCCTCGGGGACAGGAGCACACCTGCCCGTTCCGACAGGTGCCGCCGTCGCCGCGACGGGTGTGGCCGGACGAGGGGATTCGTAGCGTGGGTGGCGCCCACTCCCGGTCGCCACGAGGCGGCCCGACCAAGGAGGTCACCATGACCAACCCGACCGATGGCCTGAACCCGGCCGGCCACGAGCACATCGAGTCCGGCGCCCATGCGGACGTCGTCCTCGACCTCGTCGAGGAGATCTCGATCGACGGCATGTGCGGCGTGTACTGATGCCCGCGCCCACCACCCGGCCCAGCACTCGAGCCACGACTCCGCTCGCGGTGCGTGAGCAGAGTGCCTGGCAGCTGAGCGGCTCGGTGGAGTTGCGTCCCGAGCCGTTCGGCGCCTTGGCCTACGACTTCGACACACGCCGGTTGAGCTTCCTCAAGTCGCCGGCGCTGGTGGCCGTCGTACGGGCGCTGTCCGGGTGTTCCTCGGTGGCGGAGGCGTTGGACTCCACCGAGGTTCCCGACGCGCAGCGTCCCGCCTACCTCGCCGCGTTGCACGACCTCGCCACGGGCGGGCTGATCAAGGAGCGTGCCTCATGACCCTGGCCCCCGAACGACCCGTCGCCGAACGCCCCCAGGGGGGACGCCTGGTCGACCAGTTCGAGTTCGGCCTCGACGCGCCGATCTGCCTGACCTGGGAGCTGACCTACGCCTGCAACCTGGCGTGCCTGCACTGCCTGTCGTCGTCCGGACGGCGCGACCCGGACGAGCTCTCCACCGAGGAGTGCAAGGCACTGATCGACGAGTTCGAGCGCATGCAGATCTTCTACGTCAACATCGGCGGTGGCGAGCCGACGGTGCGTCCCGACTTCTGGGAGCTGCTCGACTACGCCGTGGACCACCACGTCGGCGTGAAGTTCTCGACCAACGGCTTCCGGATCAACGAGGAGCGCGCCGCGAAGCTCGCGGCGACCGACTACGTCGACGTACAGATCTCGCTCGACGGCGCGACCGCCGAGGTCAACGACGCGGTGCGCGGCGCCGGCACCTACGACGCCGCCATGCGGGCGATGGCCAACATGCGTGCCGCCGGCATGAAGGACTTCAAGATCTCCGTGGTCTGCACCCGCCACAACATCCCCCAGCTCGACGAGTTCAAGGCCATCGCCGACACCTACGGCGCCCAGCTGAGGCTGACCCGCCTCCGTCCGTCCGGGCGCGGGGCCGACGTGTGGGACGACCTGCATCCGTTGCCGGAGCAGCAGCGGGAGCTCTACGACTGGCTGATCGCCAACGGTGACGACGTGCTCACCGGCGACTCCTTCTTCCACCTCTCCGCGTACGGCGAGGCGCTGCCAGGGCTCAACCTCTGCGGAGCCGGACGTGTGGTCTGCCTGGTCGACCCGGTCGGCGACGTCTACGCCTGCCCGTTCGCGATCCACGACCGGTTCAAGGCCGGCAACGTGCGCGGCGAGGGCGGCTTCGACGGTGTCTGGACGACATCCGAGCTCTTCCTCGACCTGCGCAACCCGCAGACCGGTGGCGCGTGCACGAAGTGCTCGGCCTTCGACTCGTGCCGGGGTGGCTGCATGGCCGCCAAGTTCTTCACCGGCCTCCCGCTCGACGGACCTGACCCCGAGTGCGTCAAGGGCAACGCCGAGTTCCTCGAGCGCGGTGAGGCGCCCGGGTCCAGCCAGGACCACTCGCACACCGGGACGGTGCGCAACGCCCCCGTGCCGTTGGCGCTCGGCCCGACCCGGACCTCGCGCCCGGCGAGTGCCTGTGACGAGAGCCCGCTGGTGACGGGGCGGCCGTGGGAGTCGGACCGGGACACGGTCTGAGGCGATGTCGAGACCGGAGGCTCCGCTGCTGGGCAGGATGCGGTGGACCGACCTCGACGAGGGGCCTGCGCCCGTGTTGCTGGTGCCGCTCGGCTCGCTCGAGCAGCACGGCCCGGCGCTCGGTCTCGCCACCGACGCACTCATCGCGGCGCGGGTGACCCGTGACGCGGCGCGTCGTCTGGCGGGTGCCGAGCGGCACTTCCTCGTCGCTCCGACCGTGCCGTACGGCGCCAGCGGCGAGCACGAGGGCTTCCCGGGCACCGTCTCGATCGGCACCGAGGCGCTCCGCCTGCTGTTGGTCGAGCTCGCCCGGTCGGCCTGTCACTGGGCCGAGGGCGTGGTGTTCGTGAACGGGCACGGCGGCAACGTCGACGCGATCACCGGCGCCGTCGCCCAGTTGCGCCGAGAGGGTCGCGCCGCGGCGTGGACGACTTGCCAGGCGCGCGGTTCCGACGCGCACGCCGGCCGCACCGAGACGGCGCTGCTGCTCGCCCTCGACCCCGGTTCGGTCGACTCCGCTCGACTGGCTCCGGGGTGCACGGAAGCACTGACCACGCTGTTGCCGCGGCTGCGCGCAGAGGGCGTCCGTGCCGTCTCCGCGAACGGCGTGCTGGGTGACCCGACGTCGGCCACCGTCGAGGCCGGTCGCCGGCTCCACGCCGAGATGGTGCAGCGGCTGGTCGCGGAGCTGACCGAGATAGACGTCGACGACCGGGGGCGGTTGCGAGCCGGGACGCACACGAAGGTGCAGGCATGAATGCAGACCCGCCGCCCGGCTTCGGGCTCCGCCTCTCGCCACGCGTGCACGTCTGCGACGGCGGCCGGACCCTGGTCGGCGGCGGCCGGGTGGTCCGGCTGAGCGCGCCGGCCGCCATGATCGTCGAAGGACTTCCCGGGATCCTGGGTGACGACCCGGTGACCGGTCGGCTGGCCCGTTCGCTGCTCGACCGGGGACTCGCCGACCCCTGGTGGCCCGGGCCCGCGGGCGCGGATGCCCGCGTGCGCGACGTGACCGTCGTGGTGCCCACACAGGACCGGGCGCCGGCAGTCGCCGTCCTCCTCGCCGCACTGCCGTCGGGGATGCCCGTGATCGTGGTCGACGACGGTTCCGACGACCCGTCAGCACTCGAGCTGGTGTGCCGGCGACACGGTGTACGACTGCTGCGCCACGACCGAAACCGCGGTCCGGCGGCGGCGCGCAACACCGGTCTGCGCGCCGTGCGGACGCCGTACGTCGCGTTCTGCGACTCCGACGTCGTGCCGCAACCGGGGTGGTTGGCCATGCTGCGGCGTCACCTCGACGACCCGGCCGTGGCCCTGGTGGGGCCTCGGGTTCTGGGGCGCCCCGCGACCCCGACGGACGGCTGGATCGATCGGTACGAACAAGCGAGGTCGTCACTCGACCTCGGGGCCACTCCGGCGCGGGTGGCCGTGCACGGCGAGGTGTCCTACCTCCCGAGTGCCGCGCTCGTCGCCCGAGTGGACACGTTGGGCCCGGGCTTCGACGAGTCGATGCGCTGCGGAGAGGACGTCGACCTGGTCTGGCGGCTGCTCGCCGACGGGTGGGGCGTGAGGTACGAGCCGGCTGCCGTCGTACGGCACGAGCATCGCACCTCGTTGCGCGCCTGGGCCGGCCGCAAGGCGTTCTACGGCACCTCCGCAGCACCCCTCTCGGCGCGACACCCTGGGGCGGTCGCGCCGCTGGTGGCCTCACCGTTCACCGCGGCCGTGACGATCGCGCTCGTGGCGCAGCGGCGCTGGTCGTTCCCGCTCGTCGCGGCCGCCTCGGCGTGGGCGACGTGCTCGGCGGCTCGTCGCCTGGACTCCGGT
>NZ_BCRJ01000129.1 GCF_001552535.1 Nocardioides jensenii JCM 1364 = NBRC 14755 | reverse complement strand
GTGGCGACCGTCCCAACCGCTCGGACCGTCCGGCCCAGGCCGACGCGCCCGCAGCCGAGGCTCCCGCGGCCGAGGCCGCTGTGGCTTCGGGTGCCGAGGCCGCTGCAACTCCGACCGCTGGGGAGGCCTGAGCCATGTTGATGCCCCGTCGTGTCAAGCACCGCAAGCAGCACCACCCCAAGCGGACTGGTGTTGCCAAGGGCGGAACCCGCATCTCCTTCGGCGAGTTCGGCCTGCAGGCCCTCGAGCCGGCGTACGTGACGAACCGTCAGATCGAGTCCGCTCGTATCGCGATGACCCGTCACATGAAGCGTGGCGGAAAGGTCTGGATCAACATCTACCCGGACCGTCCGCTGACCAAGAAGCCTGCCGAGACCCGCATGGGTTCCGGCAAGGGTTCCCCGGAGTGGTGGGTTGCCAACGTCAAGCCCGGCCGCGTCATGTTCGAACTCTCCGGCGTGACCGAGGAAGTTGCCCGTGAGGCCATGCGCCTTGCCGCGCACAAGCTTCCGATGAAGTGCCGGTTCATCTCGCGTGAGGCTGGTGAATTCTGATGAGCACCGCATTTGAACTCGACGACCTTTCCGGCGTCGACCTCGAGGCCAAGCTTCGGGAGGCCAAGGAGGAGCTCTTCAACCTCCGATTCCAGGCGGCCACCGGCCAGCTGGAGAGCCACGGCCGGCTTCGCCTGGTCAAGAAGGACATCGCCCGGATCTACACCGTGGTGCGTGAGCGCGAGCTCGGCATCCGGTCCGCCCCGGGCACCAGCAACGAGGCCGACAAGGATGGTGGCGCCGCATGAGCGAGCAGACCGCAGTTGAGGCAGGCCGCTCGAGCCGCAAGGTGCGCGAGGGTCTCGTCGTCAGCGACAAGATGGACAAGACCGTCGTGGTCACCGTCGAGGACCGCGTGAAGCACGCGCTCTACGGCAAGGTCCTGCGCCGCAACAGCAAGTTGAAGGTGCACGACGAGCAGAACGAGTGCGGCGTCGGCGACCGGGTCCTGATCATGGAGACCCGCCCGCTGTCGGCCACCAAGCGCTGGCGCCTGATCGAGGTCCTCGAAAAGGCCAAGTGATCCGAGGGCCCGGTCCGCCAGGCCCTCACACGCTTCAAGACAATTATCAGTTCGGCAAGGCTCACGCCCCGTAGGTCTCGGGATGGGCGCTGAGAACCGGCACGACATTCAGGAGAAAACCCGATGATCCAGCAGGAGTCGCGACTCAAGGTCGCCGACAACACCGGTGCGAAGGAAATCCTTTGCATCCGTGTTCTCGGTGGATCGGGTCGACGCTACGCCGGTATCGGCGACACCATCGTTGCCACCGTGAAGGACGCGATCCCCGGTGGCAACGTCAAGAAGGGTGACGTCGTCAAGGCTGTCGTCGTACGCACGGTGAAGGAGCGTCGTCGTCAGGACGGCTCCTACATCCGTTTCGACGAGAACGCCGCCGTGATCCTCAAGGCCGATGGCGAGCCGCGAGGCACCCGCATCTTCGGCCCCGTGGGCCGCGAGCTGCGCGAGAAGAAGTTCATGAAGATCATCTCGCTCGCCCCGGAGGTGCTGTGATGGCCAAGTCGCTGAACATCAAGAAGGGCGACACCGTCAAGGTGATCGCGGGCAAGGACAAGGGCGCCGAGGGCAAGGTCATCAGCGTTCTGCGCGACCAGGACCGGGTCATCGTCGAGGGCGTCAACCGCGTCAAGAAGCACGAGAAGGTCGTGAACCAGGGCAGCGGCAACACCGGTGTCATCGTGACCACCGAGGCCCCGATCCACGTCTCCAACGTGATGCTGGTGGAGGGTGACGGCGTCACCCGCATCGGTTTCCGTCGCGACGAGGTCACCAAGCGTCGGGCCGACGGTTCGACCTACACCGCTCAGCGCAGCGTTCGCGTCTCGCGCAAGACCGGTAAGGAAATCTGAGATGACTGAGACCCAGACCAACGCGCCGCGCCTCAAGGCCCGGTACCGCGAGGAGATCATCCCCGCGCTGCAGTCGGAATTCGACATCAAGAACGTCATGCAGGTGCCCGGCCTGACCAAGATCGTGGTCAACATGGGTGTCGGCGAGGCGGCTCGCGACTCGAAGCTGATCGAGGGTGCGGTCAAGGACCTCACCGCGATCACCGGCCAGAAGCCCCAGGTGACCAAGGCCCGCAAGTCCATCGCGCAGTTCAAGCTGCGTGAAGGCATGCCGATCGGCACGCACGTCACACTGCGCGGCGACCGCATGTGGGAGTTCCTGGACCGCCTGCTGTCCCTGGCCCTGCCCCGCATCCGCGACTTCCGCGGACTCAACGGCAAGCAGTTCGACGGCCGTGGCAACTACACGTTCGGTCTCACCGAGCAGGTCATGTTCCACGAGATCGACCAGGACCGGATCGACCGGTCGCGCGGCATGGACATCACCGTCGTGACCACCGCGACCAACGACGACGAGGGTCGGGCGCTGCTCAAGCAGCTCGGATTCCCGTTCAAGGAAGGCAACTGACATGGCGAAGACCGCACTGAAGGTCAAGGCTGCCCGCAAGCCGAAGTTCGCTGTCCGCGGCTACACCCGCTGCCAGCGCTGCGGCCGGCCCAAGGCCGTCTACCGCAAGTTCGGCCTGTGCCGGATCTGCCTCCGGGAGATGGCCCACCGCGGCGAGCTGCCCGGCGTCACCAAGTCCTCCTGGTAAGACCCCACACCAAAACGATCGCTGAAGGTCGCCCCGAGATGCGGGAGCGAAACCACGGTGGAGAAAGGGCCATCCGGCCATGACGATGACTGACCCGATCGCAGACATGCTCACGCGTCTGCGCAACGCCAACCAGGCGTTCCACGACTCGGTTGCCATGCCGTACAGCAAGCTCAAGGCGGGCGTTGCCGAGATCCTCCAGCAGGAGGGTTACATCACCTCCTTCGAGGTGAAGGACAACGTCTCAGCCGAGGGCGAGCCGGAGGTCGGCAAGACGCTGACCATCACGCTCAAGTACGGCCGCAACCGCGAACGCTCCATCGCGGGTGTTCGCCGCATCAGCAAGCCCGGTCTTCGGGTCTACGCCAAGAGCACGGGCCTGCCCCGCGTTCTGGGCGGACTGGGGGTCGCGATCATCTCGACCAGCCAGGGCCTGCTGACCGACCGTCAGGCCAACAAGAAGGGCGTGGGTGGGGAAGTCCTCGCCTACGTCTGGTAGTCGGCACACCGAGAGCAAGGAAAGGTAGAGGAACAAGCATGTCGCGCATTGGCAAGCTCCCCATCACGCTCCCCTCGGGTGTCGACGTCCAGATCGAGCAGAGCCTCGTGACGGTCAAGGGCCCCAAGGGCAGCCTGAGCCACAACGTGGCCGCTCCCATCACCGTCGAGCGCGGTGAGGACGGCGTACTCGAGGTCAAGCGTCCCAACGACGAGCGCGAGAGTCGCTCGTTGCACGGACTGACCCGCACCCTGATCAACAACATGGTCGTGGGCGTCACCGAGGGCTACGAGAAGAAGCTCGAGATCGTCGGCGTGGGTTACCGCGTCCTGTCGAAGGGCCCGACCCAGCTGGAGTTCCAGCTCGGGTACTCCCACTCGATCACGTTCAACGCCCCCGAGGGCATCACGTTCACCGTCGAAGGGCCGACCAAGCTCGGCGTCGCCGGGATCGACAAGCAACTGGTCGGCGAGGTTGCGGCCAACATCCGCAAGCTGCGCAAGCCCGAGCCGTACAAGGGCAAGGGCGTTCGCTACTCGGGTGAGCACATCCGCCGCAAGGTCGGAAAGGCTGGTAAGTGACGATGGCTATCTCACTCAAGCACAACAGGCACACGGCCACCCGTACTGCGTCGCGCCTGCGTCGTCAGCTGCGCGGCCGCAAGAAGATCAGCGGTTCCGCGGAGCGTCCGCGCCTCGTCGTGACCCGCTCCACGAAGCACATCAGCGTTCAGGTCGTCGACGACCTGGTCGGCAAGACGCTCGCGTCGGCCTCGACCATGGAGAACGACCTGCGTGGTTTCGAAGGCGACAAGACTGCCAAGGCGAAGAAGGTCGGCGAGCTCGTTGCCGAACGTGCCAAGGCAGCTGGCGTCGAGGGCGTGGTCTTCGACCGCGCTGGCAACCGTTACCACGGCCGCATCGCGGCCCTTGCCGATGGCGCCCGCGAGGGCGGCCTGACGTTCTGATCGCAAAGACAAGGAAGAGGTAGTTCTCATGAGCGGACCCCAGCGCGGACAGCGCGCCGGTGGTGAGCGCCAGGGTGGCGGTGACCGCCGTGGACGCGACGGTCGTGGAGGCCAGCAGGCCGACAAGACCGCATACATCGAGCGTGTCGTTGCGATCAACCGTGTCGCCAAGGTCGTCAAGGGTGGTCGTCGCTTCAGCTTCACCGCCCTGGTCGTCGTCGGTGACGGCGAAGGCATGGTTGGTGTCGGATACGGCAAGGCCAAGGAAGTTCCCGCGGCGATCGCCAAGGGCGTGGAGGAAGCCAAGAAGAACTTCTTCAAGGTTCCCCGCGTCCAGGGCACCATCCCGCACCCGGTCCAGGGCGAGAAGGCGGCTGGCGTCGTCATGCTCCGTCCGGCCGCTCCCGGTACCGGTGTGATCGCCGGCGGCCCGGTGCGTGCAGTGCTCGAAGCTGCGGGCATCCACGACATCCTGAGCAAGTCACTCGGTTCCTCGAACCAGATCAACATCGTGCACGCGACCGTCGAGGCGCTGCGCATGCTGGAAGAGCCCGAGGCAGTTGCCGCCCGTCGAGGCCTCACCGTCGAGCAGGTGGCCCCGGCCGCCCTGCTCAGGGCGCGTGCGGAGGTGGCCCAGTAATGGCTCAGCTCAAGGTGGAGCAGAAGAAGTCCACGATCGGCTGCAAGGCGAACCAGCGCGAGACCCTGCGCTCGCTCGGCCTGAAGCGGATCGGTGACGTGGTCGTGAAGGAGGACCGTCCCGAGATCCGTGGGATGGTCCACACCGTGCGTCACCTCGTGACCGTTGAGGAAGTGAATTGACATGACGCTCAAGTTGCACCACTTGCGTCCCGCTCCCGGAGCCAAGACCGCCAAGACCCGTGTTGGTCGTGGTGAGGGCTCCAAGGGAAAGACCGCGGGTCGCGGTACCAAGGGCACCAAGGCGCGCTACCAGGTTCCGGTTGCCTTCGAGGGTGGCCAGATGCCGTTGCACATGCGTCTGCCCAAGCTCAAGGGTTTCAAGAACCCGTTCAAGGTGGAGTTCCAGGTCGTCAACCTCGACCGTGTCTCGGCGCTCTTCCCGGACGGCGGCACCATCACCGTCGAGGACCTCATCAGCAAGGGTGCCGTCCGTGACGGTCACCCGGTGAAGGTGCTCGGCCAGGGTGAGATCTCCGTTGCTGTGCAGGTGAGCGCTAACGCGTTCTCCGCTTCGGCCAAGGAGAAGATCGAGGCCGCTGGCGGCTCGGTCACGGTGCTCTGATCGAACATCCGTAGTGCAGGCGAGGGGCCCGGATTCGTCCGGCGCCCCTCGCGCTGTCTCACCCGATCGATTTGATTTGTCTCCCTGTTAGGCTTCCCCGAGTTCTCGCCCGGCCAGTCGGTCGGCGAGGGGCCCCAGCTTGAGAAAGAGGATCACGTGCTAGGCGCGTTCGCCAACGCTTTCCGGACACCGGACCTGCGACGCAAGTTGCTCTTCGTCCTGGGGATCATCGTGATCTTCCGGCTCGGCTCGACCTTCCCGGCCCCAGGTGTGCACACCGCCAACGTGCAGCAGTGCATCAGTGACGTCGAGGACAACTCGGTCTACAACCTGATCAACCTGTTCTCAGGCGGGGCGCTGCTCCAGCTGACCGTCTTCGCGCTGGGCATCATGCCCTACATCACCGCCTCCATCATCTTGCAGCTGCTCGTCGTGGTCATCCCGCGGCTCGAAGCGCTGAAGAAGGAGGGGCAGTCCGGTCAGACCAAGATCACCCAGTACACCCGCTACCTGACGCTTGCGCTCGCGCTGCTGCAGGCCACCGGCATCGTCGCCCTGGCCCGCAACCGCCAGCTGCTCCAGGGCTGTGACCTGCCGCTGCTCCACAAGGAGGACACCAGCACCTTCCTGGTTCTGGTGATCACCATGACCGCGGGCACTGCGGTGATCATGTGGCTCGGCGAGCTGATCACCGAGCGCGGCGTCGGCAACGGCATGTCGATCCTGATCTTCACCCAGGTCGTGGCCACCTTCCCGACCGCCCTGTGGCAGGTCCAGAAGAGCCAAGGCTGGCTGACCTTCTCGATCGTGATGGTGGTCGGTCTCTGTTTGGTCGCGGCCGTCGTCTTCATCGAACAGGCCCAGCGCCGCATCCCCGTCCAGTACGCCCGCCGGATGGTGGGGCGCAAGATGTTCGGCGGCAGCTCGACGTACATCCCGCTCAAGGTGAACCAGGCCGGCATCATCCCGGTCATCTTCGCCTCGTCGTTGATGTATCTCCCCGCCATGGCGGTGCAGTTCAACCAGAACAAGAACCCGCGCCCGGAATGGGTCTCGTGGGTCGAGAAGTACCTCGTCGACGGCAGCCACCCGCTCTACATGGCGATCTACTTCCTCCTCATCATCTTCTTCACGTACTTCTACGTCTCGATCACCTTCGACCCGAAGGAAGTCGCGGACAACATGAAGAAGTACGGCGGCTTCATCCCCGGCATCCGCGCGGGCAAGCCGACCGAGGACTACCTGTCCTACGTCCTGTCCCGGATCACCTTCCCGGGCGCGCTTTACCTCGGTCTCATCTCCCTGGTGCCACTGATCGCCTTCGCTGCGATCCAGGCCAGCCAGAACTTCCCGTTCGGCGGAACCTCCATCCTGATCATGGTTGGTGTCGCGCTCGATACGGTGAAGCAGATCGAGAGCCAGCTCCAGCAGCGCAACTATGAAGGATTCCTCCGCTGATGACCTCGAACCGCACAGGCATGCGCATCATCCTGATGGGCCCGCCGGGGGCCGGAAAAGGCACCCAGGCCAAGGTGATTGCCAACCACTTCGGCATCCCTGCCATCTCCACCGGCGACATCTTCCGGGCCAACGTCGCAGGCAAGACCGAGCTGGGCGTTGAGGCCCAGCGCTACATGGACGCCGGCGAGTACGTCCCCGACGAGATCACCAACGCCATGGTCCGTGACCGGCTGGCCCAGCCCGACGCCGAGCCCGGCTTCCTGCTCGACGGCTACCCGCGCACCCTGGCCCAGGTCGAGGAGCTCGACGGCATGCTGGCCGATGGCCACCCGGTGAACGCGGTCGTCGTACTCACCGCGGACAGCGAAGAGCTGATCGCCAGGCTCCTCCAGCGTGCCCAGATCGAGGGCCGTGCCGACGACACCGAAGAGGTGATCCGTCGTCGCCAGGAGGTCTACACCGAGCAGACCGCTCCGCTGATCGAGGTGTACGCCGGCCGCGGTCTGGTCGTCGAGATCGACGGCATGGGCGAGATCGACGCCGTGACCCACCGCATCTTCGACGCGCTCGAGTCCCAGGCAGGCTGACCGGGCGTGTTCGCCGACCGCGGGATCGAGATCAAGACTCCCGAGCAGATCGACAAGATGCGGGTCGCCGGCCTGCTCGTGGGGGAGACCCTCGAGCTGGTGCGCACCTCGGTGCGGGCCGGCGTCACGACGGCGGAGCTCGACGCGATCGCTGAGGACAACATCCGCTCCGGTGGTGGTGTCCCATCCTTCAAGGGCTACTCCGACCCGCCGTTCCCGGCATCGATCTGTGCGTCGGTCAACGACGAGGTGGTCCACGGCATCCCGGGCGACCGGGTGCTGGCGGAGGGCGACATCATCTCCATCGACTGTGGGGCCATCGTCGACGGCTGGCACGGCGATGCGGCGATCACGGTCGCGATCGGCGAGGTGCCCGACGACGTGGCCGCGTTGATGCGGGTCACCGAGGAGTCCATGTGGCGCGGCTTCGCTGCGGCCCGTCTGGGCGGCAAGGTCGGCGACATCTCCCACGCGGTCGAGAGCTACGTGCGGTCCCAGGGTGACTACGGCATCCTCGAGGACTTCACCGGTCACGGCATCGGGACCGAGATGCACCAGCCGCCCAACGTGCCGAACTACGGCCGCCGCGGTCGCGGCCCGAAGCTCGTCCGAGGCCTGGCGTTGGCCGTCGAGCCGATGGTCACGCTGGGCACCAAGCGCACCGATGTGCTCGACGACGACTGGACCATCGTGACCACCGACGGCAGCTGGGCCGCGCACTACGAGCACACGTTCACGCTCATGCCCGACGGCGCCTGGATCCTCACCGCCATCGACGGCGGCGAGGCGAAGCTCGCCGAACTGGGTGTCCCCTACGGCGGACGCTGACCTGTTCGGTTAGCGTTGGCCGCGACGAGACCAGACCAGCCGACACGGGGGAGCGCATGGGCAACATGGCACATCAGCCCGCCATGCTCTCGACCCTTCGGGTGACGCTGGCCGGTCAGGCACGAGAGTTCGCCGACCCGGTGATCACCGTGGGCCGCGATGCGCAGGCCCCGATCTCGCTGCCTCACCCCGATGTGTCGCGACGGCACGCGGAGTTCCGTCGTACCCGGCAGGGATGGCTGCTCGTCGACCTGGACTCGACCAACGGCACCGTGCTCGACGGTCGTCGTGTCACGCAGGAGCTGGTGCCCGCCGGGCACGTGTCGACGGTCGTGGTCGGCGGAGCCGAGGGTCCGCGGTTCCAGGTGGAGGTGCTGGCGGCTCCGATCTCCGGGCCGCCGACGAGCCCACCGTCCGACACCGGGCCCGGGGCACAGGGCCCCAACCAGCCGGCGTACGAGACTCTTGGGCACCAGCACTGGTCGTCACCGACCCTTCCACCGGCACCTCCGCCGATGCAGGAGACGTCGCCCTCGGGCAACGAGCACTGGGCATCGGCCCAGGGCGAGGTCCCGATGGCGCCCGGCGCACCGACGCTGCCGTGGTACCCGACCGGTGAGGGGGCCATCCCGCAGACGCCACCGGGGCATCTGTCCCACGGTCAGACGGTGATCCCGTCGAACCAGCCCCAGGACCGGGTGCTGACGATCGGCCGCTCGCGCACGTGCGACGTCGTCATCGACGACCCGCTGGTCTCACGCCAGCACGCCACCGTGGTGCTGGGCAACGTGCCGGTGCTGCGTGATCTCGGCAGCTTCAACGGCACGTTCGTGAACGGGCACCGGCTCGAGGGAAGCACCCCGTTGCAGCCCGGTGACGAGGTCATCTTCGGCAACCAGACCTTCAGCTGGACCGGCACCAACCTCGCGGCGCGAGCCACCCGCACCGACCTGACGCTCTTCGCCGAGAACCTCACCACCGTGGTCAAGGGTGGCAAGCGGTTGCTCGAAGGCATGTCGTTCGAGCTCGGCCCGTCCAGCCTGACCGCGGTGATCGGGCCCTCCGGCGCGGGCAAGTCCACGCTCCTGGGCGCGCTGACCGGTTCGAGCCCGGCCACCCACGGCAACGTGGTCTGGCAGGGCCAGGACCTCTACACGCACTACGAGCAGCTCCGGTTCCAGATCGGCTTGGTCCCGCAGTCCGACATCCAGCACCCGCAGCTGACGGTGCGTCAGGGGTTGTCGTACGCCGCGATGCTGCGGCTGCCGCCGGACACCACCTCGGCGGAGCGGGCTCAGCGGGTGCAGCACGTGGTCTCGCAGATGCAGCTCGAGCGGCAGATCGACAACCGGATCGGCACCCAGCTCTCCGGCGGGCAGCGCAAGCGAGTCTCGATCGCCACGGAGCTGCTGACCGCACCGCCACTGCTGTTCCTCGACGAGCCGACCTCCGGACTCGACCCGGGCCTGGACCGCGACGTCATGCACCAGCTGCGCACTCTCGCCGACGAGGGCCGCGTGGTGATGGTCGTGACGCACTCGGTGCTCGCCCTCGACGTGTGCGACAACGTGCTCGTGCTCGCTCCCGGCGGACGCCGCGCCTACTTCGGGCCACCAGACGGTGTTCTCGAGCACTTCGGGTGCAAGGACTACCCGCAGGTCTTCGACCTCCTCGACGAGCCCGACCTGTGGCAGCGCATCCCGGCGCCACCCGCACCCGTGGACACCGGTCGACTGCCGGCGATGAACGCCGGCTTCTCGCAGCCGCCGCTGCAGTCGATGAGCCGCCAGTTCTGGACACTGGTCCGGCGCAACCTGGCGGTCACGGTCTCCGACCGCCTGCTGCTGATGATGTTGTTGCTGCTGCCACTCGTCCTCGGTGCGCTCAGCCGCGTCGTCCCCGGTGACGACGGGTTCAGCCTCGCCGACACGGTCAACGACCGCGGCACGATGGACCACAAGGAGGCCCTGACCCGGCTGACCATCCTGATCATGGCCGCCGCGCTGATGGGCACGGCGGTGACGATTCGTGAGCTGGTCGGGGAGCGCCCGATCTTTCAGCGCGAGTACGCCGTCGGGCTGTCGCCCGGGATGTACCTCCTGAGCAAGGTCACCGTCCTCGGCACGGCCTGTTTCCTGCAGGGCATGCTGGTCACCTGGATCGCCACCGTGGGTCTCCCCGGCCCCGACAAGGACGGCGCCCTCGGCATGGGCACCTTCGAAGTTGCCCTGGCCATCGGCGGGCTGTCGTTCGCGACGGCACTGCTCGGACTCGCGGTCTCCGCCGTGGTGACCTCCAACGAACAGACCATGCCGGCGCTCGTCGGCGTGGTGATGGTGCAGCTGGTCCTGTGTGGTGCCCTGGTCCCGGTCGCGGGTCGGGCCGTGCTGGAGCAGCTCGCCTGGCTGGCTCCGGCCCGATGGGCGTTCGCGGCGACCGCGTCGGTGGTCGACCTCGACAAGGCCAAGCGCGGACTGCCCAAGAACGAGCAGGACCTCGACTCCCTCTATGACCAGAGCGTCGCCCAGTGGCTGCTCAACATGAGCATGCTCTGGATCCTGGCGGCTGTGATCCTGGCTCTCGCCTTCTGGCTGGTGCGCCGCAGCGCCACACCGCGCCACTGACCGACCTGTCGTGAGTTCGGGCCGACCTGTCGTGAGTTCGGGCCGACCC
>NZ_BCRJ01000128.1 GCF_001552535.1 Nocardioides jensenii JCM 1364 = NBRC 14755 | reverse complement strand
TTCGGCGCACGGGCCGACTTCGTGTCCCGGTCTGGGTCGTGGACCCCGACGTGGTCCAGGTCGCCGCCCTCGAGTCGGTGGGACAGCCGCCTGACCGCCAAGAACTTCTGGCTCACGTGCAACAGGAGCGGGCCTTCAGACGTGAGATGTGCATGGATGTGATGGTGGCAGACCTCGAGTTCGACGAATGGGTGAGTGCGCGGGTCCCCGCGCTGCTCCGGTTCGCCTACCTCGTCACCGGGAGCCGGGATTCCGCCGATGACGTGGTCCAGACCGTGCTGGCCCGGTCGCTGGAGCGGTGGAACACCGTGCGGCGTACGGATGACCCCGACGCCTACGTGCGGCGGATGATCATCAACGAGAACGTCTCCTCCTGGCGCCGCTGGGGCAAGAGGCAGACTCCCGTGGTCGAGGTGTTCGACACCGCGCGTACGCCGGACCCGGCCGACGGGGTCAGCACCGCTGACGCCGTGTGGCGGGTCTGCCGGGCGTTGCCGGAACGGCAGCGTGCGGCCGTGGTGCTTCGCTTCTACGAGGACCTGAGTGATCGCGAGATCGCTTCGATCCTGGAGTGCTCCGAGTCGACCGTCCGCTCCCAGATCCATCGTGCACTGGCGGCCCTCCGGGTCGAACTCGAACGGCAGGAGGCCGGCGATGACTGACAAGCACACCGAGCAGGATCTCGAGCGGATCATGCGTGAGGGGCTGACTGCTCACGCCGAACATGCGCCCGACCGGCTCCAGGAGCCCGTGAACACCCGCGCCGGGCGCTCACGGACCTGGGTCGTCGCGGCGGCCGCGGCCGCGGCACTCGTGGTCGGCGTACCACTTGGCTGGCAGGCGATCGACCGGGCTGGCGACGGCCCGAGCGGCAACGAGCAGGTGGCCGCGGAAGACGGGGGCACCGCGAACTGGCGGGTTGAGTCCTACGACGGCCTGCAGGTGCGGGTGCCTCGAACCTGGGGCTGGGGTGGAGCGCCGATGCAGGACTCGTTCGGAGAGGACCAGGTGCTCGACTGCGGGGTGGCGCCCTTCGTGGTGCCGGGAGGCTCCGACTACGAGGTCGTCCCGAAGAACACACCCTACGTCGGTCGTCCGGTGATGATGACCGATGCCTGCACCGTGCTCACGTCGGAGAAGGCGACAGAGCTGGGCGTGCCGAGGGCCGACTCGGTCTGGCTCAATGCGGCGGCGGTCCGCCCCGGCACGGTCGACGTCGGCGACGGCTACGTCCGCGAGACGGTGACGGTCGGGAACGGCACCGTCACCGTGACCAGCGACGACGCGGCTCTGCGCAAGCAGATCCTCGGCACCGCAGAGGCCGTCGACGTCGACGCCAACGGGTGTGACACCAACCGTTCGTGGTCCGGCATCCCCGACGGTCAGCTCGACGAGGTGGAGCCCGAGTCGCTCTCCGTGTGCTCCTACGAGACCCGTCGCGGCAAGACGACCCTGATCTGGTCGGCACGGCGTGACGCCGACGCCGCCACGCAGTACGCCGACGTCGTGAAGCAGTCGTCGGCCAACTACGACCCCGTCCGCCTGTGCACCGAACAACCTGATGGAGACTGGCTGGCGATCGGCGTCAACGGAGCCGGCGGCAAGACCGCGTGGACCGGCGTGGTGATGGGGGAGTGTGCCCAGATCCTCTGGCACTTCAGGGCCCAGGGCGACCCGACGTCACTGGCTGCGTCCCCGGTCGTCCCGAAGACGGTCTCACCGTGGGGTGGATCCGAAGCCCGCTCCTACACCGTCGGCCCGCTCAACTGGGGCGAGTACGCCGGGAAACAGGGCGAGGGGATGTTCCGCGGCCTCCTCGGCTGAGCGGAATAGGGGCAGGGCACCTGTCGTTGCGCACACTGTGACGTCACCTGCTCCTGCCCTGTCCGTGCTCGACCTGGTGCCGGTGCGCACCAACCAGTCCACCGGTGACGCCGTCAACGCGTCGCGCTCCCTGGCCCGGGTCGCCGACCAGACCGGCTACCGGCGCTACTGGGTGGCTGAGCACCACAACATGCCGGCGGTGGCCGCGACCAACCCGCCGGTGATGATCGCCCTGCTGGCCGCGGCCACGGAGCGGATCCGGGTGGGCTCCGGCGGCGTGATGCTGCCGAACCATGCCCCGCTGGTGGTCGCCGAGCAGTTCGCCCTGCTGGAGGCGACCTTCCCGGGTCGCATCGACCTCGGCATCGGCCGTGCTCCGGGCACCGACCCGGTGACCAGCTTCGCGCTGCGCCACGGTGCCGGGGGAGTGGGGGAGGACGCGGTCGAGCGCTTCCCTGAATACGTCGAGAACATCGTCGCGATGATGGACGAGGGCGGGGTCGGCCTCTCGGTTGCCGGCCGCACCCACGAACTGCGCGCCACCCCACACTCCACCTCGACGGCGCCGGTCTGGCTGCTCGGCTCCTCCGACTACTCGGCTCGTCTCGCCGCGCGGCTCGGCCTGCCCTACGTCTTCGCGCACCACTTCTCCGGACACGGTACGGCGGAGGCGCTCGAGCTCTACCGGACGACGTACCGGCCCTCGCCCGAACACCCCGAGCCACGAACCTTCCTGACCGTCAACGCCTCGGTGGCGCAGACCACCGAGCAGGCCGAGCGCCTGGCACTGCCGCAGCTGCACGCCATGGTCACACTGCGCACCGGCGGGCAGCTGCGCCCGCAGCTGCTGGTCGAGGAGGCGGAGGCGATCGGGTTCCCGGACGCCCACCTCGCCCTGGTCAACGGCATGCGGGGGCGGTGGGTCATCGCTGACCCGGCAACCGCCGCCGAGCAGATCACGGCCTTGGCCGAGGAGTTCGGTGTCGACGAGGTGATGGTGCACCCGGTCGCGGGCGCCCACACCGACGACCCGGTCGACGCCGCCACCACCCGCGAGACCACCCTGCGGTTGCTTGCCGAGGCGCTGGGCACCATCTCGACCTGATTAGGGTTTGCCGCGGCCACGCACTAGACTGGTGCGTCGGCCCAACGTGGGTCTGTTTCGTGGCGCCTCGCGGCTGCCCGGGCATCGAATTCCAGTGATCAAGTCTGCTGGCGATGTGCGGGGAAATGAGGCCCATGCGGCGGTTCACGAGGTCCACTTCCACCCCCGGTGGGAGAGGTTCGCGGGCCAGCTGGGACCGGCCATCCGGTCGCGGTGCACCACGGTAGACGTATCCGTTACAACAGATTGTGGAGGACATGCCGAAGAAAGAAGGCGTGATCGAACTCGAGGGCACCATCACGGAAGCCCTTCCGAATGCCATGTTCCGTGTCGAGCTCAGCAACGGACACAAGGTTCTCGCCCACATCAGCGGCAAGATGCGCCAGCACTACATCCGCATCCTTCCTGAGGACAGGGTCGTGGTGGAGCTTTCGCCGTACGACCTGACCCGCGGTCGGATCGTCTACCGCTACAAGTGATCGCAACCGGTCGCGCGTGCGTGACCGGCTCGGTGGCTTGTGCCAGCCGAATTCAAACCGAAAGGACCGTCCTCGTGAAGGTCAAGCCGAGTGTCGGCAAGATGTGTGACAAGTGCAAGGTGATTCGTCGCCACGGCCGCGTCATGGTCATCTGCGAGAACCCGCGCCACAAGCAGCGCCAGGGTTAGGTCGCGTCAGCGACCAAGGTCGAGCAGCCCGTGAGGAACGAGCGGGCGTATCGAGACCCGATCAACACAACTGAACACAACGACAACGTGATCGCTTAGGCCTCAGGGCCGAAACCACCTCCGGAGCAGAAGGCCGGAGCCTGGCCATCGTCAGGGTGCGACACGACCGAAACCTCTGTGAACTACCGAGGGGCGCAAGCTCCTCACAGAAAGGGCCATCACATGGCACGCCTTGTTGGTGTTGACCTCCCGCGCGACAAGCGCATCGAGATCGCACTCACCTACATCTACGGCATCGGCCGTACCCGCTCCCAGCAGCTGCTGGAAGCCACCGGGGTCAACCCGAACCTCCGCGTCCACGAGCTGGGCGACGCAGAGCTGGTCAAGCTCCGCGACGAGATCGAAGCCAACTTCAAGATCGAGGGTGACCTCCGTCGCGAGGTCCAGGCAGACATCCGCCGCAAGATCGAGATCGGCAGCTACCAGGGTCGCCGCCACCGCATGGGCCTTCCGGTCCGTGGGCAGCGCACCAAGACCAACGCGCGCACCCGCAAGGGCCCCAAGCGCACGGTTGCCGGCAAGAAGAAGTCCAAGTGACCCGTTGCCTCACGGCACGGCACTGACGACCACTTCCTCGTACTCACAGCTTCCAGCAAACTTCAGGAGATATTGAATGCCTCCCAAGAGCCGCACCGCGGCCGGCGCCAAGAAGGTGCGCCGCAAGGAGAAGAAGAACGTCGCTCAGGGCGAAGCCCACATCAAGAGCACGTTCAACAACACCATCGTCACGATCACCGACCCCACGGGCGCGGTCATCTCGTGGGCCTCTGCCGGCACCGTCGGCTTCAAGGGCTCGCGCAAGTCCACCCCGTTCGCGGCACAGATGGCAGCCGAGGCTGCCGGTCGTCGGGCGATGGACCACGGCATGAAGAAGATCGACGTCTTCGTCAAGGGCCCCGGCTCGGGTCGCGAGACGGCGATCCGTTCGCTTGGTGCAATCGGCCTCGAGGTCGGCACCATCCAGGACGTCACGCCCACGCCGCACAACGGATGCCGGCCGCCCAAGCGCCGTCGCGTCTGATCACCCGAGACCTTAGGAGACTTTGAGAAATGGCCCGTTACACCGGCCCCATGACCAAGAAGTCGCGCCGTCTCGGTGTCGACCTCGTCGGCGGCGACCAGGCGTTCGAACGTCGCCCCTACCCGCCCGGCCAGCACGGCCGCGGCCGCATCAAGGAGAGCGAGTACCTCCTCCAGCTTCGCGAGAAGCAGAAGGCGCGTATCTCCTACGGCATCCTCGAGAAGCAGTTCCACAACTACTACGTGGAGGCCTCGCGCCGTGCCGGCAAGACCGGTGACAACCTGCTGCAGCTCCTCGAGTGCCGCCTCGACAACGTGGTCTACCGTGCCGGCTTCGCCCGCACCCGCCGCCACGCCCGTCAGCTCGTCGTGCACGGACACTTCAAGGTCAACGGCAAGAAGGTCGACATCCCGTCGTACCAGATCTCGGCCCACGACGTCATCGACGTGCGCGAGAAGTCGCTGGAGATGACCCCGTTCATCGTGGCTCGTGAGACCCACGGCGAGCGCGTCGTCCCCGCGTGGCTCGAGGCACTGCCGAACCGCATGCGCGTCCTCGTGCACCAGCTCCCCGTCCGGGCCCAGATCGACATCCCGGTCCAGGAGCAGCTGATCGTCGAGTACTACTCGAAGAAGTAACACCTGTTCGGTGGTCGATGCTCAAGTCTGCGACCACAGACGACTATCCGCCGAATACCTTTGAAATCGGTCCCGTCAAATAGTGGGTGGGTCCGGAAAGGAAAGAATCAGTGCTTATCGCTCAGCGCCCGACCCTGTCGGAAGAGTCCGTTGACGAGTTCCGCTCGAGGTTCGTGATCGAGCCCCTGGAACCCGGCTTCGGTTACACGCTCGGCAACTCGCTGCGTCGTACGCTCCTCAGCTCGATCCCGGGCGCGTCCGTCACCAGCATCAAGGTCGACACCGTCCTTCACGAGTTCTCGACCATCGAGGGTGTGAAGGAAGACGTCACCGAGGTGATCCTCAACCTCAAGGGCCTCGTCGTCTCCTCCGAGCACGACGAGCCCGTCACCATGTACCTCCGCAAGCAGGGTGCCGGCGACGTCACCGCTGCCGACATCCTGCCGCCGGCAGGTGTCGAGGTGCACAACCCCGACCTGAAGATCGCCACCCTGTCCGACAAGGGCAAGCTGGAGATGGAGCTGGTCGTCGAGCGCGGTCGCGGGTACGTCAGCGCCGTGCAGAACAAGGGTGCGGACAACGAGATCGGCCGCATGCCGGTCGACTCGATCTACTCGCCCGTGCTCAAGGTGACCTACAAGGTCGAGGCGACGCGTGTCGAACAGCGCACCGACTTCGACAAGCTGGTCATCGACGTCGAGACCAAGCCGTCGATCCGTCCCCGCGACGCGATCGCCTCGGCCGGCAAGACTCTCGTCGAGCTGTTCGGCCTGGCCCGCGAGCTGAATGTCGAGGCCGAGGGCATCGACATCGGCCCGTCGCCCGTCGACGAGCAGCTGGCTGCCGACCTCGCCCTCCCGGTCGAGGACCTGCAGCTGACCGTGCGTTCCTACAACTGCCTCAAGCGCGAGGGCATCCACACCGTGGGTGAGCTCATCTCGCGCTCGGAGCAGGACCTGCTCGACATCCGGAACTTCGGTTCCAAGTCGATCGACGAGGTCAAGGGCAAGCTGGTCGAGATGGGTCTGTCCCTCAAGGACAGCGCGCCCGGCTTCGACCCGGCCACCGCCCTGGCGGCGTACGGCGACGACGATGACGACACCTTCGTCGAGGACGAGCAGTACTAATCCACTCCAGCACCATCTATCCCGGTACCTGACACGGCCGGGGAGAATCGAGAAGAACAATGCCTGCTCCCAAGAAGGGTGCCCGCCTCGGCGGTAGCCCGGCGCACCAGCGTCTCATCATCAGCAACCTGGCCACCGCTCTGTTCGAGCACGGCCGCATCACCACCACCGAGGCCAAGGCCCGGGTGCTGCGTCCGCACGCCGAGAAGCTGATCACCAAGGCGAAGAAGGGCGACCTGCACAACCGTCGTGAGGTCCTCAAGACCATCCACGACAAGTCGGTCGTGCACACCCTCTTCACCGAGATCGCGCCCACGTTCGCCGAGCGTCCGGGTGGCTACACCCGGATCACCAAGATCGGCCCCCGCAAGGGCGACAACGCCCCCATGGCGGTCATCGAGCTGGTGACCGAGGCCTACAGCCCCAAGGCGCCGTCGACCAAGAAGGTCGAGGCCGCTGCTGCTCCCGTTGAGGAGGCCCCGGTCGAGGAGACCGAGACCACCGAGACTGCGGCCGATGAGGTCGAGGTCACGGGCCTCGCCGACCTCGGTGACGACGCCGCCGAGCCCCTCGAGGACGGGTCGGCGCCCGAGGGCTTCACCATCAAGGGCAACAAGGACTCGATGAAGTTCCACACCACCGAGTCGCAGTGGTACGAGCAGACGGTCGCCGAGGTCTGGTTCAAGACCGAGGAAGCCGCCGAGGCTGCCGGCTTCACCAAGGCCGGCTGACCCAGCACGACCTCATCCGGAGGCCCGTCACCGCAAGGTGGCGGGTCTCCGGTGCATTTCGGGCCGACTCAGATGCCCGGGAGCGCGTGGGCCGGCCGTCCGTCGACGCGTACGCCGCCGAGGTCGGCACGCTGGCCGGCTGCCCACCCGCCTGACATGCCGCTGCCGGAGAGCTGTCGAGGGCGTGCCGTGCTCAGGTGTGGGTAGGTGTCGGCGAGCCGGGAAGAGACCTCGACCGACCGGTCCGCGAGGACCAGGCCCATCGACCGTCCCGCCGCGGCGGCGCGTGCCGAGGCCTCGGTCTCGGCACGACGCTCGGCGGTCTCGAGGCGGCGGCTGATGGCCAGGCGGAACCCGGCCAGCCAGGAACGTCGGAAGGCGGCCTTGTGCTCGAGGGGCGGGACCGGAGCCCGGCCCAGCCACGTGGAGGCCTGCATCAGGAGGCTCGTGAAGAGGAGATCGGCCCGGGCCAGGTCGGACTCGTGACCGAAGAGGTGCACGGAGAAGCGCTTGCCGTCGGCCGTGCGGTCGGTCATGTGCACGGCTCGACACCGCAGCCGCACCGCGATCGCGCTCAACAGGTCGGCCTTGTCGCGGGCGTAGGGCGCATCGAGGGTCACGACCCGGTCGCCGACCACGTCGGTCTCTGGCACCTCGGCGGCCAGGAGCGCCTGGTCGATGCCGTAGTCGGCGATGAGCGCCGCGGCCTTGGCGGTGTAGAGCTCGGCCTCCTCCGGCGTGGTGGCATCATTCTCGGCCTTGGCCAGCAGCTTGCGGATCTTCGCGAGCATGGGGTGGTCAGCGTGCATGTGGGCATCCCTTTCGTTGAGGAGGACTCCACCCTGCGCCGCGGCACCCACATCGTGGAGTGGTCATCCACAGGGGCTCGGTCGCGACGGTGAGGCCCGGCGTCGTCGGGCTCAGGAGTGCCAGCCCTGCTCAACCAGACGCAGGCTCTCCGAGAGCTCCAGCCCGAGTCGACGGACTCTGGCGACGTACGCCGACGCGGCCGCACGGGCCTCGTCCGAGCCTCCCCGGGCGCTGCCGGCGACGAAGGTGCCTCGACGGCCCTCGGTGACCACGACGCCGTCGGTCTCCAGCTCCCGGTAGACCCGGGCCACCGTGTTGACCGCCAACCCCACCTGCCCGGCCAGGGCACGCACCGTCGGCAGGCGAGTGCCGGCACCCAGCTCCCCGGCCGCGACGCGGGCCGCGATCTGCGCCCGCAGCTGCTCGTACGGCGGGGTGGCGGAATCGGGATCGAGCGGGGAGAACTCCATGGCCGAACTCTAGTGCCGGGGATCCGGAGTCCGGTGGGTGAGCCACGGCACCGGGCCGAGACCGGGGGAGTCCCGGAAGTCAGTGACCCGATGCGATAGGGATGAGTCATGGACAACACCGCGCTGGTCGTCGGAGAGGCGCTCGTCGACGTCGTTCGCGCAGCCGACGGAACCGTCACCGAGCACCCGGGAGGCAGTGCCGCCAACGTCGCCGTGGCGCTGTCGCGACTCGGTCGCCCCACCCGGCTGGCGACCAGTTGGGCAGCCGATGCGTACGGCGACCTGCTGGCGCGCCATCTGGCCGACAACGGCGTCGGCCTGGCCGTCGATCCGCAGCGACTCGCCCGGACCTCGACCGCGCTGGCCACGATCGACGACACCGGCGCGGCGCGCTACTCCTTCGACATCGCCTGGAGCGTGGCGCGGCCCGCAGATCACGCTCCGCTCGTGCTGCACGTGTGCTCGCTGGGTGCGGTGCTCCCGCCCGGTGCTGACGACGTACGTCGACTGGCGCGGGACCTGCGCGACAAGGCGACGGTGACCTACGACGTCAACCTCCGGCCGGACGTCACCGGCACCGGCTCCGCGGTGCGGAGCCGGGTCGAGGGGCTGGTCGCACTGGCCGACGTCGTGAAGGCCAGCGACGAGGACCTCGCCTCGTTGTTTCCCCTGCGCTCGCCTCCGGAGTCTGCCGCGGCCCTCCTGGCCCTCGGTCCGGCCGCGGTCGTCCTCACCCGCGGGGCTCACGGCGCCACCTGCTTCGCGCACTCCGGCCAGGTCCAGGTGCCGGCCGCCGGGGTCTCCGTCGTGGACACCATCGGCGCAGGTGACACGTTCGACGCGGGCATCATCGACGCGCTCTGGTCACGGGGACTGCTGGGTGCCGCCCACCGAACCGAGCTGCGGTCCCTGGGCGGGGAGGCCTGGCAAGAGGTGCTCTCCCACGCCACGGCCGCGGCCGCGGTGACGGTCGCCCGGCCCGGCGCCGACCCGCCGTACCGTCACGAGCTCAGGTCGTAGTCGGGCACGTCACGACCCGCCGGGGGCGTGGTCTCGAGGGGGACGGCGGGCCAGTCGGAGGCCGTGGCAAGATTGCCGATCGTGCGCATCAGGATCGACCTCGCCTACGACGGCACCGACTTCAACGGATGGGCCCGTCAACCGGCCTACCGGACGGTGCAGGGTGAGTTCGAGAAGGCCCTGGCGACCGTGCTGCGGCTGGAGCGGGCGTCCGTCACCGTGGCCGGCCGGACCGACACCGGGGTGCACGCTCGTGGACAGGTGCTCCATGTCGACCTCGACGAGTCGGTCGTGGCGGCCGGCGGAGGGCGCTCGCAGGACCCGCCGATGGAGGCGCTGCGCCGCCGGCTCAACGGGCTCCTGCCACCTGACATCCGGGTGCACCGGGTCGCGCCCGCGCCGCCAGGCTTCGACGCCAGGTTCTCGGCCTCCTGGCGCCGGTACGCCTACCGGGTCGCCGACACCGAGGAAGCGGTCGACCCGCTCCGGCGCAACCATGTGCTGCCCTGGCCCAAGCCACTCGACCTCGAGGCGATGAACCTCGCGGCCGCCGACCTGCTCGGCCTCAACGACTTCGCGTCGTTCTGCCGCCGACGCGAGGGCGCCACCACTGTCCGCACCCTGCTCGACCTGCACTGGACCCGCGCGGACGACGGACTGGCCGTGCTCACCGTCCGCGCCGACGCGTTCTGCCACAACATGGTGCGTTCCCTCGTCGGCTGCCTCCTGGCGATCGGCGACGGACGACGACCCCGGGCGTGGGCACGGGAGGTGCTGTCGGCCGGCGTGCGCCACCCGGCCGTGACCGTCGTGCAGGCGCGGGGGCTGACGCTCGAAGAGGTTCGCTATCCCGACGGTGACGAGCTGTGCGCCCAGGCCGACCGGGCCCGCAACAAGAGGGAGCTCCCGCATGGATGACCACTACTTCTCCGCCGACCCGTCGGTGCCCTTCACCCGTGAGGAGTTCACCTGCGAGGTGTGGGGCAATGAACTGGCCCTGACCAGCGGCTCGGGCGTCTACTCCCGTGGCCACCTCGACGTCGGGACCGCCGTGCTGCTGCGCGAGATGGAGCCGCCGGCGCAGGGACAGGTGCTGGACCTGGGCTGTGGATACGGACCGATCGGGCTCGCCATCGCCCGCTCGGTCCCGCTGGCCAACGTCACCGGGGTCGACGTGAACGCCCGCGCGTTGCTGTTGGCGAACGAGAACGCGAAGGCGCTCGGACTCGACGGCCGATTCGTGGCCTGTACGCCGGACGCCGTGCCCTCGACGTACCGCTTCGACGAGATCTGGTCGAACCCGCCGATCCGCATCGGCAAGCAGGCGCTGCACGAGCTCTTGCTGACCTGGTTCCCGCGGCTGGCGCCGGGCGGCCGTGCGGTGATGGTGGTCGGCAAGAACCTCGGCGGCGACTCGCTGCAGCGGTGGCTCACCGAGCAGGGCTATCCGACCGAGCGGGTGGCCAGCGCCAAGGGGTTCAGGGTGCTGGAGTCACGCCGGGTCGACTGAGCGACGCTCGCCGGGCGAGGCGGCCGAGACGGACTCGCTGGCGATGGCGTCGTCGGCCGATGAGAGCGCGGCTTGGTGGTGCCGGTCGGGAGTGTCGCGCGAGCGTTCCCACCAGGCGCAGACGACCAGGACGAACGCGGCCAGCAGCCCGCCGCAGATCAGGTCGATGACGTAGTGCTCACCGAAGTAGACCAGGCCGACGCCCATCGTGGCGGGGTAGGCCAGCAGCAGCCAACGCAGGCCGGAGCGCAGTCGCAGGATGGCGTAGATCGCGATCAGGAACGAGATGCCGAAGTGCAGGGACGGCATCGCCGCGACCGGGTTGCCGACGCCGGTCAGCACCAGGTGGAAACGGCCCAGGCCGACGGCGTCCCAACCGCGGTGGGTGATGCGGAAGACCGGGTGCTCGAGGTAGCCGTCCTCGGAGGCCATCCACGGCGGTGCCATCGGGTAGACGATGTAGATGACCAACGCGACCAGGTTGGCGCCGACGTAGCGACGCATCCACTTCTTCCACTCGCCGCGGTTGCGCAGCCACAGCACCATGGCGAGGATCAGGCCGGTCACGAAGTGGCTGGTGTAGACGACCGCGAAGACCAGGTCGAACCAGCTGGGGGCGCTGTCGGGGTTGCACGGGGAGCCGCACAGGTGCTCCTGGAGCCAGTACGACGGCAGCTCGCCGAACATCCACTCGTCGACGTGGATCGGCATCCGGAAGTGCACGGGCAGCTTCAGCAGCTCGTCGGCGAGCCCACGACTGTAGAAGTAGACCACCAGTGCGGCGACGGGCACCCACCAGTCGCGCAGGAAGTTGAGGTGGTAGCGCCAGTTCTCCTCGACGTTCCAGCA
The DNA here is from genome assembly GCF_001552535.1 of Nocardioides jensenii JCM 1364 = NBRC 14755. GTDB lineage: Bacteria > Actinomycetota > Actinomycetes > Propionibacteriales > Nocardioidaceae > Nocardioides > Nocardioides jensenii. The sequence continues at coordinate 648 of NZ_BCRJ01000128.1, read as the reverse complement.
GATCGTCGCGACCCACAGCCACAGGAAGATCTGGACGGTGTCACTGGGAACGCCGAAGTGGATGATCCAGGCGCCGAGCAGAACGCCGAAGACGACGAAGGCGCCGGCACGCACGAGGGGCCGGGTGACACCCCGTCGAGCGGGTAGGCCAGTGCGCAGCGTTGTCTCCCCCGTTCCGCTGACCATGGGGGGAATGGTACGTCAATGCATGGAAGGGGCGCATTTCCTTATCTGTTCGTGTCATCGGGGAGAATTCTGCGTCCAGGACACGGAACGATGAGGAAGTTCGCAACAGAATGAGCCCGTGGGGCGTCTGTCCTGCATGAGCACGATGACCATGGATGGAGTGGGTGTGACCGAACCGGACTTCGAGTCCTGGGTGACCGCACGCGGCCAGGGGCTGCTCCGCTTCGCCTACGTGCTGACCGGAAACGCGGCCGACGCCGAGGACGTCGTCCAGGACGCCCTGTCCCGGGCGATCGGCGCCTGGCCGCGGATCTGCGCCGCCGACGACCCCGATGCCTACGTGCGTCGGATGGTGGTCAACGCCCACACCTCGTGGTGGCGCAAGTTCCGGCGCAAGGAGTCACCGGTCGCCGAGGTGCGCCCGGCCGGATCCGTCGAGGCCGAGCCGATGTCGTACGACGA
>NZ_BCRJ01000127.1 GCF_001552535.1 Nocardioides jensenii JCM 1364 = NBRC 14755 | reverse complement strand
CGCTGCCATGGATGCCGCCGGCCTGTGCCGCCGCCTCGTGCCGCAGCTCGCCGGCCCGGGCCCGCCGCTCGGCGGCCTTGCGCTTGTTCATCAGTGAGGCGATCACGCCCACAAGGATGAGGACGACGACAACGGCGATGATGATCCAGATGATCGTGCTGGTCTCCACAAGAATCTCCAACCTGTCGTGGACCCCGTGGGGTCGTTGTTCGGTTGTGCAGACGAACCGACGGGACGCCTGTTCGCCACCATGCCAAAATCCCTCTCCGAATGCCGAGTCGGGTCTCGGATCCGAGACTGGAGCCCGGTGTGAGCTCTGGTGCCCGGGGTCACGCGAGAGTTGGATGGGGGCATGGACAACGTCTCAGTCGGCACCGGCCCGGTTTCGTTCGAAGACCTCGTGGCAGTCACTCGCGGAGGGGCCGCGGTCACGATCGACGACGATGCCCGAGCCGCCATCGAGAAGGCCCGCGCCGTCGTCGAGGAACTGGCCGCCGGGGAGACGCCGACGTACGGCATCTCGACCGGCTTCGGGGCCCTGGCCACCCGCCACATCCCCACCGAGATGCGTGCCCAGCTGCAGAAGTCGTTGGTGCGCTCGCACGCCGCCGGCTCCGGCCCCGAGGTCGAGCGCGAGGTGACCCGCGGGTTGATGCTGCTCCGGCTCTCGACGCTCACCACCGGCCACACCGGCATCCGGCTCGAGACGGCTCAGCTGCTGGCCGACCTGCTCACCCACGGCATCACCCCGATCGTCCACGAGTACGGCTCCCTCGGCTGCTCGGGCGACCTGGCCCCGCTGAGCCACTGTGCGCTCGCGCTGATGGGGGAGGGCCAGGTCCGCGATGCCGAGGGCACCCTGATGCCGGCCGCCGAGGCGCTCGCCGCCGCCGGGCTTCAGCCGGTCGAGCTGGGCGCCAAGGAGGGCCTCGCGCTGATCAACGGCACCGACGGCATGCTCGGCATGCTGGTGATGGCCGTCTCCGACCTACGGATGCTCCTGCGGACGGCGGACATCGCAGCCGCGATGTCCGTCGAGGGCCAGCTCGGCACCGACCGGGTCTTCGCCCCCGAGCTGCAGGCGATCCGCCCGCACCCCGGGCAGGCCATGTCGGCGGCGAACCTGATCGCTCTCCTGAAGGACTCCGGCGTGGTGGCCTCGCACCGGGGTCCCGACTGCAACCGCGTGCAGGACGCCTACTCACTGCGCTGCTCACCGCAGGTGCACGGCGCGGCCCGCGACACCGTCGAGTACGCCGCGCAGGTCGCCGGCCGCGAGCTGGAGAGCGCGGTCGACAACCCGGTGGTGCTCGCCGACGAGGGCCGGGTCGAGTCGAACGGCAACTTCCACGGTGCTCCGGTCGCCTACGTGCTCGACTTCCTCGCGATCATCGCGGCCGACGTCGCCTCGATCAGCGAGCGACGCACCGACCGCTTCCTCGACAAGGCCCGCAACCACGGGCTGAACCCGTTCCTGGCCGACGACCCCGGTGTCGACTCGGGTCACATGATCGCGCAGTACACCCAGGCCGCGATCGTCTCCGAGCTCAAGCGCCTGGCCAACCCCGCCTCCGTCGACTCGATCCCGTCGAGCGCCATGCAGGAGGACCACGTCTCGATGGGCTGGTCAGCCGCCCGCAAGCTGCGCCGATCCGTCGACGGACTGACCCGGGTCGTCGCCATCGAGGTGCTCACCGCTGCCCGCGCGCTCGACATGCGGGCCCCGCTCGAACCGTCACCGGCCACCGCTGCCGTCGTCCGCCTGCTGCGTGAGGCGGGCGTCGAGGGCCCCGGGCCGGACCGCCATCTCTCACCCGAGATCGAGACCGCCTTCCAACTCGTCAAGTCCGGCGCCGTCCTGGCCGCCGCCGAAGCAGTGATCGGAGAACTCAAGTGACTGATCTCGACACCTCCCGCTCGTCCCTCGCGGGACACTCGATCAACGAGCGGCTGCCGATCCACGCGCCGCACGGCACCGAGCTGACCGCGAAGTCGTGGCAGACCGAGGCGCCGCTGCGGATGCTGATGAACAACCTCGACCCCGAGAACGCCGAGCGCCCCGAGGACCTCGTCGTCTACGGCGGCACCGGCAAGGCCGCGCGCAACTGGGAGGCGTACGACGCCCTCGTCCGAACCCTGCGCACGCTGGAGGACGACGAGACGATGCTCGTGCAGTCCGGCAAGCCGGTCGGCGTCATGCGCACCCACGAGTGGGCACCGCGCGTGCTGATCGCCAACTCCAACCTGGTCGGCGACTGGGCGAACTGGGAGGAGTTCCGCCGGCTCGAGGACCTCGGCCTCACCATGTACGGCCAGATGACCGCCGGGTCGTGGATCTACATCGGCACGCAGGGCATCCTGCAGGGCACGTTCGAGACCTTCGCGGCCGTCGCCGACAAGAAGTTCTCCGGAACGTTGGCCGGCACGATCACGCTGACCGCGGGTCTCGGTGGCATGGGCGGCGCCCAGCCGCTCGCGGTCACCATGAACGACGGCGTCGCGATCTGCGTCGAGTGCGACCAGTCGCGCATCACCCGGCGCATCGAGCACCGCTTCCTCGACGTCCAGGCCCGCGACCTCGACCACGCCCTGGAGCTGGCGGTCGAGGCACGCGACGCCCGCAAGCCGCTGTCGGTCGGCGTGCTCGGCAACGCGGCCGAGCTGCTGCCCCAGCTGCTCGAGCAACGCGCCCCCATCGACATCGTCACCGACCAGACCTCCGCCCACGATCCGCTGTTCTACCTGCCGGTGGGTGTGCCGTTCGAGGAGTGGCAGGCCCGCCGCGAGGCCGACCCCGACGGCTTCACCAAGGAGGCCCGGGCCTCGATGGCGACGCACGTGCGGGCGATGGTGGAGTTCCAGGACGCTGGCGCCGAGGTCTTCGACTACGGCAACTCGATCCGCGACGAGGCGCGCAAGGGCGGCTACGACCGGGCGTTCGATTTCCCCGGCTTCGTGCCGGCCTACATCCGGCCGTTGTTCTGCGAGGGCAAGGGCCCGTTCCGCTGGGCGGCGCTCTCCGGCGACCCCGCCGACATCGCGGCCACCGACCGCGCGATCAAGGAGCTGTTCCCGGCCGACGAGAAGCCGGAGTACGCCCGCCTGCACAAGTGGATCGACATGGCCGGCGAGCGGGTCGCGTTCCAGGGCCTGCCCGCCCGCATCTGCTGGCTCGGGTACGGCGACCGGCACCGGGCCGGCCTGAAGTTCAACGAGATGGTCGCCTCCGGTGAGCTGAAGGCGCCGATCGTGATCGGCCGCGACCACCTCGACTGCGGGTCGGTGGCCTCGCCCTACCGCGAGACCGAGGCCATGAAGGACGGCTCCGACGCGATCGCCGACTGGGCGCTGCTCAACGCCCTGGTCAACACCGCCTCCGGTGCGAGCTGGGTGTCGATCCACCATGGCGGCGGCGTCGGCATGGGCCGCTCGATCCACGCCGGCCAGGTCTGCGTCGCCGACGGCACCGACCTGGCCGCGCAGAAGATCGAACGCGTGCTGACCAACGATCCGGGCATGGGCGTGATCCGTCACGTCGACGCCGGCTACGAGCTCGCCGCCGAGGTGGCCGCCGAGCGCGAGGTGCGCATCCCGATGCAGGAGAGCTGAGTGGGCATAGCATGACGCGCATGCGTCGTCTCTCGGGACTGGTCCTGGTCATGCTCCTGGCAGTCACCGCCTGCTCGAATGAGGAGAGCAGCGCCGACCGTCCGTCGCCGGAGGAGGCTGGCACGGCACTGGTCGAGCAGATGACGCAGCTGCGCGCCGAGGTCACCGACGGGGTGAAGCCGGTGAGGGCGTGGCAGGTGAGCATCGATGGCTCCAGTGACCTGGCGCTCGGGTGTGACGACGGTGCGCGGCGGCGATACCTCGCCAGCGTGGAGCTCCCGTGGTCGGCTGACGACGACAGTTGGACCGGCCGACTCGTCGGCATGCTGGCCAAGCTCGGCTGGGAGGCAGTGACCTCGGCGCCCGACGACCCCGATGGCGCCGGCCGGGCCCGACTGGTGACGGCGGAACGTGACGACGACGCGGGCACCCACCTCGACGTCTACGTGCAGCAGAACGGATCAGTGCGCCAGACCCTCGACGGGAAGCCGTTTCGCGCGCCCGTCGTGCACCTGATCGTCTCGGCCCACACCGACTGCCTCACCGGATGATCGCCCCGGTCGTTGCTGCGGTTGCGGACCTGCTCGCCGACGTACGCCGTCCGGTGCTGGTCGCGATCGACGGGCCGGACGGCTCGGGCAAGACGCACGTCGCGCGGGCTCTGGCCACCGAGCTGACGGCACGCGGACTGACCACTGCGCACGCCTCCGTCGACAGCTTCCATCACCCACGCGAGCACCGGCACGCGCTGGGGCGGACCCCGGAAGCCGTGTGGGGCCGGCACTTCGACTATCGCGCGATGCGTCGCGAGCTGCTCGACCCGTGGCGCAGGGGGCCGGGTGCGACGTACACCCCGGTCTGGCACGACGTCGATGCCGACACGTACGTCGACCGCGTGTCAGCGAGCGTCCCGGAGCGGGGAGTGCTGGTGGTCGACGGAGTGTTCCTGCAGCGTCCCGAGCTGGTGGACGCGTGGGACCTTGCGGTCTACCTCGACGCGCCACCGGAGGTGACCGTCGCCCGGATGTCGCGGCGTGACGGCACGCCCGATGACGTCGGCCACCCCGACCAGCAGCGCTACCTGCGTGCCCAGGAGATCTATCGTGAGACCTGTGACCCGCTGGGTCTGGCAGATCTCGTGATCGACAACGCCGACTGGGAGAACCCCGCCCTGCGGACACGGTCCGGCGTCGGCCCTGCGTGGCGGCGGGTCGGCGAGGAGATCGTCCGCGAGGTGCGCCTGCCGGTCGATGCCGCGGAACGGGCTGCGGCCATCGACCGCCTCTCTGACGCGGCGGGGTGATCAGCGGCGCCGCTGCCACCAACGCCGTCGACTCGCGTCGGCCTCGCGCTGACGGGCCACGGCGGCCGCGCGCTTGGCCGTACGACGAGCACGCCAGGCCTCGACCTCGGCGTCGACGTCACGCGTCGGTGTGATCACCGGCGGCCCGCCCTCGAGCTGGCGGCGGGCGTTGACGATGCGGAGGTTGAAGTCCTCGAGCACGGAGCGCACCTGCCTCTCACCGGGCTGCCTGTCGAGGACGGCATCGAGCTCGAGGTCCTCCTTGCGCAGCGCCAGGGCCGGCGGGAGCACGGAGATCTTCTCGCGCTCGACCAGCTTCTTCAGCCACCAGTCGGGGTCGTGGACCTCGCCGAGGCCCTCGATCGGCTTGCCGGCGCCGGGCAGGTCGTCGAACTCCCCGCGCTCCATCGCCTGCTGCACCTGGAGATCCACCCAGAGGTGCTGTCTGCGGATGCGTTCCGCGGCGACGGCCTTGCTGGCCGCACGGTCCTGAGAGGTGGCGGGACCCTCCCCATCCTCGGGCCGGCCCTCCGGCCACTCCTCGCTCTCCGGCATCGACACCATCTCCTCACGCTCGGAGGTGTGTCACCTCAGAATAGCGAGCCGGCTCCTGCGCACGAGCCCGAGCACGATGCGGACGGCCAGGGCGACGGCCGCGACGATCGCCGCCGTCCACAACCCGGTCCACAGCGAGTCGGTCACGACGTCCCACACGGCCTCCGCCAAGGCCTGGTCGGGGCTGCGCTCGGTGACCTGGCCGCGCGCCACGTTGAGCACCACCGCCAGGGCGCCGAGTGCCAGCAGCGAGCCGACGGCCAGCCAGCCCAGGGCGGCCAGTCGGCGGCGGGCCGTGATCAACAGCAGCGCCACCAGGACGATCCACAGCACCGGCAGCCAGAACCCGAGGGTGTCGAGCACCTGGTAGCCCTCACGCAGCTTCTCCAGGTCACTGGTCTTCATCAACGGCACGGTCGCGTCGATCCGGCTCACGTCGGCCGGCGTCGTGACACCCACGGAGTCGAGCCGGTCGACGAGGGTGACCACGAGACTGCTGAGGTCGATGCTGACCACGCCGCCGGACGCCGCGACGTCGGGGTTGTCGTCGTCCATGACCGCGATGATCTGCTCGTGCACCTGGCGGTTGCCCTCGGCCCAGGCCTCCCGGAACCGGTCGTCGGAGGTCACTCGTTGGACGGCGCGACCGACCTCGCCGGTCTCCTGGCCCGCGACCGGGGTGCGTGCCATCGCCCGGATCGCGACGGTGTTCAGCTCCCTGCGGACGACCTTGAGCACGACCGGGTCCGAAGCCAGTGGAGTCACCGTCTCGACGTACGCGTCGGTGTCGCTCACGGTGGTGGCCGTCCAGCTCGAGACCAGGGCCAGCGGAAGCAGCAGGCAGGCCAGCAGGGCGACCAGGAACGAGATCGGACCTGGCAGGCGGGGGATGCGCATCAAGCGTGTCCTTCGTGGGGTGGGGACTTCGGAATCACGAGCAGGGCGAGGGCGGCAACGACGGCGGCGCCGGCGCAGACCGCCCACACGGTCAGGTAGCCGCCGAGGGCCGCATGACCCTCGGTCGGGTCATCCAGTGAACCAGTCGCCGACAACGCGATTGCAAACACCGCCGATGCGATGGCGCCGCCGACGGTCTTGGTGGCGTTGGTCATGCCGGTCGCGAAGCCGGTGCGTTCGGGTGGCGCGGCGGCTGCGGCCGCGGCGGGAAGCGACGCGACCAGGGAGCCCGAGCCGAGACCGGCCACGCCCATGTTGACCAGTGCCTGCACCGTGGAGTCGTGGAACGGCAGGAACAGCCCGTAGCCGAGGGCGACGAGGAGACAGCCGAGGATCATCGCCCCGCGTGGGCCGGCGAGGCGTACGACGAGGGGAAGGGTCAGGGCGCCGACCACGAGCGAGATCACGTAGAGCGCGATCAGGGTCGAGACGAAGCCGGCGCTGGCGTCGAGGCCGTAGCCGGCGACGTCGGGGTCGGTGCGGGCGAACGTCGAGAGCGGGATCTGGGCGCCGAGCACCGACATGCCGAACAGGAACGCGGTCAGCTGGATCGGCCACTGGGCCGGCTGCGCGAAGAGGCGTACGTCGATCAGCGGCTCGGGCAGACGGGCTTCGAGGCGGATGAACGGCACCAGGCTGAGCAGCCCGAGCACGATCAGGCCCCAGGCCAGCAGGCTCTCGGTGCCCTGGAGACGAATCATGATCAGCCCGCCCATGACCAGGCCGAGGGTGAGCGTGATCATGCCGAGCCCGGGTAGGTCGACGCCGCCCGTGGACGCGCCGCGCACGTCCTCGATGCCGAACCAGATCACGAAGAAGCAGGCCGTGACGACCACGGCCGGCAGGGCCAGCAGGAAGGTCATCGACGTTGCCGCGACCAGCGCACCGCTGGTCACCGCGCCGATGATCACGCCGATCTCCAGGGCCGCGACCAGGAAGGCCGCCGCCCGTCGGGTGAGCACGGCCTGCTGCCCGCTGGCCGCGGTGCGTCGGTGGATGATCGCCACCTCGAGCGGCAGCCAGACCACGTAGGCGCCCTGCAGTGCCCAGCCGATCAGGAACGTCGTGAACGAGGGCGCGAAGGCCAGCATCCACGAGCCCAACGCGGTCACCGCGGTGGAGATCAGCAGCACGTTGCGGTGACCGATGATGTCCCCGAGTCGCGCCAGCAGGGGTACGACGAGCGCGGAGAGGATCAGCTGTGCGGCCTCGAACCAGTTGACGTCGGCGTCGCGGATGCCCAGGTGGTCGGCGATGTCGGTGAAGATCGGCGTGTAGTAGCCCTGCAGGACGCCACTGGCCAGCTCGACGCAGAGCAGGAACCCGACGATGGCCCACAGCCCCGGGACGACAGGGGTCCTCTGCTGGGAGACGGTCGTCGGCTCCGTCATCGGATGGCTTCGATCAGGCGTCGGTAGAACGCGATGCCGTCGAGGTAGTCGTCGATCCCGATGCGCTCGTCGTAGCTGTGGATGGACTCACGCTGGGCCCGGGTCATCCGGAACGGTGCGAACCGGTAGACCCGGTCACAGATCGCGGTGAAGAAGCGCGAGTCCGTGGCGCCCATCATCACGTAGGGCGTCGGGACCGCGTCGGGGAACGTGGTCGCGATGGTGGCCTCGAGCAGGCGGAACGCGTCGTCGTCTGTCGGGGAGAGCGGGCTGGGCTCGTTGCTCTCGACGACCTCGACGTCGACCCGCTCGTCCTTGACCACGGTGCGGATCCGCTCGACCACGCCGGAGACCGAGTCGCCCACCATGATCCGCACGTTGATCCCGGCGGTGGCTCGGGAGGCGAGCACGTTGTTGGCCGGCGATCCGCTCAAGGTGGTGACCACGGCCGTCGTACGGGTCATCGCGGCGGACTCCGGGCCCGCGGCGACCAGCGCCCTGGCCAGCGCCGGTTTGAGGCGCTCGGCGTTGCGGGCCAGCGGCCTCAGCGCAAGGGGCAGGTGGTCGGCCAGGCGGCGGAACATCTCGATCGTCGGGGCCGGCACCGAGCTCGGGAAGGGGCTCCGGTCAAGGCGCAGGATGGCGCGGGCCAGCCGTGCGGTGGTGTCCATCCTCGTCGGCATGCTGGCATGGCCGCCGCGACCGTCGACGCTGAGCCGCACGTTGGTGATGCCCTTCTCCGTGACGCCGATGACTGCCAACGGCTTGGAGACGCCGGGGAAGGCGTCGTGGGCCACGGCGCCGCCCTCGTCGAGCACGAACCACGGCTCGATGCCCTTGTCCTGCAGGATGCGCACGGCCTCGGGTGCGGCCTTGCCCATCACCTCCTCGTCACAGCCGAAGCTCAGCCAGACGTCCTGTGCTGGCACGAATCCCTGCCCCAGCAGGCTTTCGACGACTTCGCAGATGCCGGCCAGGCAGCCCTTGTCGTCGAGGGTGCCGCGGCCCCAGAGCACGCCGTCGTGGATCTCGGCGCCGAACGCCGGGTGCTGCCAGGTGTCCGACTCCTCGACCGGGACGACGTCGATGTGCGCCATCAGCACGACGGGACGCTCGGCGCCGCGGCCGCGCCAGTGGAACAGCATGCCGTGGTCGAGCACGACCGTCCTGTCGAGCTTCGCGTGCAGCAGGGGGAAGCCGGCGGCCAGCTGTCGGGCGAACTCCTTGAAGGGCGCAGGGTCGATCAGCTCACGATCGGCGTACGAGACGGTGCGGATGCGGACAAGTGATTGCAGCCGCTCGATGGCGGTGGTCGGGCCTCCCATGGCGCGACACTAGACCCGCCGGGACGGCACGTCCGTGGATTGCAGTCACGTGGTGCCCGCAATCCACGGACGTGTCACCAACCGTTGCGGTGCACGACCTCGTCGAGATCCTTGCGCTCCCGCCGAGCCGGTGACCCCGGTGAGCCGGTGTCGGGCATGCGGTGGCCGACGGTGATCGCGCCGATCGGCTTGAAGTCGGGAGGGACCCCGAACTCGTCGCGGAACGCCTGCGTGCGTTGGTCGGGGATGCCGAAGAAGCAGGCGCCCAGGCCCTCGTCGACGGCGGTCTGCAGGATCAGCAGCGCCGCCATCCCGGTGTCGATGTGCCAGTAGGGCACCGGCCAACGCTGGTCGGATCCGCTCTTGTCCTGCTCGGCGTAGCGGGTCAGGTAGGCCGGCTTGTTCGAGAGCGGCACGATCACCACCGGCGCCGTGCGCATCCCGTCCAGCCAGTCGTTGCCCTGGGCGGGCGAGCCTGTCGGGACCTCGGGGCTGGTGGCCCGCCAGAACCGGCCGACCGCGTCGGGGGTGTCCAGGCGCAGGAAGGCCCACCCCTGCGTGAAACCGGCACTCGGGGCACGTGTCGCGTGGTCGAGCATCCGGTCCACCACGGTCGGCTCGACCGGGCGGTCGTCGTACCTGCGGACCATGCGCCGACGGCGGACGACTTCGCTGAACTCCATGGGCGGGAGCATCGCACGTCTCGGATCCGAGACGGCACGCGGTCGGGTCGCGTTGACCCGGCGACCCGGGAACGGTGGACTGTCGAGGTGACCTTCGAGCAGATGTGGCGCGACCTCGACCCGATCGGACGCTCGGCGAGCAGTGGCGGCTACTTCCGGCAACCGTTCGGCTCCGCCGAACGCGAGTGCCACGCCTGGTTCCTGGAGCAGTGCGCGGCCCGGGGGCTCGAGGTCGAGTCCGACGGCAACGGCAACACGATCGGTTGGTGGCGGACCGGGGAGGGCCAGGGCGTGCTCACCGGGTCCCACCTCGACTCCGTGCTCGACGGTGGTGCCTACGACGGCCCACTGGGCGTGGTCTCGTCCTTCGCGGCGATCGACCTGCTCCGCGACCGAGGCTTCGTGCCGCAGCGTCCCCTTGGCGTGGGTGCGTTCGTCGAGGAGGAGGGCTCACGGTTCGGCCTGGCCTGCCTCGGCTCGCGTCTGATGACCGGCGCGATCAGCCCGGCAGCGGCCCAGGAGCTGCGCGACCGGGACGGTGTTCCGCTGCCCGACGCGATGGCGGCGTCCGGCCTCGACCCGAGCCTCGGCCCGGGCCGGTTGCTCGAGGGCGTCGGGGTCTTCGTCGAGCTCCACGTCGAGCAGGGGCGCGACCTGGTCGACCGCGGTGCGGCGATCGGCGTGGCCAGCGAGATCTGGCCGCACGGGCGCTACCGGTTCGACTTCACCGGCGAGGCGAATCATGCCGGCACCACCCGCATGGAGGACCGGCACGACCCGATGCTGACCTACGCGATGACCGCCATGGCCGCGAACGAGCAGGCCCGGGCGTCGGGGGAGCGGGCCACCTTCGGTCGCATCGAGGCGGTGCCCAACGGCACCAACGCCGTGCCGTCGCGGGTGACCGCCTGGCTCGACGCGCGCTGCGCCACCGACGACAGCCTCGAGAAGCTGGTCACCGAGATCGGGCGGATGGGCCACGACCGCGCCGGCCGCGACGGCACCGGTCTGTCGGTGACTGCCGAGTCGGTCTCGGCCCGGGTCGGCTTCGACCCCGACCTGGCGGGTCGGCTGGCCGACGGCCACGACGGCGGCGCCTGGCCGATCATCCCCACCCAGGCCGGGCACGACGCCGGCATCCTCTCGGCGGCAGGCATCCCCACCGCGATGCTCTTCGTGCGCAATCCCACCGGCGTCTCGCACTCGCCCGCCGAGGCTGCGGAGACGGCCGACTGCCTGGCCGGCGTCGAGGCGCTGGCCACCAGCCTGGAGCGACTTGCGGGAGAGGGTGCAACCGAGTGACGACGTACCTGCTGGAGAAGGCGCTGGTCGGCGAACAGGTCCTGGACGACGTGCTCGTCACCGTCGACGCCGGCCGCTTCGTGGAGGCCGGCCCCGACGCTCGTGACCGGGCGATCCGGCTCCCCGGGCTGAGCATCCCCGGGCTGGCCAACTGCCACTCGCACGCCTTCCACCGGGCACTGCGCGGCCACACCCAGCTCGGCCGGGCCGGTGAGCCGCCCGGGACCTTCTGGACCTGGCGCGAGCAGATGTACGCCGTGGCGCGGCGGCTGACCCCGGACAGCTACTACGCCCTGGCCCGCGCGACCTACCGCGAGATGCTCGCCGCGGGCATCACCTGCGTCGGTGAGTTCCACTACCTCCACCACCAGCCCGACGGCACGCCGTACGCCGACCCGAACGCGATGGGCAACGCGCTGATCGCTGCCGCCAAGGACGCCGGCATCCGCATCGCGCTGCTCGACACGTGCTACCTCGCCGCCGGCATCGGCCGGGCACCCGAGGGCGTGCAGGTTCGCTACTCCGACGGTGACGCAACCCGGTGGGCAGGGCGTGTGGACGCACTGAAGGGCGACGACACCACCGTCATCGGGGCGGCGGTCCACTCCGTGCGCGCCGTCCCGAAGGACCAGATCACCACCGTCGCCGAATGGGCGCAGGGCGACGGGCAGTCGGGGAAGCCACTCCACGTCCACCTCAGCGAGCAGGTCGCCGAGAACGAGCAGTGCCTCGCCGCCCACGGCCGCACCCCCACCGAGCTCCTCGACGAGGCCGGAGCCCTCGGCCCGATGACCAGTGCCGTGCACGCCACCCACCTCACCGACCACGACCTGGCCCTGCTCGGTTCCGCCGGCACGCACGCCTGCTTCTGCCCCACCACCGAGCGTGACCTCGGTGACGGCATCGGGCCGTCTCGGGCGCTGGCCGACCACGGCGCCCGGCTCACGCTCGGCTCCGACAGTCATGCGGTGATCGATCCGTTCGAGGAGATGCGTGCCGTCGAGCTCGACGAGCGGCTGGCCACCCAGCGGCGCGGCCACTGGTCAGCGATCGACCTGCTCGGCGCGGCCACCCACGACGGTCACGCCAGCCTGGGCTTCCCCGACGCGGGCCGCATCGCGGTCGGACAGCGAGCCGACCTGGTCACGCTCGACCTGACCAGCCCGCGGACCGCCGGCACCGGTGCCGGGCCGGAGACCGTCGTCTTCGCCGCGGTCGCCGAGGACGTCCGCTCGGTGATGGTCGACGGTGTGCTCCACGAGACCGCCGCCCTCCGCCCGGAGATCGGCCACGAGTTGCGGGCCGCGACCGAAGGAGTCCGATGAGCACCCCCCTGAGCACCCTGGTCACCAACATCGGCGAGCTCGTCACCTGGCAGCAGGACCGGCCGGTCCTCGACCGGGCGGCGATGGTCCTCGAGCACGGGACGGTCGTCTGGGTGGGCCCCGCCGTCGACGCACCGCAGGCCGACACGGCGTACGACGTCGGTGGTCGTGCCGTGATCCCCGGCTTCGTCGACAGCCACAGCCACCTGGTCTTCGCCGGCGATCGCGCCGAGGAGTTCACCGCGCGGATGGCCGGTGAGGCCTACGCCGCCGGCGGGATCCGTACGACGGTGCGCGCAACCCGGGCCGCCACCGACGAGCAGCTCACCTCCCACGTGGCCCGGCTGGTGCAGGAGATGCGTCGGCAGGGCACGACCACCGTGGAGATCAAGAGCGGCTACGGGCTCAGTGTCCTGGACGAGGCACGGTCGCTGGCAGTTGCGCGGCAGTTCACCGAGGAGACCACCTTCCTCGGCGCCCACGTCGTCCCGGAGGGCACGACGCCGGAGGACTACGTCGACCTGGTCACCGGCCCGATGCTCGCCGCGGCCGCCCCACACGCCCGCTGGATCGACGTGTTCTGCGAGACCGGGGCCTTCGACGGAGACCAGGCCCGCGCGGTCCTCGAAGCCGGCAGGGCGGCAGGGTTGCCCGGTCGCATGCACGCGAACCAGCTCGGCGAGGGGCCCGGGGTGCGCCTGGCCTGCGAGCTCGGGCTGACCGCGGTCGACCACTGCACCTACCTCAGCGACGCGGACGTCGACGCGCTCGCGCAGAGCGGGACGATCGCGACCCTGCTGCCGGGGGTCGAGTTCTCCACCAAGCACCCGTTCCCCGACGCTCGTGCCCTGCTCGACGCGGGGGTGTCGATCGCGATCGCCACCGACTGCAACCCCGGCTCGTGCTTCACCAGCTCGATGCCGTTCTGCCTCGCTCTCGCCGTGCGCGAGATGGGCCTGACCCCCACCGAGGCCCTCGACGCCGCCACCCGCGGCGGCGCCCGGGCCTTGGCCCGCGACGACGTCGGCACGCTCACCCCCGGCAGCAGCGCCGACTTCACGGTGCTCGACGCCCCCAACCACCTGCACCTGGCCTACCGCCCCGGGGTGCCCCTGGTGCAGGAGACCTGGCTGGCCGGCCGGCGGCTGTGACGGGCCGGATCTGAGGCACCCCGAGGACCACCTAGGGCTCTCGCCCCATGTGCGCCCCTACCTCAGGGGCGCAATCTCGTGTCATCAGCAGAACTCAGATGGCACGGAAGGGGCACACCATGGACACCAGCAACACCTACTTCGCCAACGCGGAGGTCGCCTACCGCACCAACCAGGTGCGTGAGGAACTGAAGTCGGTGCGGCGCCGTCGCCGCGCCGAGCGCGACCGGGTTCCCGCCGTACGACGACCACTGGACGACGACCTCGCCAGCTGACTCCCGCGGTGCGAGTGAAACCCGCAGGCGAATCCACCCTCCCACCCGGCATCATGGGGGATGTGGCACCTGCCGGAACGAACCAGACCCTCGTCGGACGCGACACCGAACTCGCCGAGCTCAGCTCGACACTCGGAGTGCGTCCGCCGAGGGTCTCGTCGCGCCAGGGGCAGGGAGGTCAGGTCGCCCAGCCCAACGTCGTCCTCCTGTCCGGTGATGCCGGGGTCGGCAAGACCCGCCTGCTGACGGAGCTGCGCGACGTCGCCTTCGCCGAGGGCTGGCAGGTCGTGGCCGGCCACTGCCTGGACTTCGGCGACAGTGCGCTGCCCTACCTGCCGTTCTCGGAGGTGATGGGCCGGCTGGCCACCGACCTGCCCGACGTGGTCGACACCGTGGCCGGCGTGCACCCGGGCCTGGGGCGTCTCCAACCCGGCCGGCGCATGCTCAGTGGCGATGCCGGCGAGGGCACGGTCGGGCGGACCGACATCTTCGACGCCGTCCACGCCCTGCTCGAGGCGGCCGCCGCGAAGGCGCCCCTGCTGCTGGTGATCGAGGACGCTCACTGGGCCGACCAGTCCACCCGCGACCTGATCAGCTTCCTGTGCAGCCGCCCGTTCCTCGAGCCGGTGGCGATCGTGGTCAGCTATCGCGCCGAGGACCTCCACCGTCGCCACCCACTGCGCGCCCAGGTTGCCGAGTGGTCGCGGATCCGCGGCGTCGAGCGGCTCCAGCTGCCCCCGCTGGACCCGGCGGCAGTGCGCGAGCTGATCCGGGAGCTGCATCCCGACCAGCTCTCGGAGCTGGGCGTCTCCGACATCGTCGACCGGGCCGAGGGCAACGCGTTCTTCGTCGAGGAGCTGGTCGGCGCCACGTGGGCCTCACGGGTGCCCGAGGACCTCGCCGACCTGCTGCTGGTGCGGCTGGACCGTCTCGACGAGGTGGGTCGTCAGGTCGTGCGGGCGATCTCCGTGGCCGGGCGTCGGGTCTCGCACGGCCTGCTCGTCGAGGCCGCCGGAGTCTCCGAGGGTGACCTCGACCGGGCCCTGCGTGCCGCCGTCGACTCCCACGTGCTGGTCACCTCGAGCGACGACTCCTACGCCTTCCGCCACGCCCTGCTGGCCGAGGCGATCTACGACGACCTGCTGCCCGGTGAACGAGTCCGGCTGCATGCGGCGTACGCCGAGGCACTGAGCGACGGCCGCGCCCGGGGCACCGCCGCCGAGCTGGCCCGCCATGCCCGTGCTGCCCGTGACTTCGCCACGGCCCTGGGCGCCAGCATCCGGGCCGGTGACGAGGCGATGGCAGTCGGTGGCCCGCAGGAGGCCTCGCGGCACTACGAGCACGCGCTCGAGATCGCCACCGATCCGAAGCTGGCCTCCGACGTCAACGTCACCGAGCTCGTGGTCAAGGCGAGCGACGCGCTGCTGGCCGTCGGGCAACCGCACCGTGGGCTGACCCTGCTGGAGCGCCACCTGAGCTCACTCCCCGATGACACCGAGACGGAGGCCAAGGCACACCTGCACCTGGCCGCGGCCCAGACGGCGCAGCTCTTCGACAACGACGCCAACTGGGAGGCGCACGCCGACCAGGGCTATGACCTGATCCCGGTCGAGCCGACCCGCGACCGGGCCAGGCTGCTGGCGATCTTCGCCCGCGTGATGGTCGGCAGCCGCGCGAAGGAACGGGCCCGTGAGGCGGCGATGGAGGCGTTGGCCCTCTCCGAGACGCACAGCCTGCCCAAGACCGCGGCCGACGTGACGGTCACCCTGGTCGGCCTCGACAAGCGGGTGCCGATGGAGGAGCTCGAGGTCGCCCTCGGTGACGCCGTACGCCGAGGCCTCGAGACCGGCGCGATCAACTCCGAGCTGCGGGCCCACTATCTCCTCGGCCGCGCCTACCAGGACCGAGGCCGGTTCACCGAGGCCTGCGAGGCGTTCGCCCGGGGCACCGCGCGGGCCAAGGAGGCCGGTGTCCCGTGGGCGCCGTACGCCTTCGACTGCCGGTTCCAGCACGCCCAGATCGCCTACGTGGTGGGCATGTGGGAGACGGCGCTCGCGCTCACCGACATGACCGGGCAGTCGCCGCCGCCGATGGCCGAGGACATGCTCGTCGCGCTGCGGCTGGCCGTGCTCTCCGCGCGCGGCGGCGCCCACGGCAAGGAGCTGCGCAAGTTGCGCAAGCACTGGGCGCGAGACGGGGTGCTGGCCATCATCTCGGCACCGGTCGAGATCGAGGCGTTCGGGCGGGCGGCCAAGCCGCAGGCCGTGGTCGACACCCACGACCTGGTCATCGACACGCTCACCCCCAACTGGCCCGAGCTCTTCCAGGCCCGGGTGCGACTCTCCGCGGTCACGATCGCCGGGCTCTCGGCCTCGGTGCCGGTGATGAGCAGCGACGAGCGGACGACGTACGCCGCAACCGCGGAACGGCTGCTCGCGGTCGGGCACCGCGTCCTCGACGCGGCCGCTGAGTCCGCGGTGCTGTGGGGTCCCGAGGGCCGGGCGTGGGGCAAGCGGCTCGACGCCGAGATCCTGCGGTTCCGATGGTTGGCCGGCATCGACACGCCCCCGGTCGACGACCTCCTCGAGGTCTGGCGCGAGACCGTGATCCTCTTCGAGGACTTCGGTCACGCACACGAGACGGCCTGGTGCCGGACTCACCTGGCCTCGGTGCTGCGCGCCTCGGGTGATCAGGCCGGAGCCCGTGAGCTGGCCGACCTCGCCCGGCAGGAGGCGCAACGACTGGGCGCCAAGCCGCTGCTCGAGGCGCTGAAGACGATCGGCACCACTCCGGTGCGCGCCGAGTCGGCCGCGTCGACCTCGCTGACCCCGCGCGAGACCGAGATCCTCACCCTGGTGGCCAGTGGGCGCACGAACGGTGAGATCGCCAAGCAGCTGTTCATCAGCGTGAAGACCGTCAGCGTCCACGTCTCCAACATCCTCGGCAAGCTCGGGGCCTCCGGGCGCACGGAGGCGGCGGCCATCGGTCGCCGTCGTGGCCTGATCTCGGAGTGAGTCGGTCGAGCTCGGGCCCACCCACGAGGTGGCAGACTGCGCGGTGACGACCACGAGGAGCCCGGATTGAGCACATCGGCACGTCGCCCACCCACCTGGGCGGTGATCACGGTGCTGTCCCTGGCCGGCATGCTGGCCGCCCTGCAGCAGACCCTGGTGGTGCCGCTCACTCCCGAGATCCCCCAGATTCTTGGCGTCTCCGACGCCGACGCCTCGTGGATGGTGACGATCACCCTGCTCACCGGCGCGGTGGCCACCCCGATCGTGTCCCGGCTGGCCGACATGTTCGGCAAGAAGCGGATGATCCTGACCGCGCTGGTCTGCATGGTGGCCGGCTCGCTCATGCTGGCCATCGGCACCGGCTTCGTGACCGCCCTGGTCGGTCGCGCCCTGCAGGGCTTCGCCGCGGCGATGATCCCGGTCGGCATCAGCATCATGCGTGACGAGCTGCCACCCGCCCGGGTCGGCTTCGGTGTCGCCCTGATGAGCGCCACCCTGGGCATCGGCAGCGCCCTCGGGCTCCCGCTGTCCGGCGTACTCTTCGATCACTTCGGGTGGCACTCCCTGTTCTGGGTGTCGGCCGGCTTCGGCGTGCTGGTCACCGTCGGCGTCTACCTGCTCGTCGACGAGTCCGACGTCCGCTCCCCGGGCCGCTTCGACTACCGCGGGGCCGTCCTCCTCTCGGTCGCGCTCACCTCGTTCCTGCTTGCGATCACCAACGGCGGACAGTGGGGCTGGACCAGCCCCGGCGTGCTGGGCTGCCTCGCCCTGGCCGCGGTCGTGATGGCCGCCTGGTTCCCCTACGAGCTGCGGGTCGGCGAGCCACTCGTCGACCTGCGTACGTCGGCCCGCAAGCCGGTGCTGCTGACCAACGTCGCGTCGGTGCTGATCGCGTTCGCGATGTACGTCAACATGCTGCTCACCGTGCAGCAGCTCGAGCTGCCCGCGGCCACGGGCTACGGCTTCGGACTCGACGTGAGCGCGGCCGGGCTGGCGATGGTCCCGTCGGGCCTGGTGATGGTGCTGCTCTCGCCGGTCTCCGGCACCCTGCTGAGCCGGTACGGCGGCCGCAGCACGATGCTCCTCGGCGCGGCGATCATGGCCGGCGGCTACCTCTTCCGGATCTTCGTGCACGAGTCGGTGCTCCAGATCATCATCGGAGCGACGGTGGTGGGCATGGGCACCGCGTTCGCGTTCGCGGCGATGCCGACGCTGATCATGGCCGCCGTGCCGATCACCGAGACCGCCTCGGCGAACGGCCTGAACTCGCTGATGCGGGCGGTCGGCGGGTCGACGTCCAGTGCGGTTCTGGCCGCGATCCTGACCTCGATGACGGTCGGGTTCGCCGGCCGGCAGATTCCGGCCGAGCACTCGTTCACGCTGATGTTCTGGCTCTCCGTGCTGGCCTGCTTCATCGCGTGCCTGGTCATCCTCCGCATCCCGGTGCCCTCGCGGGTGGCAGCCGGGCGTGAGGGCGTGCCGGCCGTGGCGGTCGCCGGTGACCGCAGCGAGACGGTCGTCCACGGGCGGATCCTGCCCGGGGGCGATGTCCCGCGCCAGACGCACACCGTCGTCACGGTCACCCGCATGGACGGCCGGCCGGTCGACTGGGCCCGCTGCGACAACGAGGGCCGCTTCTCGGTGGCGCTGCCCGGTGCGGGTCAGTACCTCCTGATCGGCAATGCCGGCGGCTGGGCGCCGCAGGCACAGGTGCTCGACTTCCGGGGCGGGTCCCTCCAGCAGGACGTGGCGCTTGAACGGCAGCTGACCCTGTCGGGCACGGTCACCGATGGCGGCGCGGTGGTGCCCGGCGCACTGGTCACCCTGCACCAGGGTGTCGGCGACTTCGTGCTCTCCGACCACGCCGACGACGAGGGTGAGTTCACCGTGCCGTTGCCGTCGGCGGGCATCTACATCGTCAGCGCGGCCGGTGCCGACTCCGGCCGGGCCGCCTCCCGCAAGATCACGGTCGGCGCCAGGTCGGAGGTCGTCGACATCGACCTGGCGTTGGAGATCCGGGCCGATGCGTGAAGGCGGGTTGATGAGACTCGTGCTCACCGGCGACTCGATCACGGCCGCCGGCCGGGACCTCGCCGACGCGACCGACCTCGGCACGGGCTACGCCGCTCGCGTCGCTGCGGGCCTGCCCGACGCCGAGGTGGTGAACACCGGCGTCAACGGCCACCGGGTGCCCGACCTGCAGGAGCGCTGGGAGCGTGACGTCCTCGCGCACGAGCCCGACGTGGTCTCGCTGATGGTCGGCGTCAACGACATGTGGCGCCGCTACACCCGCCAGCAGGTCTCGCCGGTGGCACGGTTCGAGGCCGGCTACCGCGACCTGCTGACCCGCACCCGCGCGGCCGGCGTCGATCGGATCATCGTGCTCGAGCCGTTCCTGCTGCCGGTGCGGGACGAGCAGTGGTCCTGGCGCGCCGATCTCGACGAGAAGATCGCCGCGGTGCGACGGCTGGCCCGCGAGTTCGACGCCGAGCTGGTGGCCACCGACGGCCCGATGGCGCAGGCCGGGTCGCTGGTCGGGGTCGACGCACTGGTCCGAGACGGCGTGCACCCGACGGCGCAGGGGCACGACCTGCTCGCCCGGCACTGGCTCGCGGCCTACCGCGCCCGCTGACCGGCGACGAGCATGCGCGATGCTGGAGACATGACCGACCCCGCGAACGACTCCTCCGAGCGGCTCCGGTGCTCGGTGGGTGCTCGCGGCGAGCAGTTGGCCGGAACGGCGGCCGTGGACGCGGCCTACCTCCTGGTCGAGCACCCCGGCCCCTGGGGCAGGAAGGCCCTCGCCGAGAGCGGCCTGCCCGAGCACGTGCGCACCGGCCTGGCCGAAGCAGCCGACGAGGCCGGCGTCCGTGTCCAGCTGATCAGGCGGCACGGGCGCACGCCGTCGACGGAGGCGTTCCGGGTCTTCCTCGGCCACGCCGCACCGGGTGCGGCCTGGCTCGAGACCACGGTGCTGGAGGTGGCCGACGATCTTCTCGACCTCGACCTCGACGGGCTCGCCGAGGGCCGGTCGGCGGGCCTCGAACCAGTGGAACACCAGCTGTTGCTGGTCTGCACGAACGGGCGCCGCGACGCGTGCTGCGCCGAGTTCGGTCGACCCGTGGCGACGGCGCTCAGTGCCACCCACCCGCAGGAGACCTGGGAGACCACGCACCTGGGCGGGCACCGGTTCGCCGGCGCGATGCTGGCCCTGCCGCACGGCATCTCCTACGGCCGCCTCGACGTCGACTCCGCGGCTCGGGTGGCCCGGGCAACGCTCGCCGGCGAACTCGTGCCGGAGCTGATGCGCGGCCGAACGGCGTACGCCCCTGCCGTGCAGGCCGCCGAGATCGCACTGCTGGGCCGGCTCGGCGAACGACGGGTCGAGGGGCTCGAGCTGGTCGAGGTCAGCCCACCGGCCCAGGCGACCTCGACGCCGGCCACGACCAGCAGCGTCGTGTTCCGTCACGCTCGCGACGGGGACACGCAGGTGCACCGGGTGCTCGTGACCGAGACCCCCGGCACGCCGGTGCGGACCAGCTGTGCCGATGCCGCGTCCAAGCCGACGAGACGGTTCCGGATCGAGATCGGGCGCTCGTAGCAAGGCGCTTGTAGCATCGAAGGATGGCTCTCACCGACCAGCAGGTGTCGCATCTGACCGATGAGCGGCTGGCCCGCACCACGCTCCGATCGGGCGTGCGCGCCAGGATCCCGGCGAACCAGCTGCCGCCCGGGTTGTCGTGGCCGGCGATCTTCCAGAGCATCGGCCTGATGCGCTTCCGGCACCGGTTCGTGCCCTGGATGCACCGCAGGTTCGGCGACGTGTTCACGGTGCGCCTGATCCCGGGCAGTCAGCCGTTGGTGCTCTTCGCGCGACCCGAGCACGCCCGCGAGATCTTCGCCGGCGACCCGGCGTGCTTCCACGCCGGCAAGGGCAACGCCGTGCTCGGGCCGGTGATGGGCGAGCACTCCCTGTTGCTGGTCGACGGTGCCGAGCACAAGCGGGCCCGCAAGCTGCTGATGCCGGCCTTCAACGGCGCCGCCCTGCACTCCTACGAGTCGCTGGTGGCCGACGTGGCCCGGGCCGAGGTGTCCACGTGGAACGACGGCGAGGAGTTTCGTTCACTGGACCGGATGAACCGGATGACCCTCGAGGTGATCCTGCGCGTGGTCTTCGGGGTCACCGACGGCGAGCGACTGGCGAAGCTGCGCCCCAGGGTCAACGACACCGTGAACATCTCGCCGACGATCCTGCTGGGCTGGGGGTGGCCGAAGCTGCAGAGGGTCGGGCCCTGGAAGGCGCAGGTCGAGAACCAGCGTGAGCTCGATCGGTTGATCTGTGCCGAGATCGCCGAACGTCGTGGTGCACCCGACCTGGCCGAACGCACTGACGTGCTGTCGCGGCTGATCCTGATCGACGACGACGGTGACAGGCTCAGCGACTCCGAGCTGCGTGACCAGCTGGTCACGCTGCTCCTCGCCGGCCACGAGACGACCGCGACGGCGCTGGCCTGGGCGCTCTACGAGGTGGGCCGCGACCGGGAGCTGCTGGCCCGCACCCACACCGCTGCCGTCGAGGGTGACGCGGCGTGGCTCGAGGCCGTGCTCAAGGAGTCGATGCGTCTGCACCCGGTGATCCCGATGGTCGTGCGCACCCTGATGAAGCCGGCCACGATCGGTGGCATCGATCTGCCGGCCGGGGTCACCGTCGGCCCGTCGATCATCCTGGCCCACGCGCGGGAGCAGAACCATGTGCGGCCGGGCGAGTTCCGGCCCGAGCGCTTCCTCGAGCAGCACGGCAACCGGGTCGGGCCCGCGGTCAACACCTGGATCCCGTTCGGTGGCGGAGTGCGCCGGTGCATCGGGGCCGGGTTCTCGTTGATGGAGGGCGTGGCCGTGCTGCGTGAGGTCTTCAGCTCCTGTGACGTCACCGCCATCGGCGACGACGAGCCGAAGGTTCGCAACATCACCAGCGTGCCGCGCGAGGGCGCCAGGATCAGGGTCAACTGGCCAGGGCCGCGCCGCTGAGGTCGAACGTGGCCGCGACATCGTCGAAGAGGTCGGTGAAGTCGGGGTGGTCGCGATGGTCGGCCGAGGCGACCATCGACCACACCCGTCCGTCGGCCTGCCAGCTCCACATCTCGACGATGACATCGTGGCGAGGGGTGCGGTGGAAGAACCGGAGATAGCCCACGTCGACGCCCTGGAAGTCGTAGATGTCGCAGTCCTCGACGTCGACCCGGTCGAAGGTCGAGCGCACCAGCTGGCGAGCGTGCTCCATCTGCTCGCGCATGCGTCGGACCGTGTCGGCCACCGTGAGTGTGATCACCGGGGCGAAGCCGCTCGGTGGCAGGCTCGTCGGTGACATCTCGAGGACGATGCCGGGCCGCGTGGGATCGGTGACCTGCCACCCTCGGGGTGTCTCAATGGGCGACACGGTTGATCACCCCGAAGTAGACATCACCCTGCAGCTTGCCGAACTTCTTGCTGTAGTCGTGTGCCCCGTTGACACACCTGGCGAACTTGACGCCCTTGAACGTTCTGGCGCACGCGTAGGCCCCGACGCCGGTGACCACCACGACTCCGTTGATGTACATCGCCTTGCGGATGTCTCTCTCCAGCGACCCGTCAGCCCACCTTCGGCGGAGTTCCTCCTGCCCCTTCTCCAGGGTCAGGGTGAACGACTTCTTGCCCACCTCAGCGGCACCCAGAAGAAGACCGATGCCGGGCCTCGAGATCGGGCCGGCGGGCAGGGGCACGTCATCGAGGTCGGGCAGCCGGTCGTCAAGGGCGCCCATGATCCTGGATGCCGGGCCGGTGGAGAGCGTCTTGCCCACAGCCAGCGTGCCGATGTCGACCGGGTCCCACTGCAGCGCCCGGACCTGCTGCAGGCACTGTCGCCACGCGGACTGCAGCTGCTGCTCGTGCTCCCGGGCCCGGGTGGCCACGCCGACTGCATGGTCGAGCGAGCCCTCCTGGCCGGTCTCGAGGGTCACCTCGCCCATCTCGGGCAGGGTCGCCCCCACCGGGATGCCGGCGTGGACCGCGATCGCGCGGGCCCGCTGAAGCTCGGCCTTCACGTCGGTCAGGCCGGCGGCGAAGAGGCCCAGCTCGGTCGCCAGCAGCTGCAGACCCTCGTGGAGGTCGTCGGCTCGGTGGATGCGCTCCTTGACCACCGACGTGAAGGCGTCGGAGGCGTCACCGGTCCAGTCGCTGGCTGCGGTGAGCATGCAGCGGGCCAACATGTCGCCGGCGGCACCGATCTGCTCGTTCAGGGCGCGGACCTGCCTGGCGGCCTCGCGGCAGGTCGACGGTGATCCGTCGACGGTCAGGTCGATGCTCATTCGTAGAGCGCCTCCCCGAGGAGATTCAACATCCAGCTCGTATGGCCGTCGGTCTGGGAGTAGAAGGCCAGTGCCCGGTCGAGGCCGTCGGCGATGGAGCCGAGATCCTCGGCGAACGCGTCGGCGAGCCCGACCACGTGGTCGACTGCGGACCGGGTTTCGCCGGTGGTGACGCCCGTGTCGGGGGAGGGCAGCGTGCTGCCGCCGACCAACTGGGCCTGCTGGGTGCGCATCGGCCCCGGCAGGGTGCCGATCTCATCGAGGTCGATCTCGTATCCGCTCATGGACACGACGCTAGGAACCCGTCAACGCGCCGGCAACGTGCCGTACGCCGTCCTGTGGAAATGAGCGTGAACTGCG
>NZ_BCRJ01000126.1 GCF_001552535.1 Nocardioides jensenii JCM 1364 = NBRC 14755 | reverse complement strand
CACCGTTCGCACTCGGTAACCTTCACCCGTGACCACACCTGACCCCTGGCCCGCACCTCACGCCGTCGACCCGGTCGAGGCGACGGTCTCCCTGCCGGGGTCGAAGTCGCTGACCAACCGCGCGTTGATCCTCGCGGCACTGGCCGACGGACCCTCCGTCGTACGCCGGGCGTTGCGCTCTCGAGACACCGAGCTGATGGCGGCAGCCCTGTCCTCGCTGGGCGCCGAGATCGACACGACGGGCGACGACTGGGCGGTCACCCCCCACGCCTTCGAAGGCGACGCCACCGTCGACTGCGGCCTGGCCGGCACCGTCATGCGGTTCGTCCCGCCCGTGGCCGGACTTTCCCGCGGCCGGGTCGACTTCGACGGGGACGAGCACATGCGCAACCGCCCGGTCGGCGAGGTGCTCGGCGCCCTGCGCGGCCTCGGCGTCGACGTCTCCGAGGGCGACCGGATTCCGTTCCGCATCAGCGGCCGGGGCGCCGTCCGTGGTGGCACGGTCGTCGTGGACGCCTCATCGTCCTCCCAGTTCATCTCCGCCCTGCTGCTGGCCGGCGCTCGCTACGACGAGGGCGTCGACGTGCGCCACGACGGCAAGCCGGTGCCCTCGCTCCCCCACATCGACATGACCGTCGCGATGCTGCGCAGCCACGGCGTCCAGGTCGATGACGCCGACGCGAACCGATGGGCGGTGGCCCCCGGCCCGATCCGGGCGGTCGACCACGTGATCGAGCCCGATCTCTCGAACGCCGCGCCCTTCCTGGCGCTGGCGGCCGTGGCCGGGGGCTCGGTCACCGTCCGCGACTGGCCCGAGGCGACCACGCAGGCCGGCGACGCACTGCGCGGGATCCTGACCCAGATGGGCAGCGAGGTGGCGCTCACCTCCGCCGGGCTCACGGTCACCGGGTCCGGCACCGTGCACGGCGTCGACCTCGACCTGCACGACGTCGGCGAGCTGACCCCGGCCGTGGCGGCCCTGTGCGCACTCGCCGACTCCCCCTCTCACCTGCGGGGCATCGCCCACATCCGCGGCCACGAGACCGACCGCCTGGCCGCGCTCGCCGCCGAGCTGGGCAATCTGGGCGCCGACGTGACCGAGCATCCCGACGGTCTCTCGATCCGCCCCGCACCCTTGCACGGGGGCGTCTTCCGCACCTACGCCGACCACCGGATGGCGCACGCCGGCGTGATCCTCGGCGCCGCGGTCGAGGGCGTGCTCGTGGAGAACGTCGCCACCACCTCCAAGACGTTCCCCGACTTCGCCACGTTCTGGGCCGGCCTGCTGCCGGCGGGGGTTGGTCGCTCGTGAGCGGTCGCTACACCGAGCACGACATCGAGCACTACGACCGGCCGCGGCGCCGGACCCGCCCGCGCACCAAGGACCGTCCCACCTACGACGACGCGGTCGAGGCCGTCGTGGTCACCGTCGACCGGGGGCGCTTCACCCTCGCCTACGAAGGTCGCCGGGTGATGGCGATGAAGTCACGGCCCCTGGGCCGCAAGGGCGTGGTCGTGGGCGACCGGGTCCGCGTGGTCGGCGACATGTCCGGCGACGACGGGGCGCTGGCCCGCATCGTCGAGGTCCAGGACCGTACGACGACCCTGCGGCGAACCGCCGACGACGACGACCCGGTCGAACGCGTGATCGTGGCCAACGCCGCACAGCTGGTCGTCGTGGCCGCACTGGCCGACCCCGAGCCCCGTCCGCGGCTGATCGACCGCGCCCTCGTCGCGGCGTACGTCTCGGGCATGAAGCCGATCCTGTGCCTGACCAAGGCCGACCTGGCCGACCCCGAGACCCTGCTGGCGACCTACCGCTCCCTGGGCGTGCCCTACGTCGTCACCCAGCGCGGCGGCGACGTGGAGCTCGTGCGGCGCGTCCTGTCCGGAACCACCAGCGTGCTGGTGGGCCACAGCGGGGTCGGCAAGTCGACGCTGGTCAACGCCTTGGTTCCCGACGCGCAGCGCGAGGTCGGCGTGGTCAACGCGGTCACCGGTCGCGGTCGCCACACCTCCACCTCTGCCTACATGCTGGCGCTGCCCGACGACGAGGGCTGGATCATCGACACTCCCGGCATCCGCTCGTTCGGGCTGGCCCACGTGCAACCCGAGGACCTGATCGGCGCGTTTCCCGACCTCGATGAGAAGACCGGCGAGTGCCCCCGCGGGTGCACGCACGGCCATGGGGAACCCGAGTGCGGGCTCGACCTGGCGATGGAGTCCGGCACCCTCGACCCCGAGCGCGTCGAGTCGTTCCGTCGGCTGCTGGCCGCACGCGAGGGCGGCGGCGACCACTAGCCCCAGACGAGTCGGGCGCCCTGCTCCCCGGTCTGGAAGGTCATCGCGATCAACGCGATCGCAAAGATCACCAGCATCGTCACCATCGTCCACTCGATCAACGGAGCGTGCTTGCCACGGGCACCGCGACCCGACGCGAGCGCCGAGGGGCCGCCGAGTGCCACGGCGCCGAGCAGGACCACGAAGAAGAAGACGATCGTCAACCAGAACAGGATGTCCGCGCGCTCCTGGTGGAACCGGAACATCTCCGCGTTCGCTCCCTGGTCCACCATCTGGCTCTTGAGGTCGCGACCCGTGACCCAGGCAGCGACGACCGCGATCACGGCGAGGAACGACGCGCCGACCATCGGCCACCGCGTCGACCAGCGCCAGCGCGGCACGACCGCGTAGGCAGCAGCAAGACAGGCGGCCACGGGGATCAGCACGACAGCCGCGTGAATGATGAGAGGGTGCGCGGGAAGGCCGTTGATCTCCATGCCTGAACCCTAGGGCACGGGCGGAGCAAACCCGCAGAGGAATAGCCTGTGTCCATGGCCACCGACTTCACCGACGATCTCCGCCTGGCGCACGTTCTGGCCGATGATGCCGACTCCCTGACCCAGGCTCGCTTCAAGGCGCTCGACCTGCACGTGATGAGCAAGCCCGACCTCACCCCCGTCACCGACGCCGACCAGGCAGTCGAGGAGGGCATTCGACGCACCCTGTCTCGGGTGCGGTCCCGTGACGCCGTCGTGGGTGAGGAACAGGGCACCACGGGGCACAGTCAGCGCCGGTGGGTGATCGACCCGATCGACGGCACCAAGAACTTCGTCCGCGGAGTGCCCGTGTGGGCAACGCTGATCTCGCTCGTCGTCGACGACGAGGTGGTGCTCGGCGTCGTCTCGGCCCCGCAGTTGCAGCGTCGCTGGTGGGCCTCGAAGAACAACGGCGCGTGGACGGGCCGTTCCCTGCTCAAGGCAACGCAGATCCACACCTCCGACGTACGCCGCCTCGAGGACGCGTCGCTGTCCTACTCATCACTGTCCGGCTGGGACGAACGCGGACGACTGGAGGACTTCCTCTCGCTGACTCGCCGCTGCTGGCGCACCCGGGCGTACGGCGACTTCTGGTCCTACATGCTGGTCGCCGAGGGTGCCGTCGACATCGCCGCGGAGCCGGAGCTGGAGCTCTACGACATGGCCGCGCTCGACATCATCGTGCGAGAGGCTGGCGGTCAGTTCACCTCGCTCGCCGGCGAGCCCGGCCCGTTCGGCGGGAACGCCGTCGCCAGCAACGGGCACCTGCACGAGGCGGCGCTGGCCTTCCTCGGATCGGCAGAGGTCAGCGACGCCGACGTCACCACCCCGGCGGGCGGCTCGGTGCACGATCTCAGGTCACGGCGCCGGTCGACGTCGGAGACGGATCCTGGGGACGAGCCCCCTCTGGGCTGATCCGTGCCGGGTCGGGCTGGTTCGCCCCGAACCTGGTGCGCAGTCGTCGTAGCCGCGTCAACAGCCACGGCGCCACCAGCAACGCGACGAGGTCGAACCAGCCGTAGCCCCCGGCCGCGCCCGTCGGTGGGTTGCCGATGCCGATGCCCAGGATCGGGTCGTGCGACTGCCAGACCCAGTTGCCGAGGCCGGTGCCGAGGAGTTCCAGGTGGCTGACCACGACGAATGCGCCGACGTAGACCCCACGCGACGGACCCCACAGCAGGAACCCGACCAGGCAGACGAACCAGAACGTGCCCAGCACGTCGCCACCTCGCAGGCCCCAGCCCGCCCACAGGCCGCCGAGGATCACCACGGCGTAGGACAACGAGGTGAGGTGGCGACGCACGAACGCGGTGTGCCCCAGGGCCCACGCCGAGAGATAGACCAGCCCGTGGCCCGGTGGGACGTACGCCGGCACGTTCTCGAAGCGATAGAGGTAGACCTCGAGGGTCGGGGAGAAGACGAGTTCGATGACGGCGGCGAAGGCGACGACCACCAACGCCTGGGTCCGCACCAACGGGGTGAACCAGTGCAGGGCGATGAGCAACACACCCCAGGTGGCGATGCCGAGACCACGCTGCAACCAGATGCCGCCACCACCCGCGTCCCGGTCGAGGCACAGCACGAGGGAGAGCCACCCCATCAGCAGGACGGGGTGACTCAGTGCCGGCGGTCTCAGCACGGCGATCTCATGGGACGTCCACGGGACTACCCAACCACCTCGCCGGACGACTAGCGTGACTGGTGTCACACCATGACCCAGGAGGTCCCATGCGCATCAACGACGTCATCCATGGCAAGGCCCGCCAGGACGTGATCACCATTCGCCCCGACGCCACGGTGCGACAACTGATCGGTCTGCTGGCCGAGCACAACGTGGGAGCGCTGATCGTCAGCGCCGACGGCTCATCGGTCGACGGGATCGTCTCCGAGCGGGACGTCGTACGACGCCTGCACGCCGACGACGGGGTGCTGGAGGCACCGGTGTCCTCGATCATGACCACGCAGGTGCGCAGTTGCGAGGGCAGTGCGGCGGTCACCGAGCTGATGCAGCTGATGACCGAGCACCGGATCCGCCACGTGCCCGTGCTCACCGACGGAGCCCTGACTGGCATCATCTCCATCGGCGATGTGGTCAAGAGCCGCATCGGCGAGCTCGAGTTCGAGCGCGACCAGCTCGACAACTACCTGCACCAGACCTGAGGAGACATCCCCTGTGAGCACCGAGAAGCCCGAGGTCGACTTCGTCGACCCCACGCCCCCGACCGACCTCGTCATCACTGACCTGACCGAGGGTGACGGCGACGAGGCGAAGTCCGGGGACACCGTGTCCGTCCACTACGTCGGCGTGGCCCACTCGACCGGTGAGGAGTTCGACGCGTCCTACAACCGGGGCGCCCCGCTGCAGTTCCGCCTGGGCATCGGCCAGGTCATCTCCGGCTGGGACACCGGCGTGCAGGGCATGAAGGTCGGCGGTCGCCGCCAGCTCGTGATCCCCCCGCACCTGGGGTACGGCGACCGCGGCGCCGGTGGCGTGATCAAGCCCGGCGAGACCCTGATCTTCGTGGTCGACCTGATCGGCGTCTCCTGACCCCACGACGTGGCTTCACCGTGAAGCAGGAGATTCCCCGGCACCTGTGACGCCGGGGAATCTCCTTTCTTCACGCGTGGTCGCGGTGAGCCGACCTGCCTACCAGGGCAGGCCGTCGCCCGCCTCCGGGTCGTAGGCCGCCACGCGAACACTGACTCCGGCCAGGCCGACTTCGTCGCCCACGACGAGCTGACGTCCGCGGCGCAGGTCGACCTCGCCGTTCACGGTGACCCGTCCCTCGGCGATGACGGTCTTGGCCTCGGCCCCGTTGTCGACGAGGTTGGCCAGCTTCAGGAACTGGCCCAGCCGGATGGAGTCGTCGCGAATGCCCACGTCGGTCGTCATGGCTCCATTGTCCCTGTCACGGGATCAGGATCGACGCCGCGTGGATGATCACACCGACCAGGCCGCCGACGATCGTGCCGTTGATGCGGATGAACTGCAGGTCCCGGCCCACGTGCAGCTCGATGCGCTCGGCAGCCTCCTTGCCGTCCCACTGCTCGATGGTGTGGGTGATGACGGTGGTCAGCTCCGCGCCGTAGCGCGCCACCCCGAAGACCACCGCGTCGGCCAGCAGCCCGTCGAGGCGACGCTGCAGCTGCTGGTCGGAGTGGAACCGCGTGGCCACCCGCTGCAGCTCGGACTGGAGACGTGACTTCAGTGGCCCGCTCGGGTCTCGCAGGGCGGCCAGCATCGCGTTGCGCAGGGCCTTCCACAACGAGATGCCGGTGGCCGCGAACTGCGGGTGCTCCAGCAGGCGCAGCTTCAGGTTCTCCGCGCGGGCCTGGGTCTCCTCGTTGAACAGCAGGTCCTGGCCGAGCTGGGCCAGCATCGAGTCGAGTGCTGCGCGGGCCCGGTGGCGGGGGTCGTTGCGGATGTCGCTCAACCAGCGCAGCGCCTCGGTGTGGATCCGGGTGGTGACGGCGTCGTTGAGCTTGGGCGGAGCCCACCACGGCGCACGCTCCCCCAGCACCTCGACGAACGTGTCGTGGTTGTGCTCGAGCCAGTGGTGCAGTTCCTCGAGGGCCAGGTCGACCAGACCGTGGTGCAGGTCGTCGCGGACCGCCTCGACCAGAAACGTGCCCAGGATCGGCGAGATCGGCTCCTCACGGAAGCGCGGAACCAGCACCGCATCGACCAGCTCGACGATGTGGTGGTCCTTGACCCGTCCCAGCCCGATGGTGGCCACCTCGGTCACCTCCTCGACGACCCGGGCCGCGTTCACGGGAGCCTCGGCCCAGACGCCGACGCGTCGGGTGACCTCGGCGGCGGCGATCCGCTCACGGATGATGGCCTCCTGCAGGAAGTTCTCCCCGACGAACTCCTCCAGACCTCGGCCGAGATCGTCCTTGCGACGAGGGATCAGCGCGGTGTGCGGGATCGGCAGGCCCAGAGGGTGGCGGAACAGGGCGGTGACCGCGAACCAGTCCGCCATCGCACCCACCATGCTGGCCTCGGCCCCGGCGTTCACGAAGCCGAGCCACCCACTCTGCCCACGGGTGAGGACGTAGACGACCGCGGCGAGGAGCAGCAGCCCGAGCGCCACGGCACGCATGCGTTGCAAGCCGCGCCGACGTTCGGCGTCGGCCTCGGGAGCGGGAGTGATCAGTGGAGTCGTCATGGCGCGTCGATTGTGTCATCGAGTCGGGCGGCTCGGTGCTGCACCGGTACGATTCCGGCCATGTCTCGCACCGTGATCACCTTCGGCACCTTCGACGTCTTCCATGTCGGCCACCTCCGCGTCATCGAGCGCGCCGCCGCGCTGGGTGACCGTCTGGTCGTCGGGGTGTCGGCGGATGCGCTGAACGAGCGGAAGAAGGGCCGGTCCCCGGTCTTCAGCGAGGGCGAGCGGCTGGCCATCGTGGCCGCACTGAAGCCGGTCGACGAGGTTTTCGTCGAGGAGTCGCTGGAGCTGAAGCGTGACTACATCACGCGATTCGGCGCCGACGTCCTGGTCATGGGTGATGACTGGAAGGGTCGTTTCGACGAGTTCGAAGACATCTGCGAGGTCGTCTACCTGCCGCGTACGCCGGCCATCTCGACCACGGCCCTGATCGAGAAGATCTCTGGCACCGCCTGAGACCTCGTTCCGGTCAGGGCTTCGAGCCCGGGCCTCCACTGCGGTACCTTCATCGACATGCCTTCCCGTCGGCTCGTGTCCCGTGCTGCCCTCGCGACCTCGCTGCTGGTGGCCCTGACCGCTGGCCTGCTCGCACCGTCGTACGCCGGGACCGACCGGGCCAGTCGGGTTCCTCAGGCCGATCCCGACCGATCCTCAGCGAGTGACGGCACTCGGGGTGCGCAGGCGATCGAGGCGCTGGAGACTGCCGAGGCAGCTCTGTCGGGCGACACGACGACAGACCCGACGATGGCCCTCCTCGACGTGCAGCAGACCCACACCGACCTGCCGGCCGCGCAGCAGAAGAGGGCGCGCCAGCTACTGCTCCGTCCCACCGACAACGGCCAGGTCTCGAACCCGGAGATCAGCTACGGATCCCTGGAGGCACAGGCCCACTGCACCGCTCACTTCTGCGTGCACTGGGTGAAGACCGGCGAGCACGCCCCCGTGCTGACCGACTCCGACAAGGACCAGGTGCCCGACCAGGTCGAGCTCGTGGCCA
Organism: Nocardioides jensenii JCM 1364 = NBRC 14755; assembly: GCF_001552535.1. GTDB lineage: Bacteria > Actinomycetota > Actinomycetes > Propionibacteriales > Nocardioidaceae > Nocardioides > Nocardioides jensenii. Next base: position 7,579 of record NZ_BCRJ01000126.1, on the reverse strand, counting down.
CCGTGATGGAACGGGCCTGGACCGTCGAGGTCGGCAGCCTGGGCTACCGCCGACCGCTCAGCGACGGCACGCGCGGCAACGACGGCAGCGCCTCGGCCGGCACTCGGTCCGGGCTCGTCGACGTCTACCTGGGCAACACCGGACGCAACAGCGTCTTCGGCTACGCCAACACCGATGTGGCGACCACCCGGGCGGCCGGCTTCCTGGTGCTCGACGACGACTTCGCCGAGTTCTCGGGCGACCCGGTCAAGCTGCTCAAGGCGACCGCCGCCCACGAGTTCTTCCACACCGTGCAATACGCCTACGTCACCGACGAGGACCCGTGGTTCATGGAGGCCACCGCCACCTGGATGGAGGAGCAGGTCTACGACGCCGTCGACGACAACCGTCGCTACCTGCCTCACGGATCCCTGCGCAGGCCCACCCAGTCGCTCGACACCGACCAGCTCGCCTGGTACGGCAACTGGATCTTCTTCCAGCACGCCAGCGATCACGTCGGGCGCGCCGTCGTCCGCGACGCCTGGACCCGCGCCGCGTCGTCGACGACGACCTCGCTCCAGGGGATCGACCGCGCGCTGCGGGCCCGCGGCTCCAGCCTTCCGGACGAGTTCGCCCGCTTCTCCGCCGACAACAACGTGCCCGCCCAGGCGTACGCCGAGGGCAGCGCCTATCCGCGGGCCGCGGTGAGCAGCACCTCGACACTGACCTCGGGCAAGCGGTCCACCGGCAACCGTTCCTACTGGATCCGGCACCTGGCCTCCCAGAACCACGTCGTCGTGCCCGGTGACGGCATGGGCTCGGCCTGGAAGGTCAAGGTCGAGATCACCGCCTCCTCGGTCGACGCACGAGCATTCGTCGTCGTGCACTACCGCACCGGCCTGGTCGTCACCCGTCCGATGGTGCTCAACAGCAACGGCAGGTCGGCGCGCACCCTCCGGTTCTCCCGCGCCGACGTGGCCAAGGTGACCGTCAACCTGGCCAATGCGTCCTCGCGCTTCCGCTGCTGGACCGGTAGCCGGTTCACCTGCCAAGGCACGCCGCTGGACGACGGCCGCAGGTTCACCTACCGCGCCACCGCCGTCCGCGGCTGACCGGTCGATCGGCACGGGCATGTCCCAGGACCAGGTCATGCTCGTCGCGATCGCCGTCCTCCTTCTCGCCCTGGCCGGGTCCGGGTGGACGATCGCGGTCTTGCGGGCCCGCAACCGCCGGTTGCGCGACGAACGCGACCAGCTGCTGGTCCGACTCGAACGACCTAGCTCGAGCCTGCCGGTGCAGGCGGCGAGCTTTGCGTTGCGCACCGCGGTCGGCACCGCCGTCCGGGTGCGTGACCAGGGCGTGGGCGGCTTCCTGACCTCCTCGATCGAGGAGTGGACCGGGATCGCCCTGGCCGATCGCACCGAGATCGACAAGGTGGCCGCGCCGGACGGCACCGTGACGATCTTCTTCTCCGACATCGTGGACTCCACCGCACTCAACGAGCGGATCGGTGACGAGCAGTGGGTCTCGCTCCTCTCCGCCCACGACAAGGTGATCCGCAAGCACGTCGTGGCCCGCCACGGACATGTGGTGAAGTCCCAGGGCGACGGATTCATGGTCGCCTTCGGAGACCCCGCCGAGGCGTTGCGGGCAGCGCTCGCGATGCAGCGTGGGCTGGCCCGGGCCCGCGGCCGCGTGCTGCGCCGTACGCCGGTCGAGGTGCGCATGGGCCTGCACACCGGTCACGCGATCGAGCGCGAGGGCGACTACTTCGGGCGGAACGTGGCGATGGCGGCCCGGGTGGCCTCCCAGGCCGTGGGCGGCGAGATCCTGGTGAGCGAGCCCGTGCACGACGACGTCCTCGATGATTTCGGGTTCGGCACGCCGCGAACGCTGGAGCTGAAGGGGTTCCCGGGCGAGCACGTGCTGTGGCCGGTGACGTCGCTGGACTAGACCACTTCGAGGTGGCTAGGGTGACGCCCGGGGAGCGGAAACACGTGTCCGTCGACCCCAAAGGGGTGCTCATGTCACCGCGCCGAATTCTCTCGGTCCCCGTCCTGCTGATCATGTTGGTCGGGTTGTTCGCCGCACCCACCCAGGCCCAGTCTCCGGCTGCCGCGTCGGGCAAGTACGCCTTCTACTCCTACGCCGGTGGCACCCTGGTGCGGGCCGTCGGCACGACCATCTCCTCCGACCTGACCGCCCAGTCCACGATCGCCGGGCAGAGGCTGCCGAGCACCGCACGCAGTACGACGGCCGCGGTGGAGGTCAAGGGCCTGGTCGACGTAGGTGCCATCCACACCACCACCAAGGCGCGCCGGGCCGGCACGAAGGGCATCACGATGGTGTCCCTGGCCCGCACCGCCAACGTCAACCTGCTGGGTGGACTGATCCGGGCCAAGGCAGTCGAGACCACCAACGTGACCCGGGGCAACCCGAAGCGGCTGACCTCGACCTCCTCGACCAGGTTCGTCGACCTGCACATCGCCGGTGTCCATCTGCCGGTGAACATCCCCAAGAACTACCGGGTGCAGATCCCGGGAGTGGCCGTCGTCGTGCTCAACGCCACCGCCACCGGGACCAAGGACGGAGTCGCCACCAGTCAGGGCTACGCCCTTGGCGTCTGGCTCCTGCGCAACCGCGCCACCGCCCCGGTCGGCAGCTCGATCATCCTGAACCCGACCATGTCGGCGCTCTCCGTGCCGGTGCCCGCACCGGCCCCGGCCGTGGGCGGACGTGCCTACGGCACCCACGCCCTGATCAAGGCCACCTCGCGGGTCCGCGGCGAGGTCGGGCGCTCAGGCGAGGTCTCCACTCCCCCGATCGGCACCGGTGGCCGGGTCAACAAGAACCGCACCGCCGACGTGAACATCCCCGGGGTGGCCCACATCGGCGCCGTCTACTCGACCACGAGGGCGACGTCCTCGGCGCATCGTGGCGAGGTGACGAACACCAGCCAGATCGCCGGGGTGAACCTGTTCAACGGCCTGATCACCGCCGACGCCATCGGCGTCCGGGCCCACTCCCGACTGGTCGGCACGAGGTTCCGGGCCGACGAACGGATGACCTTCGTCAACCTGAAGGTCGCGGGCGTCAAGATCCCGGTCGATGTCGGTCGCAACACTCGGATCAACGTGGCCAACCTGGGCACGGTCGTGATCAACCAGCGCGCCCGCACCCGCAACGGCAACCAGATCCGTGGCATCTACATCCGGTTGCTCAAGCCGCGCGGCGGGCTGGAGGCCGGGGCCGAGATCGAGGTTGCGGTGGCCTCGACCCGCATCTGGCGCTGAGGAGCCGACCGGTCGGCCGTCTCGGGCGAGGCGGCCGCCGGTCCACCGGCCCGGGCTCAGACCGGGGTGACCTGGTCTCGGAAGCGGAGCTCGAGCTGAGGAGCCGCATCGCGCAGACGCCCACGCTTCCACAGCGCATGGATGATCAGGGCGGCGCCGACCGAGCCGAGCGTGCCGAGGCTCAGGTCACCGAGTGTGTCGGTGTAGGCGCCGTGGCGCTCCCACGACTTGCTCAGGAACGCGGCGTACTCCGCGAGCTCCCAGAGCACGGCACCCGTGACACCGACCGCGAGTGAGCGCTCGAGGGTGGCCATCAGCGTGGAGCTGCGGTGCATCGTCAGCAGGATCACCGCCCCGGTGATGATGCCGGTGTTGAAGAAGTGCATCCAGTCGTCGAACCACACGATCGTGTCGTAGAGGTCCATCCGGTTGCCCAGGATGTCGGAGAAGCAGCTGATCGTGACCAGCAGGTCCGCCAGCCAGGGGAAGGACGCGCGTTCCTTCCAGAAGACCGACCAGATCACCGGCACCGTGAAGGCCAGCATCGGGTAGGCGATGGCTCGGGCGCCGGCGCCCTTGTCCCGCATGTTGCCGAGGTTCGGGTCGACGAACGCGACCACCAGGAGCAGCAAGAGGGCGGCCTTGGCCGCCACGTCGAGCCCACGGATCAGCCCCGGGGTGGCGTGCCTGGTCACCAGTGTCGCGTCAGTCATCGACCCGATCTTAGGTGCTGCCTGCCGCCGAACCGGCATCAGCGAGGCGTTGCCCCTTCAGGTCCGCGGCGCGGTCCAGGCAGCCTCGACCAGGTCCTCGAGCGGGAGGTCGGGATCAATCGTCACGCCCCGGACCCGCGTGTGGCCGTCGATGAGGTACCAGACGGTGTCACTGATCAGTCGCGCGAATCTGGTCGCGTCCGGGACCTGCTGCGGGCGAGCCAACCAACCGCGGACCGCACTGACCGCCATGCCGACGATCCCGGCGACGAGCAGTTCCAAGCCGGCGCGATCGTCATCCTCGACCTCGATGCCCAGCACGTCGACGCCGAGGGAGACCAACCCGAACAGCTCCCCGGCCACCGACTCGACGGCGCTCTGGAAGGGGCTGGACCGGCCTGTCGTCGCGAAGTCCTGGGCGGCCACCCGGTGGAGGTTCGGGTGCTCCGCGGCCCACTCGACGTACGTCGAGACGATGCGCACGATGATCTCGTCCACCGTGCCGGCAAGCACCACCTGCGGCGAGAGGCGGGCTCGGAGACTGTCGAGGATGCGAGTCTGCACCGCCTGGTCGAGGTCGGCCCGGTCCGTGAAGTGACGGTAGAGGACCGGCCTGCCCAACCCGGCGCGTTCGGCGATCTGCTGCACGTGGATCTCGGCGTCCGGCGGGGACTCCTCGATGACGGAGATCGCGGAGTCCAGGATCAGGGCGCGTCGCTCAAGCTTGTGCTCGTCCCAACGCGACCGACGACCGTCCGGACGCTCTCCTGCATCACTCACGTGGCGATTCGACTCCTGGGCTGTGCGCGGGCCGGACGACGGCCACGGACCCGTCGGCCCGAACCCACGGGCGTCCGCGAGGCGGCCACCAGGTCCGGGACCTCGACGATCTTAACCCGCGGTCGCCCCTCGAGCCGTCCGAGTCCCCGCTCCATGGTGTCGATGCGGCGCCACCCGGCGCGATCGACGACGGCGTCGGACCCTCGCCGCCGCAACGACTCGACGAGTTGCTCCGCAGGCACCTCCGGAGGGATGAGTGCCCCAGAACCGAGGTCGTCCAGGAACCGCGCCACGGTCTCCTCGGCGCAGGCCTTGTTGGTGCCGATGAAGCCGCTGGCACCTCGCTTGATCCAGCCCGCGACGTAGACGCCGACGCGCACCCGACCGTGGTCGTTGGGCACGGTCCCGGTGACGTCGTCGAACGGCAGGCCGGGCACGGGTCGTCCGCGATAGCCGACCGAGCGCAGCACCATGGCACACGGGATGACCTCGGCCTCCCCGGTCGGCACGGCCCGCGGCACGCCCGCGTCGTCGGATTGCAGCGTCGTCCGGGCGACCTCGAGGGCCTCCACGTGCTCCTCGCCGAGCACGCGCACCGGCGTGGTGCGGAACCGCAGCACGATCCGTCGTCGTCCCGGCCTCGGCTGACGGCGGGCCAGCTCCGCGATGAGAGAGGTCGTGGGGGAGCTGGGGACGATCTCCTCTCCCCCGTTGTCGACCAGGACGTCGACGTCGTCGAGACCGGCCAGCCCGATCAGCTCAGGCAGCGTGAATGCGGCCTCCGCCGGGCCGCGCCGACCCAGCACGAGCACTTCGCGCACGACGCTGCCACGGAGCGTGGCCAGAGGCAGGTCGGCGATGTCGGTGGCCGCGAGCGCGTCGACATCGGCAGTGAGGATGCGAGCGACGTCCAGGGCGACGTTGCCGTTGCCGACGACCACGACCCGCTCGAGACCGAGGTCGACGTAGGTGTCGGCGTGGTCCGGGTGGCCGTTGTACCACCCGACGACCTCGGTGGCGGAGACACTGCCCTGCAGCTGCTCGCCGGGCACGCCCAGTGGCCGGTCCGCCGAGGCACCGACGGCGTAGAGGACGCCGTGGTAGTGCCGGGCCAGGTCATCATGGGTGACGTCGCGGCCGACCTCGACGTTGAGGACGTAGCGGAACCCGGGTTGCTCCTCGATCGAACGGAACAGGTCGACCACCCGTTTGGTGTCCTGGTGGTCGGGTGCCACCCCCGCACGCACCAGGCCGTACGGCGTAGGCAGTCGGTCGTAGACGTCGACCGTCACGCCGGGGGTCTTCAGCAGCTCGTCGGCCGCATACAGGGCGGCCGGTCCGGCGCCGATGATGGCGACTCGTACGTCATCGGCGCGCACCTCCCGCCGCTTGGGCACCAGCGCCAGGGGCGTGCGGTCGGCATGCGGCTCGTCCATGAAGTACGACGAGTTCAACGCGATGAACGGCAGCTGGCGCTCGGTCAGCTTCGTGTCCGGAACGATCGCGCCGACCGGGCACGCGGTGACACAGGCTCCGCAGTCCACACACGACTGCGGGTCGACGTACACCATCTCGGCCTCGGCGAAGCCCGGCTCACCGGGGGCCGGGTGGATGCATTTGACCGGACAGGCCACGACACAGGAGGCGTCGCTGCAACAGGACTGGGTGACGACGTGGGGCACGGCAGGGCTCCGATCTGGCGCGGGGCGGTGGGCTCAGGCGGCGGGCTCAGGCGGCGGGTTGGCTGCGGAACCGGGCCGGGGGGCCGTCGATGCGCATCAGCCTCCAGATGCGGCGGGAGACCGGGTTCATCAGGTCGGCCTCCTCGGCGAGCATGCGGGCGTCGGCGAACAGGTCCTTGAGCAGCTTGCGGGATTCGTCGTCGCGCCAGTAGATGTCCTTGATGACCTCGCGGGGGATGCCGACCGCGTCGGTCACCTCCTGGCTCGGGACCATGATCACGTCGCACAGGGTGCGCATGATCAGCGGGTACATCACCGACAGGAAGGCGCGGCGCGGCCGGCTCAGCCTGGCCGTGTGGTGGGTGATGAACTGGTGGGCGAAGCCGATGTGGCGCGCCTCCTCGGCGACGTGGATCTGCATGATGCGCTGCAGCAGCGGGTGCATGTCGTTGCCGGCGCGCAGTACGGACTTCTGCAGGTGGTCGATCGGCTCCTCGCCGGCGAGGATGCCGGCGAAAAAGATCTCGGGCAGCACGGGTGCTGCCAGCGGCAGGAACGGCGCGAGGGCGCGGAACCACCTGGGGCCACCGGGCACGTCCAGACCGGTGCGGTTGACGAACTCCTGGAACATCTGGGTGTGGTGGCACTCCTCGGTCGCCTCGTGGGTCGAGTAGCGGAACTCGGGGTTGCCGTTCTTCAGGAAGAAGACGTGCCACATGATGCCGCCGATGAGGACCTGCTCGAACTGGAGTCCCACCTTGGTGATGTTGGCCTGGCGCCAGAGCCCGATCTCGATCTGGCGCTCTCGCGGCAGCGACTTGTACCACTGGTGACGGCCGAGCGGGTCGACCTCGGGCAGGATCCAGCGCGGGTCGTCGTGGTGGATCGCGTAGTCGGGATTGTCCCAGTCGATGTCGACGAAGGCGTCGAAGTGCTGGGTCACCGACGCCTTCGAGAGGGTCATCAGCGTTTCTTCGTAGCTCTGGGTCGCGGTCATCTCGCACCTCATCACGGAACGGCGTTGCGGTCGGGACACCACGTTAATGTGACTTTGGGTCACATGTAAATAGATATCCGAGACTTCATGTCACAGACACCGACCTGTCGTGAGTTCGGGCCGACCTGTCGTGAG
>NZ_BCRJ01000125.1 GCF_001552535.1 Nocardioides jensenii JCM 1364 = NBRC 14755 | reverse complement strand
GGACCGGCCACTACCGTGCTGCCATGACCTTGCCTGCACCCACACCCGGCCGCACCGCACTCGTCACCGGCGCCTCCTCCGGCATCGGCGCCGAGATCGCCCGCGAGCTCGCCGCGCGTGGCCATCACGTCACGCTGGTCGCCCGGACCACGGCAAAGCTCGAGTCACTCGCCGAGGAGCTGAGCGCCACGGGCGGCAGCGCGGCCGTGCTGACGACCGACCTCTCCGACCGGGCAGCACGCGCCGGGCTGGCCGCGCGCGTCGAGGCGCTCGGCCTGGTGCCCGACGTGCTCGTCAACAATGCCGGACTGTCGACCCTCGGACCCGTGAGCTCCTCCGATCCCGAGGCAGAGATGAACCTGGTCGAGGTCGACGTGACAAGCGTCGTCGATCTGTGCAGCCGATTCCTACCTGGGATGGTCGAGCGCGACCGAGGAGCCGTGCTCAACGTCGCCTCGACCGCCGCGTTCCAACCGCTCCCGGGCCAGGCGGCGTACGGCGCGGCCAAGGCGTTCGTGCTCTCCTACACCCAGAGCCTGGCCGGCGAGCTGCGCGGCAGCCGCGTCACCGCTACCGCGCTGTGTCCGGGGCCGGTGCACACCGGATTCGGCGAGCGCGCCGGGTTCGCCAAGGAGGACGCCGAGGCGGCACTGCCCGCGGTGATGTGGATCGACGCCGCGGAGGTCGCGCGGGTCGCCGTCGAGGCCATGGACCGGGGACGCCTCGTGGCCATCCCCGGGAAGGTCAATCGCCTGGCCGCATCACTCGCCCAGATCACTCCGCGCAGCCTGTTGCTGCCGGTGCTGGCGAAGAATCACCCCGGCCTGAAGTGAGCCCGCCTGTCCGAGCTCAGGCCTTCGGCGGCAGCGAGCGCGCGTAGCCGACGCCGATCTCCAGCCTGCCCGCGAGCTCGTCGTACGCCATCGTCTCCCTTCGTCGACGTCGCGCCGAAGATGGCGCCGAGTGCGGACGGGAGACCAGAGCCGCGGCCCAGCCGCTACTCTGCGGACCGTGTCGATGCTCCGGAATCTGATCAGCCCTGCGTTCCATGCATTGCACCGAGCCGTCGAGTGGGCCGGTGAGATCACGCCGGGCACCCGCGCCTCCCGGGGCTTCGCACACTTCGGCGAGAAGAGCCTGATCGCCTTCCCGCAGGCAACCATCCTCGGCGAGCGCGGCATCCTGATCGGGAGCGAGGTGCTGATCGGTCGACACTGCACCCTGGCCCTCGGCTACGGCCCCGGCGACCATCCGCTGCCCGAGCGCGGCCTGGCCTTCGGCGACCGTTGCGTGGTCGGCGCGAACAGCACCTTCACCGCTCACGAGAGCATCGAGATCGGCGACGATGTCTGGTTCGGCCAGTCGGTCTTCGTCTCCGACGCCAGCCACGGCTACCAGGACCCCGACGCGCCGATCGGCCGACAGCTGGGTCGACACCAGCCCGTGCGGATCGGCTCCGGATCGTGGATCGGCCACGGCGTCGTGGTGCTGCCCGGCACGACGATCGGGCGCAACGTCGTGGTCGGCGCGGGCTCCGTCGTACGCGGTGACGTCCTGGACCACTCGATCGTGGCCGGAGTCCCGGCCCGCGTCGTACGACGCCTCGAGCCGGGGGTCGGATGGGTCGGGAAGCGTCCCGACGACGTCCGCCCGATCTGGTCGGCCGAGGAGATCGCCCGCTTCCTGTCCTGAGGGCGAGCCCCCAACGGTGAGCGCGCTCACTGTTGGGCCCACCTGAACCGAGCTCCCCACCGAGGCGGCTCCGGAGGGCTGAGCACCTAGGACGTCGAGAAGGCCGGCCCGCCCCTGCGGGGTCGACGTGCCCAGATCGCTCTTCGGCAGGGCCTCAGCCCGTTCGACGGCGGCGAGCCACGAGTCGGTGGTGGCGACCGCGGCGAAGTTGGAGTGCAACAGGGCGAGGCAGCACGTCACGGCGGTCGCCCTCATCGACGTCCTTCCGGAGGCATCCGACGGGGCTGAGGAACAGAGCGCTGGCCGCTGGACCCACGCGGTTCTTCGACAAGGACGGCACCGCCGACCTGTTCTGCGCCGCGCTCCGCGCCGCCGCTACCTGGTCGCGGTGGGACCCGACCCTGGTCAGTCCTTCGGAACCGGGACTTCGCTGACCGGCGTGACCGTGCTCGTGCAGCGTTTGAAACCCGGCCAGAGGAACCTGTGGACGGCGTTGACGTCGTCGGCCTCGACAACCAGGAAGAGCGTGTGCTGGGCGTTGGCGCCGTAGCGACCGATCAGCTTGACGCCCTCGACCGTGGCGTCGAACAGCGAGTTGGAACCGCCCTCGTCCCGTGGGCAGAGCTCTGGACTGTGGACCTGCGTGATGTGGAACAGCACTGATCCTCCTCATGCGCCCGATTCGGTTTGTGCATTCCATGGTGGACCTCGCAGGCGGCCCCTGTCACTCGAATGGAAAATCGGTGCGCCGCAGTTCCTCGGAGCCCGGACGTCGACGGGCGACACCGGGTCCCCGTAAGCCACGTGGGACACCGCTGAACGCGGCACCAGGCGAGATGGCCGGAAGAACCAAACCGCCTCTGACCTGCGGAAACAGGTGAGAGGCGGTTCGTGTGATTCGGTCGGGCTGACAGGATTTGAACCTGCGACCCCTTGCCCCCGATGCGGTGACGACTGCTCTGCGTCGCCGCTTGCCGGTTTTTGACAGGTTGGGCTCTGACCTGCGCGAACGCTCCCGCTGCGGTGTCTACAGCGCTCGTTCGTGTTGGTCTCTTTTGACCTTTTTAGAGCCCTTGCGCCCACGTTTTCGGGCCATAAACGCGGCCTGGCTCGAATCTCGTTCGCAGCCCCACCAAGCACCAGAACCAACAACCCTCCGAAGCTGCCTCGAGTGAACTGAGCCATTGACACGAGTTGCCGTTTTCTGCTGGCAAGTGGCACTTGACCTGAACAAACGCCAGTTCCTAGCACCGTCGCATTGGCGATTGTTGACAGTCCTTGACGGAGTTTCTGGCCTGTTTCTGGACCTTCAAGTCCACGACAACGGCCCCTTTGGCGGCTCAGCTCTTCAATTGGCCCGGGTCGATGAGAGTCGCGCGATTAGGCGCCCCTGCGGGGACGGCCGGGCGGATCCGGACAACTACTTGGTGGGCACGTGATCAACTGCGCGATCAGTTGTCGACGGCCGCTACGGCAACGTGGATCCGGAGCCAGCGGCCCGAACGCCGAAATCGTCTCCCGGGGCGCCCTCCTGCGGGCCGGCGAGGGTCAGCGAGGGGCGCGGGCACGGCGTGGGCCGACCGGGACCAGTCCACTCGTGGCGGTGAGCCCGCCGTCCACCGGAATGGTCGTGCCATTCAGGTAGCCGAGTTCAGGTCCGGCCAGGGCGACGGCCACACCGGCTACCTCTTCGGGGGTGGCCGCCCGCCCGAGTGGCAGTCGCTCCGCATCCCGGTCCCCGACGCGTTCCACCATCGGGGTGGCGACGACGCCGGGCGCCAGGCAGTTGACACGGATGCCGTCTCTAATCAGGTCCACCGCCCAGGCGCGACTGAGTGCCTCGACGGCCCCCTTGGAGGCGGTGTAGGCATCACGTCGCGGCATGCCGGAGATGGCGGCCATGCTGGCGATCGTGACCACTGATCCACCCGGCCCCATCAACGGCGCAAACGCGCGGAGGCTGAGCATAGTGCCGGTGACGTTCACCGACCAGGTGCGTTCCCAGGTCTCGAGGGAGACGACCGAGTAGCGATCATCGGCCTGGTCCCAGATTCCTGCTGCGAGCACGAGCGCGTCGACCTGACGCTCGTCGAGCGTGGCTGCGGCAGCCGCCAGCGAGTCCGCGTCAGTGATGTCGCCGGAAACGATTCCCTCGCCGGCCTGCCTGTCGATACCCAGCACGTCCCATCCCCGGGCCCGGAAGAGACGCATGGTGGCCGCGCCGATCCCCGAGGCGGCGCCGGTGACCACCGCCAGTCCACCCGTTGAACGCGGGCCTGCGGTTGTCACCCGTGCGGCGTCCTGGTCCATGTCATTGCTCCGATCAGTAGGGGTCTCCGGCACGTCGATCACGCCGTCAACATATCCGTTGACACTCGCTCGGTCAACGATTCACCCCCGCCGCATCGCCGCCCGCGACTCGGTCAGTCCGCGGGAGGCCCAATGACTCATCCGGTCCGCAAGTCCCGGAGCCAGCACGGACAGGAGCTCGAACGCCGTGGCATGCAGTTCGTTGACCGCAATAGGACGGCACTCGATGGCACGGCGAACGCGCTCCGCTGCCTGATCCACGCTGAGCGCCGGAGCAGTGGCGAACTCGTCGGTGGGAGCGATCATGTCGGTCCGCACCAGCGGCAGCCGCACATTGGTCACCGTGACCCCCTGGTCGCGCATCTCCCGGGCCATGATCCGACCGAAGGCGTCCAGTGCAGACTTCGAGGCGATGTAGGCGGAGAAGAGCGGGCTGCGCAGCTGGACCCCTGCAGTGACCACGTTGACCACATGCCCCTCCCCCTGCGCCAGCATTGTGGGGACCAGACCCAGGGTGAGCCGCACGGCCCCGAGGTAGTTGATGGCCATGGTGCGCTCGAAGTCATGGGCCCGGTCATGGGAAACCGCGATGGAGCGTCTGATCGACCGACCTGCGTTGTTGACCAGCACGTCGACCCGACCCACGGAGTCGCGCACGTTGGTCACGAGTCGATCCACGTCGTCGGCACGAGTCAGGTCGCAGGCATGTGCCTCCACACGACCCGGCCCACCCCGAGTTGAGGTCACCAGGTCCTCGAGGAGCTCCGCCCGGCGAGCCACCGCGACCACAGTCCCGCCGCGCCCGACCAGGTCACGGACCACGCCGGCCCCGATCCCGGACGAGGCGCCGGTCACCAGAACCACCCGCCCGGCCACACTCCAGTTCGAGCCCAACCCGAGGAGTCTCATGAGCAGATCCACCCTTCCGTCCGACCGCCACTCTTCAACATATGTGTTGACAATAGCGCGGGACGGAGAAGCTGGCAGTAGCCCTGACCGTTATGCTGCCACCATGAGCAACGGGGACAATCCGAACGAGAGCGGCATCGGCCAGCGTCGCGTGATGGCGCGCGGCAACAAGAACGCGATCTATGAGGATCGCCGTGCGGAGATCATCACTGCCGCCGCCTCCCTGTTCCGCTCCAAGGGCTACCGCGGGACCAGCATCGCCCACATCGCGAAGGTCGTGGGGACCGACCGGGCATCGATCTACTACTACTTCAGCAGCAAGGAAGAGCTCTTCGACGTCCTCGTCACCGACGTCGTCAAGAACAACCTCAAGACCGCGGAGAGGATCCGCGCCTCGGACGCGCCCGCGCCGGAAAAGCTACGCACCCTGCTCGTCGGACTCATGGAGTCCTATGCCGAGCACTATCCGTTTCTCTTCGTCTACCTGCAGGAGAACATGGCGCACGTCGACCCCCAGCGCCAGACATGGGCCAAGGAGATGCGCCGAGTCAATCGCCGCTACGAGAAGGCGATCACCGACATCATCCGGGACGGCCAGAAGGACGCCTCTTTCCGCACGACCGGCGAACCGTGGGTGCTCGCCTACGGCGTGATGGGCATGATCAGCTGGACACACCGCTGGTTCAACCCACACACCTCTGAGGTCAATGCGACAAGTATCGGCGAGACGTACGCCGACGTGATCCTCTCCGGACTCACTACCTGATCCACTCGCCGTAACGCACCCTCGCCGTCGAGGGACGCTCGCCGCACTGGCCGGCCGATCGGCCCAGCCTGACGCATCGACGGGCGACTCTTCGGCGCCCGACCACGCCTACCCCAGCCGCAGGAATCAACATTTCTGTTGATAATTCTTACTCATGCCTTGACACGAGTAAGGAATGTGGCTCACATTACATACCTGGGCGGCGTCACAAGCACCGCGGCATCATGCCGAACGAATCAACACCCCTGCTGATACCCGTTCGATTGACCGTCGCCCTGCAGACCCCGGACCGCTCGGGGACATGCCCGCGGCGTCGGAAGGCGAGGCCGGGGCTCAATCGGAGAGGTGACACCGCATGAACCAGGAAGTCGACCTGCTGCAGAAGGTTCGGGACCTCGAGCCCATCGTCGAACGCGAGACGCTCCGCTGTCAGGAAGCCCACCAGATGACGCCGGAGATGGCCGATGCCCTCCAGGGGGCGGGTCTCTTCTGGATGAACGTCCCCCAGGAGCTCGGCGGCTTCGACGTCCACCCGCGCACCCGCGTCGAGGTCATTGAGGAGCTCTCCCGCCAGGATGGTTCGATCGGCTGGACCTACATGGCCATCGCCGGCTACATGGGCTACGTCAGTTGCGGTGTGGAGGACGAAGCGGCCAAGAACATCTTCAGCGACCCGGAGGTGAAGATCGCCGGGATGGCCAACCCTGTCGGCACGATCATCGACAAGGAGGACGGCACCTTCCAGGTCCATGGCAACTACAAGTTCGGCAGCGGCGTACCGCAGGCCGACTGGATCGCAGTCGGCGGCTTCGTCCAGGGCGGACCCAACGACGGCGAGAGCCTCTGTGCAGTGGTCCCGGTGGCGAACGCAGACCTCAAGGGGAACTGGAACCCGATCGGCCTGATCGGCACCGGCAGCGTGGACTACGACATCCCCGAGCAGTCGGTCCCGACGTCCTACTCCTTCAACGTCGGCAACTACCAGGCCAGGCGCGGCGGCCCGGCCGGGCGGATGGACTTCTTCTCCACCGCGATGATCTACCACTCCGCGGTCTGTCTCGGCGTGACCAAGCGCGCACTGGAGGAGATCGTCAAGGTGGTCGACGAGGGCAAGAAGCGTCCCAACGCCCCGCACCTGCGCGAGCAGCAGCTCTTCCTCCACGACTTCGCCCAGCACGAGGGCAAGTTCCAGGCGATCCGCTCCCGGCTGATGGAGCAGATGGAGGAGGCGTACGCCGCCGCGCAGAACGGTGACGCGCTTACCGAAGTGCAGGCCGGCCGTTTCCGCCAGACCGCATCGATCATCCACCGGATCGGCATGGATGCGATCGAGTTCGCCTACTTCTGGGGAGGCTCCGCCTCACTGCGCCAGCCCACCGTGCTGGGTCGCTGCATGCTGGACATGCATGCCCTCAACAACCACATCCTGGTGGACGCGACCAACTTCACCGATCCGGCGCTGATCCTGATGGGCGAATACCGCCGCTGAGCATCCGGCCAGCCCACCAGGGCGCCCTTCGCAGATCCCGGGGCGGGTGCGCCAGCGCACCCGCCCCCCACAACAGGAGGTGCACCACCATGCCCGATCCCGTCCGAATCCTCTGCCTCGGTGGCTCCACCCGTCCCGGCTCCAGCAGCGAGCAGGCACTGCGGGTGAGTGCCACCGCCGCCCGACGCCTCGGCGCTGAGATCGAGGTCATCGCCGGCCGCGACCTGATCCTTCCGATCTATGACACCGAGACCCGCGAGCGGCCAGCACTGGGCACCCGTCTGGTCAAGGCCGTCCGCCGCACTGACGGAGTGATCATCGCTTCCCCGGGTTACCACGGCTCCATGTCCGGGATGATCAAGAACGCCCTCGACTACCTCGAGGACCTGCGCAACGACGACCGTCCCTACCTTGACGGCATACCGGTCGGCCTCATCGCCGTCGCCTACGGCTGGCAGGCGACCGCCTCGACCCTGTCCGGCCTGCGCACCACCGTCCACGCCCTGCGTGGCTGGCCGACACCGCTGGGTGCTGCCGTGAACGCCTCCACCCCGATCTTCGGTGTCGAAGGCAACTGCGTCGACGACTCCGCGCGATTCCAGCTGGAGACCGTGGCGGAACAGGTGACCAGCTTTGCGCAGCAGCGTGCACACACCCGCTCCGAGATGTACCTCGGCGTGGGTTGAGCCCACCTCGGTCGACCAGGCACAACCAGAGAACCTAGAGGGGATTTCGCAACCATGCGCACCGGAATGTTCTTCCAACCAGCCTTCCCATCCACGCCCGTACTGCCCATGAACGAGGTGATCGAAC
>NZ_BCRJ01000124.1 GCF_001552535.1 Nocardioides jensenii JCM 1364 = NBRC 14755 | reverse complement strand
CTGGCCGTGCAGCCGGGCCAGGCCCTCCCGCCGGTCGGCCGCGGCGCGCTGAAGCCCGGCGACCCGGCGCTCCTCCTCGGCGGCCGCGTCCTCGGCAGCCTTGCGACCGGTGACCGCGTCGCTCATTGCCTGGCGCTGCCTCTCGAGCTCGGCGTTGATCTCCGTCTCCTGCTCCCCCACCCGGGCCGCCTCGGCCTCGAGCTGGTCGGGGTCACGGCCGCCCTGGTGGCCGGGCTCCTCGGCGGTGCCGGCCGCGTTGCGGACCCGCTCGTTCGCCAAGGACTGGGTGCCGCGCAGTCGCTCGCGCAGACCGGACAGGGCGAACCAGGTCTCCTGCGCCTTGGCCAGCGCCGGGAGGTCCTCGCGCAGCGCCGCCTCGAGGGCCGCCTCCCGCTCACGGATGCCGGCGATGTCCTTCTCCACCTGGGCGCGACGCTGCACCAGGACCGACTCGTCGGCCATCTCCTGCTCGAGCGACGTACGGGCGGTGACCAGGTCGTCGGCGAGCAGCCGGGCCCGGGCGTCGCGTACGTCGGCCTGCACGGTGGCGGCCTTGCGGGCCACCTCGGCCTGGCGGCCGAGCGGCTTGAGCTGGCGGCGGATCTCGCTGAGCAGGTCACCGAGACGGTTCAGGTTGCCGTCGGTGGAGTCAAGCTTGCGGAGCGCCTTCTCCTTGCGCTTGCGGTGCTTGAGGACACCCGCCGCCTCCTCGATGAAGCCGCGGCGCTCCTCAGGGGTGGCGTGCAGGATCTGGTCGAGCTGCCCCTGGCCGACGATGACGTGCATCTCACGGCCGATGCCGGAGTCGGACAAGAGCTCCTGGACGTCGAGGAGCCGGCAGGTGTTGCCGTTGATGGCGTACTCGGAGCCGCCGTTGCGGAACATGGTGCGGCTGATGGTCACCTCGGCGTACTCGATCGGCAGGGCACCGTCGGCGTTGTCGATGGTCAGCTGCACCTCGGCGCGGCCCAGGGGTGGGCGCCCGGAGGTGCCGGCGAAGATGACGTCCTCCATCTTGCCGCCGCGCAGGGACTTGGCGCCCTGCTCGCCCATCACCCAGGCCAGGGCATCGACCACGTTGGACTTGCCGGAGCCGTTGGGCCCCACGATGCAGGTGATGCCGGGCTCGAGCTGCAGGGTCGTGGAGGACGCGAAGGACTTGAAGCCCTTGAGCGTCAGGCTCTTGAGGTACAACGTGCGACTCCTCGCAGCGGCGGTCAGGTCAGCATCACTCTGGGTGTCAATGTGTCGCTGGACGACGAATCATTGCAGGCGCCGTGGGGAAGGTCAGCACGGCCGAGATTACACGTCAGCAGCCCCGAATCGTGGCATCCCAGCGCCTCACTGCTCGGCGGCCACCTGCGCCTCGTCCGCGTGGGCGATGTGGGGCATCTGGTTCCAGATCAGCAGCACGAGCAGCCCGGAGCCGACGAACGCGAACCAGAACGGCGCGACGATCCCCCACTGGCCGGCGATCACGCCGCCCAGCCCGGTGCCAACGACCATGGACCCGAAGACCCCGACCATGTAGACACTGCCGACCCGGCCCTGGAACTCGGTGGGCACGGCACGCATCCGGACGGTGCGGGACGTCGTGCCCCACACGAAGGCGTGGGCACCGAAGACGAACAGGATCACCATCGCGCCGATGCCGCTGCGGTTCAGCGCCAGCGCGAGGTGGGTGAACGTCTCGATGATCAGGCCGACCCGCATGATGTTGCCCAGCGAGAACCGCTTCTCCAGCCAGTCGTAGGTGCCGATGGCCACCAGCCCGCCGACCGCGCCGGCCGTGGTCAGCAGGCCGAACCCGACCTCGCCCATGTCGAGCGTCTTGAGGGAGTAGAGCACCAGCACCGACCAGGCCGCGCCGAAGGTGATGTTGAAGGTGACGATGGTCAGGGTCAAGGTGCGTACGGCGGGGTGCCGCCAGGTCCAGCGCAGCCCTTCGAGGATGTCCTGACTGACCCGCTTCTTGACCTCCGGCGGCGGTACGAGGGGCAGACGCATCCTCGCGATCAGTCCGGCCCCGAGCAGCACGCACACGGCCTGGGTCACGAAGGGCCAGGCCATGCCGGCGGCGAAGAGGGCGGCACCGACCGGCGGACCGAGCATCTGGTTGATCGTCACGAACCCGGCCATCAGTCGAGCATTGGCCACGCCCAGGTCGCGCTTCGCCACCACCATCGGCAGCAGTGTGGACGACGTGGTGTCGGCGAACACCTCGGCGGTCCCGAACAGGAACAGCGTCGCCAGCACCAGCCCGATGTCGACGTGATCGGTGCTGATCGCGGTCACCAGGACGGCCAGCACGGCCACGCGCATCAGGTCGACCACGATCACGACCAGCCTGCGGTCGAGGCGGTCGGCCAGCACACCGGCGTACAGACCGAAGAGCAGCCAGGGCAGACGCTGGAGCAGGGCGCCCATGGCGACCAGGAAGGGGTCGTGGGTCTGCGAGGCGATCAGCAGCGGGCCGGCCGCGAGGGCGATGCCGTCGCCGACCTGGCTCACCCACGAGGAGCCGAGCAACCAGCGGAAGTTGGTGCCGAGGCGCGCGGGGGCCACGACATCGAGGATTCGGCTCACAAGAGCCAGACGCTAGCCGCTCGCGGCGTCAGCGTCACATGGATATCCGGTCAGACCGGTTGCATGTCCTCGACGGGCTCGAGGAGGGTGGCTGCCCGGGTCGCGGCGAGGGCTTCGTTCTCCTCGCTCAACCGCACGATCAGGGTCTCAAGATCAGCGACACGCTCACGCAGCGCCCTGTTCTCCGCGGCCAGTCGAGTGGCCGTCTGACGAGAGAGGAACTGCTGGTCGCTGCTCATGTAGCCGAGAAGCGCCTTGGCCATCGAAAAAGCCTCCGAAAAAGTGGTGAACGGGTCGATTGGACCCGTCTTCAAGAGTCCCACCGTGGATCAGTTTGGTCAAACTCGGGTCAGCGTGGTCGGCTCCGGGGCCGGGGAGGCCGCTGGCACACCGGGCAGAAGTACGACGACCGGTTCATGAACGCGACCCGCCGGATCGGGGTGCCGCAGACGCGGCAGGCCTCGCCCTCGCGTCCGTAGACGTTGAGCGAGCGCTCGAAGTAGCCGCTCTCGCCGTTGACGTTGACGTAGAGGGCATCGAAGGAGGTGCCGCCCTGGTCGAGGGCCTCGCGCATCACCAGCTCGGCGTGCCCGGCGAGCTCGCGCACCTGCCGCGCGGTCAGCCGCTCACCCGCGCGCTCACCGTGGAGACGTGAACGCCACAGCGCCTCGTCGGCGTAGATGTTGCCGACCCCGCTCACCAGGGTCTGGTCGAGCAGCAGCCGCTTGACCGCCGACGTACGGCGGCGCACGCGGCGGGTGAAGTCGTCGAGGTCGAACTCCTCGTCGAGGAGGTCGCGCGCGATGTGTGCCATCTCCGGAGGCAGGTCGGCGCCGCCCGGCGAGGTGGCCAGACCGCCGAACATGCGCTGGTCGACGAAGCGGAGCTCCTGCCCGTCGGAGAGCGTCAGTCGGACGCGCAGGTGGCGCTCGTCCGGGACGGTCGGCGGCTGCACCAGCATCTGACCGCTCATCCCGAGGTGGCCCAGGATCGCGTCACCGGAGTCGAGCGGCAGCCAGAGATACTTGCCGCGGCGACGTGCGGCGGTGATCTTGCGGCCGGTCAGCGAGGCGACGAAGCCGGTGGGTCCACCCGGGTCGCGACGGACGGGGCGGGTGTGCAGCACCTCGACGGAGGTGATGGTTCGCCCGACGGCGTGCGCGTCGAGGCCTCGCCGGACGACCTCGACCTCGGGCAGCTCGGGCACGGGTCGGATCCGTCTCAGTCGTCGATGGAGCCGGGCTCGGCCTCGGGCTCGGGCAGCGGCACGGCCGAGATCTCGCCGTACGCCGTCTCCGCGGCCTGCTGCTCGGCTTCCTTCTTGGACCGGCCGACACCGTGACCGTAGAGAGCCTCACCGACCCGCACCTGGGCGGTGAACTCCTTGAGGTGGTCGGGGCCGGAATCCTCGATCACGTATTCGGGGACGCCGAGACCGCGCTCTGCCGACAGCTCCTGAAGTGAGGTCTTCCAGTCGAGACCGGCCCCGAGGCCGGCAGCGGCCTCCATGAGTGGGTCGAAGAGCAGGTGCACCACGGTGACGGAGTTCTCGAAGCCGCCGGAGATGTAGATCGCACCGATCACGGCCTCGACGGTGTCGGAGAGGATCGAGGCCTTCTCGCGGCCGCCGGTCGACTCCTCGCCACGGCCGAGCTTGATGTGCTCACCGAGTCCGATGGTGCGCGCCACCTCGGCCAGCGCGCGTGCGTTGACCACGGCGGCCCGCAGCTTGGCCAGCCGTCCCTCGGAGAGGTCGGGGTGGGTGCGGAACAGGGTCTCGGTGACCACGACGCCGAGCACCGAGTCGCCCAGGAACTCCAGGCGCTCGTTGGTCGGCAGGCCGCCGTTCTCGTAGGCGAACGAGCGGTGCGTGAGGGCGCGGTCCAGCAGCTCGGGATCCAGGACCGGATCGCCGAGTGCTGCCCGCAACTCCACGTAGGTGAGTTCCGTGAGGTCCGTCAACGGTTCAGAGAACTCAGTCAACGGTTCAGAGAACCTGACGACGCTCGGCCTTGGCGCCGTACTGGCCGCACTCGCCGCACGCGCGGTGCGGGAGGTGCTTGGAGCCGCACGCCGGGTTGGCACACGTCACGAGGGACGGCGCAACGGCCTTCCACTGCGAGCGACGGTGACGCGTGTTGCTGCGCGACATCTTCCGCTTCGGGACTGCCACTGTGATCTCCTCTTGATTCGCGCAGGCCGGTCGGCCTGACGCTTCAGTCTGTCGTCTTGCTGTCGTCGTGCTGGAGCGCTTGAAGACCGGCCCACCTCGGGTCGATCGGCTCTTCGTGCGTGTGATCGGGATCGTCGGCCAGATGGGCACCACACTCGGTGCACAAACCGGGACAGTCCTCTTCACACAAGGGTTGGAACGGTAGTGCAAGCACCACCGCATCCCGCAAGACGGGTTCGAGGTCGAGCAGGTCGTCCTCGAGTCGTCTCACTTCACTCTCTTCGTCAGCGTCGATGTCGTGGTGACCATCGTCGTAGACGAACAACTCCTGGAACCGCGCCTCGAGCTCGTCGGAGATCGGGTCCAGACACCGCACGCACTCGCCGATGAGCTCGGTGTTGACCGTGCCCGTGACGAGAACGCCCTCCATGACCGCCTCCAGACGCAGGTCGAGTTCGACCGGCGTACCTTCGGCGACACCGAGGACCTCGATGCCGAGATCTGCAGGTGCCGGAACGGTCTCCGTGAATTCCTTCTGGGACCCCGGGCGGCGGCCGAGCTCGCGTGTATCGAGCACGAGCGGCGCTCTCGGGTCCAGCTTCGAGGTCTTCACGTCTCCCTGTCCAAGCACAACAAATCAGCCAAAGGTTACCCGGCTTCGGGGTCACTCAGCAAAACGTCTCCGGCGGGCGGGGCAGTGTCGGTTGCGTCACCCTCGAAGGAGCTGCGGCCGGTCAGGTTCGCAATGCCCCGCCGCACCTCCCCCAGCGTGCGCTCCAGGTGGTGCTCGAAGTTGGCGAACCGCTGCTCGATGTAGGCATCGGCGTCACGGCGCAGCTGCTCGGCCTCGGCGACCGCCTCGACCCGGATGGCGTCGGCCTCACGGGTCGCCAGCCGGAACACCTCGGTGTCGGAGACCAGCTCGTCGCGCTTGAGCTCGGCCTGACGGACCACCTCGATCGCGATCGACTCACCTTCGGCGACCACGGAGTCACGGTCGGCCAGCACGGCCGCCGAGGCGCTGGAGGAGGAGGCGTACGCCGACTCGAGCCGGGCGATCGCGTCGAGCACCTCCTGACGGTTGACCACCGCGGAGGCCGACATCGGCATCGAGCGCGCCTGGACGACGAGCTCGCGCAGGGCCTCGATCTCAGCCCTCACGTCGCTCATCAGCCCTCGCCCGCCAGTCGGCGGTTCTCGTCGACTCGCGCGGCGAGGCGCTCCCGCACGAAGTCGGGCACCAGGCCGGAGACGTCACCACCGAAGGTGGCGACCTCCTTGACCAGGCTGGAGGCGAGGAAGGAGTATTCGGGGCTGGTCGGCACGAAGACCGTCTCGATGTCCGCGAGGCTGGAGTTCATCTGGGCCATCTGCAGCTCGTAGTCGAAGTCGCTGACCGCGCGCAGTCCCTTGACGATGGCGTGCACGTCGCGCTCCTGGCAGTAGGCGGTGAGAAGGCCCGAGAAGCCGTCGACCGTGACGTTCGGGAACTCCCGGCATGCCTCGGTGAGCATGTCGATGCGCTCCTCGGCGGTGAAGAGCCGGTTCTTCGACTTGTTCACCCCGACCGCGACGACAACCTCGTCGAAGAGGAACGATGCCCTCGCCACGATGTCGATGTGGCCATTGGTCACCGGGTCGAATGATCCCGGGCAGACAGCTCTGCGCACTGGTCTTCTACTCCTCTGACTCGTCGCGTGGTTCTGGATCCGCCGCGTGACCATATCTCAGCACGGTCTCGCCGTAACGCTTGTCGCGCCATGGTTCGATGCCGTCAGGCCAACGATGTGACGAACCCCTCGTGCCCCGCTCCACCACCACGAGCGCTCCGGGCGCCAGCCAGCCGTGGGTCACGAGCAGCTCGAGCATGTGCTCGACCTCGTCGTCCGGCTGCGGGTAGGGCGGGTCGGCGAAGACCACGTCGAAGGGTGCGCTGGGCTGCCGGTGGAGGGTGGCGGCCACCGAGGCGGCGATCACCTCGACCTGGGTGAACCCGAGGGTGCGCGCGTTGCCACCGATCAGGGTGGCCGTGCGCCGGTCGTGCTCGACGAGGGTCACTGCCGAGGCACCACGGGAGCGGGCCTCCAGGCCGACCGCACCCGAGCCGGCGTACAGGTCGAGGAAGCGCAGCCCGTGCAAGGAGCCCTCGGCGGACTCGATCGCCGAGAACAGCGCCTCGCGCACCCGGTCACTGGTGGGACGGGTCGCCTGCCCGTGCGGGGTCTCGAGGCGACGGCCGCCGGCGGTGCCGCCGATGATGCGTGTCATGCGGCGGGGTCCCTGCGGTGGTGCGAGCGCAGCGAGCAGCGTCGTGGGGTGCTCATGATCGCTCCATGAAGTCACTCTTGCCGGACTGTTCGAGTTCGTCCACCCGCTCGGCGAGCAACGGCACGGAGGCCAGCACGGGGTCGGCGGCGATCAGCCGCTCGGCGGTGCCGCGGGCCGCGACGATGGCCTTCTCGTCGCGCAGCACCTTGAGGTGGGTGAGGCTGGAGCGGTAGCCGGACTGGCCGGCGCCGAGCACGTCGCCCTCGTGTCGTTGCTCGAGGTCGATGCGGGAGAGCTCGAATCCGTCGGTCGACCCGGCCACGGCGACGAGCCGGTCACGGGCCGGAGAGTTCTGCTCGCTGTGGGTGACCAGCAGGCACAACCCGGGGAACCCACCTCGACCGACTCGCCCGCGCAGCTGGTGCAGCTGGGAGACGCCGAACCGGTCGGCGTCGAGAAGCACCATCGTGGTCGCGTTGGCGACGTCGACACCGACCTCGATCACCGTCGTCGAGACGAGGACGTCGATCTCGCCGGCGGCGAAGGCGCGCATGGTGCGGTCCTTGTCGTCGGGAGGCATCTTGCCGTGGAGCTTCTCGACCCGGAGCCCGGCCAGGGCTCCGTCGGCCAGCTCGGGGACCAGGTCTTCGACCGAGGCCAGCTGGCCCTCCCTGATCGAGGCGAGGGCGACGCCCTCGTCGTCGACGTCGACCTGGTCGACCTGCCCCTCCTCGGCCTCGTCGCCGCCGATGCGCGGGCAGACGACGTAGACCTGGTGACCCTTGGCGACCTCTTCACGCACCCGCTCCCAGACCCGGTTCAGCCACTGGGGCTGGTCCTTGAGAGGGACCACGGTCGACTGGATCGGCGCCCGGCCCGCGGGCAGCTCACGCAACGTCGAGACCTCGAGGTCACCGAAGACGGTCATCGCGACCGTGCGCGGGATCGGGGTCGCGGTCATCACCAGCAGGTGGGGCGGCGCGCCTGCCTTGTCGGTGAGCGCGGCCCGCTGCTCGACTCCGAACCGGTGCTGTTCGTCGACCACGACCAGCCCCAGGTCGGCGAACTGCACCCTGTCCTCGAGGAGCGCGTGGGTGCCGATCACCAACCCCGCCTCGCCGCTGGCCATCCCCAGCATCGCCTCCTGGCGGGCGGCCTTGCCCATCGATCCGGTCAGCAGCGCCACCGTCGTGGCGTCGGCGGCGCCGCCGAGCATGCCCCCGGCGGCCAGGTCACCGAGCATCGCGGTGATCGAGCGGTGGTGCTGCTGGGCCAGCACCTCGGTGGGCGCGAGCAGGGCCGCCTGCCCACCGGAGTCGACCACGCGCAGCATCGCGCGCAAGGCGACCAGGGTCTTGCCGGAGCCGACCTCACCCTGGAGCAGCCGGTTCATCGGGTGCGACTGGGCCAGGTCGTGCTCGAGCTCGGCACCGATCTCGCGCTGTCCGTCGGTCAGCTCGAACGGCAGGTCGGCGTCGAAGGCTGCCAGCAAACCCCCACCACCGGTGCGGGGCAACGCTCCCTGCGCCCGCAGCGCCGCGCGTCGTCGGGCCAGCACCAGCTGGGTGACCAGTGCCTCCTCGAACCGGAACCGCTTGCGCGCCGACCCGACCTGGCCGTAGTCGTCGGGCGAATGGATCCAGCGGACCGCGGTGTGCACGTCGACCAGGCCGTGCTCGGCACGCAGGTCATCGGTCAGCGGCTCGGGAAGCTCGTCGATGACGGTGAGCGCGAAGCTGACCACGCGCTGGATGTCCCAGGTCTCGACCGGGCCGGTGACCCGATAGATCGGGAACAGCGCCTTGAGCCCCTCGGCCATCGCCCGCGCCGACTCGGCTCGTGCGTCGTCGGGATCGTCGGTCAGCATCACCATCTGCGGGTGCGCCAGCTGCCACTGGCCGTTGAACTGACTCACCTTGCCGGTGAACACGCCCTTGGCGCCGGGGCGGAACCGCCCCGCCTGCCAGTCGGCGACGCCCTTGTTGCGGGCGAACATGGTCAGCTTCAACGACGGCCCGTCGGTCTTGATGACTGCCTCGACCCGGTACGCCGTACGGCCGGTGCGGCGGTCCTGGTAGGGCGCCACGCGACTGTTCACCACGTCGGCCACGACGGTCAATGGCTGCCCCTCGACGAGGTGGGCCACCTCGGAGACCTCACCGGTGGGCAGGTAGGTGCGCGGGAAGTGCCACAGCAGGTCGCCGACGGTGCGCAGCTTGAGGTTCTCCTGCAACGCCTTGGCCTTGCTGGCGTCCTTCTTGCCGCTGCCCAGCACGGCAGCGATCGGTGAGTCGAGGGTGATGCCGGTCATGGTTCTCGAGGTCTCCGCCAGGTCGGTCGTCGGGTCGGTCGTCGATCATTCGACGGCGAGGAGCAGCGGGTAGCGCTCCTGGCCTCCGTCGTACACCACGGCGTCGACAGTGGGGTACGTCGACTCGACGTACTGCTCGCAGCGCGCGGCGAGATCGCGGCCGTCCTCGCCGGCGACGAGGGTGATCATCTCGCCACCACCGCCCACCAGCCGGTCGATGATGCCGGTGGCCACCGCATAGAGCTCGCCGCCCACCAGCGCGAAGTCGCCCTCGATCACACCCAGCACGTCGCCCGGCTCGCAGGGGCCCGCCATCGTGATCGCCTGCTTGGCCGCGATCGTGACTGCGCCGTGGCGCGCATGGCGAGCGGTGGCGGTCATGTGCAGGAGGTCCTGGTCGAAGGAGCGCCCGGGTTCGTGGACGGCCACCGCGGCCAGCCCCTGCACCTGGGCCTGGCTCGGGATCACCGCCACCCGCACGTCGCCGGACTCCTCGGCGGTGCGTGCCGCGATCTCGGCGACCCGCACCGAGTCGGGGTCGTTGGGCAGCAGGATCACCTCGGCCGCACCGCAGGACTCGATCGCCTCCAACAGCATGCCGGTGCTGGGACGGCGCCCCGGTGCGCCGAGGACCACGACCGCTCCGGCCTCGTCGAACAGCTGGGCCAGGCCGCGTCCCGCGGCCACCGCGACAATGCGCCGGCCGGTGCGTGCCGACGTACGTTGCCCGGCTTCGGCGATCTGCTCGGCGAAGTGCGTCACCCGGACGCGGTGCGGCCGCCCGGCGACGATGCCGGCCTCGATCGCGGCCCCGACGTCGTCGACGTGCACGTGCACGTTCCACAGCCCGTCCCCACCGACGACGACCAGGGAGTCGCCGAGCCCGCCGAGCGTGGTCTTGAGGGGGTCGATGGCCTCGTCCTCGGCGTCGAGCAGGTACATCACCTCGTACGCCGGCCCGCCTGGTTGCAGGTCACCTGCGGGCAGCGGGATCGGGATGTGCGGCGTGTGCCTGGGTGAGGCGATCGGACGTCGGCCGGTCAGCGCGGTCTCGGCCGCCTCGTAGACGACGCAGATGCCGCGGCCCCCGGCGTCGACGACACCGGCGTCGGCCAGCGCCTGGAGCTGCGTGGGTGTCTTGGCCAGGGCCTCACGTGCCGCGTCGGAGGCACGGGCCAGCACGTCGGTGGTGCTGGCCGACGGGTCGCGGACCGCGTCGAGTGCCGCGTCGGAGGCGGCCTTCCCGACGGTGAGCATGGTGCCCTCGACCGGCGTGCCGACGGCGGCGTAGCTGGCCCGGGTCGCCTCGTCGAGGGACCGCGCGAAGACCTCGGCGTAGCGTTCGTCGGGGCCGACCTCGGCCAGCCGGGAGGCGATCGCGCGCAGCATCTGGGAGAGGATGACGCCCGAGTTGCCGCGGGCTCCCAGCAGCGCTCCTCGCGAGAACGCGGCCATCGCCGTGGGCAGGTCGGCCGTTCCCGCGGCGGTTGCCTGGAGCAGTGCCTCGCGCGCGGCGGAGACGGTGAGGAACATGTTGGTGCCGGTGTCGCCGTCGGGGACCGGGTAGACGTTGAGGGCGTCCATCTCCTCGCGGGCGTCGCTCAGTGCGGAGGTCGCGTGGTCGACGAACTTCGTGATGGTGGCGAGGTCGAACCCTCGGTCGTCCATCGTCACCTCCGTCCGTCGTGCGTCTCGTTGGGGTTCAGGCTAGTGGGCGTCGTGGGAAGTTCGTCGGGTGTCCCGCACTTGGGAAGTTCGTCGCGGGTGGACGACTGGGGGTCGGAGCGATTTTCATCTTCGGGTGCCGATCAGATACTCTTGTTCGGTTGCCCGCGAGCCACCTGCTCCGGGCCCTCTCGTTCCAACATCGACTTTCCAGGAGTTCACGGTGGCTGCCGTCTGTGACATCTGCGCCAAGAGGCCGGGCTTCGGTAACAACCGGCCCTGGTCGCGCAAGATTACGAAGCGTCGCTTCAACCCGAACATTCAGCGCGTCCGCGCCACCGTCAACGGTGCGCCGAAGCGACTGAACGTCTGCACCGGCTGCCTCAAGGCTGGCAAGGTCTCCCGCTGACCTGAGCGCATTCAGAGCCCCCGACCGCGAGGTCCGGGGCTCTTTTTGCGTCCCACTTCCACGTGCAACGCGGGGTTGTCGTCGCTCCACACGCGTCATGACACGTGTGAGGCGTCAACGGCACCGCACACGTTCGCCCGAGCGCGTCGAGCTGCACTCAGAAGTGCGTCCAGCCGGCAGGGCCGTCGTACGCCGCTCCGTCGACGGTGACCACGGGACCGTCGACACCGGGCTCGGCGACCGTGCCGATCACCAGCCAGCCCTCCGGCACCGCGTCCGCGTCGGGGTAGGTCGCCAACAACGGGTGGTCGTCTCCCCCGCCGAGGATGAACTGGATCGGGTCCGCGCCCAGTGCTGCGCCGATGGCGTGCAGCGGCTCGGCGATCTCGAACGACGAGGTGCGGATGTCGATCGCGACACCGGAGGCCTCGGCGACGTGGGCCGCGTCGGCGACCAGCCCGTCGGAGACGTCGATCATCGACGTCGCTCCCGCATCGGCGGCCACCTGGCCCGCGTCGTACGGCGGAAGCGGTCGGCGGTAGGCCTCGACCAGCACCCGTGGGGAGCGGAACCCCCGGCCCAGCACGGCGAGCCCACCGGCGGCCCAGCCCTGACGACCACAGAGCGCGACCACGTCACCGGCCCCGGCACCGGCGCGTACGACGGGCGCGACCGTGCAGGAACCGAGCACCGTGACCGAGAGGACCAGCGTCTCCGAGCGGGTGACGTCTCCACCGACGACGCTGGCGCCGACCTTGGCGCACTCCTCGGCAAACCCGTGGGCGAAGTCGAGTGCCCACTGCGCCGGCAGGTCGGCCGGGGCGGCCAGGCCGATGGTCAGCGAGGTGGCTCGTCCACCCATCGCGTTGATGTCGGAGAGGTTCTGCGCGGCGGCCCGGGCACCGACGTCGGCACCGGTGGCCCACTCACGACGGAAGTGCCGCCCCTCGACCATCATGTCGGTCGAGACGACCACGTGGCCGGTGCGGACCCGGAGGACCGCGGCATCGTCGCCGGGGCCGATCAGGACGTGATCACCCTGGTCGAAGATCTCTGTGAGGGCGGAGATCAGTGCGAACTCACCGACGTCGGCGAGCGTGGCATCGGGAGCAAAGGGCGCGGCAGGCATGTGGGTCATCCCATCAGTGCAAGATTCGCCACCACCTACCGACACGCGGGCCCGAGGCGGTAGGTTGACGTGGCAATGTCCACAACAGACCGAGGAGCTCCCATGGTCGTCCAGGCCTACATCCTGATCCAGACCGATGTCGGCAAGGCCGCTGAGGTTGCCACGTCCATCGCCCAGATCAAGGGCGTCACCCTGGCCGAGGACGTCACCGGTCCCTACGACGTGATCGTCCGCGCCGAGGCCCGCAACGTCGACGAGCTCGGCAAGCTGGTCGTCTCGAAGGTGCAGAACCTCGAGGGCATCACCCGCACGCTCACCTGCCCGGTCGTCCACATCTGACCCAGGTGTTCCCACGCACCGTCCGAGAGCGCCTCGTGTCCATCCGGGCACGGGGCGCTGTCGCGTCCGCACTCCTGCTGGTTGCGACCGGCTGCTCGGGCGCCGTCGAGATCGACTCCCCCGACGTGGACGGCGCGACCCGCGCCACGTGTGAGGACTTCCTCGACGCGCTGCCCGACACCTTGGCCGGGGAGAAGTCGGAGGAGGTCTCCCCCGACGACGCGCTCGGCCGGGCCTGGGGCGATCCGCCGATCGTGGTGACCTGCGGCGTCGACAAGGCCGAGGGGTTCACGCCCTACTCGTCGTGCTGGGAGACCAACGGCGTCGGGTGGTACGTCCCCGATGACCAGGTCTCCGACCCGACCGCGGACATCGTGGCCACCACGATCGGCTGGACCCCGCGGGTCGAGATCCGACTCCCCGGCGAGCTGCGCCCGCCCGACGCGGTGACCGTCGACGTCAGCGCCGCGGTCAAGGCGCACCTGAAGCACGAGGGCAAGCCCTGCGTCTGAGCTGACCCGTCGCCAGTTCGCGCCGACCCGTCGTGAGTTCGGCACGTCTCGCCGAACTCACGACGGGTCGATCAGCGCAGGCCGAGGTCCCGATCGAGGGCGAGCCGGATCAGCCGGTCGACCAGCTCGGGGTAGTCCACGCCGCTGGCCGCCCACATCCGCGGGAACATCGACAGGCTGGTGAACCCCGGCATCGTCTCGACCTCGTTGAGCACGATGCGGCCGTCGTCGAAGACGAAGAAGTCGACCCGGGCCAGGCCCTCGACGTCGAGCGCCTCGAACGCACGGACGGCGTACGACTTGACCCGGTCGGCGACCTCGGGGTCGAGCCGGGCCGGCACGTCGAGCGCGGTGTTCTCCTCGGGGAGGTACTTCGCCTCGAAGTCGTAGAACTGGTGGTGCGGGTCGACGCGGATCTCGGCGAGCTCGCTGGTCAGGTGCGGCTCGTTGCCCTCACCCTGGAGTACGCCGCACTCCACCTCACGTGCCCCGATCGCGGCGGCCTCCACGATCACCTTGGGGTCGAAGCGGCGGGCCTCGGCCAAGGCGTCGTCGAGCTGCTCGACCGAGTTCACCCGGCTGATGCCGAAGCTCGAACCGGCTCGGGCCGGCTTGACGAAGACCGGGAAGCCGAGCTCCTCGACGCGGTCACGGCAGGCGGCCTCGTCACGCGCCCACTCCCGCGGGGTGATCGTGACGTAGGGCAGCACCGGCAGCCCCTGAGCCTCGAAGAGCAGCTTCATGAACGCCTTGTCGGTGCCCACGGCCGAGGAGAGCACGCCGGCGCCGACGTAGCGCACGCCGGCCATCTCGAGCAGACCTTGGAGGGTGCCGTCCTGTCCGAACGGCCCGTGCATCACCGGGAAGACGACGTCGACGTCGCCCAGCGTCTCAGGCCCGGCGGCGGGGTCGCGCACGATCAGCGAGCTGGTCTCGCCCGGGGCCAGGCTGACCTCCTGCTCGCCCACCACCATCGGCAGCTCGCCTCCGGGGCCGAGCGCCAGCGGGTTGGCGTCGGGGTTCTCCAACACCCAGGTGCCGGTGGTGGTGATGCCGATCGGGACCACGTCGTACTTCTCGCGGTCGATCGCCTTCAGCACGCTGCCGGCGGAGATGCAGGAGATCGAGTGCTCGCTGGACACGCCACCGAAGACGACGGCGACACGGGGCTTGCGGTTCGTGGAAGTCATCGCCCAGAACCCTAGGCCATGGCATGGCCGAGATCGGCGATCACGCGTGGACGGCGTCCAGCTCGGCCTTCGTGAGCACCGGTCGCACCTCGAGCCCGACGTCCTCGAGCGGGTTGACGCCCTCGGGGCTGCGGTCGATGGCACACACGACCACCTCGACGATCGCGCCCGCGTCCCGCAGGGCGTTGGTGGCATCGCGGACGGCGCCACCCGTGGTGATGACGTCCTCGACCAGGGTGACGCGTCGGCCCTCGACGCCGGGGCCCTCGGCCAGCTTGCAGGTGCCGTACTCCTTGGCCTTCTTGCGCACGAAGAGTGCCGGAAGGCTCACCCGCATGCTGAGCGCGGTCACGATCGGGATGCCGCCCAGCTCGAGGCCACCGAGCAGCTCGGTTCCCTCGGGCACCAGGTCGACCATCCGGTCGGCCACCCGGGCGAGCAGGGCCGGGTCCGACTCGAAGAGGTACTTGTCGAAGTACTCGTTCGACACCTGGCCGGAGCGGAGGGTGAACTCCCCGCTCAGCCGGCAGCAGGCGTCGATGTCGCGGGCGAGGGTGGTGTCGTTCGTCTCGTCAGTCACGGGCCCCATCATGTCGCACCCGATTCACCTCCTACTGTGGTGCCCATGCCTGAGAAGCCGTTGCGCCCCGCCACCATCGCCGTCACCGCCGGTCGTCCGAAAGCCGAGCCCGATGCGCCCCTCAACGTGCCGATCACGATGGCTTCGACGTACGTCGCCGGCGGCGACACCGAGTACGGCCGCTACGGCAACCCGACGTGGACCGCGTTCGAGGAGGCCCTCGGCGGCCTGGAGGGTGGGCGCTGTCTCTCGTTCGCCTCGGGCCTGGCCGCGGTCGCCACGGTCTTCGACCTGGTCGGCCAGGGCCAGACCGTGGTCGCTCCGCGGCATTCCTACAACGGCACGATCATGCAGCTGGCCGATCTGGAGTCGCGTGGCCGGATCACGGCACGCCTGGTCGACGTCACCGACACCGATGCGTTCGTCGCGGCCTGCGAGGACGCCTCATTGGTGTGGCTGGAGTCCCCGACGAACCCAGCCCTGGAGATCGCCGACATCCCGACCATCCGCGCCGCCGCCCACGAGGCCGGTGCCTACGTCGCGGTCGACAACACCTTCGCCACTCCCCTGGCCCAGCGCCCGTTGGAGATGGACGTCGACCTGGTCGTGCACTCGGCCACGAAATACATCGCCGGTCACTCCGACGCGTTGATGGGCGCGATCATCACCCGCGACGACGAGCTCTTCGGCGTGCTGAAGAATCGCCGCGACCTGATCGGCGCCGTACCCGGAACTCTCGAGGCCTACCTGGCACTGCGTGGCCTGCGCACCATGCACCTGCGTGTGGAGCGCGCCGAGGTCAATGCCAAGGAGTTGGTACGCCGACTCGAGGAGCACCCCGCAATCGACGAGGTGCGGTATCCGGGCTTCGGCGGCATCGTGGCGATCGTGCTCGGGCAGGGCGCGATGGCCGCGGACCTGCTGACCCGCAAGACGTCGCTGTGGGTCCACTGCACCAGCCTGGGCGGGGTGGAGTCCACCTTCGAGCGGCGTCGTCGCTGGAACAGCGAGGCGAGCAGCATTCCCGACGCCCTGGTGCGGATGTCGGTGGGCATCGAGGACGTCGATGACCTGTGGGACGACCTGCGCACGGCGCTGGACGACCTGGTCTGAGGCCGTCACGGTCTCGACTCACTCCGACGCGGCACCATCCCTCAGCCGCAGTCGCTGCTCGACCTGGCCAGCACCAGAGCAGACCTGGCTCCTCGGTCTGACCTGCCTGTCACATCAGTCGCGCTCGGGCTTCGGGTCGCGCGCGACGAAGCCGTCCATCATGTCCGAGACGGTGAGCTGCCCGGAGACGACACCGGTCACCGCCTCGGCGAGCGGGGCGTCGACGTCGTTGCGTCGCGCCAGGTCGAGGATCGAGGCACACGACTTGGCCCCCTCCGCGACCTGGTTGGTCGAGGCATAGATCTCGTCGGTGGTCATGCCCTGCCCGAGCTTCTCGCCGAAGGTGCGGTTGCGCGAGAGGGGTGAGGAGCAGGTGGCGACGAGGTCGCCGAGTCCGGCCAACCCCATCATGGTCAACGGGTCGGCGCCGAGCTTGATGCCCAGGCGAGCGGTCTCGGCCAGACCGCGGGTGATCACCGAGGCGGTCGTGTTGTCCCCGAAACCGAGCCCGACGGCCATGCCGACCCCGAGACCGACGACATTCTTGTAGGCACCGGCCAGCTCGCAGCCGATCACGTCGACCGACGTGTAGGGGCGGAACGCCTTCGAGTGACACATCACCTGCAGGCGCTGGGCGACGCCGTGGTCCTCACAGGCCACCACCGACGCGGCAGGCTCACGGCGAGCGATCTCGCGAGCCAGGTTCGGGCCACTGACCACGGCGATCCGCTCGGGGCCCGCGTCGGTCACCTCGGCGATCACCTCGCTCATCCGCTTGACCGTGCCCAGCTCGACGCCCTTCATCAGCGAGACCAGCACCGCGTTCTTCGGGATGTAGGGCGCCCACGCGGTGAGGTTCTCGCGCAGGGTCTGCGACGGCACGGTGAGTACGACGACCTCGGCTCCGGAGAGTGCCCGCTCGGGATCGGTGGTCGCCTCGATCACGTGCGGAAGCTCGATGCCCGCCATGTAGTCGGTGTTCTCGTGCTTGTCGTTGATGTTCGCGCACACCGCTTCACGCCGGGCCCACATGGTCACGTCGCTGCCTGCATCGGCGAGGATCATCGAGAACGCCGTGCCCCACGAACCGGAACCGAAGACTGCCACCTTGCTCATCGCTTGTCCTTGCCCTTCTTCTGCTTCTTGTGGGGGTTGCCGATCAGAGTGACTCCGGCCTGACGAGGATCGAAGCGTATCGGGGGTGCCTTCTCACCACGGAGGTCCTCGAGCAGGCCCGTGATCGCCGCCATGATCCGGCCCGTCGCCTCGGTGACCGCCGCCGTGTCGGCCCGCTGGTCGGGCTGGGGCACCGCGAGGTCGTCGAGCGCCACGGGATCACCGGCCTTGAACGTCACGGTCTTGCGCGGCAGCAGACGCACCGACTTCGCGTAGGGCGCGAGGATCTCCTGGACGCCCCAGTGCGCGACCGGGATCACCGGGGCACCGGTCTCGAGGGCGATGCGTGCGGCACCGGACTTGCCGGTCATCGGCCACAGGTCGGGGTCACGGGTGATCGTGCCCTCGGGGTAGACCACGACGCACTCCCCCTGACGAACGGCCTCGACAGCTGCACTGAAGGCACCGAGCGCGTTCGCGCTCTGGCGTTGAACGGGGATCTGGCCCGCGGAGTCCAGGAAGCCACCGAGCAGCTTGTTGGAGAACAGGCCGGCCTTGGCGAGGTAGCGCGGCAGCCGACCGTGGTCGTAGACGAAGTGCGCGGCCATCAACGGGTCGATGTGAGAGACGTGGTTGAGCGCGATGACGCAGCCACCGGTGGCCGGAATCTTGTCGCCGTCGATCCACACTCGTCGCGAGGCAGCGAGGAGGGTCGGCTTGAGGATCGGCACGGCAAGGCTGAAGGCCCACCCTCGGGGCTGATCGAGATCGCGAACTGTCAAGGTGCCTCTTCATTCCTTCCGCGGCGACCGGTGCCTCGGCCGCGCTGTGACGTGTCAGCAGGCTACTCGGTGAGTCAGGCTCCCGCCCTCGGGCACGCTGCGCGCGACGAGGATGGGAAGATCTTCCTGATGTCCACCCCACCTCCCTTCGTCGTCCTGGTGCCGATAAAGCCACCGGCCGTGGGCAAGTCGCGCCTGGCCACGATGCCCGACCAGCAACGCATCTCTCTGGCCACGGCCTTCGCCCGCGACACCATTGCCGCCTCCGTGGCGGCTTCCGGGGTGGCCCAGGTGATGGTGGTCACCGACGATCATCGCTTCGCCGCCGTTGCTCACGCCGACGGGTGCCTGGTGCTGCCGGACGGCGTTCACGGTGATCTCAACGCGACGCTCGTCCAGGCCGCCCACGAGAGCAAGCGCCGGTGGCCGGCGTACTGGGTGGCGGCACTGTGTGGCGATCTTCCTGCGCTCAAGCCCGATGACCTCACGGCAGCCCTGGCGCAGGTGCCTGCCCACGGAGCCGCCTTCGTTGCCGACGACCTCGGCACCGGCACGACCATGTACGCCGCACGCGCCCTGAGTGACTTCACGCCCGAGTTCGGGTTCGACTCCGCGCGACGGCACACGGACTCGGGAGCACTGCCCGTCCCCGGCGCCCTGGCCAGCCTGCGACAGGACGTGGACGAGGCCGGGGACCTCGGCCGGGCGATGGTGCTCGGGGTCGGCGCGCACACCGCCGCCGCCATCTAGGGGATGGCCGAGGGAACCGACCTTCGCCCTGACGGTTCGGGCCCCCGAGAGTAGGCAACGCCGCCTCCCGCGAATGGGAGGCGGCGCTGATCGAACAGGCGGCGGATCAGGCCTTCTTGGCCGGAGCCTTCTTGGCCGGAGCCTTCTTGGCCGGAGCCTTCTTCGCAGCAGCCGT
>NZ_BCRJ01000123.1 GCF_001552535.1 Nocardioides jensenii JCM 1364 = NBRC 14755 | reverse complement strand
GGCCACCGACTTGGTGGCGGCACTCGCTGCCCCGGCGGCCTTCTTGGCCGGCGCCGACGCCTTGGCGAGGGTCAGCTTCGGCAACTTCTTCGCACCCGAGATGACGGCCTTGAGGTCAGCGCCCGGAGTGAACTTCGGGATGGCTTTCTTCTTGGCCCGCATCTTCTCTCCGGTGCGCGGGTTGCGCACGGTTCGTGCTTCACGGATCTTCTTCTCGAATGAGCCGAAGCCCGTGATGGCGACCTTCTCTCCCCGGGCCACCTCGCGAGTGATCGTGTCCAGGACGGACTCGAGTGCGTGGGCGGCCGCCTTGCGATTGCCCTCGTAACGTGCCGCCAGAGCGTCAATGAGCTGAGTCTTGTTCACTAGCTTCCCTTCCAATGAACCAATCCGGCCGAGCTCCTGCCCGACATCTCCCATGCACGCTAGGCATTCGTAGGCCAACTCACAATGACCACGCCGCGTTTTCGGGTGATTATGTTTGGCGGGATTCCCGCTCAACCATGCGGAATTCCCTGTCTGTGCACGCAATTGGGCGGTCCAGACAAAAAGACAAAGGCGCGAATCCCCTTACCTGGCAGGGGATTCGCGCCTTTTCGATGTTCGTCAACTGCCGCTCAGAGCGTTGCGGGCTTCCAACTCGGCCGTTGCGCTTCATATGTGGTGATGTCGGCCTCGTTGGTCAGCGTGATGCCGATGTCGTCGAGCCCGTTGAGCAGCCGATAGCGTGTGTAGTCGTCGATGTCGAAGGAGTCCTCGATCGCGTCGGGGCCCTCGCCGGCCCGGACCGTACGGCTCTCGAGGTCAACGGTGACTGTCGCACCCGGGTGCTCGTCGAGGTGGTCCCAGATCTTCTGCACGACCTTCTCGTCGACCTGCGCGGCAAGCAGACCGGCCTTGCCGGAGTTGCCGCGGAAGATGTCAGCGAAGCGCGAGGAGATCACTGCCTTGAAGCCGTAGTTCTGCAGCGCCCAGACCGCGTGCTCACGTGAGGAGCCGGTGCCGAAGTCGGGTCCGGCGACCAGCACCGATGCCTCGGCGTACTCGGGCCTGTTCAGCACGAACTCGGGGTCGTTGCGCCAGGCCGCGAAGAGCCCGTCCTCGAAGCCGGTGCGGGTGACCCGCTTGAGGTACACCGCGGGGATGATCTGGTCGGTGTCGACGTTGCTGCGCTTCAGCGGTACGGCGACACCGGTGTGGGTGGTGAACTTGTCCATGGAGAACCTTTCGTCGGTCGAGTGGCGGCACCAGGTGCCGCGTCGAGACCAGTCAGACCGTGGTGAGCTCGGTCAGGTCGGCGGGCGAGGAGAGGGTGCCGCGCACCGCAGTGGCCGCGGCGACCGGGATCGAGACCAGGTGTGTGCGACCGCCCTTGCCCTGGCGGCCCTCGAAGTTGCGGTTCGAGGTGGAGGCACTGCGCTCGCCCGGCGTCAGCTGGTCGGGGTTCATGCCCAGGCACATGGAGCAACCCGCTCCGCGCCACTCGGCGCCGGCCTCGATGAAGACCTCGTGCAGGCCTTCGGTCTCGGCCTGCATGCGCACACGCACCGAACCGGGCACGACGAGCAGGCGGGTGCCCTCGGCCACCTTGTGACCCTTGATGATCTCGGCTGCAAGACGGAGGTCCTCGATGCGGCCGTTGGTGCAGGAGCCGACGAAGACGGTGTCGACGTGCACCTCGCGCATCGGCGTACCCGCTTCGAGGCCCATGTATTTCAGGGCGTTCTCCGCGCCGACGCGGTCCTGCTCCTCCTCGAAGGACTCCGGGTCCGGGACGTTGCCGCCGAGCGGCACACCCTGGCCGGGGTTGGTCCCCCAGGTGACGAACGGTGTCATCGTGGAGGCGTCGAGCACGATCTCCTTGTCGAACTGGGCGTCCTCGTCGGTGACGAGGGTCTTCCAGTGCGCGACGGCGGCATCCCAGTCGGCGCCCGTGGGCGCCTCGGGCTTGCCCTCGATGTAGTCGAAGGTGGTCTGGTCGGGAGCGATCAGGCCGGCCTTGGCGCCCCACTCGATCGACATGTTGCAGACCGTCATGCGGCCCTCCATCGAGAGCTCCTCGATGGCCTGCCCGCGGTACTCGACGATGTAGCCCTGGCCGCCACCGGTGCCGGTGTGCGTGATCAGGGTCAGCACCATGTCCTTCGCGGTGACCCCCTCGGGCAGGGAGCCGTTGATGGTCACGGCCATGGTCTTCGGCTTGGCCTGCATCAGGGTCTGGGTGGCCAGCACGTGCTCGACCTCGGAGGTGCCGATGCCGAACGCGATCGCACCGAACGCACCGTGGGTGCTGGTGTGCGAGTCACCGCAGACGATGGTCATGCCGGGCTGGGTCAGGCCGAGCTGCGGACCGACCACGTGCACGATGCCCTGTTCGATGTCGCCGAGCGGGTGCAGACGTACGCCGAACTCGTCGGCGTTCCTGCGCAGCGTGTCGACCTGGGTCTTCGAGACCGGGTCGGCGATCGGCTTGTCCCAGTCGAGGGTCGGGACGTTGTGGTCCTCGGTGGCCAGGGTGAGGTCGGGACGACGTACCTTGCGACCGGCCAGGCGGAGGCCGTCGAAGGCCTGCGGGGACGTGACTTCGTGGATGAGGTGAAGATCGATGAAGAGGAGGTCAGGCTCTCCCTGCGCACTACGGACGACGTGCTCGTCCCACACCTTCTCCGACAGGGTCTTGCCCATGACTTCCTCCACGACTTTCTCGAGCGACGTTCCTCAGATCACAGAGCGTAGCGCTTGCATCCCATGATCTGAGACGGCAGTATTGCCATATGGACAACTCTAGCGGAGTCGGCGTTCTCGACAAAGCCGCCCTGGTGCTCGCCGCACTGGAGGCCGGCCCGGCCACCCTTGCGGGACTGGTCGCAGGCACGGGACTGGCCCGACCCACGGCACACCGCCTTGCCGTGGCCCTCGAACACCACCGCCTGGTGGCCCGCGACATGCAGGGCCGCTTCGTCCTCGGCCCCCGACTGGCCGAGCTCTCCGCGGCCGCCGGTGAGGACCGGCTGCTGGCCTCGGCCGGGCCGGTCCTGGCCCGCCTGCGCGACATCACCGGCGAGTCCGCCCAGCTGTGGCGCCGTCAGGGTGAGCACCGTGTCTGCGTCGCCGCCGCCGAACGCCCCAGCGGGCTGCGCGACACCATCCCGGTCGGTTCGCAGTTGACCATGCGCGCCGGCTCCGCCGCGCAGGTGCTGCTCGCCTGGGAGGATCCCGAACGCATGCACCGCGGCCTGCAGAACGCGGCCTACTCGGCCACCGCACTCTCCGGCATTCGTCGGCGCGGCTGGGCCCAGTCGGTCGGCGAGCGCGAGCAGGGCGTCGCCTCGGTCTCGGCGCCGGTCCGCTCCCCCAGTGGCAAGATCATCGCCGCGGTCTCGGTCTCCGGCCCGCTGGAGCGCCTGTCCCGACAGCCCGGTCGCATGCATGCCCCGGCCGTGATCGCCGCCGCCGAGCGCCTCTCCGAGTCACTGCGCCGCGCCGCTGCTGAGTAGGCGTCGCGTGGTGGTCAGTTTCACAGGCGAGCCTGTGAAACTGACCAATCAACATGAAACTTCGTGTCATTCGGGCAGAAACGCACGGTCAGGCCGGACGTCGTACGTCGAACGTCGAACGTCGAACGCCAGATCGTTGCATCACGCTGCCGATCGGCTGTGCATTTTGCTGCGGATCCGCTCCGCCGTTGCCCGGCGTCGGTAGAAGTCGGCCCAGACCATTCGGACCACGCGCATGTCGGTCACTTCCCGAATCCAGTCCTCACGCTTCTTCTCATTGAAAACCGCGTCCCCCGGACTCTGACCGGGCTTGAGCAGGCGGCCGTACTTGAGCTTGCCATCGAACTCGCCGAGCAGTTCGTACTCCGGCCACCCGAAGTCAGTCCGGGCCTCGCGCCCACTCTCATCGTGAACCCGGTACTGCAACTCCGGTTCGGGCAGGCGCTGCTCCCAGCACAGGAACCGCCCCCGGCTCTCGCCGACCGACTGTGCGCCCACGCGCGCCAGTCGGGCGCTGACCTGAAGTCTCTGGGTGTTCGGCCACGTCAGCATGATGCTGGTCTGTGCGTGAAGTTGATCAAGGTCGGCATAACCAAGATCGAGGATTGAGTCCAGGACGCACACTCCCTGCTCGACGTTGTGGAGGGTGGCTGTCTCAAGACCGGCTCGAAGCGCACCAACCAGAAGCCGATCCTCCTTCAGATGTATGTCATCAGGAAGCCAGGACCCCTGGTGATACACGATGTCGTCGGAGGTTCGGCCTGGTGAACCGTCGAGTCTCGTCACGTGCACCTTGTCGAGCCTCGGCTCCCACAGACGGAGGCCGTGCTCAATCGCGGCAGAGGTATGGCTGAGCATGACCGCATCGCCATGCGTGAGGAGCACCCCGGCCGCTCGCAACCGATGTCGTTCGACCGAATCAGATGCCGCCCAGACACCACTTGCGGTGTAAGTGCCCTGACGAATACGAACAATCTGACCAGCACGTGTCGCGGCACGCAATTGCTTGTCGGTGTAACCGAAGTCCAATGCCTCGCGTCGAAGAAAGACCGGGCTGTCGTGGAGCTGAAGAAGTTCCTGCATGACTCCTTGGCTGCCCGACTGGAGCGCGTTCAATCACGAGGGGTGGACATCAGGGGACAACGCGCACAGCAATTCACGTGTGGACGAAAACCGGTCCGGTGACGGGGACGAGGTCTCCCCGTTCATTCCTGCCGTGTCAACACGAAGTTTCGTGCTGATCAGTCAGTTTCACAGGGC
>NZ_BCRJ01000122.1 GCF_001552535.1 Nocardioides jensenii JCM 1364 = NBRC 14755 | reverse complement strand
CGAGCCTGTGAAACTGACCCGACCTGAAGGATCAGGAGCGCTTCAGCGCGGTCTTGGTCTCCTTGGCCTGCGCGATCGCCTTCTCGGGACCCTTGACCTTCTTCACCGACCGCAGCCCGAGGTAGCCGAGCAGTGCGGCGACCAGGACGTAGAAGACGAACACGATCAGGTAAGCCCAGTGACGGTCGAGACCGTCGCCGTTCCAGTGGATCAGCTCGGCCAGGAAGATCGAGAAGATGATGACCGCAAGCACCAGCATGAAGCCGGCTGCAGCGAACAACCCGATGCCGGTCCCGCCGGCCTTGACGCTGACCTTGAGCTCCGACTTGGCGAGCTTGATCTCATTGGAGATCAAGCTCGAGATGTCGCGCTGCGCGTCGACGACCAGCTTGCCGATGGTCGGCTCGGCGCCCTTCACCTCATCGAGGGACATGCGATTGTCTCCCTGTTTCGTCGCGGTCAGTCAGTCCGTTGCGGACTCTACACGTCACCGTGCGCCTGCTCGGCCACCCTCCGGTGCACCCGGTTGCGCCCGATCAGGATCCCCGCACCGAGGAGTGCGGAGATCAGGGATCCGAACAGCACGGCGGTCTTCGCCGCCTCCCGCTCGGCTCCGGTGAAGGAGAGGTCGGAGACCAGGAGGGACACGGTGAACCCGACACCGGCCAGCACCGAGATCCCCAAGACGTCGGTCCAGGAGATGTCCTCGTCGATCTCGGCCCGGGTCAGCCTGGTCAGCAACCAGGAGCCGCAGAACACCCCGAGCGGCTTGCCGACCACGAGACCGAGGACCACGCCGATCACGACCGGGTCGGAGGCCAGCTGCGCCCCACCCCCGATGACCACACCGGCCGACATCAGCGCGAAGAACGGCACCGCGACCCCGGCCGACCACGGCGAGAGGACGTGCTCGATGCGTTCGGCGGGGCTGGTCTCCTCAGGCCTGTCGGTGCGCACCCGGGTGAGCAGGCCGAGCACCACCCCGGCGATGGTCGCGTGGATGCCGCTCTCGTGGGTGAACCACCAGGCGCCCACGGCCAACGGCAGGTAGACCAGCACGTTCGGCACCCGCAGGTGCTGCAGGACGGCGTACGCCGCACAGCACAGGGCGGCGAGGATGAGCGCGGTCAGGTCGAAGCCGTGGGCGTAGAACGCGGCGATGATGACGATCACGATGAGGTCGTCCACCACGGCCAGGGTCAGCAGGAACGCGCGCAGCTGACCGGGCAGCGAGGAACCGACGATCGCCAGCACGGCCAGGGCGAACGCGATGTCGGTGGCCGAAGGGATCGCCCAGCCGCCCGGGTGACCGTCGCCGACGACGTTGACGATCGTGTAGATCAGTGCCGGTACGGCGACCCCGCACGCGGCCGCGACCACGGGGACGATCGCGTCGGAGATCTTGCTCAGCGACCCGACCAGGAACTCACGCTTGAGCTCGAGGCCGGTCACGAAGAAGAACAGGGTCAGGGCACCATCGGCGGCCCACTGCTCGACATTGAGCGGGCCGATCTCGAACTCCCGCAGGTGTTCATAGCCTCCGCCGAACGCGGAGTTGGCCCAGACCACGGCGGCCAGGGCGGCGACCAGGGCGACTGCACCGCCCACGGTCTCCCGGCGCAGGAAGTCACCGACGAAGGTGTCCTCGCGCGACGTCGGGTCGGGCAGGAAACGAAGGCGGGCGAGCTTGATCATGGGCCTCGATCTGGAGTCGGTTGCAGAGCTTCCGCCGGCGACTGCGCGCGACGGGCCGACCAGACTTCCCGGCTCACCAGTCTCCCACCCTACCGATACTCCCTGACGTTCGCGTCCTTCAGGTCGCGGCGAGGTAGGCGAGCTGGGCGCGGACGCTGAGCTCGGCTGCGCCCCACAGCACCGGGTCGACGTCGGCGTAGACGATCTCGACCACCTGGCGGGGCAGGTCGTCGGCGGCGACGCCCTCGGGGTGCGGTCGTGCGGCCAGGGTTGCGACGGCCGCCTCCACCTGGGCCAACCTTTCGCGGCGGTGCGCGATGTAGAAGTCGAGGGCCGCCAACGCGTCGTCGATGACCGGGCCGTGCCCGGGCCAGATCGCGGTGAGCTCGTGCTCCGCGGCCAGTCGGTGCAACCGGTCGAGCGAGTCGAGGTAGGCGCCGAGACGGCCGTCCGGGTGGGCCACGACGGTGGTCCCGCGGCCGAGCACGGTGTCGCCGGTGAGCACCGCTCCCTCGGCGGGCACCAGGAACGACAGGGAGTCGGCGGTGTGGCCGGGTGTGGCGATCACGTGCACCTCGAGGCCGTCGACGGCGACCACGTCACCGTCGCCCAGGCCCTCGCTGCCGAGCTGGTACGCCGGGTCGAGGGCGCGCACCCCGCAGCCCATCCGCTCGGCGAACTCGCGGGCGGCCTCGGAGTGGTCGTGGTGGTGATGGGTGAGCAGCACGGCGGCGACCGGGCCGGAGGCGGCCTCGATCGCGTCGAGGTGGCTCATGATCGACGGGCCGGGATCGATCACGACCGAGCGCCGGGCATCGGGTTCGCGCAGCACCCAGGTGTTGGTGCCGTCGAGGGTCATCATGTCGGCATTGGGCGCCAGCACGCACTCGGCCCGCTCGCCGAAGGAACCGCCGACCCAACTCATGACGGCACGCTCATCTGGCCAGCGCTTCGCCGACCCGGATCCCCAGCTCGACGATGCGGTCGTTGCTCTCGAGCCGGTTGGTCGTCGGGTTGAACGTGGGCGTGATCATCTCGAACGGCACCGAGGAGGCGTGCTCGAGGGCGGCGGCCGGCGTCGTGGCGTCGTACATGTCGCAGAGCGTCGCGTAGGTCGGCGGCATCAGCATCATCTCGCCGGCGTCGGCCAGTCGGAGCGCGTCACGGACGCTGAACCAGGCCACCGTGTCGGACTCGGTGGAGACGTCGCGGGTGACCTGACCCTCGGGCAGCGCGGCCACGAAGAACCACGTGAGATAGCGCTTCGGCTCGAAGACCGGCGTCAGCCAGCCGCCGAGCACGGCGAGCAGGTCGGTGCGCAGCACCAGCCCGCGCGCGGTCAGGAAGTCGGAGAACGCCAGCTCGTGTGCCTCGAGCGCCGCCCGGTCGCGCTCCCAGTCGTCGCCCGTGGTGTCGGCAACCACCGCGTCGGTGGTGCCGGCCAGCAGCACTCCGGACTCCTCGAACGTCTCGCGCACGGCGGCGCAGAGCAGCTCGCGTGCCTCGACCGGCGTACAGCCCATGCGCGACGCCCACTCCTCGGGCGTGGGCCCGGCCCACAGCGAGGGGTCGACCTCGGAGTCGCGTGGGTCGACGCCGCCGCCGGGGAAGACACTCATGCCAGCGGCGAACTTCATGCCGACGTGACGGCGCAGCAGGTAGGACTCCAACCCGCCGGGCGCACCGTCGCCGTCGCGGAGCAGCACGACAGTCGAGGCCGACCGTG
This sequence comes from Nocardioides jensenii JCM 1364 = NBRC 14755, assembly GCF_001552535.1. GTDB lineage: Bacteria > Actinomycetota > Actinomycetes > Propionibacteriales > Nocardioidaceae > Nocardioides > Nocardioides jensenii. The sequence continues at coordinate 16,644 of NZ_BCRJ01000122.1, read as the reverse complement.
GCTGCGCCGGCTCGCGGGTGCCGTCGATGAACTCGCGGGCCTGGTCGAGGACGCCGGGAGGCAGGGTCAACGTCGGGTCCACGACTCAGACCTCGACAATGATCTCGACCTCGACGGGTGCATCCAGCGGAAGGACGGGCACGCCGACCGCGGAGCGGGCGTGCACCCCGGCGTCGCCGAAGACCTTGCCGAACAGCTCGGACGCACCGTTGGCCACCCGCGGCTGACCGGTGAAGTCGGGGGTGGAGGCCACGAACGCGACGACCTTCACGATGCGCTTGACCTGGTCGAGGTCGCCGATCAGGGACTTCACCGCGGCGATCGCGTTCAGGGCACACTGCTGGGCACAGACCAGCGCCTCCTCCTCGGAGACCTCGCCGCCGACCTTGCCGGTGACCATCAGCTCACCGGACTTCATCGGCAGCTGGCCCGAGGTGAAGATGTGGTCGCCGGACCGGACGGCCGGCACATAGGCAGCGACCGGCTTGGCCACCTCCGGAACGGCCAGGCCGAGCTCGGCGAGACGGTCCTCGACGGCACTCATGAGATCGGCCGCTTGAAGAAGGCGACCGTGCCGCCTTGTGCGTTGGTCTGCAACTGCACCAGCTCCCACCCGTCCTGGCCGAAGTTGTTCAGCATCAGGGCTTCGTTGTGGAGCGGAATCGGCGCCACCTGGTATTCCCACTTCGTCATGCCCGGCACCCTACTCGCGCCCGCACACGACGATCGAGCAGCCCGGGACTTCCGTCAGATCAGGCGTGCTTGAGTGCCTCGCGACGCGACAACCCCGAGAGTCGATCGCCGCGCTCCGCGACGAACGCGCCCACCCAGCCGGGGTCGGTGCGACAGTGGTCACGCAGGGCCCACCCGATCGCCTTGCGCACGAAGAACTCGCGCCCGTACGGCGACTCGGGTGGAGTCGTGCGCGTGGATCCGTCGAGGTTCGCGTCGATCGCGTGCGTGAGGAGATCACGGTCCAGCCGCTCGCCGAGGCCGACCTGACAGATGATCGCCGTGCGCCGCAACCACAGGTCGTCCTCGACCGCCCACTCACGGAGGGTGGGTGTCACCGCCCCCGGGAATCGCTCGAGGAGCTCGCGCACGCGGTGGGTGGCGACGTCGTCCACGTGGTCCCACCAGGCGCCGGTCACGACCAGGTGTCGCCACAGCTCGAGCGTCCAGGGCTCCCGGTGCTCCCGATAGAGACGGTGCCCGGCCAAGGTGGTCGCGGCATATCTCTCCTCGCGGAACTCGGCACCGTCCCACAGAGCCAGCAGTGCCTCGTGCCACGACTCCTCGTCGGGCAGCACCCAGGCGGAGTAGACCTCGCGGCAGAGGCGTGACAACGGCTGCGACGTCACGCCGCGGTAGGGCATCGCCGACTTCATGTAGGCCTGCATGGCCGGCGCCTTGTCGGGGTCCGCCGCGAGCGCGATCTGCTCGCGGACCATCGTGACGAGGTCGTCGGGCCGGATCTCGTGGGGCACATCGCCAGCGTAGGGGACAAGTCCGACCACGGTCTGACGTCACGGGTCGCCTGCGCGCCTAGGCTCGACGCCATGCGACAGCCCTGGCGACTCGACGAACGCGGACAGCGCGTGCTCGACGTCGCACTGGCCGGCTTCCTCACGTTCACCGCCGTCGCCGGCACCCCGCTGGGCGGGTTCAGCCTCCTCGTCGGCGCACTCTGCACCCTCCAGTTCGTGCCGTTGTTCTGGCGCCGGAGCCACCCGATCGCCTCCGCCTCAGTGATCGTGGCCGCGTCCCTGCTGCAGGCGACACTGGTCGACACGCCTGTCTGGGGGCAGGTCGCGTTCCCGATCGCGGTCTACTCGGTGGCGCGTTTCGCCAATGCACGTTGGGGATTCGCCATGCTCGCGGTCGGGTTGATCGGCGCCGGCGTGGCGTCGTACGACTGGATGAAGCCGTATGCCGACGACGTCAACGAGGGCGCCTACGTCTCCTACTTCCTGAGCATCTCGGCGATCGTCGCGGCCGCCTGGGCGCTGGGCACGCTCGGCCGCACCCGGGCGGCGTACGTCGCCTCCCTGGTCGAACGCGGCGAACGCCTCGAACGCGAGGCGGCCCAGCAGGCTCAGCTGGCGGCCCAGGACGAACGTGCACGCATCGCCCGCGAGATGCACGACGTCGTCGCGCACGGGCTGTCGGTGATCGTGGTGCAGGCCGACGGCGCGCGGTACGCCGCGGCCAAGGATCCCGCTGCCGCCACCCAGGCCCTGGCGACCATCTCGGAGACGGGTCGCGAGTCGTTGACCGAGATGCGGCGCATGCTCGGTCTCCTGCGGGCCGAGGGAGGCTCGGGCACGGCACCGCAACCGGGCCTGGCCGACCTGCCCTACCTGATCGACGAGGCGCGGGCCGGGGGCATGCAGCTCGACGCCGTGCTTCCCGATCCCCTGCCCGACGTCGCCGACGGCGTGGCCCTGACCGTCTATCGCATCGCCCAGGAGGCGTTGACCAACGTGCGCAAGCACGCCGGTGTGGCCCGGGTCCGCCTGACCGTGGCGTACGACGACCGCGAGCTGCTCATCGACGTGGTCGACGACGGACGCGGCGCAGCGACCCTCGGTGACGGCCAGGGACTGGGTTTGCTGGGCATGCGCGAACGCGTCGCGGTGCACGGCGGCACCGTGACCGCGGCCCCGGCGCCCGGCGGTGGATTCGCCGTCTCTGCAAGGATTCCCGCATGATCCGGGTCTTCCTCGTCGACGACCAGCAGATGGTGCGCGCCGGCTTCCAGATGCTGGTCGACTCCCAGGACGACATGGCGGTGGTGGGCCAGGCCGGCGACGGCGCCGAGGCCACCGAGAAGCTGTCGGTGACCGGCGCCGACGTCGTGCTCATGGACGTGCGGATGCCGCGCATGGACGGCGTCGAGGCCACCCGGCTCCTGGCCCGGCGCGGCGAGACGCCACGGGTGATCGTGCTGACCACCTTCGACCTCGACGAGTACGCGTTCGCCGCGATCAAGGCCGGCGCTGCTGCGTTCCTGCTCAAGGACGCGCGACCCGAGGACCTCCTGCACGCGATCCGCTCGGTGCACGCCGGCGACTCCGTCGTGGCGCCGTCGACCACGCGGCGCCTGCTCGAGCACTTCGCGTCGACACTTCCGGACACATCGGCGACGGCCACCCCCGACGTACGTCTGGGGGCGCTCACCGACCGCGAGCGCGAGGTGCTGGTCCTGGTCGGACGCGGACGCTCCAACACCGAGATCGCCGGTGACCTGGTCGTCGCCGAGGCGACGGTGAAGACCCACGTCGGCCGACTGCTGGCCAAGACCGGCTGTCGCGACCGGGTGCAGCTGGTCGTGATGGCCTACGAGACCGGCCTGGTCGGTCACTGACTCAGTCTTCGTCAGCGTCTCAGTCGGGAGCCTGTCCGGTCTCGAGCCACTCGACCGGCACGCCGGTCACCTGGCTCCACATCAGCAGGGTGATCCGCCGCGTCCTGGTGTGGTCGTTCTCGGCGTTGGTCACGGTGCTCTGCGAGACACCGAGCCGCAACGCGAACTCTCGCGTGGTGAGCCCGGTGCCCTCCCGCGCCTTGCGCAGGCGGTCGCCCATCGTGAACGTCGGAATGCTCGGTCCGACGCGTGCAGGCTGGATCACATCCATCTTCGTCCCTCCCCAGGGTCCATCTACTGAATGGTAACCCCCCAGTTGGCCCATGGCCCACCATTTGCGCCTGATCACTAATGACCATCTTGCGCTGGAACGAGTGCACAGCCCACTTTCGGACGATACGGTTCCACCATCGAGCACAGGTATCGGGGGCAGGCGCACGCATGGGGATCGACTCTGGACAGCCGCGGAGCCAGGGACCCACGGGCCCGCGGGCGACCACCGGTCGACGGGCTCCCGACCTGCGACACGTGCTGCGGCGCCACCTCGTCGTCATGACCGTCTCGTGCGCGATGTTCGCCCTCGGCTATGCCGCGATGAGCCTCCACTCCTCGGCGAGCTCCCCGGTCAGGGAGCAGTCCTCCGAGGTCGCCGACACCGCGGGCAACGCCGACCTGGTCCAGCGACTCGTCCAGCGCTTCGACTGCTGGAGCGGCTCCGCGCCTGCCGACATGGCCGGCCAGTTTCCCGGTCACGTGATCGCGACCCGGGCCGGCGACGTGGCGCCGGTCCGTGGCGGCGCCGCCATGGTCAGCCAGGCCTTCGAGCAGGCCTTCGACGGGATCGACCACGGTCTCCGGATCCACGCCTTCTGCCGCTGAGACCGGTGCCGAGCCGAGCCTGGGTCCGAGCTGAGCCTGGGGTCCGAGCCGAGCCTGGGTCCGAGCTGACCCCTCGCCTCGTCGTACGCCGTCGTGCCGGCGTCATCCCCAGGTCGTACGCCGGGTTCCACCGCAGGCCTGACGCCCGGGAGCCACGAGATTCCTAGCGTTGTGGTCATGATCGAGACGACACCCACAGCCACCGGCACCACCACCCGAACCGCCGCCACTGCCCGCGGCCTGACCAAGACCTACGGGGCCGGCAGCGGTGCCGAGGTGCACGCGTTGCGCGGGGTCGACGTCGACCTTCCCGCCGGCCGGTTCACCGCCATCATGGGGCCTTCCGGCTCCGGCAAGTCGACGCTGATGCACTGCCTGGCCGGCCTCGACCAGCCCACGGCGGGCTCCGTCGAGGTGGCCGGGGTGGCCCTGCAGCAGCTCGACGACACCGCCCTCACGAAGTTCCGTCGCGATCACGTCGGCTTCGTCTTCCAGTCCTTCAACCTGCTGCCGATGCTCACCGCCGGGCAGAACATCCTGCTCCCGCTGGAGCTGGCCGGGCGCAAGATCGGCCGCGAGGAACGAGCCCGGTTCGAGATGGTCGTCGGCGTGCTCGGCCTGGCCGACCGCACCGGGCACCTGCCCAGCCAGCTCTCCGGAGGCCAGCAGCAGCGGGTCGCCATCGCCCGCGCACTGGTCGCCCAGCCGGCGATCGTCTTCGCCGACGAGCCGACCGGCAACCTCGACAGCGCGGCGTCCTCGGAGGTGCTCGACTTCCTGCGGCACTCCGTGCGGGAGCTCGGGCAGACCGTCGTGATGGTCACCCACGAGCTCGATGCGGCCGCCTACGCCGACGACGTGATCGTGATCGCCGACGGCCGGATCGCCGACCACCTGGCGAACCCGACCCGCGACCAGCTCGTCGCTGCCCTGAGCAAGCGGGCCGCCTGATGCGCACCGTGCTGCTGGCCTCGATGAGGCGCCACACTCGACGCTATGTCGCGGCCAGCCTGGCCGTGCTCATCGGCGTCACCTTCATCATCGTGACCAATGCGCTCTCCTCGGCGGCCAAGGACGGGATGACCTCCGGCCTCGATGCGCCGTACCAGCACGCCGATGTCGTGGTCTCCGACATCGACGGCGACCAGGCCGCGAGCCTTCTGGCGCGGGCCGAGAAACAGCGCGAGAGCGCCTCGGTGCTCGGCTGGGCCTGGCTGGCGGTGTCGCGTGACGGCACCGAGCTCAGCGACGGTGCCGACGTCGGCGCGCTCCCCCGCGACGAGAGCCTGCGCTGGCAGGAGCTGGTCGACGGTCGGTTCCCGACGGCCGACGACGAGGCCGTGGTCGACGCCAACGCCGCGAAGGGCAACGACGTCGCACTCGGCGACACACTCACGATCGGCAAGGGCCGGGACGCCCTCGACGTGAAGGTCGTCGGCACCGTCGACAGCCCGTCGTCGATGGTGTGGACCGCGGTCTACCTCACCCAGGACGCCCAGGCCCGCTGGCTCGACCAGAGCACGATCAACAGCGTCGCCTGGCAGGGCCGCGGATCGGTCGCCGACCAGGTCGACGGGCTGCAGCAGGCCTACCCCGACGCGACCGTGCAGACCACCGACGACTTCGTCGCGGACCAGCAGAAGCTGGCCACCAACGGCGTCGACGTGATCGCGATCATCCTGTTGCTGTTCGCGGCGATCGCCATTGCCACCTCGGTCATGGTCATCGCCAACACGTTCTCGATCCTGTTCGCCCAACGCACCCGCGACTTCGCGCTCCTCCGCTGCGTGGGTGCCACCAAGCGTCAGGTGCTGCGCTCGATCCGCCTCGAGGCCCTGGTGCTCGGCATCGTCTCCTCGCTGATCGGGCTGCTCGCCGGCACCGCGCTCGGCCTCGGTCTCGTCGCCCTGATCCGCACCCAGGCACCGAGTGCGCGCCTGGGCGAGGCGTCCTTCTCCCCCGTGTGGTTCGCCGGTGCGTTCGTCCTCGGCATCGTCGTCACGGTGATCGCCGCCTGGCTCCCGACCCGCCGCGCCACCCGGGTCAGCCCGCTGGCCGCACTGCGCCCCGACACCGGCGTCGACGTGCGTACGACGACCGGACGGCTCCGCATCGGCCTGGGCATCCTCATGGTCGGCGTCGGCGGGCTCGCCATGACGGCGGCGATCGCGGGCACTGCCGTGCCGCTGATGGTGGTCGGGGGCATGGCCACCTTCTTCGGCGTGGTGGTGCTCGGCCCGACGATCGTGCCGGCTCTGATCCGGGTCGCGGGGTCGCTGACCGCACGGCTGATCGGCACGCCGGGTCGGCTGGCCACCTCCAACGCCGTCCGCAACCCGCGTCGCACGGCAGCCACCACCGCCTCACTCCTCGTCGGGGTCACTCTCACCACCGCCGTGCTCACCGGACTGGCCAGCGGGCGGAGCATCATCGACGACGAGATGGCCACCGATCACCCGCTCGACGCGTCGGTCTCGGCCACCACCGGGGGCGGCCTCGACGCCGAGGTGCTCCACGGTGTCCGCGACCTGCCGGCCGTGGAGGACGCCATCGCGATCCCCGGCACCGCGGCCACGATCGACCACCGCATCGGTGCACTCCGCGTCGTGGCCCCCGGCGGCGACGCCGGCGACCTGATGCGCAGCCGGCCCGACTTCGCCGCGCCCGGCGCCGACGAGATCTACCTCCCGATCGACGCACTCGAGGACGGCACCATCCCCACCGAGGTGACCGTCACGGTCGGTGACCACACCCGGACCCTGGGGGTGCGATCCGGCGAGGACTGGGGCAACGTCGCCGTGGTGGCTCCCCAGACCCTGGCCGCGCTCGACGCCCACCCGGCCACCCAGGCGATCTGGATCAGTGCCGACCTCGACACCGACGCGGAGGACTTCAGCGGCGATCTCTCGGCGGTGGCCTCCTCATCCGACGCGGCGGTCGAGTCCACGTTGGGCAAGTGGGCGTTCGTCGACCTCCAGCTCGACGTGATGACCGGTGCGATCGTCGGCCTGCTCGGCATTGCCGTGGTGATCGCGTTGATCGGCATCGCCAACACGCTCGGGCTCTCGGTGCTCGAACGTGGCCGCGAGAACGCCCTGCTCCGCGCACTCGGCCTGACCCGTCGTCAGCTGCGCGCCACCCTGGCCACCGAGGCGGTGCTGCTCTCCGTGGTGGCCACGCTGCTGGGCACCGGCCTGGGCATCGCGTTCGCCTGGGTGGGCGTGCAGACGATGCTGAGGTCGGTCGTGGACGAGGTGACGATGACGCTGCCACTGGGTCAGCTCGCGGTCGTCGTACTCATCTCGGCCGCGGCCGGGCTGCTGGCCTGCGTGCTCCCCGCCCGTCGGGCTGCCAGGGTCACCCCCGCGGCCGGGCTGACCCTGGAGTGACCCGCAGGACGGGCGCCCGACGTCAGTGCAGCTCGGGCTCGGTCTTCTCCCGGATCTCGTCCTCGGTGACGTCGGGCGCCAGCTCGACCAGCTTCAGCCCGCCGCCTTCCGAGGCCGGGACGATGTCGATGACGCCGAGGTCGGTGATGATGCGTTCCACGACGCCCAGCCCGGTGTAGGGAAGAGAGCATTCGTCGACGATCTTGTAGGACCCGTCGCGCGCGACGTGCTCCATCAGCACGATCACCTTCTTGGCGCCGTGCACGAGGTCCATCGCACCGCCCATGCCCTTGACCATCTTGCCGGGGATCATCCAGTTGGCGATGTCGCCCTTCGCCGAGACCTGCATGGCCCCGAGGATCGCAGCATCGATCTTGCCGCCTCGGATCATCCCGAACGACGTGGCGGAGTCGAAGAAGGAGGCGCCCCGGTTGAGGGTGACGGTCTCCTTGCCGGCGTTGATCAGGTCGGCGTCGACGGCGTCCTCGGTCGGGTAGGGACCGACGCCGAGGATGCCGTTCTCGGACTGCAGCACCAGCTCGACACCCTCGGGCACGTAGTTGGGCACCAGCGTGGGCAGCCCGATGCCGAGGTTGACGTAGGAGCCGTCGCTCAGCTCAGCGGCAGCACGGGCGGCCATCTGTTCACGGGTCCAGCTCATCGGACGGTCCTCTTCTCGATCCGCTTGTCGGCGGCTTGCTCGGGGGTCAGCGCCACCACGCGCTGCACGTAGACGCCGGGCGTGTGCACGTCGTTCGGGTTCAGCTCACCGGGCTCGACCAGCTCCTCGACCTCGGCAATGGTGACCCGCCCGCACATGGCGGCCAGCGGGTTGAAGTTGCGGGCGGAGTCACGGAAGACGAGGTTGCCGTGCCGGTCACCCCGCCAGGCTCGGACCAGCCCGAAGTCGGCGACGATGGCCTGCTCGAGCACGAAGGGCTTGTCCCCCTCGGCCGTCGAGAAGGTGCGGACCTCCTTGGCCGGCGACGCCACGGTCACGTTCCCGGAGTCGTCGTAGCGCCAGGGCAGTCCACCGTCGGCAACCTGGGTGCCGACGCCGGTGGCGGTGAAGAAGGCGGGGATGCCAGAGCCGCCGGCGCGCATCCGCTCGGCCAGGGTGCCCTGCGGGGTCAGCTCGACCTCGAGCTCGCCGGAGAGGTACTGCCGGGCGAACTCCTTGTTCTCCCCGACGTAGGAGGCGATCATCCGCCGCAACCGACGCGCGCCGAGCAGACGCCCCAGCCCCCAGTCGTCGACTCCGCAGTTGTTCGAGACCGCCTCGAGGTCCTCGGCACCCTGATCGAGCAGCGCCCCGATCAACACGGACGGAATGCCACACAACCCGAAGCCACCGACGGCCAGGGTCGAGCCCGACCCGATGTCGGCCACGGCTTCCGCGGCGCTCCCCATCACCTTGTCCACAAGTCCTCCTCCACGACGGCGGCCACCGATCCCGACGGCCTGCCCCCATTTCTGACCGAGCCGGGCGCTGCCGTCAACGCCCAGCCATGGGTGGAGGAGCGATCTCTCGCGCACCGCACGTTTTCGACCGCCCGCGTTCACTGAGCGAACGCAGGCTAGGCTGCTCGCATGGAGGCTCCTCACCAGGTGGTCGCGCGGGTCGGACGACTACTGCGGGCGGTCTCCCAGCATGAGCCCGACGGCGTCACGACCACCGAGGCCGCGACGTCGGCCGACCTGGCCCGGCCCACCGCGCACCGGCTCCTGGTGGCCCTCCAGCACGAAGGACTCGTCGACCGGACCTCCGCCGGCCAGTGGCTGCTCGGGCCCGAGACGTTCCTGCTCGGCAGCGCCGCCGCCACCCGGTACGACGTCAGCCACCTCGCCGCCACCAGTCTGCGCCGGCTCAGTGAGACCACCGGCGAGAGCGCGTTCTTCTCTGCACGACGCGGCGACGAGACCATCTGCCTGGTCCGCGAGGACGGCAGCTTCCCGATCCGCTCCCACGTGCTCCACGAGGGCATCCGCTTCCCGCTCGGGGTCGCCTCCGCCGGACTCGTGATCCTGGCTCACCTGCCCGAGCGCGAGGCCGCGGCCTTCCTGGACGACCATGACCTCGCCCCGGCGTACGGCGAGACCCACGAGCGGGCCCGCATCGAGTCGCGCCTCCGCGAGACCAGGCGCAACGGCTACGCGGTCAACCCGGGGCTGATCGTGCGTGGCAGCTGGGGCATGGGGGCGGCGGTGTTCGACGCCCACGGGTTGCCGCAGTGGGCGTTGAGCCTGACCGGCATCGACCATCGCTTCGCCCGCGAACGGCGCCCCGAGCTCGGCCAGGCCCTCCTGCGGGAGGCCCATGACCTGTCCCGGCGCATACAGCGGTTCCGCTCTCCCTAGACCGGTCTCGCAACGTCCCGCGTCCGAGAGTCATGGCCTAGGCTCTCGTCCCGTGAGCACCACTGACTGGCCGAAGGTCCAGCTCCACGTCGTCACCGGCAAGGGTGGCACCGGCAAGTCCACCGTGGCGGCCGCCCTCGCGCTGGCCCTGGCCAGCCGCGGCAAGACCGTGCTGCTGTGTGAGGTCGAGGGGCGGCAGGGCATCTCCCAGATGTTCGACGTGCCTCCGCTGCCCTACGAGGAACGACGGATCGCCTCCGGGCTCCCGGGCTCGAGCGACGGCTCCTCCGCGGACCACTCCTCGGCCGGCAGCGTCTACGCGTTGCACATCGACGCCGAGTCCGCGCTGCTGGAGTATCTCGCGATGTACTACAAGCTGGGCCGGGCCGGCAAGGCGCTCGACCGCTTCGGCGTCATCGACTTCGCCACCACCGTGGCGCCGGGCGTTCGCGACGTGCTGCTCACCGGCAAGGTCTTCGAGGCGGCCAAGGACGGTCGCAAGCGAGGGACGTCGAGCAGGGGCGGCCAGCAGTACGACGCCATCGTGCTCGACGCACCGCCGACCGGACGGATCGCGCAGTTCCTCAACGTCAACGGAGAGCTGGCCGGCCTGGCCAAGGCCGGGCCGATCAAGAAGCAGGCCGACACGGTCATGACGCTGTTCCGTTCACCACGCACCGCCGTCCACCTGGTCACCGTGCTCGAGGAGATGCCGGTGCAGGAGACCGCCGACGGCGTCGCCGAGCTGCGTGAGGCCAGGCTGCCGGTCGGTGGTGTGGTGGTGAACCTGGTCCGCCCCCGCGACCTGAGCGCCGACCAGCTGGAGGCGGCCCGTGCCGGCACGCTCGACCGCGACAGGGTCGAGGGCGACCTGCGCGCGGTCGGTGTCCCGGTCGACGACGTGCTCGTCGAGGGACTCCTCTCCGAGGCCCGGTCGCACGCCGAACGCCGGGCTCTCGAAGAGAGTCAACGCACACTGATCGGTGACATCGGGGTGCCGACCTACGAGCTGCCCCGCCTGCCCTCGGGTGTGGACATGGGCGGCCTCTACGACCTGGCTGCGACGTTGCGAGAGCAGGGAATGGCATGAACAACCCGGAGGAGTCCCTCGTTGCGCTGCGGTCTGCCCAGGAACCCCGGATGACCACCCCACACGGATCCTCGCTGCGCTGCGGTCTGCCCAGGGACCCCGGATGAGCAGGCAACGCACCCGGGTCGGCCCGCTGGCCACGACCGGAGAGGTGGCTCCGTCGCTCGATGTCGACGCCCTGCTCGACAACCCGGCCACCGAGATCATCGTGTGCTGCGGCTCGGGAGGGGTCGGCAAGACCACCACGTCGGCGGCCTTGGCCCTGCGTGCCGCCGAGCGAGGCCGGAAGGTCGTCGTACTCACCATCGACCCGGCGCGGCGACTGGCCCAGTCGATGGGGATCGAGTCGCTGGACAACACCCCGCGACCGGTGCGCGACATCGCGGACAGCCCCGGATCCCTCGACGCGATGATGCTTGACATGAAGCGCACCTTCGACGAGGTGGTCGAGAACCAGGCCACCCCCGAGAAGGCGAGGCAGATCCTGGAGAACCCGTTCTACATCGCCCTGTCCAGCTCGTTCGCGGGCACACAGGAATACATGGCGATGGAGAAGCTGGGCCAGCTCCACCGCGATGCGAAGAAGTCGGGGGCCTACGACCTGATCGTCGTCGACACGCCGCCCTCGCGCTCGGCTTTGGACTTCCTCGATGCCCCCGAGCGGCTGAGCAGCTTCCTCGACGGCAAGTTCATCCGACTGCTGCTGGCCCCGGCCCGCGGGCCGGCCCGGATCATGACCGCCGGCTTCGGACTGATCACCAGTGCGCTGACCAAGATCCTGGGCGCGACCGTGCTGCAGGACCTCCAGATGTTCGTCGCCGCGTTCGACACCCTCTTCGGGGGCTTCCGGCAACGCGCGCAGAAGACCTTCGAGCTGCTCCAGGCCGACGGTACGGCGTTCCTCGTGATCGCCGCTCCCGAGCCGGACGCGTTGCGCGAGGCGACGTACTTCGTCGACCGCCTGCGCGGGGAGCAGATGCCACTGGCCGGGCTCGTGGTCAACCGCGCCAGCATGAAGCCGGAGAGCGAGCTGAGCGCCGACGAGGCGATGGCCGCGGTCGAGCGGCTCACCCGTCGCGACGGCGGCACGGACCTCACCTCAGGGCTGCTGCGCCTGCACGCCGACCGGGTGCGCATCGTCGAGCGCGAGGCCGGGCTGCGCGCCAGGTTCGCGGCCGCGAATCCGAGCGTGGCCACCGCGGTCGTCCCGGCGCTGGCCACCGACGTGCACGACCTCGACGGGCTGCGTCGAATCGGGTCACTGCTGGCCGACACCGCCGACTGAGCGGCGGCTCGAACTCAGACCAGCGCGGCCCGGTGGGACGACTTGGCGGCCTCGAGCACGCTGCGCCACGAGGCAGCCGGGTTGCGCCGGAGAAGTGCCCGTCGCTCACGCTCGGTCATGCCACCCCAGACACCCCATTCGATCTGGTTGTCCAGCGCCTCGGCCAGGCATTCGGTGCGCACCGGGCACGCCGAGCACACCTGCTTCGCCTTGTTCTGCTCCGCGCCTCGCACGAACAGTTCGTCCGGCTGCGCCTGTCGGCACGCCGCTGACGGCGCCCAGTCCTCAACCCACATGATGTCCCCACATCCAACCGAGATTCGGTGAGTTCCGATCTGGTCCTCACCAAGGGCCAATCCCCATGTATGAACCTAGGCAAGGAACGGTGGTTGAAACAGACACGAGATGGTCAAACCTTCTAGTCAGAAAGGACTAGTCCCCAACTACCACGAATGCGTCCGGTCTGGTCCTGTCCCGTATCCTGAGGGGCATGTCTGACCCCGACGACGGCTCGTCCCGCCCGGTCTCCGTGCTGTCCCACCTCGGCTCGATGCTCGCCGTGGCGGTGATCCTGGGCGTGGTCACGGCCGGGCTGGTGATCCCGTTCGCCGCCGTCGCCGGCCTCACCGCCGGCAACGTCGCCGACACCCTCGACGAGCTCCCCGCCGAGCTGCAGACCGAGAACCTCGCCCAGCGCACCCGCATCCTGGCCGCCGACGGCACCCCGATCGCGACACTGTACGACGAGAACCGGGTCAACGTGCCGCTGCGTCAGGTGGCGAAGGTGATGCGTCAGGCCATCGTCTCCATCGAGGACTACCGCTTCTACCAGCACGGCGCCCTCGACGTGAAGGGAACGCTCCGCGCCTTCCTGACCAACCAGGCCGCCGGCGAGACCCGTCAGGGTGGCTCCTCGATCACCCAGCAGATGGTCAAGCTGACCCTGATCAGCCAGGCCAAGGACGACGAGGAGCGCAAGGCCGCCCAGGACGAGACCATCGCCCGCAAGCTGCGCGAGCTGCGCTACGCGATCGCCTTCGAGCAGAACTACTCCAAGGACTGGATCCTCGAGCGCTACCTCAACATCGCCTACTTCGGTGACGGCGTGTACGGCGTCCAGGCAGCGGCCAAGCACTACTTCAGCAAGGACGCCCGCAAGCTGAACCTCCGCGAGGCCGCCACCCTCGCCGGGCTGGTGAAGAACCCCACCGGCTACGACCCGACCAACAACCCCGACCGGGCCCTGTCGCGCCGCAACACCGTGCTCGACCGGATGGCCCAGCTGCAGGTGATCTCCGAGGAGCGCGCCGAGCAGGTCAAGTCCCAGGGGCTGCGTCTCAAGATCACCCGCAGCCGCAACGGCTGCCTGCTGGCCCGGGCCCCGATCTACTGCGACTACGTGGTGAGCTACCTCAAGCGTGACCCGGCGCTGGGCAAGACCCCCGAAGACCGCGAGACCCTGCTGAAGTCGGGCGGGCTGACCATCCGCACCACCATCGACCTCCGCTTCCAGGACGCCGCCGACGCCTCCGTGCGCAGTCACGTCTACCAGAACGAGTCCGCCATCGGCGGCCTGGCCATGATCGAGCCGACCACCGGCAACGTGAGGGCACTGGCCCAGTCCAAGCCACTCGGGCTGAAGGAGAAGAAGGGCGAGACGTCGATCAACTACACGGTCTCCAAGGAGCAGGGCGGCGCCCGTGGCTTCCAGGCCGGGTCGACGTTCAAGGTCTTCGTGCTCGCCGACGCGATACGGCGTGGCACGTCCCTGACCACCACGATCGACTCGCCCCCGGAGAAGACCTTCCAGGAGGCCGACTTCAAGAACTGTGACGGCGAGCCCTACGGCTACGGCACGTTCCCGATCTCCAACTCCACCACCTCGGGCGCCAAGAACCTCTACACCGGCACCCGGGAGTCGGTGAACACGTTCTACCTGGCGCTCGAGCAGGTGACCGGCCTGTGCACGCCGTACCGCCTGGCCAAGCAGATGGGCGTGAACCTCACCAACCCCAAGGGCAACAGCTCCGGTTCGGCCGAGCGGATCCCGACCTTCACCCTCGGTGTCGCCGACGTCTCGCCGCTGGAGATGGCCGAGGCCTACGCCACCTTCGCCGGTCGGGGACTGCACTGTTCCGCCCGCCCGGTCTCGAAGATCCAGGACGCCAACGGCACGCTGCTCAAGTCCTACTCCAAGCAGTGCACCCAGGTGCTGCCCAGCGCCGTCGCCGACGCCGTCAACGACGTGCTCCGCGGCGTGCAGGAGGGTGATGGCTTCGGTGCCATCAACGGTCTCGCGCTGAACCAGGAGTCGGCCGGCAAGACCGGTACGACGAGCAGCGCCAAGTCGGTGTGGTTCATGGGCTACACGCCCAACCTGGCCACGGCCTCGATGATCGCCGGCATCAACGAGGGCGGCGGGCCCGACGCACTGGTCGGCAAGTCGATCGGTGGCAGCACCCTCTACTCCGCCTCAGGCTCCGGCACCGCCGGTCCGATGTGGGGCGACGCCATGCACGCGGTCGAGCAGTGGCTCGATGACGAGCAGTTCCAGGCTCCCTCCTCCACCGAGATCCAGGGCGTCCTGGTCGACATCCCGCCGACCGGAGGGATGTCGATCGACGACGCCAGGGCCACGCTCGAGGAGCTCGGCTTCAGCGTGCTGATCGGCAGCATGCGCGACTCCAGCTACGCCCGCGGCACGGTGGCCTACACCGACCCCGGTTCCGGCGGTCAGCAGTCCTCGGGCGACGTGGTCACGATCTACCCCTCCGACGGCACGCCGTACGTGCCGCCGAAGGTCGAGCAGCCCAAGAAAAAGAAGAAGAAGCCCGGTCGCGGCCGGGGCCGCGGCCGCTGACCCCTCGCCGCGGTGGGGTCAGGCGCCGAGCTGGCGGCGTACCTCGGCGGCCACCAGGCCACCGTCGGCCTTGCCCTTGACCTGCGGCTGGACGACGCCCATCACCTTGCCCATCGCCTTCATCCCCTCGCCGGCGGCGCCGGTCTTCTCCACGGCGGCACTGACGATGTCGGCGATCTCTGCCTCGCTCAGCTGTTGGGGGAGGTAGTCGGCGATCACCACGAGCTCGGCGCGCTCCTTGTCGGCCATCGCGGCCCGGCCACCGTCGTCGAAGGCGGTCGCCGCCTCGCGACGCTTCTTCGCCTCGGTGGAGAGAACGCCGATGATGTCGTCGTCGGAGAGCTCCACCTGGGTCTTCCCGGCCACCTCGGCGTTGGTGATCGCGGTGAGCAGCATCCGCAGGGTGGAGGAGCGCACCTCGTCCCGAGCCTTGATGGCCGTGGTCAGGTCACTGCGCATGCGGTCCTTGAGAGCACTCATGCGGACCATTGTGGCAGCCTTGAGGGATGTCGTTCACCCGCGTTCTCGGCCTCGGCACTCTCGCCGGCGTCGCCACCCTCGGGTACGCCGCCGCTGAGGCCCGCGCCTACACGCTGCGTCGGGTGGACCTGCCGATCCTGCCGGCCGGGCAACGGCCGATGCGGGTGCTCCACCTCACCGACATCCACATGACGCCGGACCAGGCGCGCAAGCAGGCCTGGATCCGTGACCTGGCCGGCCTGCGTCCCGACCTGGTGATCAACACCGGCGACAACCTGGCCCACCGCGACGCCGTCCCCGTCGTGCTCTCCTCGTTGGGTCCGCTGCTGGACCTGCCGGGCGTCTACGTGTTCGGGTCGAACGACTACTTCGAGCCCGGGGCTCGCAACCCGTTCAAGTATCTGATGCCCGACGACGGCACCCGGGCCACCAGCACACCGTCGCTGCCGTGGAAGGACCTGCAGCTCGGCTTCGAGGACGCTGGCTGGCTCGGCCTGACCAACACGTCCGGCGCACTCACGGTCGGCGAGACGACGCTTGCCTTCGCGGGGGTGGACGACCCGCACCTGTCCTACGACGACCTCCCCGCCGTGGCCGGGCCCGCGCCGACCGGTGCCGACGTACGACTGGCGGTGGCGCATGCGCCGTACCTGCGCGTGCTGGACCAGTTCGCCTCCGACGGGTGGGACGCGATCATCGCCGGGCACACCCACGGTGGTCAGGTCTGCCTGCCCTTCAAGGGTGCGCTGACCACCAACTGTGACCTCGACAACGCCCGGGCCAAGGGACTGCACCGTCACCCAGCCGACTCCGCCCCCGGCGACCCCGGGTCGGCGTGGCTGCACGTCTCCGCGGGCATCGGCACCAACCCCTACGCACGGATCCGCTTCGCCTGCCGCCCCGAGGCCACGCTGCTCACCCTGACGTCCCAGCCCT
>NZ_BCRJ01000121.1 GCF_001552535.1 Nocardioides jensenii JCM 1364 = NBRC 14755 | reverse complement strand
CCGACTCGTCGTGAGCTCGTGCTGCAGATCCGCCCCGGCTGGACCGATTTCAGGGGGCCGGTTGCCCTCGGGTATGCTCGCGTCCGTTCGCGGGCACGTTCCGCGATCGGGCTGTGGCGCAGCTTGGTAGCGCGCTTCGTTCGGGACGAAGAGGCCGCAGGTTCAAATCCTGTCAGCCCGACCCTGTAGATGGCCGGACCTCCATGGTCCGGCCATCACGCATTTCAGCGTCAGTGCACGAGTGTGCGCCCACCCCCCGGATGCCTCCTGGATGCCCGGCCCCTTCTGGCAGACTGCGCTCCATGGCTGACAAGGATCTGGGGGACGGCCCCTCGCTGGAAATGCCCTCGCTCGGGAGTCTCTTCCGACGCAAGAAGGGCAAGCAGGAGCCGGAGCAGGACGACTCCCTGACACCGACCCAGGCGGAGCTCGACGCCGTGATCCGCGGGCGGTCACCGGGCGAGCAGCCCGAGCCGTCGGAGACCGGGACCGCGGCAGAGCCGGCCGCCGAGGCCGAGTCGGTGGCTGTCGTCGACGCCGAACCCGCCCTGGCCGAGACCGTCGAGACCCAGACCGGTACGCCGGACCGCGAGGACACCGCCGTCATCGACGACGTCTCCGCACCCGCTGCCGAGACGGTCGAGGCCGAACCCGCCACCGAACCGGTCACCGAATCCGCAGACGTGGCGCAGCCTCCGGACACACCGGAGCCGGGTCACCGCAACGAGATCGAGCAGACGGCCGTCATCGAGGACCTTCCCGCGCGCGAAGAGCCGGTCGCCCCCAGCCCGGTGGCCGAGGTGGCCGAGGTTCAGGACGACACGGACGACCGTCCGCTCTTCGCCGATGAGGTCGAGGGCCCGGGGACGGACGACGTACCGGCCGCTGGAGCCGCTGCTGCCGCTGACATCGACGGCGCCACGAACGAGGACGAGGACGGCCAGGAGCCCGAGGGCCAGGACGCCGACGAGGAGAGCCCTCGTCGCGGGCGCTCGTTCTCCCTGCCCGCCTTCGCACTGCCCGCACTTCCGGGACGTGTCGCCGCAGCCATCACCGGCCTCACGGTCGGCGTACTCGCCGTGGTGATGACCTACCTGGCGGTCCAGGGCTGCGAGGCCGTCAAGGGCACCAGCACCTGCGGTACGCCGGGCTTCTTCCTGCTGATCGCGATCATGATCCTGCTGGTCGTGCTGGGCAGCGCACTGCTCGGGGCGTGGAAGGTTGCCGACCCCGGCAGCACCAGCTTCCTGGGCGTCGGACTGGTTGCCGTGATCGCGTTGCTGTTCCTGATCCGGGTGATCTTCTCGCCGTGGATGATCGTGGTCGTCCCCGTGGTCGCGATCGTGACGTTCGTGGTCTCCCAGTGGCTGACCTCGCTGTTCATCGAGGACCACGGCACGCCGGACTAACCGCCCCACTCACACGAGGGGTGGCTCGCGGGGTCAGAGAGTGGCGGCGATCAGCTCGGCGATCTGCACGGCGTTGAGCGCGGCTCCCTTGCGCAGGTTGTCGTTGCTGACGAACAGGGCCAGGCCACGCTCGTCGTCGACGCCGGGGTCGTTGCGCAGGCGCCCGACGTACGACGGGTCCTGACCGGCCGCCTGCAGCGGGTTCGGGATCTCGGAGAGCTCGACGCCGGGAGCGTCGGCGAGGATCTCCTCGGCACGCTTGACCGGCAGCGGGCGCTCGAACTCGGCGTTGATGGCCAGTGAGTGGCCGGAGAAGACCGGCACCCGCACGCACAGACCGGAGACCCGGAGGTCGGGGAGCCCAAGGATCTTGCGGGACTCGTTGCGGAGCTTCTGCTCCTCGTCGGTCTCGTTCAGCCCGTCGTCGACGATCGAGCCGGCCAGCGCGACCACGTTGTAGGCGATGGTGCGGGCGTACTTCACCGGCTCGGGGAACTCCACCGACGAACCGTCAGTGGCCAGGCTCCGGGCGTCCCCGGCGGCCTCGACCTGGCCGGCCAGCTCCTCGACCCCGGCGAGACCGGAGCCGGAGACGGCCTGGTAGGTCGAGACGATGAGCCGCTGGAGCCCGGCCTCCTCGTGCAACGGCTTCAGCACCGGCATCGCGGCCATCGTGGTGCAGTTCGGGTTGGCGATGATGCCCTTGCGGGCCTCGCCGATCGCCTCCGGGTTCACCTCGGAGACCACGAGCGGCACGTCGGGGTCCATCCGCCAGGCCGACGAGTTGTCGACCACGATGACGCCGGCCTCGGCGTACTTCGGAGCCAGCGCCTTCGACGTCGAGCCGCCGGCGGAGAAGATCGCGATGTCGAGGTCGGAGATGTCGGCGGTGGAGGCGTCCTCGACGGTGATCTCGCCGTCGCCCCACGGCAACGTGGTGCCCGCGGAACGCGCGGAGGCCAGGAAGCGGATCGACTCGAGCGGGAAGTCGCGCTCGGCCAGGATGCGCCGCATCGCGTCGCCGACCTGGCCGGTGGCGCCGACGATGCCGAGACGCACCGGGCGGGGCTGGTTGCCAGCTGAGGAGCTCATCGTCCGGTCCCTCCGTAGACCACGGCCTCGACCTCGTCGGAGTCGAGGTCGAAGGCGGTGTGGACGGCTTGTACGGCGGTGTCGATGTCGGCGTCGTCCACGATCACCGAGAGGCGGATCTCGGAGGTGGAGATCATCTCGATGTTCACCCCGGCCGAGGCCAAGGCCGCGAAGAACTTGGCGCTGATGCCCGGCTGGGAGCGCATGCCGGCACCGATCAGGGAGACCTTGCCGATCTGGTCGTCGTACAGCAGCTCGGAGTAGCCGACCTCGTCCTGGATGCGGGCCAGCGCGGTCATCGCGGCCTGGCCGTCCTCACGGGGCAGGGTCACGGAGATGTCGGTGCGCACCGTCGCGGCGGCGGAGACGTTCTGCACGACCATGTCGAGGTTGGCACCGGACTCGGCGAGCGCCCCGAAGATGCGCGCGGCCTCACCGACCTTGTCGGGGACGTCGACCACGGTGATCTTGGCCTGGCTGCGGTCGTGGGCGACGCCCGAGATGATCGCGTGTTCCATGGAGGTCTCCGAATCGGAGTCGGGGATGACCCACGTGCCTTCCTTCTGGGAGAAGGACGAGCGCACGTGGATGGGCATTTTGTAGCGGCGGGCGTACTCGACACACCGCAGGTGAAGGATCTTGGCGCCGGACGCGGCCATCTCGAGCATCTCCTCGGTGGAGACCTTGTCGAGCTTGCGGGCCGCCGGGACGATCCGGGGGTCGGCGGTGAAGACACCGTCGACGTCGCTGTAGATCTCGCAGACGTCGGCCCCGAGGGCCGCGGCCAGCGCGACGGCCGTGGTGTCGGAGGCTCCGCGCCCGAGCGTGGTGATGTCCTTGGTGTCCTGGGAGACGCCCTGGAAGCCGGCCACGATTGCGATCGCACCGTCCTTGATGGCGTTCTCGATGCGGCCCGGCGTGATGTCGATGATCTTCGCCTTGCCGTGCACGGAGTCGGTGATGACGCCGGCCTGCGAGCCGGTGAACGACTGCGCCTTGTGGCCCAGCTGCGCGATCGCCATGGCAACCAGGGCCATCGAGATGCGCTCGCCGGCGGTGAGCAGCATGTCGAGCTCGCGCGGCGGCGGGAGCGGGGTCACCTGCTCGGCCAGGTCACGCAACTCGTCAGTGCTGTCGCCCATGGCCGAGACCACGACGACCACATCGTTGCCGGCCTTGCGGGTGGCGACAATGCGCTGGGCGACCCGCTTGATGCCGGACGCGTCAGCCACGGAGGAGCCGCCGTACTTCTGCACGACAATGCCCACGGAATCTTCCTCACGGTGTGACGGAACATCGGACCGGCGACGCTGCACGGCCACGCACCCGGGATTCTACCGGGGCTCGAGCTCCACACCCTCCAGCATCTCATCGGCAGCAGCGACCTGCTCCTGCTCGATCTCGAAGTCGGTGTCGAGGCGGTCGTGGGTCACGATCGACTGCAGGGCACGCAGCACGCCGGACGCCTCGCTTCCCCACGTCGAGACGTAGGAGAACTGCCACCACCACAGGGCCTCGTCGACCCGACCGGCCTTGTAGTGACGCAGCCCGTGCGCGAGTGAGGAGGCGACACTGGTGAGGTCGTCGGAGAGCATCGAGGTGACGATCTCGGGCTCTCCGTAGGTGTCGAACACCTCGGCATACATGTCGACGCCATCGAGCATGCGGGCCAGTCGCAGCCGCATCTCGTCGAGGTCGGGGTCGGGGCCCGCATCGGGCTGGAACTCCTCGGCCGGGGTGAAGTCCTCCTGGACCCCGAGCCGGGCACCGGCCAGCAGCACCTGGGACACCTCGAGGAGCAGCAACGAGATGGCCCGGCCACCGTCTGCTTCGCGGGTGATGGCCTGCAGCGCCACCAGGAAGCTCTCCACCTGGTCGGAGACCTGCTGGGCGAACTCTTCGAGCTGGGGGTCCACAATCTGGTCAGTCATCGGCTGATCTCCTCCCGGCGAAGGCTCGTCCGAGTGTCACCTCGTCGGCGTACTCGAGGTCTCCGCCCACAGGCAGTCCACTCGCCAAACGCGTCACGCGCAACCCCATGGGCTTCAGATTGCGCGTGAGGAACGTCGCAGTGGCCTCGCCCTCGAGGTTCGGGTCGGTGGCCAGGATGACCTCGGTGACGGTGCCGTCGGCCAGTCGCACCATGAGCTCGCGGATGCGCAACTGCTCGGGTCCGATGCCGTCGATCGGCGAGATCGCGCCGCCCAGCACGTGGTAGCGGCCGCGGAACTCACGGGTGCGCTCGATGGCCACGACGTCCTTGTACTCCTCGACCACGCACAGCACGCTCGGGTCACGTCGCGGGTCGCGGCAGATGCGGCACTGGTCGTCCTCGGAGACGTTGAAGCACACCGAGCAGAACTTCACCTTGTCCTTGACCTTGATCAGCACCTCGGCGAGGCGTCGTACGTCGGCAGGATCGGCCTGCAGCAGGTGGAACGCGATGCGCTGGGCGCTCTTCGGGCCCACACCGGGGAGCTGACCGAGCTCGTCGATCAGGTCCTGGACGATTCCTTCGTACAAGTCAGAATCCCAGGCCGGGCAGGGAGTCCCCGCCGCCACCGGCGCCGCCCATGCCGCCACCGGCCAGCGGGCCCAGGGTCTCGGCGGCGGTGGCATCGACCTTGGCCTTCGCGTCGCGCCAGGCGGCGACGATCAGGTCGCCCAGGTCGGTCAGGTCGTCGGTGTCGTCGCCAGCGAAGTTGCCGGCGGTGATGTCGACCCCGAGCAGGTCGCCGGTGCCGCTGAGCTTCACGGTGATTGCGCCTCCGGCGACGGTGCCCTCGATCTCGGTCTCGGCCAGGCGAGCCTGCGCGCTCATCAGCTGCTCCTGCATCTGCTGGGCCTGCTGGAGCAGCGCGTTCATGTCGAAGCCACCCTGGCCGAACTGCTCTGCGCCGAACGGGTTCTCGGTCATCGTGGTGCCTCTCGCCTCAGTCGTTCTTGATCTCTTGGATGATCTTCGCGCCGAGCTCCCTCTGGAGGAGCTCGGCGG
>NZ_BCRJ01000120.1 GCF_001552535.1 Nocardioides jensenii JCM 1364 = NBRC 14755 | reverse complement strand
GCCGCCACGGCCGGGCGCACCGGCGCGGGCAGCAGCCTGCGCCTCACGCTCGGCACGGGTGCCGGCGACCTCGCCCTTGTAGATCCACACCTTGACGCCGATGCGACCGAAGGTGGTGCGGGCCTCGTAGAAGCCGTAGTCGATGTCGGCACGCAGGGTGTGCAGCGGCACGCGACCCTCGCGGTAGAACTCGGTACGCGACATCTCGGCACCGTTCAGTCGACCCGAGCACTGGATCCGGATGCCCTTGGCGCCGGAGCGCATGGACGTCTGGATCGCCTTGCGCATGGCACGACGGAACTGGACACGACCGGAGAGCTGCTCGGCAACGCCCTGGGCGACCAGCTGAGCGTCGATCTCGGGGTTCTTGACCTCGAGGATGTTCAGCTGGACCTGCTTGCCGGTGAGCTTCTCGAGCTCGCCGCGGATGCGGTCGGCCTCGGCGCCACGACGACCGATCACGATGCCGGGACGGGCCGTGTGGATGTCCACGCGGACGCGGTCACGGGTGCGCTCGATCTCGACCTTGGAGATGCCGGCCCGCTCCATGCCCTTGGAGAGCAGCTTGCGGATCGCGACGTCTTCGCCGACGTACGACTTGTACAGCTTGTCGGCGTACCAACGGCTCTTGTGGTCCGTCGAGATGCCGAGGCGGAAGCCGTTCGGGTTGATTTTCTGCCCCATCAGGCAGTCCGTCCCTTCTTCACGGTCTTCTGCGCAGCGACGACGTCCGCCGGCTGCACAACAAGAGTGATGTGGCTGGTGCGCTTGTTGATCCGGGTGGCCCGGCCCTGCGCACGCGGGCGCCAACGCTTCATCGTCGGGCCCTCGTCGACCATCGCGGTCGCGATGACCAGGGAACCGGCGTCGAGGCCCTCGGTGGTCGTGGCGTTGGCCACGGCGCTCTCGAGGATCTTGAACACGGTCTCGGCGGCCGCCTGCGGTGCGAACTGCAGCAGCGCGAGGGCATCCTCGACGGGCAGACCACGGACCATGTCGACGACACGGCGGGCCTTCATCGGGGTGATCCGCACGAAGCGCGCGCTCGCAAAGGCACCCGGCTGGTCGCCGAGCAGCGACTCGCGACGGGCGCTGGTGCGCCTACGCTCTGTAACGCTCATTGCTCGTTATCTCCAGTACTCTTCTGGGCTCCACCGCGTCAGCGGCGGCGGCCCTTCCGGTCTTCCTTCACGTGCCCGCGGTAGGTGCGGGTCGGGGCAAATTCACCGAGCTTGTGACCGACCATCGAGTCGGAGACGAAGACGGGAACATGCTTGCGGCCGTCGTGGACGGCGATCGTGTGGCCGATCATGTCGGGCACGATCATCGACCGGCGGGACCAGGTCTTGATGACGTTGTGCGAGCCCTTGGCGTTCTCGGCGTCCACCTTCTTCTGCAGGTGGCCGTCGATGAACGGGCCCTTCTTCAGGCTACGAGGCATAGTCGATTACTTCCTACCCTTGCCGGACTTGCGGCGACGAATGATCTGGGAGTCGGAGGCCTTGCTCTTGCGAGTGCGACCCTCGGGCTTGCCCCACGGCGACACCGGGTGACGACCACCGGACGTCTTGCCCTCACCACCACCGTGCGGGTGGTCGACCGGGTTCATGACGACACCACGGACGGTCGGGCGCTTGCCCTTCCAGCGCATGCGGCCGGCCTTGCCCCAGTTGATGTTCGACTGCTCGGCGTTGCCGACCTCACCGATCGTGGCGCGGCAGCGCACGTCGACGAACCGCATCTCGCCGGAAGGCAGACGCAGCGTGGCGCGCGAGCCTTCCTTGGCGACGAGCTGGGCCGAGTTGCCGGCCGAGCGGGCGATCTTGGCGCCGCCACCGGGACGAAGCTCCACACAGTGGATCGTCGAACCGACGGGGATGTTGCGCAGCGGCAGGTTGTTGCCCGGCTTGATGTCGGCGTTGGGGCCGGCCTCGACGGCGACGCCCTGCTCCAGGCCCTTCGGCGCGATGATGTAGCGCTTCTCGCCGTCGGCGTAGTGCAGGAGCGCGATGCGCGCGGTGCGGTTGGGGTCGTACTCGATGTGAGCGACCTTGGCCGGCACGCCGTCCTTGTCGTAACGACGGAAGTCGATGACACGGTAGGCACGCTTGTGACCGCCACCCTGGTGACGCGTGGTGATGCGTCCCTGGTTGTTGCGGCCGCCCTTCTTGGGCAGCGGGCGCGTCAGCGACTTCTCCGGAGTGGTCCGGGTGATCTCGACGAAGTCGGCGACCGACGAGCCACGACGGCCCGGGGTAGTCGGCTTGTACTTGCGGATAGCCATTTTCTCTCAGTCCTCTGCTAGAAGGCGC
Source organism: Nocardioides jensenii JCM 1364 = NBRC 14755 (assembly GCF_001552535.1). Taxonomy (GTDB): domain Bacteria; phylum Actinomycetota; class Actinomycetes; order Propionibacteriales; family Nocardioidaceae; genus Nocardioides; species Nocardioides jensenii. The sequence goes on along the minus strand of NZ_BCRJ01000120.1, from coordinate 24,570 downwards.
CGGTCAGGAGACCGGGCCCCCGAAGATGTCGATGCGGTGGCCCTCAGCGAGGCTGACGATGGCGCGCTTGGTGTCCGCGCGCTTGCCCATGCCGAAACGCGTACGACGCGTCTTGCCCTGGCGGTTGATCGTGTTGACCGACGTCACCTTGACGTTGAACACCTTCTCGACCGCGATCTTGATCTCGGTCTTGTTGGCGTCGGGACGCACGACGAAGGTGTACTTGTTGGCGTCGAGGAGGGCGTAGCTCTTCTCGGACACGACCGGTGCGATCAGGATGTCGCGGGGGTCCTTGTTCAGGGTGCTCACTTGTCGTCCTCCTCAGTGGCAGCAGCCTTCTTGCCGGCCTCGACGAAGCCAGCAGCCTCGGCGTCGGCAGCGGTCTTGAACCAGACCTCGGCCACCGTGGCGTCGTACCAACGGCCACCGGGGGCGTGGTACTTCATGGAGTCCTTGTTGCCCTTGATCTCGTAGCCCTCGGGCGCCTCACCGTTCTCCAGCGGCTGTGCGCCACCGGCGTGGTCGGCGTCGTCGACGGCTGCGAAGGCCGTGACCTCGGTGGCCGGGGCCTCCGTGGTCTCGGACTCGGCGGCAACGGCCTTGACCGACTTGCCCTTCGGCGTACCGGCCACCAGGGCGTCGAACGAGCCCTTGGTGAAGACCACGTCGTCGGAGTGCAGGACGTCGTAGGTGTTGAGCTGGTCGACGGCCAGGATGTGGACGTCGGGCGCGTTGCGCAGGGACAGCCAGGTCACGTTGTCGCCACGCTCGAGCACGACCAGGAAGCGGCGGCGATCACTGAGCGAGGCCAGCGCGCCGATCGCGTCCCGGGTCGAGGGCTTGGTGCCCGAGACCAGCGACTCGACGACGTGGATGCGACCGTTGGCAGCCCGGTCGGTCAGCGCGCCCTTGAGGGCAGCAGCCTTCATCTTCTTGGGCGTGCGCTGGTCGTAGTCACGCGGCTGCGGACCGTGGACGACGCCACCGCCGGCGAACTGCGGTGCGCGGGTCGAGCCCTGACGGGCCCGGCCGGTGCCCTTCTGCTTGTAGGGCTTGCGGCCACCACCGCGCACGTCGGCGCGGGTCTTGGTGGAGTGCGTGCCCTGGCGTGCAGCGGCCTGCTGGGCCACGACGACCTGGTGGATCAGCGGGATGCTGACCTGGACGTCGAAGATCTCGGCGGGGAGGTCGACCTTGGCGACCTTCGCGTTGGTGCTCACTGGGAGACCTCCTTCTTGATCGCCGAGCGGAGGACCACGAGTCCACCCTTGGGGCCGGGAACGGCACCCTTGAGCAGCACGAGGCCCTTCTCGACGTCGACGGCGTGGACGGTGACGTTCTGGGTGGTGATCGTGTCGCCACCCATCCGGCCGGCCATGCGCATGCCCTTGAAGACACGACCCGGAGTGGCGCAGGCGCCGATCGAGCCGGGCTTGCGGTGGTTGCGGTGGGCACCGTGCGAGGCGGAGACACCGTGGAAGCCGTGACGCTTCATGACACCGGCGTAGCCCTTGCCCTTGCTGGTGCCGGTGACGTCGATCTCGTCGCCGGCGGCGAACAGCTCGGGGCTGATCTCCTGGCCGACCGAGTACGACGCGGCGTCAGCGGTCCGGATCTCGACGAGGTGACGGCGCGGCGTGACGCCGGCCTTCTCGAAGTGACCCGAGGCAGGCTTGGTGACCTTGCGTCCCTCGATCTCGCCGAAGCCGAGCTGGATGGCGTTGTAGCCATCGGTCTCGGGCTGGCGGACCTGGGTGACGACGTTGGTCGCAGCCGCGATCACGGTGACGGGGACGATCTTGTTGTTCTCGTCCCAGGTCTGGGTCATGCCCAGCTTGGTGCCCAGAAGGCCCTTGATGTTGTGTTCAGTAGTCATGACTCCCGACCTCAGAGCTTGATCTCGATGTCGACGCCGGCAGGCAGGTCGAGGCGCATGAGCGAGTCGACCGTCTTCGGCGTGGGGTCAATGATGTCGATGAGGCGCTTGTGCGTGCGCATCTCGAAGTGCTCGCGAGAGTCCTTGTACTTGTGCGGAGAGCGAATCACGCAGTACACGTTCTTCTCGGTCGGCAACGGCACCGGGCCAGCAACCTTCGCGCCCGTACGGGTCACGGTGTCAACGATCTTCCGCGCCGAGGTGTCGATCACCTCGTGGTCATAGGCCTTGAGCCTGATGCGGATCTTCTGTCCCGCCATAGGTCTCTCTCGTCCCTTGTCTCTAGTACCGCTGTGGGCACCGCGTGCAGTCTGTCTCGACACGACTCCGGGTGAAGTCGTCCCGCCGTGCTCCGCCGACCCCCGCGGTCGGGCGTGTCGCGCTGACTTCGCGCAACTTCAGCCGTGATTCCGCTGGATTTGGTGGTGGCGCCCGACGGGTTCGTCGAGCTGATCGGGTTTCCGAACCGGTGCGGCCGCACGCCAACCACCGATTCACGAACTGGAAACGCGATTCAGTAGTCAAGTTTGGTCGCACCCCGGCAACCCGCCGGAGCAACCGGACTATCTTGGCAGAGAGGACCCCGACTTACCAAATCGATTGGGCTGTGCTCCGCACAACACACCGATCAGTGGTTCGAGGCTCTCGTGGTCAAGAAGTCCAAGACCCCGAGTAGACCACGCGGACGCCCGATTCCACGATTCCGGCGGACACGGTCGCCGGGGCGCATCGGGGCACACCGGCCCTTGCGGAGTCAGAGGAGCTCCGCCTCGATGCCCTGGGCCACGAGTGCCTCCACCAGCGCGTCGTCCTCGGACATCACGGTCATCGCTCGCAGGTTCGGGAACTGCGCCGCGTCGGCGACGGACGTCAGGTCGAAGGCGCCGTCCTCCCCCGACCAGAACGGGGCGATCTGCAGGTAGATGGTGTTGCCCCCGTCCATGTGCAGCTCGGTCACCTTGTCGACGAGGTCGCTCGGCACCTCGAGCGCTTCGAAGAACGAGAGCACCTCGGGGATCGGGTCGTGGCCCTCCCCGTCGACGTCGATGTCGCGGCCCTCGAAGGACTCCACGAAGTCATGCACGTCGAACCTCGGCTCGAGGACGCCCTGGCGATACATGAGCTCGTCGACGACGGCCAGCTTGAAGCCCAGGTCAGTGAAGCGCAAGGAGGGCACCGCGGCGGGGGCCGGCTTCGACGCGGCGGGCCCGGGCTTCGGGCCGGCCGCCTTCTTCTTCGGAAGCCGGAGCTTGCTCTCGATCGAGACCCGCACGACCTGCTCGGGGAACTGGCTGTTCTCGGCCCAGGCGATGACCTCGGTCCTGCCGAGCTCGACGACGTGCAGGTGCTCGTGCCGCTTGATGGGGATCGCCGTGGCCCAGGGCACGCCGTTGACGGTCAAGGTCCCGCGGAACGGCTGATCCGGCCGTGAACGCGAGAGCTCGGCATCAGAGACGTGCACGGTCAACTGCTTGGTGTGGCTCGGCTCGGCCGCCTTGAAGTCGATCTTGGCGCTGAGCCCATACCCCTTCCAGTTGCCGACGAAGTCGCGCTCACCCAGCACCTCGTCGAGGTCGGTGAGCACGAGGGGGAAGGCGAACTCCCGTCCGTCGATGACGACGCACCGCTCCTGCAGGTCGATGTGCATCGCGTCCGTGAGTCCCATGCGATCTCCTCGTGTCATGGCCCGGGTCGGGCGGAGCCGTCATGCCCCACGGGTGTGATGCCAAACCCGGTGTCCCGCAGCGGGCCTGTTGTCTGCGTCGGCGCCTGGCTGGTCGGAGTGCGCGGGCACAGCTTCAGACCTTGCGGTAGAGCAGGTCGACCGGGGCCCGCCCTTCGGCCAGGCCACGACGCTCGAAGCGGGTCACCGGTCGATCGGCCCACCGGTCGACGACCCCGCCGGACAGAGCCGGCTCGGCGTCGAGCACCTCGACCATCTGCTCGGCGTAGTCGGCCCAGTCGGTGGCCAGGCGCCACACTCCCCCGGCCTCGAGTCGGCTGGCGACCAGGGCAGCGAAGTCGGGGGTGACCAGACGACGCTTGTGGTGGCGCTTCTTGTGCCACGGGTCGGGGAAGAACGTCCACAGCTCGGCCAGCTCCCCACCGCCCACGAGGTGCTCCATCGACCAGACCGCGTCGACGCTGCACATCCGCGCGTTGTCGACGTCCAGCTCACCCAGGCGGCCGATCGTCTCGGCCACGCCGGGGTGCCACACCTCGAAGCCGACGACGTTGTACGACGAACGCGCGGCCGCGAGTGGCGCGGTGGCCTCCCCCACGCCGCACCCGATCTCGATGATCAGCGGTCTCACGGTGGCGAACTGACCGGCCAGCGTGAAACCCGGTCGGTCGACCGACTCCTCGGCGATGACGTAGCGCTCGGCGTACGCGTCCCAGGCCTGTTGCTGCTTGGGCGTGAACCGGCTCCCCCGGCGCGAGTAGGTGAGCACCTCCCGGACCCGGCGACCGTCCTCGGTCAGCTTGTGGTGGGGGCGGGCGGGGCGAGACTGGTTCATGGCCGGGCAATCCTACGGCCGGACGGCATACTTCACACATGCCGAGCGAATCGACGCCGCGAGCGCCGGGTGACGTGCTGGTCTACCTGCGCCGGGCCCGCGATCACATCGACCGCCACTACGCGGAACCACTCGATCTCGACACCCTCGCCGGCATCGCCAGCCTGAGCAAGTTCCACTTCCTGCGACTGTTCAAGGGCACCTACGGCCGCACCCCGGTCGCCTACCTGTCCGAGCGACGCGTCGAACGGGCACAGGACCTGCTGCGTGCCACCGGCCTGACCGTCACCGAGGTCTGCCACGCGGTCGGGTTCACCAGCCTCGGATCGTTCAGCAGCCGGTTCCGGGAGCTGGTCGGCGAGACGCCGAGCGAGTTCCAGAGGCGGTACGCCGCGTCAGGGGCGCCGCGGATACCCGGGTGCTACGTGCTCATGTGGGGCCTGGCAGAGCGTCGACGTGTCCCTGAGGCCGAGTCCGCAATCGGGGAGAAGCCAGGACCGGCCGCCACGCCCTAGCGTCGTTCCCATGATCACCAACGTCTCTCTCGTCAGCGTCTGGGTCAAGGACCTCGACGAATCCCTCGCGTTCTACACCGACGTCCTCGGCTTCGAGAAGGGGGACGACGTGCAGCTCGGCCCCGACTTCCGCTGGCTGACCGTCGTCCACCCGCAGCAACCCGAGCTCCACCTGCACCTGACCACCCCGGGCGAGCCGCTGTCCCCCGAGCTCGTCGAGGCCATGCAGCGGGCGCAGGCCGACGGCGGCCTCCCGGGCGTGGGCCTCAACGTCGACGACTGCCGCAAGACCTGGGAGGAGCTCTCCGCCAAGGGCGTGGAGTTCCTCCAGGAGCCGGCTGATCGGCCCTACGGTGTCGAGGCCCTGATGCGCGACAACTCAGGGAACTGGATCGTGCTCGTCGAGCCGAAGGCGTTCGACCCGGCCTCGATGTCACTCGAGGATCTCGGCTGACGCCCCTGCCTCCTCCAGCAGGCCCGCGGCACGTGCCGGTTCGGCGTACTTCTCCGCCAGCGAGGCCGTCGTCTCGTGGGCGTTCAGGCCGCTGGGGTTGGGCACCACCCAGAGCGCGGCACCGGCAAGGAGCTCGGGCTGTCGGCCCGCGGTGGCGCGGGGCTCGCCGAACGCAGCGCGATAGGCGGTGATGCCGGCGACCGCCACGACACGTGGCCGGTGCCGGGCGACGAAACGTGTCAAGGCGTCCCCGCCCTCGCGCAGCTCGCTGCGGGTGAGCTCGTCGGCCCGGGCGCTGGCCCGACGGACCAGGTTGGTGATGCCGAGGCCGTGCTCGATCATCATCGCGCGGTCTGCGTCAGTCATGCCTGAGGCGGGGTCGATCGGGCACGGGATGATTCCGGCACGGTGAAGAGCCGGGTAGAAGCGGTTCCCCGGATGCGCGAAGTGGGTCTGGGTGGCCGCGGTCCACAGGCCGGGGTTGATACCCACGAACAGCAGGCGCAGCCCCGGGCCGACCAGGTCGGGCACCTCGACGCCTCGCATCGACTCGAGCTCGGCACGCGAGAAGCGGGGCATGGCGCCCATCCCATCAGACCATGGCTCAGACATGTGAAGGGCCCTGCACCGCGAGCGGTGCAGGGCCCTTCGGATGAAGCAGGTGAGGCTAGATCACTTGGTGATCTTGGTGACGCGACCGGCGCCAACCGTGCGGCCACCCTCGCGGATGGCGAAGCGCAGACCCTCGTCCATGGCGATGGGCTGGATCAGCTCGACGACCATCTCGGTGTTGTCACCGGGCATGACCATCTCGGTGCCCTCGGGAAGCGTCACAACGCCCGTCACGTCCGTCGTACGGAAGTAGAACTGCGGACGGTAGTTGTTGAAGAACGGCGTGTGGCGGCCGCCCTCCTCCTTCGAGAGGATGTAGACCGAGGCCTCGAAGTTGGTGTGCGGGGTCGTGGTGCCCGGCTTGATGACAACCATGCCGCGCTCGATGTCCTCGCGCTTGGTGCCACGAAGCAGCAGACCGACGTTCTCACCGGCCTGGCCCTCGTCGAGCAGCTTGCGGAACATCTCGACGCCGGTGACCGTGGACTTCTGCGAGCCCTCGCGGATGCCGATGATCTCGACCTCCTCGTTCACCTTCACGATGCCCCGCTCGATGCGGCCCGTGATGACGGTGCCGCGACCGGTGATCGTGAAGACGTCCTCGACAGGCATGAGGAACGGCTTGTCGGTCTCACGCTCGGGGGTCGGGATGGCCTCGTCGACAGCCTTCATCAGCTCGAGGATCGACTCGCCCCACTTGGCGTCGCCCTGCAGCGCCGGGAAGGCGGCAACGCGCACGACCGGGATGTCGTCGCCCGGGAACTCGTACTCGGAGAGGAGCTCGCGCACCTCCATCTCGACGAGCTCGATGAGCTCCTCGTCGTCGACCATGTCGCACTTGTTGAGCGCCACGACCAGGGCGGGCACGCCGACCTGGCGGGCGAGCAGCACGTGCTCACGCGTCTGCGGCATGGGACCGTCGGTCGCTGCGACCACGAGGATCGCACCGTCCATCTGGGCCGCACCGGTGATCATGTTCTTGATGTAGTCCGCGTGACCCGGGCAGTCAACGTGCGCGTAGTGACGCGCCTCGGTCTGGTACTCGACGTGCGCGATCGAGATCGTGATGCCGCGCTGGCGCTCTTCAGGCGCCTTGTCGATCTCGTCGAATGCGGAAGCCGCGTTCAGCTCCGGGTACGCGTCGTGCAGCACCTTGGTAATCGCCGCGGTCAGCGTCGTCTTACCGTGGTCGATGTGACCGATGGTGCCGATGTTGACGTGCGGCTTGGTCCGCTCGAACTTCGCCTTAGCCACTGTGGGCTCCTCCTGGGTTGTGTGTTTCTTGACTCGTAAATGTGGGTGGTGCTGTGCCGAGGGTCATGACGAGGTTACTCGCCGCGAACCTTCTTGATGATCTCGTCGGCGACGTTCGTGGGAACCTCGGCGTACGAGTCGAACTCCATCGAGTACGAAGCCTGACCCGAGGTCTTGGACCTCAGGTCGCCAACGTACCCGAACATCTCGGAAAGCGGCACGAGCGCATTGACGACCATGTCGCCGTGACGCTCTTCCTGTGCCTGGATCTGACCGCGACGCGAGTTGATGTCACCGATGACCGTGCCGAGGAAGCTCTCGGGGGTCGTGACCTCAACCGCGAACATCGGCTCGAGCAACACCGGCTTGGCCATGCGTGCGGCCTCCTTGAAGGCCTGGTTGCCGGCGAGCTTGAACGCGAGCTCGGACGAGTCGACGTCGTGGTAGGCGCCGTCCTCGAGCGTGAACTTCACGTCGACCATCGGGTAGCCGGCGAGAACACCGAACTCCATGGCGGCCTGGCCGCCCTGGTCCACCGACGGGATGTACTCGCGCGGCACGCGGCCACCCGAGACGTTGTTGACGAACTCGTAGCCGGCACCCGTGCCGGTCTCCGGGTCGATGTTGGGGCCGAGCGAGATGACGACCTTGGCGAACTGACCCGAACCACCGGTCTGCTTCTTGTGCGTGTAGCTGTGGTTCGTGACGTCCTTGCGGACCGTCTCGCGGTAGGCCACCTGCGGCTTGCCGACGGTCGCCTCCACGCGGAACTCGCGCTTCATGCGGTCGACGAGGATGTCCAGGTGGAGCTCGCCCATACCGGCGATGATCGTCTGACCGGTCTCTTCGTCGGTCTTGACCGTGAAGGTCGGGTCCTCGTCGGAGAGGCGCTGGATCGCGGTGCCCAGCTTCTCCTGGTCGGACTTCGTCTTCGGCTCGATGGCGACCTCGATCACCGGGGCCGGGAACGACATCGACTCCAGCACGACCGGGCTCTGCGGGTCGCTCAGCGTGTGACCGGTCTTGGTGTCCTTGAGACCCATGACCGCCACGATCTGACCGGCACCGACCGACGCGATCTCCTCGCGCTTGTTGGCGTGCATCTGGTAGACCTTGCCGATGCGCTCCTTGCGGCCGTTGACCGAGTTGAGCACGGTCGAGCCGGCCTCGAGCTTGCCGGAGTAGACGCGCACATAGATCAGCTTGCCGAGGTGCGGGTCGGTGGCGATCTTGTAGGCGAGGCCGGAGAAGGGCTCGTTGTCGGACGGCTGGCGAACGATGACCTCGTCCTCGTCCTTGACCGAGTGACCCTGGATGCCGTCGATGTCGAGCGGCGAGGGCATGAACTTCACCACGGCGTCGAGCAGGGGCTGAACGCCCTTGTTCTTGAACGCGGTGCCGAGGAGGACGGGGTTCAGCTTGTCGGCGAGCGTCGCGCGACGGATGGCCGCCTCGAGCTCCTCGACGGTGAACTCGCCCTCTTCGAGGTACTTCTCCATGATCTCGTCGTCGGCCTCGGACAGGGTCTCGAGCAGCTTGACGCGCCACTCGTTGGCCTGCTCGACCAGCTCGGCCGGGATCTCCTCGATCTCGTAGTCCTCACCGATCGTGGTCTCGCCACGCCAGGTCAGGGCACGCATGCCGATCAGGTCGACGACACCGAGGAAGTCGCCCTCGGCGCCGATCGGGATCTGCAGGACCAGCGGCGTGGAGTTGAGCCGGTCGACCATCATGTCGACGCAGTTGAAGAAGTCGGCGCCGGTGCGGTCCATCTTGTTGACGAAGCACATGCGGGGGACGGCGTACTTGTTGGCCTGGCGCCACACCGTCATGGTCTGGGGCTCGACGCCGGCAACACCGTCGAACACGGCGACGGCACCGTCGAGGACACGGAGCGAACGCTCCACCTCGGCGGTGAAGTCGACGTGACCCGGGGTGTCGATGATGTTGATCTGGTGATCCTTCCACCAGCACGTCGTCGCAGCAGACGTGATCGTGATGCCACGCTCCTGCTCCTGCTCCATCCAGTCCATCGTCGCCGAACCCTCGTGGGTGTCGCCGATCTTGTAGTTGATACCGGTGTAGAACAGGATGCGCTCGGTGGTCGTGGTCTTACCGGCATCGATGTGCGCCATGATGCCGATGTTGCGGACCTTGGTGAGGTCCGTGGTGATGTCGACAGCCACTTAAGTGATGTCCCCTCGAAAAGAGTTGGTCGCGATGACAGGCTCGAGAGCCCGGGTCACCAGCGGTAGTGAGCGAAGGCCTTGTTGGACTCGGCCATCTTGTGAGTGTCCTCGCGCTTCTTCACAGCGGCACCGAGGCCGTTGCTCGCGTCGAGGATCTCGTTCATCAGGCGCTCGGCCATCGTCTTCTCACGACGGTCCTTCGCATAGCCGACGAGCCAACGCAGCGCGAGCGTGGAGCCGCGGGTGCCCTTGACCTCGACCGGAACCTGGTAGGTCGCGCCACCGACACGGCGGGACTTGACCTCGATGGCCGGCTTGACGTTGTCGAGCGCACGCTTGAGCGTGACGACCGGGTCGGTGCCGGTCTTCTCGCGGCAACCCTCGAGCGCGGTGTAGACGATGCGCTGGGCAACCTGCTTCTTGCCGTCCATCAGCACCTTGCTGACGAGCTGGGAGACGACGGGCGAGCCGTAGACCGGGTCGACGTCGATCGGGCGCTTGGGAGCGGGACCCTTGCGAGGCATTAGCTCTTCTCCTTCTTGGCGCCGTAGCGGCTGCGGGCCTGCTTGCGGTTCTTGACGCCCTGGGTGTCGAGCGAGCCGCGAATGATCTTGTAGCGAACACCGGGGAGGTCCTTCACGCGACCGCCGCGGACGAGCACGATCGAGTGCTCCTGAAGGTTGTGGCCCACGCCCGGGATGTAGGCCGTGACCTCGACGCCGCTGGACAGGCGCACACGGGCGACCTTGCGCAGGGCGGAGTTCGGCTTCTTCGGGGTGGTGGTGTAGACGCGGGTGCAGACGCCTCGGCGCTGCGGAGACCCCTTCAGGGCAGGCGTCTTGTTCTTCGACACCTTGTCCTGGCGGCCCTTGCGGACCAACTGCTGAATGGTGGGCACCTTGGTGGTTCCCCTTCGTTTTCTCTCTCAGGACCCGACAACTTGACGGGAACGATGAACTGCGATGTGTCCGGGAGGACAGCGTGTCCGGGTGGTGCTGGCAACCCCTCGGTGGCCACCCCCGCGCTCGGGCGTGTCGGCTGTTGCCTGCGCCTCAACTACTTTCGAGCACGCACAACAGCCGGGTTGTCCCAGACACGAGGGAACACGTTACCCGCCCGCCCTGCGGGGGTCAAAACGCCAGGAGCGCCCCTGTTCATGCGCCAGAACACCGCCACCGCCAGTCCGACACCAGCCATGGTGAGCACGCCACCGATGACCAGGGTCCACCGAGCCCCGAAGGCCTCGCCGATCCAGCCGATGATCGGTGATCCGAGCGGCGTACCGCCCATCACGATGGTCATGTAGAGCGCCATCACCCGCCCGCGCAGCTGCGGATCGGACTCGAGCTGGAGCACCGAGTTGGCCGAGTTGAGCAGGGTCAGCGTGGCGAAGCCGATCAACGGCGTGACCACCACGAAGGTGAGGTACGTCGGCATCAGGCCGGCCGCGATCTCGGCGACGCCGAAGCCCAGGCCGGCCAGGACGAGCAGGCGCAGCCGGATGTGCACCCGCCGGGCCGCCATCAGGGCGCCGGCCAGGGAGCCGATCGCCATGGTCGAGCCCAGCAGGCCGAACTCACCGGCGCCCTTGCCGTAGACGTCGGTCGCCATCAAGGCGGAGGTGATCTGGAAGTTCATGCCGAAGGTGCCGGCGAAGAAGACCATGATCAGGATCAGCACCATCCGCGGCTGCCGGCGTACGTACTCGACGCCCTCGCGGAGCGCGCCCGGAGCCCGCTCGACGCGCTTCGGCGTGTGCAGGAGCGCGGTCTCCATGCGCTCCAGCTGCCAGATCACCGCGAGGTAGGAGACCGCGTTGACCAGGATCACCCAGCCGGTGGCCCACACGCCCCCACCCAGGGCTCCGATCATCAGGCCGGCCAGGCCGGGGCCGAGGATGCGGGCGGTGTTGAAGGTCGCGGAGTTGAGACCGACCGCGTTGGTCAGGTCGGTGGCGTCGACCATCTCGGAGACGAACGACTGCCGGGCCGGGGCGTCGAAGGCGGAGGCGATGCCGAAGACGAACGCGATCGCGTAGACGTGCCAGAGCTCGACCACGCCGAGCACGGTGATCAGGCCCAGCGCCAGAGCGGCGACCCCCATCGCGGCCTGGGTGACCTGCAGGAGGCGCCGCTTGTCGAAGCGGTCCGCGATCACGCCGGCGTACGGCGAGAGCAGCAGGACCGGCAGGAACTGGAGGCCGGTGGTGATGCCGAGGGCGGTGCCGCTGCCGGTGAGGACGAGCACGAGCCAGTCCTGGGCGACGCGCTGCATCCACAGGCCGACATTGGAGACGAGGCTGCCGGCGGCGTAGCGACGGAAGTTCGGGTTGTGCAGGGAGCGGAAGGTCGGACTCAACGGTGGGTCAGTCCTCCTCTGCCAGGCGTTGCAGGATCGGCGCAGCGGCACGAAGGACGGCGCGCTCGTCGGCGGTCAGGTCGGCCAGTCGCCGGGCCAGCCAGGCGTCGCGTCGGGCACGGTCGGCGACCAGCACCTCGCGACCCCGGTCGGTCAGAGCCACCACGACCTGGCGGCCGTCGGTCTCGTGCGGCCGTCGGGTCACGTATCCCTCGTCGACGAGACAGTTCACGGTGCGGGTCATCGACGGCGGCTGCACCCGCTCGCGCTTGGCGAGCTGGCCGACGGTGCACTCGCCGTGGCGGTGCAGGCAGCCCAGCACGGCCATCGTGGCGATGCTCAGCTCGTTGTCGGGGGCGCGCTCGGAGGAGAGTCTCCGACGCAGCCGCATGACCGAGAGCCGAAGCTCGGAGGCCAGTCCGGCGTTGGTGCGGGCGGCTTTCTCGACGGTCGGCATGTTCTTAGCATAGGTCATTACCTAGACTAAACAAATCCACCGAGGGTGGCTCGACCGAGGTCAGGCGTGCTTCTCCCAGCGGGCCAGCACACTGGTCGCCACCGCATGGGCCAGGTCTGCCCGGGTCATGTCGTCGTCGGGACCAAGCGTGTCGGGCAGGCCCGTCGCGTCGACCTCAAGGGTCTTGTCGTCCTTGAGGAACACGGCCACACCGTCGCCGGTCTCGTACGCCGGCAGGCCGAGGCTGGTCATGCCGACGATGTCCTGCGGGTCGTCGAGGGTCGTGCGCAGTGCTGGTGCTGCTGACACCGCCGGCCTCCGGCTCGACGAGTTCGACAACCCGGTCACCACCCTGACTGTCCCGGTCCGCTGACCCGTCGCCAGTTCGGGGTGACCCGTCGCCAGTTCGGCGAACTCACGACGGGTCGGCCCGAATTCACGACGGGTCGGCCCGAATTCACGACGGGTCAGCGGAGGAATCAGGTGAGGAGGGTGGTCAACGGGTGGATCGCGAAGTAGACGACGAAGAGCACCGTGACCACCCACATCAGCGGGTGGATCGCACGGAACTTTCCGTGCACCACCTTGAGGAACACGTAGGCGATGAATCCCGCGCCGATGCCCGCCGACACCGAATAGGTGAACGGCATGACCACGATGGTCAGGAAGGCCGGCAGCGCGATCTCCATGTCGTCCCAGTCGATCCCCTTGACCTGCTGCATCATCAGGAATCCGACCAGGATCAGGGCCGGCACGGCGGCCTCGGAGGGCACGACCTCGACCAGGGGCGCGAAGAACGTGGCCAGCAGGAACATCAACCCGGTCACGACGCTGGCCAGGCCCGTGCGCGCACCTTCGGCGACACCGGAGGCGGACTCGATGTAGGACGTGTTGCTGGAGACACCCGCGGCGCCACCGGCGGCAGCAGCCAACGAGTCGACGACCAGGATCCTGCGGGTGCCGGGCGGGGTGCCGTCCTCGTCGAGGAGGTCGGCCTCGGTGCCGATCGCGGTCATGGTGCCGAGGGTGTCGAAGAAGTCGGCGAGCAAGAGGGTGAACACGAACAGGCAAGCGACCACGATTCCGGCGTTCTGCCAGGCGCCCAACAGGTTGAAGTCGCCGAGCAGGCCGAAGTCGGGTTTGGCGATCAGGTCCTTGGGCCACTCGGGCACGGCCAGCCCCCACGCCGAGGGGTCGTAGCCACTGCCATCGGCCTGGCCGGCAGCCGGTGCGCCGTCCTCACCGAAGACCGGCAGGGCGAACGGCCCGGAGCCGCCGAGCCCGGCCAGCTTCTCGACCACGATCGCGATCAGCGTCGTGACCGCGATCGAGATCAGGATGGCGCCCTTGACGCGGCGGGCATGCAGCGCGAAGAGGAGCAGCAGGCCGAAGACGAAGACCGCCACCGGCCACCCCTGCAGCTGCCCGTCCCACCCGAGCGAGACGGGGACGGTGGTGCTGGGCAGCAGGGGCGTGCGGTGCACGAAACCGGCGTCGACGAGCCCGATCAACGTGATGAACAGACCGATGCCGACCGAGATCGCGATCTTGAGCTGAGCCGGGACCGCGTGGAAGACCGCTTCACGGAAGCCGGTGAGCACGAGCACCAGGATCACCAGACCCTCGAGGACGACCAGGCCCATCGCGTCGGCCCAGGTCATCTCCTTGGCGATCACGAACGCGACGAAGGCGTTCAGCCCCAGCCCCGTGGCCAGCGCCATCGGATAGTTGCCGACCAGGCCCATCAGGATGGTCATGACTCCGGCCACGAGCGCGGTGGCCGCCGCGATCATCGCGACGTTGCCTCCGGGGACGCTGCCGCCGCCGAGCACCTCGCCGTCGCTGTCGAAGGAGTAGCCGAGGATCAGCGGGTTCAGCACGATGATGTAGGCCATCGTGAAGAACGTGACCAGGCCACCACGCACTTCCCGGCTGATCGTCGAGCCGCGTGCCGTGATCTTGAAGAACGAGTCGATGCTCGAAGTGGCCCGAGCCTGCGCAGGTGAGTTCACGAACCGCATCGTGGCAGATTTCGGGACCGGTGTGCACTCCGCCCGGTTACGGCGATGTCACGCGGTGGACTAGGTTTCGTGCTGTGGAGCCCCAGGAACAGCCGAAGACGCACGAGATCGGCAACCGCACCTACATCGTGGCCGACGTCGACCCGCTCGACGTGGACGGCGTACGCACGCTGGAGGTCGGCACCGGCCTGTGGCTGCTCGGGTTCCTGGCCCTGCTGCCGTTCTACGGGCGGCTCTCCGACGACGGCCACCTGTGGTGGTTGTGGACCTGCATGGCCGGGTTCGGCCTGGGCCTTTTCGGCTTGGAGTTCTGCCGTCGCCGTCGCCAGGCCCGCGAGGCGGGTGCGGCCCCCTCCGCCTGAGGACGCTCCGCGGATCAGGGACCGGTGCCGGCGAGGAGCGCCTGCGTCAGATCGCCTCGACGTCGTCGATGGTGAGGGTGTCGAAGACGTGCTCGGGCCGGGGCAGCGGCTGCTGCTTCTTCGACAGCTGCGCCTCGGAGTGCGCTCCGCACCCGTGGCCCAGGGCGACGACACGGCCGTCGGCGTTGGCATTGGCGTTGGCGCACACACCGAACGTCATCGACAGCGGGCCGGCGAGACGAACGAGGAAACCGCAGGAGTAGCAGTTGGCCGGGGCCTGCAGCGCGATCGGGCTCTGCGGGCCGCCGTCGCCGTCGTACCACCGCTGCGCAGCCTGGTCACGGCCCTCGACCGAGAGGGTGCGCACCCGTCCGAGCCCGAGGTCGTCGGCGACCTGACGGAGCTGCGCCTGCTCCTGGCGGTCGAGCGGGTCGATGCCACTGTCGCCGACCAGGTACGTCGGCACGAGGCGGGCATCGTCGTCGTCCACCGGCAGCAGGTCGCCGGGCGAGAGGTCGCCCGGCTGGATGCGCTCCTTGTAGGGAAGCCAGGGTGGCGCGGTGATCGACTCGGCGCCCGGGATCAGCACGATCTCGTCGACGGTCGGAGTCTTCTGCCTCGAGGCCCTGGTCAACGTCACCGACCAGCGCCAGCCCCGGTAGCCCGGGCGGGTGCAGTCGAAGAAGTGGCTCAGGACGCGTTCCCCCTCGTCCTGATGACCGAGGTGCTCGCCGATGTCGGAAGCCGGCACGTCGGCGGCCAAGGCAGCGCGGGCCTCGTCGACGGCAGCGGCAAGGACGCTGTCGGACTTGGTTCGGGTTGTCGCGGTCACGTGCGTGATTGTGTCCCATGCGAGGACGTATTGTCTTGCCGGGTGGCGGTTGACCGGTCGACGCGGCCTAACAGGGGGACTGAAGTGGAGGGTTCGGCTCGCATGATGTCGGGGGCAACGGGCAGGATGTTCGCATGACCACACGGCCACCGGGCGATCCTCATCGCGATCCGCATCAGGAGTCACAGTGGCGCCCCGAGGGCTCCGACGGCCCACAGCCGGGGTACGACGACCCCTACGCACCGTCGGGACGCTCGGCCGGTGAGAACGCCGTCCGCTTCGCCAAGGCGACCGGGGTCGGCGCCCGCGCCGTGGCCCGTGGCACCGCCAAGGCCAGCAGGGCGACCTTCCGGGTGGCCCGCCGCGCCTCCCACGCCGAGGGCGCCGGCGACTCCGGCCTGTTCCGCCTGATCGAGCTGCACGCGTTCAACGCCGCCGGTGACACGGCGGTCGCGATCTCCCTGGCCGGCACCTTGTTCTTCCAGGTGCCCACGGGTGAGGCCCGCGGCCAGGTCGCCCTCTTCCTCGCGATGACGATGCTGCCGTTCGCCATCGTCGCCCCACTGATCGGCCCCTTCCTCGACCGCTTCAGCCACGGTCGACGCTGGGCCATCGGCAGCACGATGGCGATCCGCGCGTTCCTGTGCTGGGTGCTGGCGGCGGCGGTGGTGACCGAGTCCACGTGGCTGTTCCCGGCGGCGCTGGGTGTGCTGGTCTCCTCCAAGGCCTACGGCATCACCAAGGCCGCGGCCGCACCACGCCTGGTGCCCGAGGGCGTCACCCTGGTCAAGGCCAATGCCCGCATCGGCCTGGCCGGTGTGGTCGGCGCCGGCATCTCCGCCCCGCTGGCCGGACTTGCCGCGACCTTCGGACCCGAGTGGTCGCTGCGCTACGGATTCGTGGTCTTCATCGGAGCGACCATCCTGGCCATCCTGCTCCCCCGCAAGGTCGACTCCTCCGCCGGCGAGGCCCACCTCGAGCTCATGCCCGGCCCCTCGGCCCGGGCCAACCCGCAGCGCCAGAGCATGCGCATCCCGGCCCCGGTCGCCTTCGCGCTCCGCGCCAACTGCGGTCCACGCTTCCTCTCCGGGTTCCTCACCATGTTCATGGCATTCCTGCTGCGTGAGAACCCCATCGACGGCTGGGAACACAGACAGGCGATGCTGCTCGGCGTGGTGATCGGGGCGGCCGGGCTCGGCAACACCCTGGGCATCTTCCTCGGCTCGATCCTGAAGAAGGTGAACCCGGCCGTCACCGTGGTGGTGGCCCTGGTCGCGGACGCCGCGATGGCGCTGCTGGCTGCCCTGTTCTACGGGCTGATACCGCTGGTCGCGCTCGGGCTCACCGCGGGGCTCTCCCAGTCCCTGGCCAAGCTCTCCCTCGACTCCACGATCCAGACCCACGTGCACGAGCGGGTCCAGACCAGCGCGTTCGCCCGCTCCGACACCATGCTCCAGCTGGCCTGGGTGGTCGGCGGGTTCGTGGGCATCGCCATGCCGCTGATCCCGCGGCTCGGCCTGGGCGTCGGCTTCGGCGTGCTCGCCGCGTGGGCCGTCTTCGTGCTCGTCGTGCGCGGAGGACCGACCCGTCGTCCACGTCCGCCGTACCCCCAGCAGCCGCAGACGGTGCCCGGCGACGCCTACTGAGGCGCGACCCGCATCTGGGTGCGATCACTGAAGGGTTTCGCGCAGCATCTGCGTGAAACCCTTCAGTGATCGCCCTACCTGTTCAGAGCTCGAGCTCGTCCGCGAGTGCGCGCAGCAGCTTCGCGGTCGGCTTCGCGGTCCTGGCCTCGGGGTGCCGGCCGCGGCGGTAGCCCTCGCCGACGTCGTCGAGCAGCCGGATGAGGTCCTCGACGATCGTGGACATCTCTTCGGGACTCTTGCGCTGCGCCTTGGACTTGTTGCGGGCCACCGAGACCGGGGCGTCGACCAGCCGCACCTGGAGTGCCTGGTCGCCCTTGCGTCCCTGGGCGATGCCGAACTCGACCTTGGTTCCGGCCTTCAGGTTGGTCACGCCCTCGGGAAGCGCCTCGGCGCGCACGTAGACGTCGGGCCCGTCGGTCTGGGAGAGGAACCCGAAGCCCTTCTCGGCGTCGTACCACTTGACCTTGCCAGTAGGCACTGGAGGCCCCTTCCTGATGGCGCTCGCTGGCGCGCTGTCTGATCGTGCTGACTCGTGCGGCCCGTCGCAGGCCGCACACTCGTGCCTGCGGAGCCTATGTCGCGTCCTCACCCGATGCCAACGCCAAGGCCAGGTGACCCTCCAGCCAGGCCGGAAACTCGGTCAGGTCGGCGAGTACGACGTGCGTGCCGGCGGCCTCGAGCTCGTCGCGGGTGCAGCCGCCGGTGAGCACCGAGACGCTCGTGACCCCGGCGGCCAGGGCGCCCTCAACGTCGTGGACGTGGTCGCCGACGTAGACGCTCGCGCCCTTCTCGCGCAGCACGGCAGCCTTGCCGACACCCCAGACCTCGCCCTCCAGATGGTCGACCTCGAAGCCCAGGTGGTCGAGGTGCAGCTGCGCATTGGCGGTGAACTTGCCGGTCACGACCACACTGCTGCCCCCGAGACGACGTACGGCGGCCAACGCCGCATGGGCGCCCGGGAACGCGAGTGTCTCGATGATCGCGGTGGTCGGGTAGAGCTCGCGGAACCGGTCGACGACCGCATCGATCCGCTCCGAGGGCACGTAGTCCTCGAGCATCATCGACAGGGGCGGGCCGAGCTTGGAGGTGAGCTCGACGACCGGGAAGTCGACGCCCAGCTCGTCACCGAGCACGACCAGCGTCGCGGCAAAGCCCGGAACCGTGTCGATCAGGGTCATGTCCAGGTCGAAACCGACCACAGGGCCTGTCATGTGTGACAGCCTAGGTGGTGGTGCACGGCCGCCTGTGGAGACGGAATTGAAAACCCGTTCCCAGTGCTGTCACCATGGGGGTTTCGGTAACTGCTGCGACATGTGGGAACTGTGATGCGACGCGTTCTACTGGGCTCTGCCCTGGCCGGGGTGACGCTGCTCGCTGCCCTGATGCCGGTCGGCTCGCCCGCGTCCGCCACGGACGACGACGCCGAGCTCTTCCTGATCACGCTCAGCGGCCCCGGTTCGGCGGGCTACCGCGGCGACCTGTCCGCCACCGACTATCGCACGTCGATGCGAGAGCGCCAGGACGCCACGCTGGAGCGGCTCGGAGCCGGCGAGCCGACGTACCGGTGGACGACGGCGCTCAACGGCCTCGCCGTCGAGCTCACCCCCGACCAGGCCCGGCTCGCGCACACCCTGCCCGACGTGGCCCTGCTCGAACGCGACGACATCCACACGCTGGCCGGGGCGCCCGCGGTTGCGACGCAGGGCAGCGTCACGTCCGACGCAGCCGCCGACGCCTCCGGGGGCCGTGGCACCGTGATCGGGGTCGTCGACAGCGGCATCTCCCCCGACACCCCTGCCCTCGTCTCGACCACGTCCCTGGGCGAGACCCCCACCGACTTCCACGGCACCTGCACGGCTGCTGCGTCGTGGGCCTCCAGCGACTGCAACGGCAAGCTCGTCTCGGCCACCTGGTTCGTCGACGGGTTCGGCGCCGACCGCCTGCGTTCGGAGTCCGAGCTGTCGCCGCGCGACGACTCCGGCCACGGCACCCAGGTCGCCTCGGTGGCGGCCGGCAATGCCAAGGTCACCGCCCTGTCCTCCGGCCGCACCTTCGGCACCTTCTCCGGCACGGCACCCGATGCCCGGCTGGCGATCTACAAGGCCTGCTGGTCGGCGCCCGACCCCGCCGACGACGGGTGCTCCAGCGCCGACCTGGTCAGCGCCGTCGATCGCGCCGTGCACGACCGGGTCGACGTGCTCAACCTCTCGGTCGTCTCGAACTCCGACGGCGCCCCCGACACGCTTGACCTGGCCCTGCTCGGCGCCGCGGAGCGCGACATCTTCGTGGCCACCGCGGCCGGCAACGACGCCCGCACCTCGGGCTACCAGCAGCCGTGGACGACCACGGTCGGCGCCAGCACGGGGCCGAATCGCACCGGGGCCCTCCGGCTCGGTTCGGGTGACGAGATCACCGGCATCCTCACCGCCCGACGCCTGCCCGATCGCGCCGCGGTGATCCGGGCCTCCGACGTGCCGGCCCCGGGGCACAGCCGGGCCGACGCGCGGTTGTGCCGCCCGGGCGCCCTCGACGCGGCCGGGGTCGCCGACAAGATCGTGCTCTGCGAGCGCGGCGTGATCGCGCGCGTCGACAAGTCGGCTGCCGTGCACCTGGCCGACGGCGTCGGAATGGTGTTGGTCAACGCGGCCGGCGAGAGCCTCAGCGCCGACTTCCACTCCGTCCCCACCTTGCATGTCGATGCCGCTGAGGGTGCCCGGCTCCGTCGCGCACTTCAAGGACCGGGCACCGTGCGCGGACAACTCGTCCACACGCCTGAGGGCGCCGGCGCTCCCGCCGTGCTCCCTTGGTCGAACCACGGGTCGGCCCGCGCCGGCACCGTCAAGCCCGACCTGGTGGCACCGGGCTTCGGTCTGCTCGCGGCCACCTCGCCGGTGGCCGGCAACGGCAACTGGGAACTGCTCAGCGGCACGTCGGCGGCGACCGCCCGGGTCAGTGGCCTGGCCGCGAGGTTGCGCGCCGACCACCCCGACTGGTCGGCCAACCGGGTCCGGTCGGCGCTGATGACCAGCGCCCGCCAGGCCGCGCACCGGCCCACGGCGCTGCGCCAGGGCGCCGGCATCGCACGTGGCGCCGAGACCAGCACCCGCCCGGGACTGGTCTTCGACCTCGCTCCCTCGGCCTATCGCCGCGCCCTGGACGCCGGGCGCGAGACGTCGCGGCTCAACCTGCCCTCGGCTCAGCGTCGGGTGCCGGCCCGCGGCACGGTGATCACCCGCAGCGTCACCAACGTCGGCAAGCGCGCGATGTACTACTCATCCTCGGCCCGTGGCTTCGCCACGCATCACGTGCACGTGCTGCCCGCCGCGATCAAGATCGCTCCGGGTGAGACGCGTGACTTCCACGTCGTCGTACGCCGTTCCGGGCCGCAGCGCAGCGTGGCCGACAGCGGGTCGGTGACCTGGCGTGGCGCCAACGGCACCACCGTGCGCATCCCGGTCCTGTTGACCCGCTGACCCGTCGTGAGTTCGGGCCGACCCGTCGCCAGTTCGGGCCGACCCGTCGCCAGTTCGCGCGACCTGGCGACGGACTGGCGACGGGTCTCAGGTCACGCGTCGCGGGTCTTGAAGCTGAACAGGCTGAGCGCCATCACGGCCGCGGTGATGCCGCCGAAGATGATGAACGCGCCCCAGGCGCTCAGCGGGTTGCCGAACAGGCCGTCGCCCGGGTCGAAGCCACCGGTCAGGCTCCAGTCCTGGATGATTCGACCACCGGCGTTGAACGGCAGGAACCGGGCCGAGTCGTCGACGCCCGGGTTGAAGATGCCGAAGATCGCCAGCATGGCCCGCAGCAGGGTCTCGACCCCGAGCGGCCACAGGTAGAGCAGTACCAGGGCGAAGGTCTGGTGACGGATCAGCTCGGTCACCGCCATCACCAGCCAGGTCAGCAGCACCGTGTAGACCATCCGCTGGACGATGGAGATCCCCAGTTCGGGCCAGTCGTAGTGGAAGTCGAGACTGCCGAACCACAGCAGCGTGCACATCAGCGACAGCACGTTGGCCACCAGCACCGCACCGGCCACCCAGGCTCCGACGGTGATGAACTTGGCGCTCCACACCGAGGTCCGGTCCGGGACAGCGGTCAGGGTGGCCCGGATCATGCCGTGGCGGTATTCGTGACCCCACGACAAGATGCCGAGGATCGCGATCGCGTAGGCGATCAGGTAGAAGACCGGGTCGACGTTCGAGAACTGCGTCATGCCGGCCTCGAGGAAGAACTGGGAGTCCTTCTTGCTCACGTCGCCCTTGAGCTCGGTAGGGATGTTGAGCCGGATCAGCATGGCGACCACGAACGTGAAGCCGGCGCTGACCACGACCGAGATGCCGGTGATCCACCACGTCGAGCGGAGGGTGGTCAGCCGGGCCCACTCATACCTCAGTGCCGCGGTCATGCCTGCCCTCCTGCGTTCTCGTCGCCACCGTCACGGGGAGCCTGTGCCGGCGGTTGTGCCCATTGACCGGGTTGGGCCTGAGGCTGTCCGTACGGCGCCTGTTGTTGCGGTTGCTGCGGTCCGCCGTACGGTGCCTGTGGCTGACCGTAGGGCTGCTGACCAGGGGCCTGTTGGGGCTGTTGGGGCTGTTCGCCGTAGGGCTGCTGCCCAGGGGCCTGTTGGGGCTGTTGGCCGTAGGGCTGCTGGGGTGGCCGGGGGGCCAGGGCGTGCGCCTGGTACTCCTCGGAGCCACCGGTGAGCTCGAGGAACGCGTCCTCGAGGCTGGCCTGCACCGTGGACAGCTCGTGGAGCCGGATCTGGTTGTCGAAGGCCATGTCGCCGATGTCGTCGGCGCTCAGACCGACCACCGAGAGCTCGCCGGGTGCGACCGCCTGGACCGATCCCTGACCGGCGAGCCGCTGGCCGATCAACCCGGCCAGGTCGTGGGCCTGCGGGGTGCGCACCTTGATGTGGTTCGCGCTGCTCTGCTTGGTGAACTCCGCGACCGGACCGTTCGCGATCATCCGGCCGCGCCCGATCACGACCAGCTCGTCGGCCATCAGTGCCATCTCGCTGAGCAGGTGGCTGGAGACGAAGACCGAGCGGCCCTCGGAGGCGAGGTTCTTGAGCATGTCTCGCATCCAGCGGATGCCCTGCGGGTCGAGGCCGTTGGCCGGCTCGTCCAGGATCAGCGTGTGCGGGTTGCCCAGCAGCGCGGCGGCCAGGCCGAGGCGCTGGCCCATGCCCAGTGAGAAGGTGCCCGGCTCCTTGCCCGCCACGTCGGAGAGACCCACCATGCCGAGCACCTCGTCCACCCGGGTGTCGGGAATCCGGTTGGGCGCCGCGATCATGCGCAGGTGGTTGCGCGCCGTGCGGGTCGGGTGGAACGGCTTGGCCTCCAGCAACGCGCCGACATGCTGCATCGGAACGTCGTACGCCGCGAACGGGTGACCGTCGAACGTGCACGTGCCGTGACCGTTGTCGAGACCGAGCATCAGGCGCATGGTGGTCGACTTGCCGGACCCGTTGGGCCCCAGGAAGCCGGTCACCGTCCCGGGTCGGACGTCGAACGACAGGTTGTTCACGGCGGTCTTGCCCTTGTAGGCCTTGCCGAGCCCTCGGGCCTGGATCACAGCCATCGGCAGATCTCCTCGGTCATGGTCAATCAGTCCTCTCTGGACACCTTCATCTGGCGATCACCGAAGACGACCCGGTCACCGTCGACCAGCGTCGCAGGGCGACCGGCACTCAGTTCGCGGGACACGCCCTTGCGGACCAGCAGTGACCCGTTGGTGGATCCTCTGTCCGTCACCACCAGTGCCCCGTCGGAGGCAAGGTGAAACTGCGCGTGGGTCTTGGAGATCGACATGTCCTCCGACCGGAGGGGTACGACGTGCCGCACCGGCTCTCCGGGGCGGGCGACCGGTTGGCGTCCGACGATGCCGAGGCCCTCGACCAGGAAGCTCTCGCCGGTGTCGAAGGTGACCCGCCACGCGATCGGAGGACGGACGGTCGCACGCGGTCTTGCGCCCGGTCGATCGGGCCCCCCTCCGGTGACGGTGTGCTCGTTGGCAGGGCGTCCCGGGGATCCGTTTCCCGGGGGTCCGTTTCCCGCAGGTGAGGACACGGGCCGCAACGGGGCGCGCGGTGTCTGGGGAGGCGGGGCCTGGTGGGCCTGGGCCTGGTGGGCCTGGGCCTGGTGGGCCTGGGTCTGGTGAGCCTGGCCCTGGGGAACCTGGAGCTGCGGAAGCGGCGTCCGTTGAGGCTGCGGGGCGGAGAGCACGGTCGAGTCGTCGGCGTCCGGCCCCTCGGTCGGCCCTTCGGTCGGCCCTTCGGTCGGCGGAGCCAGTGGCGCATTCACCGGCGGCGCCGGCACCACGGGTGCAGTCGGCTGGCGCACCGGCATCAGTCTCATCGCGGTCAGGTTGACCACGTGTCGCGGTCGTTCGTCGGCGGTGGCCACCTCGACCGGCACCGGTCGCACGTCAATCACCAGGGATCCGGTCACGTGATCGTGCCATCCGCGGCGCTCGCGGGTGCGGTCCTCGACCGCGGTCCACGCGAGCATGGCCAACCCCAGCCCGAACATCGGAATCGAACCGAGACCGACAATGAGTGATCGCACCAGCGCACGACCGAATCCGATCGGCCCGCCACCGTCGTGCGAGACCACCCGGAGACCGAGCAACGCCTTGCCTGGAGAGGTGCCCTTGGCTCCCAGTGCCACGACGAACCCCAGGCTCACCACCACCACGGTCGCCACGATGATGCCGATCCCGGCCCACGGGAGGTCCTCCCGGAAGCACCACCACCACGCGGCCACGGCCGCGCCGACGTAGAGCGTCCACGCAATGGCACGGTCGACGACGAACGCCTGGAAACGCCGTTCCGGCTCCGCGACGGGCGCGCTCTCGGGGGTGGGGGGCATGGCGGCGGAGGCCGTCAGAGGCTGGTGACCTGGATCGTGACTCCGTCACCGAGGTCGATCACCGATCCGGGCAGGAGTTGGACGGCGATGCCGGGCTGGAGGTCTTCGGGTGCGAAACCGGGCTGGGTGAGCACGGTGCCGTTCGTGGAGCCCATGTCGGTCACGATGGCGCTGCCGTGGTCGACACCGGACCCGGGGCGCACCTCGAGGTGGGTCGAGGAGATCTCCTGGTTCGGACTGGGCACGGTGACCAGACGTGGCTGGTCGGTCGAGGTGAAGCGACGTGCTTCGGGCGCCCGGCCGACCAGGACCGCGCGGTCGACGTCGATGGTCTCGCCACTGGAGAAGACCAGTCGGGCCACCGGCTGCGCGGTGACGCTGGGGGCCTGCGGCTGGCCGGGGATGCCGGGGTGCTGGCGCGCGAAGTGGTCGGCGCTGTAGCCGCCGGCGACGGTGTTGCCGTCGTGCTCGACGCCGTCACCGGTCGCCTGGTTGGCCGCCGGGGCGTCCGGGGCCGGCTGGCCCCAGGTCGGGGGCTCG
>NZ_BCRJ01000119.1 GCF_001552535.1 Nocardioides jensenii JCM 1364 = NBRC 14755 | reverse complement strand
TGGCAACGGCGGCGGGAACCGCAGCCGTTCCCGCGGGCGCAGCGGTGCTGCGGCCAGCAGCGGCGGCGGCTCGCACAGCGCATCGTCGTTCAGCGCCGGTCGTCGCTGAGCCTCACGTTCTTCGACAACGTCCTGCGTTGCGGTTGCTTCGGCAACCGTGGTGCGGGACGTTGTTCATTCGGTGAGCCTTGACTCTCAGGGCGGGCGTGCTCAACTGGGTGTGACCTACTGACACATCGCGAAGGAGTGCAACGCATGAGCTTCATCGACAAGGCCAAGAACGCCGCAGAGGACGCAGTCGGCAAGGTGAAGGAAGCGGTGGGCGACGCCACCGGCAACGACAGCCTCGAGGCCGACGGCAAGACCGACCAGGCCGAAGCCAGCGTCAAGGACGCCGGCGAGAAGGCCAAGGACCTCGGCAACGACCTGAAGGACAAGTTCTGATCGGTTGATCGGACGACGTGTGGGTCCTGACGCAACAGTTGCGTCAGGACCCACACGTTTCTCGGTGGTGCTGGTGGTCGCGTCCTCAGGCCGTGAGCAGGCCGATGCCCAGGCTGAGCAGTCCTGCTCCGAGCACGACTGCGCCGATCACGACCAGGGACATGAACGCGTTTGGTTCGGTGCGCCCGCGGCCCATCGAGGCGAAGAAGAACCCGCCGGGCATCAGCAGTGCCGCGATCGGTACGCCGGCCCGGGAGAGCCAGTCGAAGAAGCCGGTCTGTGTGGTCGAGTCCGCGATCAGCTGGCACAGCAGACCGAGCAGCAGCAGCACTCCGGCGTGGGCGTGACCGGCCCGCGCGAACTTCTCCTGGAACGGCGTGGCCGGAGCCTTCCCGCGAACGATCGCGAGCATGTAGGCACCACCGGTCTCGACCGTCACCAGGGACAGCAGCAGGATCCCGGCGAGGATGCGTGATTCGTCGGACATGGTGGAACCTCCCATATAGATAGTGAACTATCTAATAGTTGGATAGTTCACTGGCCAATGTCAAGGGGTCAATGCCAAGATGTCTGTCATGTGGATGTCCGAGCTCTCCCAGCGCAGCGGCGTACCGGTGCCGACCGTGAAGTTCTACCTGCGCGAGAAGCTGCTCCAATCGGGCGTCGCAACGGGTGCCACCAGGGCGGTCTACGACGAGAGCCACGTCGATCGGTTACGGCTGATTCGCGCACTGGTCGATGTCGGAGGCATGAGCCTCGACCGGGTGCGCGCGGTGATCGCCGCGGTCGACGACACGGGCCGTGACCTCCACGAGGTGCTCGCCAGTGCGCACGAAGAGCTCTCTCCGGTGCCCGAGCGCGAGCCCAGTGCCGAGTCGCGCGACCGCGTCGCGCGTCTGGTCAGGACGCGTCGCTGGAAGGTGACGCCACAGGGCCGCCACTCCGAGGCGTTGGCGGCAGCGCTCGACACGCTCGAGGAGGCAGGTCAGGGCCTTCCCGACGACGCCCTGACGACGTACGCCGACGCCGCCGCACTGGTGGCGAAGGGCGAGGTCGGCAGCATGTCTGGCGCCAGTCGAGAGGGTGCGGCGACCTACGCCGTGCTCGGGACGGTGCTGGCCGAGCCCGTACTGCTGACCCTGCGGCGACTGGCTCACGAGAACCTGTCGAGTCGCCGGTTCGGTCGCGCGTCGGCACGCTCATGATGCCGCCCTCGGGGCTGGACGCCGACGGGGCTGGGGCTGCGAGAGCTCGCCGAGTACGGCCGGGTGACAGAACAGCAACCCTCGCGTGACGCCGAGGCCCATCCCCAGGGCATGGCCGAAGCGGCCGCCCGCGCCGTCAGGTCACTGAGTCGCCGCGGTGGCGAGCAGGGCGGCGTACTTGCGGCGATGACGCGGAGGAACCAGGGCTCGCAGGGCGATCGCGGTCTGCGCGGTGGTGAACTCGGCGGGGGTGTAGCGGCGTTCGTAGTACCAGTGCTTGAGCGCCCACGAATGCGCAAGTAGCAGGAGGTTGTAGGCCTCGAGGTCGACGTCGACCACGTCGAGCACGCCACTGTCGCGCCCCGCCCGCAAGGCCTCCCGCAGGGGCTCCATGGTGGAAAGCTCGAGCTCCATGATGCGGTGGCGCCCCTCGGCGCTGAGCTGCTTGGTTGCGCGATAGGTCAGGACGACCGCGTAGCGCTGGTCATCGATGACCTCGCAGAGTGCCCGCAGTCCGGCCGCCAGACGGTGGACCGGATCCTCGCCGGCCTCGTCCATGGCGCGGGGGACCTCGGTGCCGAATGCGTCGAGCACGTTGAGGATCACGGCCAGCAGCAGCTCGTCCTTGCCGCCGAAGTAGCGGTAGATGAGCCCGACACTCACGCCTGCCTCCGTGGCGAGGGACTGCATCGACACGGACTCCGGGCCGTCACGATCCATCAGTCGGGCCGCGGCCTCGAGCAGTTGTGCGCTGCGCTGCTCGGCGCGGGCCTGGCGCGCCGCCTCTGCGGGATCGGTGTCGATCGTCATGCGTCCTCCTGAGCGGGACTGCGGAATGAACCTCGGTTCACTTTATCCCATGGATCCCTTGACAGTGACGATGAAATGAATCTAGATTCATTCACAGTGAAGCAAGATTCATTTCTGATCCAACCGTCGATCCGAAAGGTCGCCCGACATGACGAACTTCGAAGACATCACCTACGTCGTTGAGGACACCGCGGCGATCATCACGATCAACCGGCCGCACCGCTACAACGCCTTCCGCGCGCAGACCGTCGAAGAGCTGCTCAACGCGTTCCAGCTCGCGTGGTCCGACACCCAGGTGCAGTCGGTGATCCTCACCGGTGCCGGCGAGAAGGCGTTCTGCACAGGAGGCGACGTCAAGCAGCGAGCCGAGACCGGCGACTACGGGCCGAGCGAGGCGGGCCGGTTCATGATCGGCGACCTGCACAAGGTCATGCGTGACATCCCCAAGCCGGTCATCGCCGCAGTCAACGGCGTCGCGGTCGGCGGTGGCCACGTGCTCCACGTGCTGGCCGACCTCACCATCGCCGCCGACACCGCGAAGTTCGGTCAGGCCGGTCCTCGGGTCGGCTCGTTCGACGCTGGTTTCGGCTCCGCCTTCCTGGCTCGTGTGGTGGGGGAGAAGCGGGCTCGCGAGATCTGGTACCTCACCCGCCAGTACGACGCCAAGACCGCCGAGGACTGGGGCCTGGTCAACTGGGTCGTTCCCGCTGCCGACCTGCTCGACGAGGCCAAGAAGGTCGCCGCCGACATCGGCAAGCAGAGCCCGACCGCGATCCGGTTCCTCAAGCAGTCGTTCAACGCGGACACCGACCACCAGGCAGGCCTGTCCAACCTCGCGATGACCGCGCTCGACCTGTTCGTCGCCGCTCCCGAGGGCCTCGAGGGCGCCGCTGCCTTCTCCGAGAAGCGCGCCCCCGAGTTCGCCAAGCACGCCAACTGGCACTGATTCCGCGAACCCCAGGCAAGGAGACGGTCATGGACTACTCGCTCGACGAGGAGCAGGAAGCGTTCCGGACGGAGGTGCGCCGGTTCTCCGGCAAGGTGCTGGCCCCGCACTACCAGAGCGACGACAAGGCGGCCGAGTTCCGCCGCCAGCTCGCCCTCGACATGGCCGGCCTCGGGCTGACCGGTCTCCGGATCCCGGAGGAGTACGGCGGCCAGGATGCCACCGCCGTGATCGCCGGGCTGGCGGCCGAGGAGGTGGGCCGGGCCGACTTCAACGCCACCTACCTCATCATCAACACCGCCTTGATCAGCGATGTCATCGTCCGCAACGCGACCGATGAGCAGAAGGCTGCTTGGCTGCCAGGCATCGCCGACGGAACCACCGTGCCGTGCATCTGCATCACCGAGCCGGGTCACGGCACCGATGCCGCCAGCCTCGAGCTGAAGGCCGTGCCGGACGGGGAGGGCTGGAGGCTCCAGGGAGAGAAGACCTCCATCACCCTGGGTATGGCCGCCGACCGTGCCGTCGTCCTCGCCCGCACCGGCGGCCCCGGGGCCAGGGGCGTCAGCGCCTTCTGGGTGGATCTCAGCCATGAGTCGGTGAGCCGCTCGGCCTTCGACGACCTCGGCAGCCGCGCGATCGGCCGCGCCTCACTGCACTTCGACGGTACGCCGGTGACTCGGGCCGATCTGATCGGCAACGAGGGCGACGGCTTCGTCTCGGTCATGCAGGGGTTCGACTACTCCCGGGCGATCATCGGCCTGGCCTGTCTGGGGGCCGCGCAGGCCTCACTCGACGAGGCCACCCAGTGGGCCCGAGACAGGGAGGCCTTCGGTCAGCCGATCGGCAGGTTCCAGGGCGTGGCGTTCCCGCTGGCCGAACACGCGACGTACATCACCGGCGCCCGTCACGTGTGCCTCGAGGCGCTGTGGAAGAAGGACAACGACCTCGAGCACTCGGCCGAGGCCGCGATGGCGAAGTTCTGGGCGCCGAAGCTGTCGGTCGACGTGATCCACCAGTGTCTGCTGACCCTGGGACACCTGGGCTACTCCACGGAGAGCCCGGTCGGCCAGCGGCTCCGTGACGTCATCGGCCTCGGGATCGGCGACGGCACCGCCCAGGTCTCGAAGCTCGTCATCTCGCGTGACCTGCTCGGTCGTGCCTACGCACCCTGACCACCAACCTCATCCATCAAGGAGTCCAATCATGGGAAAGCTCGACGACAAGATCGCGATCGTCACCGGCGCCGGCCAGGGCATCGGCAAGGCCATCGCCGAGAAGCTCTCTGCCGAAGGTGCGACGGTGGTCGTCACCGACATCAACGAAGCCACGGCGAAGGAGACCGCCGAGCGGCTGGGAAACGCCTCCGTCGGCATTCGGACGGATGTCACCGACCCCGCCTCGGTGGAGGCGATGGTCGAGCAGGTGACGACCCAGTTCGGTCGAGTCGACGTGCTCGTCAACAACGCCGGCTGGGACAAGGCCAGCCCGTTCATGGACTCCGACCGGGCTGACTGGGAACGCGTCATCGCGATCAACCTCTTCGGCGTGCTGAACACCTCCAAGGCCGTGCTGCCGGTGATGGCTGCACAAGGATCGGGCTCGGTCGTGAACCTGGGCTCGGACGCCGGCCGGGTGGGCTCGTCGGGCGAGGCGGTCTACTCCGCAGCCAAGGGCGGCGTCATTGCGTTCACCAAGGCCACCGCCCGCGAGATGGCCCGCCACCAGGTCAACGCCAACTGCGTGTGCCCCGGCCCGACCGACACCGCGCTCTTCGCCTCGATGGGCGGCGACAACCCCAAGCTGCGCGAGGCCCTGACCAAGGCGATCCCGTTCCGCCGCCTCGCCCAACCCGACGACCTCGCCAACGTGGTCGCCTTCTTCGCCTCTGACGAAGCCAACTTCGTCACCGGCCAGACCGTCAGCGTCAGCGGCGGTCTCACCATGAGCTGACCGGAGACCGCCATGAGCTTCGAGACGATCCTGACCCCCGAGAAGATCGAGCAGTACACCAGTCAGGGCTACTGGCTCGACCGAACGATCACCGACTTCCTCGACGACTGGGCAGCCCGTACGCCGGACAAGGTGGCCTTCGTGGACCCGCGACGCGCCATCACCTACGGCGAGCTCAAGGACGAGGTGGACCGGGCGGCTCTGCGGCTCCTGGACCTGGGCGTCGAGCCCGGCGACGTGGTCTCCTTCCAGCTGCCGAACTGGATCGAGTGGATCGTCGTCCACTACGCCGCGACCCGCATCGGCGCCATCAGCAACCCGTTGATCCCGATCTATCGCCAACGCGAGGTCGGCTTCATGGTGGGCCTCGCGGAGTCGAAGGTGATCGTCGTACCCAGGGACTTCCGCGGGTTCGACTACCCGGCGATGGTCGACGAGCTGCGTGGCGACTGGCCGGCGCTCCAGCACGTGCTGGTCGTCGGTGGTGACGGCGATGACTCGTGGGCCTGGTTCCTGGCCCGCGAGACCACCCGCGACGTGGCCGAGCTGGCTGCGCTGCGGCCGGACCCCAACGACGTCACCCTGCTGATCTTCACCTCGGGAACCACGGGGGAGCCGAAGGGTGTCATGCACACCCACAACACCGTGGTCGCGGCCAACGACGCGCTGCCCCAGCGGCTCGGCATCACCACCGACACGGTGTTCCACATGGCATCGACGCTGGCCCACCTGACCGGCTTCCTCTACGGAGCACGGCTCAACGTGCAGAACGGCGCCACCGCGGTGTTGCAGGACGTCTGGGACGCGCACACGTTCGTGGAGCTGGTCGCCGAGCACGGCATCACCTACACCTCGGCGGCGACCCCGTTCCTGCACGACACCCTCAACGCCGACAACCTCGCCGAGCACGACCTCTCGTCGCTCACGCGCTTCTGCTGCATGGGGGCGCCGATCCCGCGGGCCATCGTCCGCGAGGCCCGCACCAAGTTGCCCGACATGGTGGTGCTCGGCGGCTGGGGACAGTCCGAGAACGGCCTGGTCACCCTCGGCATCCCCGGCGACCCGGAGGAGAAGATCATCGAGCGCGACGGATATCCCTGGCCCGGCATGCAGGTCCGCACCGTCGACGTGCTCGGCGAGGCGGTGCCGGCAGGCAGGGAAGGTCGACTCCAGGTGCGTGGCCCGTTCCTCTTCGTCGGCTACGCGCGACGCCTGGAGATGACTCGCGAGCTCTTCCGCGACGGCTGGTTCGACACCGGCGACCTGGCCGAGATCGATGACGAGGGCTACGTCAACATCTCAGGGCGGACCAAGGACGTCATCATCCGCGGTGGCGAGAACATCCCGGTCTCCTACATTGAGAACGTGCTCTACGAGAACCCCAAGCTCGAGACCGTCGCGCTGGTCGCCGTACCCGACCCGAGACTGCAGGAGCGCGCCTGTGCCTGCGTGGTCCTCAAGGACGGCGTCGAGGAGTTCACCTTCGAGGAGATGAAGGCCTTTCTCGCCGACAAGGGTGTGGCCAAGCAGTACTGGCCCGAGGAGCTGCGGGTGCTCACGGACTTCCCGAAGACCCCGAGCGGCAAGATCCAGAAGTTCCAGCTGCGGGAGCAGGTGCAGGCATGAGGTACGAGACCCTGCTCGTGGAGGTCACCGACCGGGTGGCGTTCGTGACGATCAACCGCCCGGACGTGCGCAACGCGGTCAGCCGCGAGGTGCAGGACGACCTGCGCCACCTCCTGGCCGTGGCCCGTGACGACGACGGCATCGGGGCTGTGGTGTTCACCGGCGCGGGGGAGAAGGCGTTCATCGCCGGCGCCGACATCGCCCAGCTCGCCGACTACACGCTGCACACCGGACTGACCTCGGAGATGCAGCGGCTGTACGACGAGATCGAGGCGTTCGAGAAGCCGACGATCGCGGCGGTCAACGGGTTCGCGCTCGGTGGCGGCTGCGAGCTGGCGATGGCCTGCGACATCCGCATCGCCTCCGACAACGCCAGGTTCGGGCTGCCCGAGACCAACCTGGCGGTGCTGCCCGGAGCCGGCGGCACCCAGCGGCTGGCCCGCCTGGTCGGCACGGGGCGTGCGATCGAGCTGATCCTCACCGGCCGCATGGTCGCTGCCGACGAAGCCCTCGCCATCGGCCTGGTCACGAGCGTCGTACCCCCGGCGGGGCTGCTGGCGCAGGCCGCCGAGGTCGCCGGCCAGATCCTGGCCAAGGGACCGCTCGCCGTGCGACTGGCCAAGCTCGTCGTGCGCTCCGGCATGGACGCCGACCAGCGCACCGGCCTGGTGGTCGAGCGGCTGGCGCAGGCGCTGCTCTACACCTCCGACGACAAGCGGGAGGGCACCGAGGCGTTCCTGGCCAAGCGCACCCCCGCCTTCACCGGGAGCTGACATGGAGATCACGAGGATCCTGGTGGTCGGCTCCGGGGCGATGGGCTCCCAGATCGCGATGGTCTGCGCGCTGACCGGGCTCGAGGTCTCCGTGCAGGACCTGGCCGAGGCCTCGCTCGAGAAGGCGCAGACCGAGCTGCGGAGCCGGATGGACCGCAGCGTCGCCAAGGGCCGGATCGGCGCCGACGAGCGGGACCTGGCGTTCGCCCGGATCACGTTCGGCACCGACCTGCCCGCCGCCGCGAAGGGAGCCGACTTCGTGATCGAGGCCGCCGTCGAGAAGCTCGAGGTGAAGCGTGAGTTGTTCGCCGAGCTCGACCGGCTCACCCCCGAGCACACGATTCTGGCCACCAACTCGTCATCGTTCGTGCCGTCGAAGATCGCCGACGCCACCAGCCGCCCGGACCGGGTGGTGAACATGCACTTCTTCAACCCTGCCTTGGTGATGAGGTGCGTCGAGGTGGTCCGCGGGCCGCAGACCTCCGACGCCACGGTTGCGACGACGGTCGAGCTGGCCGAGCGAATCGGCAAGCTGCCCGTCGTGCTCGACAAGGAGATCCCCGGCTTCGTCGCCAACCGCCTGTTGAACGCCGTGCGCGACGAGGCGATCCGGCTGCTCGAGGGCGGCTACGCCTCAGTCGAGGCGATCGACACGGCCGCCCGCACCGCACTCGGCCACCCGATGGGCCCGTTCGAGCTGATGGATCTCACCGGCATCGACATCGGCTACCACACCAAGCAGGCCCGGTACGACGAGACCGGCGACCCGGCCGACCTCCCCTCGCGCAGCGTCACCGAGAAGGTCGAACGCGGGGAGCTGGGCCGCAAGACCGGCACGGGCTGGTACGACTACACCGAACAAGGAGACCACTGAGATGGACCTGACCCTGACCGAGGACCAGATCGGATTCCAGAAGCTGGCCCGGGAGTTCCTCGACAACGAGGTGGTGCCGCATCGCGCCGAGTGGGACCGCCGTGAGTCGGTCGACACCGCCATCATTGCCAAGCTCGGCGAGGTCGGCTTCTTCGGGCTGACCATCCCCGAGGAGTACGGCGGCCTCGGCGGCGACTACATCACCTACTGCATCGGCATGGAAGAGCTCGGCCGGGCCGACTCGTCGGTGCGCGGCATCGTGTCCGTCTCGATGGGTCTCTTCGGCAAGATCGTGCTCGACCACGGCACCGAGGAGCAGAAGCAGGAGTGGCTCCCGGGCATCGCGAACGGGACGAAGCTCGGTTGCTTCGGGCTCACCGAGCCCGACAACGGCTCCGATGCGGGCAACCTGAAGACCCGCGCAGTCCGCGATCTCCCCGGAGACGAGCAGAGCGACTACCTGATCACCGGCAGCAAGATCTTCATCACCAACGGCACCTGGGCCGACGTCTGCATCGTCTTCGCCCGCACCGGCGAGCCCGGCCCGAAGGGTGTCTCGGCGTTCCTGGTCCCCACCGACGCCCCCGGCTTCACCCGCACCGAGATCCACGGCAAGCTCGGGCTGCGTGGCCAGGCCACCGCCGAGCTCAGCTTCGACAAGGTGCGCGTGCCGGCCAGCGCCCGGGTCGGCGCCGAGGGTGAGGGCTTCAAGATCGCGATGAAGTCGCTCGACAAGGGCCGGGTCTCCGTCGCCGCCGGCTGCACCGGCATCATCCAGGGCTGTCTGGAGGCCGTGGTGTCCTACAGCCAGGAGCGCACCCAGTTCGGCCGACCGCTGGCATCGTTCCAGATGATCCAGGACATGATCGCCGAGATCTCCGTCGACGCCGACGCGGCGCGCCTGCTCACCTGGCGCGCCGCCGACCTGATCGAACGAGGCATCCCGTTCGCGACCGAGGCGTCCAAGGCCAAGTACTTCGCGTCCGAGGCGGCGGTCAAGGCCGCCAACCTCGCGATCTCGGCCTTCGGCGGCTACGGGTACGTCGACGAGTACCCGGTGCAGAAGTACATGCGCGATGCGCGTGTGATGACGCTCTACGAAGGCACCTCCCAGATCCAGAAGCTCCTCATCGGGCGCGCCGAGACCGGTGTCAGCGCCTTCCTCTGAAAGGACATCCCTCATGGCAACCACACCCCAGTCCCCGTTGGGTTTCGTGAACACCGACTCCCTCCTCAGCGAGGAGGACATCGCGATCCGCGACACCGTGCGCAAGCACGTCGAGGAGAAGGTGAAGCCGAACCTCGCCGGTTGGTATGAGTCGGCGTCGATCCCGGCCCGCGAGCTGGCCAAGGAGCTCGGTGACCTCGGCGTGCTGGGCATGCACCTCGAGGGCTACGGCTGCGCCGGCACGTCGGCGACGGCGTACGGCCTGGCCTGCATGGAGCTCGAGGCGGGGGACTCGGGGCTTCGCTCCCTGGTCTCGGTGCAGGGGTCGTTGGCGATGTTCGCGATCTGGAAGCACGGCTCGGAGGAGCAGAAGCGGGAGTGGCTGCCGCGGATGGCGGCCGGCGAGGCGATCGGGTGCTTCGGGCTGACCGAGCCCGACTTCGGGTCGAACCCCGGCGGCATGCGCACCCGTGCCCGCAAGGACGGCACCGACTGGATCCTGTCCGGCAACAAGATGTGGATCACCAACGGATCGGTGGCCGACGTGGCCGTGGTGTGGGCGCAGACCGAGGAGGGGATCCGCGGGTTCGTCGTCCCCACCGACACGCCTGGCTTCTCGGCCCCGGAGATCAAGCAGAAGATGTCGCTGCGCGCCTCGGTCACCTCCGAGCTGGTGCTCGACAACGTGCGCCTGCCCGGCTCGGCGATGCTTCCGAACGTGGTCGGCCTGTCCGGACCGCTGTCGTGCCTCAACGAAGCGCGATTCGGGATCGTGTTCGGTGCTCTCGGTGCGGCACGCGACTGCCTCGAGACCGCGATCGCCTACGCGAAGGACCGCGAGATCTTCGACAAGCCGTTGGCCGGCTTCCAGCTGACACAGGCGAAGCTCGCCGACATGACCCTCGAGCTGGGCAAGGGGATGCTGCTCGCGCTGCACCTGGGCCGGCTCAAGGACGAGGGCAGGTTGGACCACCGCCAGGTGTCACTGGGCAAACTCAACAACACCCGCGAGGCGATCAAGATTGCTCGCGAGTGCCGCACGATCCTCGGCGCCGCCGGCATCACGCTGGAGTACCCCTTGATGCGGCACGCCAACAACCTCGAGTCCGTGCTGACCTATGAGGGGACCTCCGAGGTGCACCAGCTGATCATCGGCCAAGCCGTGACCGGCGAGTCGGCGTACCGCTGACGCTACCGCTGCTCGCGGAAGGGATGCGCGCGGTAGACCCCGAGGATGCGGATCTCGGTGGTGAAGAACTCCAGCTCCTCCAGGGCACGCGCGAGTGCGGGCTCGTCGGGATGCCCCTCGACGTCGGCAAGGAACACGGTGGCGTTGAACTCGCCGTCGACCATGTAGGACTCGAGCTTGGTCATGTTCACCCCGTTCGTGGCGAACCCGCCCAGCGCCTTGTAGAGCGCGGCCGGCAGGTTGCGCACCCGGAACACGAAGGTCGTCACGGTCAGCTCGTCCGACACGGGGGGTACGACGGACTCGCGGGCGAGCACCACGAAACGGGTGGTGTTGTGCTGCTCGTCCTCGACATTGGCGGCGAGGGTCTCGAGGCCGTAGATCTCGCCGGCGAGCGCGGTGGCCAGCGACGCACGGCTCGGGTCGCCGGCCTCGGCGACCTCGCGGGCGGAACCGGCGGTGTCGCCCGCCATCACCGGCTTCACCCCGAGATCGTGAATGATGCGGCGGCACTGGCCGAGCGCGTGGATGTGGCTGTGCACCGTCCTGATCGAGTCGCGGGTCGCGCCCGGGACGGCCAGCAGCTGGAAGTGGATCGGCAGGAAGTACTCCCCGACGATGTGCAGCCCTGAGTCCGGCAGGGCGTGGTGGATGTCGGCGACCCGGCCGTTGCTGGAGTTGTCGATCGGGATCATCGCCAGCTCGGCCGACCCCTCCTGCACGGCGGCGAAGGCGTCCTCGAAGGAAGCACAGGGCAGCGGCTCGCCGTCGGGGAAGACATCGCGCACCGCGATGTCGGAGTTGGCGCCGGGCTCACCCTGGTAGGCGATCTTCTTCGCAGTCACCGGAGCATCTTCGCAGCCCGGTGTCGATGCCGACCCGGGCGTTCACCCTGTGCACCTCTCGCGGAGGCGTCGGCGCGGCCGCGTAACCTGACCCCGGGTCCGGACCGTCGGGCCGTCGCGAAGAGAACGAGGAATCACCAGATGAGCTTTGAGGCACCCGTCGTCACCGTTGCCGGATCCACCGACGCCAACGCGCCCCTCGTGGTGCTGCTGCACGGCCGCGGAGCAGACGAGTCCTCGATCCTCGCGCTCGCCGAGCAGCTTCCGGAGGGGCCGGCGTACGCCGCGGTGCGCGCACCGATCGCCGAGGGCGGCGGCTACGCCTGGTTCGAGAACCGTGGCATCGGGCGTCCCGTCGAGGAGTCCCTGGCCGAGACCATCGCCTGGTTCCGGAAGTGGCTCGACGAGGTCGCGCCGCTCGGACGCACCGTGATCCCGGTCGGCTTCAGCGGGGGCGCCGCCTTCGCGGGGGGCCTCGTGCTCAGCGACCCCCAGCGCTTCGCGGGGCTGGCCGTGCTCAACGGAACGCTGCCCTGGGACGCCGGCCTGCCGGTCGAGGTCGCCCACCTGGCCGGGCTCCCGGTCTTCCTCGTGCACGGCGAGCAGGACCTCGTCATCCCGACCGACCTCACCCGGCGCACCTGGGACTACCTGACCGGCGACTCCGGTGCGGCCACGTTGGCCCGGCGTGACCCCGGCGCCCACGTGATCTCCGACGAGACGGTCGCCGAACTCGGGGACTGGCTCTCTCGCCGCCTGCACCACCTCGAGACCGTCGGTGCCGCGCTCGTGGGCCGCGCCGAGACGGTGGCCTGGCCGACGCTGCCTGACGGGTTGCCGGCCCGGGCGGGCGCTCGTCCGTTGGTGAGCTGGGCCTACCCGCAGCAGCAGTTCTCCGACCAGTCCCCGCACGAGCTCCAGAGCGCGCTCTTCGACCGCATCACGCGTGCCGACGGGGTCAACGTCGGTGAGTCCCAGGTCGCCGTACCCGGCTCGCGCGCGTTCTTCCTGGCCGAGGCCGCCGGACCAGCCGAGGCGTTCGTCGTGGCCGAGGAGAACGAGTTCGCCCACCTGCACCCGCTCTACGACACGTCGCTGCACCTGACCCTGCCGAACGACCTGGCCGCCGACGCGATCGCCCAGGGCTGGGCGCAGCCGCACATGCACGCCGGCACCCGCAAGTCACCCGGGTTCGTCCTGGTCTACGGGCCGCGCACCGAGGCCGAGGTCGAGGTCGTGGCCGGCATCGTCGAGGCCTCGCGCCTCTATGCGCTGGGGGCGTGACCGCTCCGTCCTGGGCTACTCGGTGCGGCGGACGATCTCCTCGCGCATCTGTTCGTTGACCGCGCGCTCGTACGCCGACACGAGCGCGGCGATCGACAGCGGCTTGAGCAGCTCGACGGCCTCGGTGAGGTCCTCGTCGCTGGCGCCCGAGTCGCGGTAGGCCGGCCAGACCTTCTTGCGGAAGATGTCGAGCATGTCCGCGGCCAGCCCTGCGGCATGCCGGTCGTAGATGCCGCGGGTGGCCTCGGCGCTCTCGAGGGGGTAGCCGAACCCGATCAGGCGCACCCCTGCGTCGAGGTGGGCCAGCGTGACGTCGTACCTCCCCTTGCCTGTTGCGGTGAGGATGCCGAGTGCCTCGAGCGTCTCGATCTCGGCGGCTGAGAGCTCACGACCGGCCCGTTCGTGGAGCTCGGCGAGGGTGAGGGTCTCCGGGTGCTCTGCCATCCAGGGCGCCAGCAGCGCGCGGTGCAGGCTGACCGCGGAGGGCGGGGCGTCGCCGGGGATCCTGGCCACGTACTTCTCGATCGCGGCGAGGGTGAACCCGTGGGCCTGGAGCTCGGCGACGAGCTCGAGGCGGGCCACGTGCTCGGCGGTGTAGTAGCCGGACCGGCCACGGCGGATCGGCGACGGCACGAGTCCGCGGGTCGTGTAGAAGCGCACGTTGCGCACGCTCATGCCGACGCGCTTGCACAGCTCGTCGAGCGTCATCAACTCCTTGAGAGAATCGACAGGCTCCTGCATTCGCCACCGTCCTGACCTATGACCGGGATCACATGGTGGCCCACCTTGACCACCATGACAGTAATAGTGTCACAATCAGGGGGTTGGTTGTGAGTCCGCTCGACAACCGCTCACCACACTCCACGAGGTAACAGGAACAGGGACGGTCATGGCTGAAGCATTCGTGTACGACCACATTCGTACGCCGCGCGGCAAGGGCAAGGCGAACGGCTCACTGCACGAGGTGAAGCCGGTCGACCTCGCTGCGGGGCTGCTCAAGGAGATCCAGGCGCGCAACCCCGGCCTGGACCCCAACCGCATCGACGACGTCGTGCTCGGCGTGGTCTCGCCGATCGGTGACCAGGGTGGCGACATCGCGAAGACGGCCGCGCTCAAGGCCGGCCTGCCCGACACCGTGGCCGGCGTGCAGCTCAACCGTTTCTGCGCCTCCGGGCTCGAGGCCGTCAACCAGGCCGCCTCCCGCGTCCGCGGCGGCTTCGAGGACCTGATCCTCGCCGGCGGCGTCGAGGCGATGAGCCGGGTGCCGATGGGCTCCGACGGCGGCGCCTGGGCGATGGACCCGTCCACCGCGCTGGCCACCGGCTTCGTGCCGCAGGGCATCGGTGCCGACCTGATCGCCACCCTCGAGGGCTGGAACCGAGAGGACGTCGACGCGTTCGCGGCCGAGTCGCAGGCCCGCGCGGCCAAGGCCCAGGCCAACGGCTACTTCGACGCAGCTGTGATCCCGGTCAAGGACATCAACGGCCTGACCGTCCTGGAGAAGGACGAGTTCATCCGTCCCGGCACGACGGTCGAGAGCCTCTCGGGCCTCAAGCCGAGCTTCGCCAGCATCGGCGCGGACGCCGGCTTCGACGACGTGGCGCTGGAGAAGTACCACTGGGTCGAGAAGATCAACCACGTCCACCACGCCGGGAACAGCTCCGGCATCGTCGACGGCGCCTCGCTGATCGCGATCGGCACCGAGCAGGTCGGAAAGGACCTCGGCCTCACGCCGCGAGCCCGCATCATCTCCGCGGCCGTCTCGGGCGCCGACCCGACGATCATGCTCACCGGGCCCGCCCCGGCCGCCCGCAAGGCGCTGGCCAAGGCCGGTCTCGAGGTCAGCGACATCGACCTCTTCGAGATCAACGAGGCGTTCGCCGCCGTGGCCATGCGGTTCATGCGCGACATGGGCATCACCTCCGAGATCACCAACGTCAACGGTGGCGCGATCGCGATGGGCCACCCGCTCGGCGCGACCGGCGCGATGATCCTCGGCACGCTCATCGACGAGCTCGAGCGCCGCGACCAGAAGCGCGGCCTCGCCACGCTCTGCGTCGGCGGCGGCATGGGCATCGCGACGATTGTGGAGCTTGTCTGATCGCGCAGCGATCCGACAACCTCCACGAACGTCAATGGTGGTCGAGCGAGCGGCACGGCTGAGGAACGAAGCCGTGACCCGTGTGTCGAGACCCAGTGAGTCGACAGCAGGCCGCCACCCAAGCAATCCCCCCGACGTACCAAGACTTTTCACAGACAAGGACTGAACACATGGTCTCGACAAGCTCGACCACCGAGAACACGGCCGTGCGCTACGAGCGCGACTCAGACGGCATCGTCACCCTCACGATGGACGACCCCACCGCGGGCGCCAACACCATGAACGACCTCTACAAGGACTCGATGGCGGCCGCCGTCGAGCGCCTCCACGCCGAGGTCGACGACGTCACCGGCGTCGTGATCGCCTCCGCGAAGAAGACCTTCTTCGCCGGCGGCAACCTGAAGAACATGGTCAAGACGACCAAGGATGACGCCGCCGAGATCTTCGCGGCGGCCGAGGAGATCAAGGCCGGGCTGCGCAAGCTCGAGACCTACCCACGCCCGGTCGTCGCCGCGATCAACGGCGCAGCCCTCGGCGGTGGCCTGGAGATCTGCCTGGCCACCAACCACCGCATCGCCGTCGACGGCTCCTACAAGATCGGCCTCCCCGAGGCGTCCCTCGGCCTGCTCCCGGGCGGCGGTGGCGTCACCCGCGTGATCCGCATGCTCGGCATCCAATCCGGCCTGATGGACGTGCTGCTCCAGGGCCCGCAGTTCAGCCCGGCCGCCGCCAAGGAGAAGGGCCTCATCGACGAGGTCGTCGCCACCCAGGATGACCTGATCCCCGCCGCCAAGGCATGGATCCAGGACAACAAGGACAACGAAGAGGCCGCCACGAACCCGTGGGACCGGGCCGGCTACAAGATGCCCGGCGGTACGCCGTCCACCCCGAAGCTGGCCGCGTTCCTCCCCGCCTTCCCGGCCCTGCTGCGCAAGCAGCTCAAGGGTGCCGACTACCCGGCGCAGAAGGCGATCCTGTCGGCTGCGGTCGAGGGCGCGCAGGTCGACTTCGACACCGCGTCGCGCATCGAGTCGCGCTACCTGACGAACCTGATCGTCAACCAGGGCTCGAAGAACATGATCCAGGCGTTCTTCTTCGACCTGCAGGCGATCAACTCCGGCTCGCTCCGTCCCGACGGCTTCGAGCGCTTCAAGGCCACCAAGGTCGGCGTCCTCGGTGCCGGCATGATGGGCGCCGGCATCGCCTACTCCTGTGCCCGCGCGGGCATGGAGGTCGTGCTCAAGGACGTCTCCGACGAGAACGCCGCCAAGGGCAAGGCCTACTCCGAGAAGCTGCTCGACAAGGCCATCTCGCGGGGCAAGTCGACCGAGGAGAAGAAGGCCGAGCTGCTCGGTCGGATCACCGCGACCGCCGACCCGGCCGCGCTCAAGGGCTGCGACCTGGTCATCGAGGCCGTCTTCGAGGACCCGTCGCTGAAGAACAAGGTGTTCGCCGAGATCATCGAGCACGTCAACCCCGACGCGCTGCTCTGCTCGAACACCTCGACGCTGCCGATCACCGAGCTGGCCGAGGGCATCGCCCGCCCGGCCGACTTCATCGGTCTGCACTTCTTCAGCCCCGTCGACAAGATGCCGCTGGTGGAGATCATTCGCGGCAAGGAGACCTCCGACGAGGCGCTGGCCAAGGCCTACGACGTCGTGCAGCACATCAAGAAGACCCCGATCGTGGTCAACGACAGTCGCGGCTTCTACACCTCGCGGGTGATCGGGACCCAGATCAACGAGGGCCTGGCCATGCTCGGCGAGGGTGTCCACCCGATCTCCCTGGAGCGCGCGGCCACCCAGGCCGGCTTCCCGGTCGGGCCGCTGCAGATCAGTGACGAGCTGAACATGGAGCTCATGACCAAGATTCGCAAGGCGAACGTCGACGCCGCCGAGAAGGCCGGCATCGACCCGGGCCCGGACCCGGCCGGCGCGGTCATCGCGAAGATGATCGAGGCGGGTCGTCCCTCGCGGCTGAAAGGCGCGGGCTTCTACGAGTACGTCGACGGCCGGCGTCAGGGCATCTGGTCCGGGCTGGCCGAGGCGTTCCCGGTCGCCGAGGAGCAGATCCCGCTCCAGGACATCAAGGACCGGATGCTCTTCGCCGAGGCGATCGAGACCGCGAAGACCTTCGAGGAGGGCGTGATCACCTCGGCGGCCGCCGCCAACATCGGCTCGATCATGGGCATCGGCTTCCCGGCCAACACCGGCGGCGCCGCCCAGTTCATGACCGGCTACGAATACAAGGACGGCGAGAGCTCTGTCATTGGGCTGGCCGCGTTCGTCAAGCGCGCCGAGGAGCTGGCCGCGGCGTACGGCGACCACCTCGCCCCGACGCAGTACCTCAAGGACATGGCGGCGAAGGGCGAGTCCTTCCCCGCCTGACCTGAGGCTCACGAGGCCCGCCGACCCAACCGGTCGGCGGGCCTTCGCCCATTCGGAACGGCTCCGCACGAACGGTCGCTCGCGTGGCGTGTGCCGCCGCCCTCGGGCAGGGTTGACGAGTTGGGTCAACCGTGGCGCGCCCATGACACCCGCTGACGAGTGCCAGGGATGCTCTCACTCTGCCTTCGGCGGGCCCAGCTTCTGCGCGCAGGCCTTGCTCTGCTTCGTGTACGCCGCACCGGACGGGTCGGGCTTCTTCAACGCTGCCGCGACGATCGCCCGGTGCAGCACGGTGTCGTCGATCGCCTCGACGCAGTCGACGTACGTGTCGATGTCCGCGTCGGTTGCCTTCGGGTAGCGGTCGCGGCGACTCTCGACCTGGCCGCGCACGTCCTGACAGGCCACGATCGCGTCGGCGTACCCCTCGGCGACGGAGCGGTCAGTGACCGCCTTCCGTGTCGTGGCGACGGTGAGGTCCTCCTTGAGCAGGCCGCCGTCGATCAGCTTGCGGGTGCCGAGGTCGTTGACCAGGTGCTTGCCGAGACAGATGCCGGTGTCGCGGGCGAAGTCGGTGGGGTCCTGGCCCTGGAACTCGACCGCCAGGGCGCGCGCCGCCTTCTGCTCGTCCCGGCTGAGGGAGGCGTCGTCGTCGCCGCACCCGCTGAGCAGGAGGGTGAGGGCGATTGCCACGAGTGCCCGACGAGTCCGCATGTGCTCATGATGTCAGCCGGGGTAGTTTCCGGGCATGGACTTCTCTCCCTCACCGCGTGCCGCCGACCTGACCGCTCGAGTGGCTGCGTTCCTGCGCGACGAGATCACCCCGATCGAGGGCGACTACCACCACGACCTCGACGAGGCTCGGCGCACCGGTGACCCGTGGACGCCGCTGCCGGTCCTCAAGGAGCTCCAGGCCAAGGCACGCGAACAGGGCCTGTGGAACCTCTTCCTGCCCAAGGAGCACGCCGGGGAGTACGCCGCCCGCTTCGGCACCGACGGCGGTGAGGGGCTGACCAACGTCGACTACGCGCCGATCGCGGAGCTGACCGGGCGCTCGGCGATCGCCCCGCTGATCTTCAACTGCAACGCACCCGACACCGGCAACATGGAGGTGCTGCTCCGCTACGGCACCCAGGAGCAGCGCGACGAGTGGCTC
>NZ_BCRJ01000118.1 GCF_001552535.1 Nocardioides jensenii JCM 1364 = NBRC 14755 | reverse complement strand
GAGCCGTTGCTCGACGGCAGGATCCGCAGCGGCTTCGGGATGACCGAGCCGGCCGTGGCCTCCTCCGATGCCACGAACATGGCGGCCACCGCGGTCGTCGACGGCGACGAGGTCGTGGTCAACGGCACCAAGTGGTTCACCACCGGCATCGGCAACCCCGAGTGCAAGATCATCGTGTTCATGGGGCTGACCGACCCCGACGCAGACCGGCACCACCGGCACACGATGGTGCTGGTGCCGCGCGACACCCCGGGCGTGAAGGTCGAGCGGATGCTTCCCACGATGGGCATCTACGACGAGCCGCTCGGCCACGGCGAGGTGTCCTTCACCGACGTCCGGGTTCCGCTGACCAACATCATCTCCGGCCCCGGGGAGGCCTTCGGCATTGCCCAGGGTCGCCTCGGACCGGGTCGGGTGCACCACTGCATGCGGCTGATCGGGCTGGCCGAGGCTTCCCTCGAGCTGGCCTGTCGGCGCGGCCTGGAGCGGACCGCGTTCGGCA
Source organism: Nocardioides jensenii JCM 1364 = NBRC 14755 (assembly GCF_001552535.1). Lineage (GTDB taxonomy): Bacteria > Actinomycetota > Actinomycetes > Propionibacteriales > Nocardioidaceae > Nocardioides > Nocardioides jensenii. The sequence continues at coordinate 10,677 of NZ_BCRJ01000118.1, read as the reverse complement.
AGCCGCTGATCAACCTCGGCGGCAACCGCGAGCGCGTCGCCGACGCCCGCATCGCGATCGACCAGACGCGCCTGCTGGTGCTCAACGCGGCCTGGAAGCTCGACGAGGGCGGCCCGTTGAACGCGCTCTCCGAGGTCAGCCAGATCAAGGTCGCGGCGCCCCGGATGGCGCAGCAGATCATCGACTTCGCGATGCAGGTGCACGGCGGTGCCGGCATGACCAACGACTTCCCGCTGGCCGCCGCATGGACGGGTGCCCGGGCGTTGCGCCTGGCCGACGGACCCGACGAGGTGCACCAGGGCATGGTCGCCCGGCTCGAACTGGGGAAGTACCTGTGAGCGCCGACGCGGGTCGCCGGGTGCTGATCACCGGCGCGGCGTCCGGCCTCGGCGCAGCGCTCGTCTCGGCGTTTGCCGGTCGCGGAGACCGGGTGCTGGCCACGGATGTGGCCTTCGAGAGTGGTTTCGAGACGCTCGCCGGCGCGCGCTCCTCAACCACCGAGACGCGCCTCGACATCACCTCGGACGACGACTGGGCCGCCGCGCTGGCCTGGGTCGAGCGCGAGTGGGGCGGCCTCGACGTGCTGGTCAACAACGCCGGTGTCGCCGGGGGCGGTCGGCTCGACGTGGCCACGATGGACGAGTGGGAGTGGATCACCCGCATCAACCTCTTCGGCGTGGTGCGCGGCACCCGCACGTTCGTGCCGATGTTCAAGGACCAGCGGTCGGGTCACATCGTCAACGTGGCCTCGCTCGCGGGGCTCGTGCACCCGGCCGGCATGGCGTCGTACAACGCGGTCAAGGCGGCCGTGGTGGCGCTGAGCGAGACCACCGGCCACGAGCTGGCGGCGTACGACGTCCGTTGCTCGGTGGTGTGCCCGTCCTACTTCCGGACCAACCTGATCGACGGCCTCAAGGGAGCCGACACCGCGCTCGGCGCCGTGATCGGGCAGCTCGTCGAGAACTCGCCGTTCAGCGCCGACGACATCGCCGCGGCCGTGCTCGAGGGGATGGATCGCGGAGAAGATGTCATCATTCCGGACGTTGCCGCACGCGGAGCATGGCACCTGAAGCAGAATGACCGCGCGGCGTACGACGCAGTGATGCGCAAGCAGGCCGCCCGACTCGACAAGATGGGATGACGTGACCGACAGCGACGCGGGCAATCCGGCCCGACCCGTTCGTGATGAGGACTCCTTCGACGTCGCAGCCGTCTCCGCCTGGCTGCGCGCCCACGCCGCCGAGGAGTTCCGCCAGACCGTCTTCGCCGACCCCGAGGTGCGCCAGTTCCCCGGTGGCGCGTCCAACCTCACCTACCTGCTGCGCTATCCCGACCGCGACCTGATCCTGCGGCGACCGCCGGTCGGGCGCAAGGCCGCGGGCGCCCACGACATGGGGCGGGAGTTCCGGATCCAGTCGGCCTTGGCGCCGGTCTTCCCGCTGGTGCCGGCGATGGTCGGCTTCTGCGACGACGACTCCGTGCTCGGCTCCGACTTCTACGTGATGGACAGGCTCGACGGCACGATCCTGCGCAAGGACTTCCCCGACTCGGTCTCGCTCGATCCCGAGCAGGTCGCCACGCTGTGCCAGAACGCGATCGACGTGCTCATCGACCTGCACCGGGTCGACGCCACCCGCCCCGACCTGGCCGCCTTCGGCAAGGGCGAGGGATACGTCGCCCGCCAGGTGAGCGGCTGGTCGAAACGCTTCCGGGCGGCCCGCACCGAGGACGTCGGCGACTTCGAACCCGTGATGGCCTGGCTCGACGAGCATCAGCCGGCCGACGTCGGCACCTGCGTGATCCACAACGACTTCCGCTTCGACAACCTCGTGCTCGACGCCGACGACCCGTTGAACGTGATCGGCATGCTCGACTGGGAGATGGCCACCCTCGGCGACCCGCTGATGGACCTCGGCGGCGCTGCGGCGTACTGGGTCGAGGCCGGCGACGACGAGTTCTTCCAGATGTTCCGCCGCCAGCCCACCACGGCACCGGGCATGTGGACCCGTGCCGAGCTGGTCGAGCACTACTGCGAGCAGATGGGCTTCGAGATGACCCCCGAACGCTGGCGCTTCTACGAGGTGTTCGGCCTCTTCCGGCTCGCCGTCATCGCCCAGCAGATCTACTACCGCTACTTCCACGGCCAGACCACCAATGAGGCCTACGCGGTCTTCGGTGACGCGGCCAGATATCTCGAGCACCGTTGCCAGGAGGTCATGGCCTGATGGGTCAGTTGTTGCTGGTGCGCCACGGACAGGCCTCGTGGGGCACCGAGGACTACGACGTGCTCTCGCCCCTGGGGTGGGAGCAGTCCCGCATGCTCGGTGTGGCGCTGGCCGCGCGTGGCCTCAAGCCCGACGTCCTCGTCCAGGGCTCGATGCGTCGGCATCGCGAGACCGCCGAGGCCACGATCGAGGCGGCCGGCTGGTCCGGCGTGGACGTGGTCGACGATGACGGGTGGAACGAGTTCGACCATCTCGGCATGCTGGCTTCGGTGCCGAGCCCCGAGGAGGGGCGCGATCTCACCCGCGCCGAGTTCCAGACGTGGTTCGAGCGGGCCACCGGCCGCTGGACCTCCGGCGAGTTCGACGGTGACTACCAGGAGTCCTTCCCCGCGTTCGCGGCGCGTGTCGACGCGGCGCTGCAGCGCACCATGGACCGCGTCGGCAGCAGCGGGACGGCCGTGGTCTTCACCTCGGGTGGCCCGGTCTCCCTGGCGGCGTCCGGGTTGCTGGCCACCGTCGCGCCCGACCTCACCGCGGCCTCGTACGCCGGCATCTGGGGCCAGCTGAACAAGGTCGTGGTGAACTCCTCGGTCACCAAGGTGGTGGTCGGTGGACGCGGAGCCACCCTGGTCTCGTTCAACGAGCACTGTCACCTGGAGGGTGACGGCCTGACCTATCGCTGAATCTTTGGGCCGGGGTCTCGTCGGGTATAAAAGGCGGGTGTCCGGCACCGGGGGAGAGCGCGTCAAGTCGAAGGCGAAGCGTGCCGACATCCAGGGGCTGCGAGCCATCGCGGTCGGCCTGGTGGTCCTGGCGCACAGCCACTTCCCGTTCTTCGACGGCGGCTTCGTCGGTGTCGACGTCTTCTTCGTCCTCTCCGGCTTCCTGATCACCGGTCTGCTGATCAACGAGTCCGAGCGGTCGGGGCGGATCAGCATTCCGGGCTTCTACGCCCGCCGGGCCCGCCGGATCCTGCCGGCCGCGACGGTCGTGCTGGTCGCGGTCACCGTGTTCGTCGCACTCACCGAGCCGCTGACCCGGCTCAAGGTGGTGGCCGACGACGCTCTGTGGTCGGCGATCTTCCTGGCCAACGTGCACTTCGCCGACATCGGCACCGACTACTTCGCCAGCCAGGACCCGTCGCCGGTGCAGCACTACTGGTCACTGGCGGTCGAGGAGCAGTTCTACCTGGTCTGGCCGCTGTTGCTCATACTGTTGGTCTTCCTGCGCAGCTCACGCCGCACCATCTTCGGTGCGCTGGCCCTGATCTGGCTGGTCTCCCTGGTCTGGTCGATCTGGCAGACCAACCAGGCGCCGGTGGACGCCTACTTCTCGTCCGTGGCCCGCGCGTTCGAGCTCGCGTCGGGCGCCCTGGTCGCCGTACTCACGCCGGTGCTGAACCGGCTGCGCGACGGGCAGCGGGTCACCCTCTTCGTGGTCGGCCTCGGCCTGGTCCTGCTGGCCTCGTTGACCTTCACCGAGCGGACCCCGTTCCCCGGGTGGCTGGCCCTGGTCCCCGTGCTCGGCACAGCGGCCCTGCTCGCCGCCGGCACCGGCCGTGAGGTGGGCCCCAGCAAGCTGCTCGGGCTCCAGCCACTGCGCCACATCGGCGATCTCTCCTTCTCGATCTACCTGTGGCACTGGCCCGTGCTGATCGTGGGGGACAAGCACGTTCCCGAGGGGCTGGCCGGCACCGCGCTGCTGCTGCTGATCACGCTGGCACTGTCCGAGCTGAGCTACTTCCTGGTCGAGCAGCCGTTCCAGCACGGCAAGGTGCCGATGGTGCGCGGCCGGTGGTCGCTGGTGCTGTGGCCGGTGTCGCTGGCGCTGGTCGCCGGCACCGCGATGGCCTCCAACCAGTACGGCGAGGCCGAGCTGGCCCAGAGCCGTCAGGAGGCTCAGCGCTACTACCAGGAGCACCCCGAGGCGCTGCAGGAGGCGAAGCCGCGCAACATCACCAAGGCGCTGCGTCACTCACTGCAGCTGGCCGACGACGGCGCCCCGCTGCCACCCGACCTGGTCAACGTCGATCATCTGGGCCGTGACATCTGGCAGGAGCCGTTCCCCTGCTACGCCAGCTTCGACGACACCACGACCAAGATCTGCCCCGCGGGCGACGTCGATGCCGACAGGACGGTCGTGATGTACGGCGACTCGCACGCCGGCATGTGGATGCCCGCCCTCGACGCGGCAGGCAAGAAGCAGGGCTTCAAGGTGATCCCCCTGGTCAAGGTCGGCTGCGCGCCCTACGACGTACCCCAGACCAACAAGGGCGAGGCGTTCCCGACCTGCCCGGAGTTCCGGGACTGGGCACGCGGCCAGATCGAGGAGATCCAGCCCGACGCGATCGTCCTGGCCCACCGCGGCATGTTGTTCATGGACTCCTCGACGCCGGACGAGGACTGGGCGACCGGTGTGCGCGCGACCGTCGAGGACCTCGCCACGATCACCCCGAACATCAAGGTGCTCGGCGACATCCCCAAGATCCCGTGGGAGCCGCAGGACTGTGTGACCGACGTCGACGCGTCGATGGAGGCCTGCACGGCGCGGGCCGACAGCCTCGAGATCCACTCGAACCCGATCACCCGCGATGCAGTCAGGGGCACCGGCGCCGACTACGTGCCGACCACGGACCTGATCTGCGTCGACGATCGCTGCCCGCTGGTCGTCGGAGACGTCGTGACCTTCCGGGACAAGGCGCACCTGTCGCTGAGCTGGACCACGATCATCTCGCCCCGGTTCGCCGAGATGCTGGACCTGCGGTTCCCCCACCCCTGAGTGGTGGGCAGGCCCACGCTGGACAGCCCCACAGAGGCTTAGGTTAGGCTGCCCTTTGTTGCGCGGTCTCGGGTGCCTGCGTCGCGTGGCAACCGTCCTGTCCGAGGAGTTCCATGTCCGTGCCGTCGAGGCCTGTGCCGTCACCGGTCGCTGCCGGCGAACGCTCGGTCACCGCCGGGACCGTCGCCGGACCGCTCGGCCGCGGCGGGCTCCTCCTGGTCAGCGTCGGGGTGCTCGCCCTGGTCGCGATGAGCAGCCTGGCCGTCGGCTCCGAGACGCTCTCCTTCGGCACGGCGTGGCACGAGCTCTGGCACGAGACGGACACCGAGGCCGGCTCGATCGTCCGAGGGCTGCGCTTCGACCGCACCCTCGTCGGGGTCTGCGTCGGCGCCGCGCTGGGCCTGGCCGGGGCGCTCATGCAGGCGCTGACCCGCAACCCGTTGGCCGACCCCGGTCTGCTCGGGGTCACCGCCGGATCTGCCGCCGCCGTGGTCACCGGCATCACGTTGCTCGGCCTGACCGCCCCCTCGCAGTACCTGTGGCTCTCGCTGCTCGGCGCCGCGCTCGCCTCGGTCGCCGTCTACGTGCTCGGATCCGGGTCGCGCTCGGCAATGAGCCCGGTGCGGCTGGTGCTGGCCGGGGCCGCGGTCACCGCCGTGCTGACCTCCTACGTCAACGGGCTGACGATGCTCAACCAGCAGACCTACGACGCCTTCCGCTTCTGGGTGGTCGGCACCCTGGTCAACCGGGACCTCGACGTCCTGATGGCGGCCCTGCCGTTCCTGGGGGCCGGCACCCTGCTGGCCCTGCTGCTCTCGGGCGCGCTGAACGCGGTCGCCCTCGGTGACGACACCAGTCGTGCCCTGGGCGTGGCGGCGGTGCGCACGCGGGTCGCCACGGCGGTGGCGATCACGTGCCTGTGCGGGGCGGCCACCGCCGTCACCGGACCGATCGGCTTCGTGGGCCTGACCGTGCCCCACCTGGCGCGCGCCGTCGTCGGGCCGGACCAGCGCTGGCTGCTGCCGTTCTCGATGGTCTTCGCCGCGATCCTGCTGCTCGCCGCCGACGTCGTCGGCCGGGTGGTGGCCCCCTCCGGCGAGCTCCAGGTCGGCATCATGACCGCGGTGATCGGGGTGCCGGTCTTCGTGTTCGTCGTACGCCGCCGGAAGCTGGCGCAGCTGTGAGCGTGCTGGCGCAGGGGGCGGGCCGTACCGCCGTGTTCCGCGGGGGAGCGGTGTCGCTGCGCGTCGAACGACGGTCGGTGGTGGTCACGGCGCTGCTCGGTGTGGTCACCGTCGGCTCGCTGCTGGCCGCGCTGCTGCTGGGCTACTACACGGTCAGCATCGACCAGGTGGTGCGTGCCGTCTTCTCCGAGGGCACGCCGGCCGAGGAGTACATCATCAGCGACCTGCGCCTGCCGCGCGCCCTCACCGCGTTGATGGTGGGCGCTGCCCTGGCCATGTCCGGCGCCATCTTCCAGACCCTGACCCGCAACCCGTTGGGCAGCCCGGACGTGATCGGCTTCGACACGGGCGCCGCGACCGGTGCCCTGGTAGTCATGCTGATGCTCGGTGGGTCGGGCGTGCTGACCTCCGTCGGCGCCGGGGCCGGCGGTGCGATCACGGCCGCCGTGGTCTACCTCCTGGCCATGCACCGCGGCTCCAACGGCTTCCGTCTGGTGCTGATGGGCATCGGTGTCGGCGCCCTGCTGCTCTCGGTGAACCACTTCCTGATCACCCGCTCCACCTTGTACGACGCCCAGTCGGCCGCGGTCTGGCTGATCGGCAACCTGGCCGGTCGCGGATGGGGTCACGTGCAGCTGCTCGCGCCGGCCCTGCTCGTGCTGAGCGTCCTCGCGCTCCGCATGAGCCGCGACCTGCGCATGGGTGAGCTCTCCGACGACAGTGCCGCCGCCCTCGGGCTCTCGATCGAGCGGTCCCGGGTGCTGTGCGTGGCGATCGGCGTCGGCCTGGCCGGGGTGGCCGTGGCCGCCGCCGGCCCGATCGCCTTCATCGCCCTGCCCTCACCACAGATCGCCCGGCGCCTCACCAAGGTGCCCGGGCCCAACCTGGTCCCGTCCGCGCTGGTGGGCGCGAGCCTGCTCTGCCTGGCCGACCTGGCCGGTCGCGAGCTCTTCGTGCCCCGCCAGGTGCCCGTCGGGGTGCTCACCGGAGTCGTCGGCGGCCTCTACCTGGTCTGGCTGCTGACCCGCGAATGGCGGAAGGATCGCAGATGAAGGATCGCCACGTGAACGGTCAACGACTGCACGCGCAGGGCATCACCCTGGGCTACGACGCGCGCACCATCACCGACGACCTGTCGGTGGCGATCCCGGACGGATCGTTCACCGTCATCGTCGGCGCCAACGGGTGCGGCAAGTCCACCCTGTTGCGCGGTCTGGCCCGGCTCCTGAGACCTCGCTCCGGGTCGGTCTTCCTCGACGGCGAGCTGATCACGGCGTACCCCACCAAGGAGGTGGCCCGACGCCTCGGTCTGCTCCCGCAGGTGCAGGTCGCCCCGGAGGGGATCACGGTCGTCGACCTGGTCTCCCGAGGGCGCTTCCCGCACCAGAAGCTGCTTCGTCAGTGGGCGCGCGAGGACGAGACCGCCGTGGTGGAGGCACTGGCCGCCACCGGCATCACCGATCTGGCCCCCCGCTTCGTCGATGAGCTCTCGGGCGGGCAACGGCAGCGCGTGTGGTTGGCGATGGCGTTGGCCCAGCAGACCGAGATCCTGCTGCTCGACGAGCCCACGACCTATCTCGACATCGCCCACCAGGTCGACGTCCTGGACCTGTGCGCGGGGCTGCAGGCGCACCGCGGCTACACCCTGGTCGCGGTGCTGCACGACCTCAACATGGCCTGTCGCTACGCCACCCACATCGTCGCCATGAAGGACGGCGCCGTGGTGGCCGAGGGCCACCCGAGCGATGTCATCACCGAGAGCCTCGTGCGCGAGGTCTTCGGTCTCGAATGTCGGGTCATCGACGACCCGGAGTCCGGCACCCCGCTCGTGGTGCCCAAGCATCGACCGGTCCGGGTGACCGGCTCGACAGATGAGGAGAAGAACCATGTTCCAGCGCAGGCATAGGCGCCTCGGCGTCACCGGAGCCCTGGTGGCTGCCGGGTTGCTGGCACTCACCGCCTGTGGTGAGGGCGGTGACCTCAACGAGGGCGCCAAGGACAAGAACGAGAACCTCGCCGTCGAAGGGCCCTTCACCTACACCGACGCCCGCGGGAAGGACATCGACCTGGACACGGTGCCCACCAAGGTCGTCGCGCAGAGCAGCGTCGCGGCCGCCCTGTGGGACGCCGGCTACAAGGTCGACGGTGTCTACGGCGAGCTCGGCGACGTCGACGGCAAGCTCACCTACCAGGCCGGGTCGATCGACACCTCACAGGTCGACGTGCTCGGCAAGACGTACGGCGAGTTCGACGCGCAGCGGTACGCCGTGATGCAGCCCGACCTGCTGATCGACTTCAGCATGGACGGCAAGAGCCTCTGGTACGTCCCGACCGAGCAGTCCAAGCAGATCTTCGAAGCCGCACCGACACTCGGCCTCACCGGGCAGGGCATCCCGGACACCGATGCCGCGATCGAGACCTTCGTCGAGCTGGCCGGCAAGCTGGGCGCCGACACCGACAGTGACGCGCTCGCGGCCGACAAGGCGGCGTACGACAAGGCGCTGGCGCGGGTGAAGGCGGCGGCGAAGGACAAGCAGGGCATCAAGGTGCTGCTGGCCTCACGCAGCAAGGAGGACTTCTACGTCGCCTCGCCGGAGAACTTCCCGGAGATCCAGACCCTGGCCGAGGCCGGCGTCGAGTTCGTCGAGGTGAACGCCGACCAGGCCACCGGCGGGTTCTTCGAGCAGCTCAGCTGGGAGCAGGCCGGCAAGTACGACGCCGACGTCATCATCTACGACGCGCGCGAGGCACCCGGCACCGCGGACGAGGTCGCCAAGATCCCGACCTGGTCCCGTCTCCCCGCGGCGAAGGCCGGTCAGGTCTACCCCTGGTACACCGCCGCGCCGTACTCCTACAAGCAGTACGCGCAGATCTACAACGACGTGGCCGAGTGGCTCGGGAGCGTCGAGAAGGTCAACTGAGAGGTCCGTACGGGACAGTCGTCGCCCGCGACACGCCGTACGCCCGGCGTGTCGCCGGGTCAGGGGAGCCCTGGCGGACCCCGCGGTCAGATCAGGCGCTTGAGCACCGGCAGGGGAGCGTGCTTCATCACCACGCTCATCGGCGCCCACGGCAGCGGCGGCACGCAGGCTGAGTCCTTCTCCTTCTCGATGGCGTGCACGATCGCCTTCACGCCCTTGACCGTCGAGACCTGGAGCGGGTTCTTGTGCTCGGCCTTCTCGTTCATCTCCGAGGCGATGAACCCGGGATAGATCACCGAGACCTTGATCGGCTTGCCGTGCAGCTCGGTGCGCAACCCCTCGGCCAGATGCGCCGCCCCAGCCTTCGTTGCGGCGTACGTCGTCATCGACTTCGGCATGCCGCGCATCGCCGACATCGACGAGATCATCACGAAATGACCGGCGTTCTGGGCACGGAAGATCTCCATCGCCGCCTCGGACTGGGCCAGCGCGGCGACGAAGTTGGTCATCGCGGTCTCCCGGTTGGCGTCGTACCGACCGGTGCCCAAGGGGGCGCCCTTGCCGAGGCCGGCGTTGATCACGACGCGGTCGATGGTGCCGAAGTCGGTGGCGAACCCGCGGAAGACCTCGAAGACCTGGTCATCGTCGGTGACGTCGAGCTGGCGGATCTCCACACGGCGCCCGGGGTGCTTGGCGAGGATCTCGGTGCGCAGCTCCTCGAGCTTGTCGAGACGTCGCGCGCACAGGGCGAGGTCGTGGCCGAGGTGGCCGAACTGTCGGGCCATCTCGGCGCCGAGTCCGGAGCTGGCGCCGGTGATCAGAATCGTCTTCGTCATGCACCGAGTGTCGCGTACTGTCTGAAGACATGACCGGACGCGTGGTGCATTTCGAGATTCCGTACGGCGAGAGCGATCGTGCCAAGGCCTTCTACGCCGAGGCCTTCGGCTGGGAGCTGCTCGACATCCCGGAGATGTCCTACACGCTCGCCACCACCGGCCCCTCCGGGGAGACCGGGCCGACCGAGCCGGGGTTCGTCAATGGCGGTCTGATGCGGCGCGAGAGCCCGACCGAGGGCCCGATCATCGTGATCGACGTGCCCGACATCGACGTGGCGCTGGCCAAGATCGAGTCGCTCGGCGGGTCGACCGTGCTGGGCAAGCAGGCCGTCGGCGACATGGGGTTCGCGGCGTACTTCAAGGACGTCGAGGGCAACATCATGGGGCTCTGGCAGTCCGCCTGAGTTCGTTCGCCTGATTAAAAGTCAGGCTTGACTGTTTGTTCGTGCTGGGGCACGCTGGGTGACGTGACCACCACTCCCGCTCGCGTCCCGCAGGAGGAACGCTCGCGCGCCATGCGCCAGCGGCTGCTCGAGGCAACGGTCGAGTGCCTGGTCGAGGCCGGTTTCAGCGGCACGTCCACCACGTTGGTCTCACAGCGCGCCGGGGTCAGCCGCGGCGCCCAGCTGCATCACTTCCCGACCAAGAACGACCTGGTGCTGGCGGCCGTCGAGCACCTGACCGAGGTCCGCGGGGCCGAGCTCGCGGCCGCGGCCGCCCAGCTGCCGCGCGG